>NZ_JACYUK010000002.1:0-670896 GCF_014841725.1 Pseudomonas sp. CFBP 8758 | reverse complement strand
GAGATGGCGCTCGATCCCCGTGGCAGCGCATGACCACTGTAGGAGCGGTCCGTGGCCGCGAAGGGGCCAGCGCAGGCGGCAAGCATACCGCGGCGCACCTTTCGCGGCCGATGACCGCTCCTACGGGAGATGGCGCTCGATCCCCGTGGCAGCGCATGACCACTGTAGGAGCGGTCCATGGCCGCGAAGGGGCCAGCGCAGGCGGCAAGCATAGCGCGGCGCACCTTTCGCGGCCGATGACCGCTCCTACGGGAGATGGCGCGATCCCCGTGGCAGCGCATGACCACTGTAGGGGCGGTCCATGGCCGCGAAGGGGCCAGCGCAGGCGGCAAGCATAGCGCGGCGCACCTTTCGCGGCCTATGGCCGCTCCTACGGAAGATGGCGTGATCCCCGTGGCAGCGCATGACCACTGTAGGAGCGGTCCGTGGCCGCGAAGGGCGCAACGCGGTGGGTCAGGTGGCGAGGGTTACGGTGCCGATGCCGGGGAAGTCGACTTCGATGCTGGCGCCTGGGGGCGCCCAGTGGATACCGGTCCAGCTTCCGGTGGCGATCAGATCGCCCGCGCGCAGCGGGTTGCCCAGTGCGACAGCGTGTCGCGCCAGCCATGGCAGGGAGTTCAACGGTTCGCGGAACGGATGGCTGCCCAGGCCACGCACCACTTGTTCGCCGTCGATACGCAGCGTTGCGGCCTGGGCCGACCAGTCGGGGATGGACGCCAGCGTTACAGGCAGGCCAACGATCAACTCACGGTTGAGCTGCTGGTCGGCCAGTCGCAGCAGGGCATCGGCCTGGATGCCGTCGACCCAGCGCGTATCGCACAACTCGATGCCCGGCATCCAGGCGTCGATGGCCGCATAGGCGGCGGCCAGGTCGGTGTGTTCGTCCAGATCCCGGGACAAGCGCACGAACAGCTCGCCTTCGATACCCAACGCGTGGCAGTGCCCGGGCGGCACCTGCCACCCGGATGCGCGTACGGTACCGGCCGGCACGCCTGCGGCACTGATGAGGCTGCCCGGCGCACCTCCCAGTTTCCAGGCCCGCGCGGGCGCGTGGACAAACCAGCCCATCGCCTCGGCCACCCGCCGCTGCACGTCATACGCCTGCGCCTCGCTGTCCAGACGCAAGCCTTCGACCGGCTGCTGCCGACCCTCGCGCCAAGCGCGAATGAGCCGCTGCGCCACCTGCTCGACCGCGCTCACAGCGGCAACTCGGTGTTGCGCCGACGCACCTGCGCCGGTGCCGGACGCTCGCAGGGCAAAAACTGGCCCCGCCCCGCTTCGCCGCGAGGCTCACCGTCCCATACCACTTCGCCGCGCGACAGGGTGATGGCCGGCCAGGCGCTCAGCTGCATGCCGGCGTAAGGGGTGTAGTCGACGTTGTGGTGCAACATCTCGTTGCTGATCGACACCGGCTGCCCTTCGTCCCAGATCACCAGATCGGCATCGGCGCCGATGGCGATACTGCCCTTGCGCGGGTACAGCCCGTACATCTTCGCAGCGTTGGTCGACGTCAGCGCGACGAAACTTTGCGCCGTGATGCGCCCGGTGCGCACGCCTTCGGACCACAACAGCGCCATGCGTGTTTCCACACCGGGAATGCCGTTGGCGATCTGGTCGAACGACACGTCTTCGCCGTGGGCCTTCTTGCCATCGGGGCCGTCGTAACGAAACGGCGCGTGGTCGGACGAGAAGATCTCGAACGAACCGTTTTCCAGCCCGTCCCAGATCACCTGCTGGTTTGCGGCGTCCCGAGGCGGTGGGCTGCAGATGCATTTGGCGCCTTCGAAGCTGTCGTCGCAGCCCAGCGAGTCGGCGGTCAGAAACAGGTATTGCGGGCAGGTTTCGGCATACACCTTCAAACCGTGGTTCTGCGCCCAGCGAATCTGCTCCACGGCCTCGCGACCCGACACGTGGACGATGAGAATGGGCACATCCACCAGTTCGGCCAAGGCAATGGCGCGGTGCGTGGCCTCGCGTTCCACCAGCATCGGTCGCGAGCTGGCGTGGTAGCGCGGCGCGCTGAGCCCGGCCGCCAGCAGCCGCTCGGTGAGCCAGGCGATGCAGTCGCTGTTCTCGGCATGCAACATGACCATGGCGCCTTCGCGGCGGGCCACGGACAGGGTTTCGAGAATCTCTCGATCGCCCAGTTTCAGCGCGTCGTAGGTCATGTAGATCTTGAACGAGGTATAGCCCTCGGCGATCAGTGCCGGCAATTCCTCACGCAGGACCTGCGGCGTGGGGTCGGTGACGATCAGGTGAAAGGCGTAGTCGATCACCGGCTTGTTGCCTGCCCGGCGATGGTAGTCATCCACTGCTGCACGCAGGGTTTCACCCTTCTGCTGACAGGCGAAAGGAATCACCGTGGTGGTCCCGCCGCAGGCCGCCGACACCGTGCCGCTGAAAAAGTCGTCGGCCATGACCGAGCCGTCGCCGGTGGGCTGGTCCAGGTGCACATGGCTGTCGATGCCGCCCGGGGTCACGTGCCGGCCGGCCGCGTCGATTTCCGCAAGGCCCGGAGGCAGCTCCAGGGCCAGGGCAACGATGCGCCCGTCGCGAATGCCGATGTCACTGGTGAAGGTGTCTGCGGCAGTGACCACGCGAGCGTTGCGAATAACCGTATCGAAAGGTTGCATATCAAGCCTCTTCAAGCAGTAGCCGGCCCCAGCCGGTCAAGCGACGTGTGTCCACGCCGGTCATGTTCAACATGTCCCAGAGCACCGTCGTCACCGTGTCGAACACCGGTACCCCGTGCTGGCGCTCCCAGGACTCGGCGCGGTGGGCGGCGTGCAGGTTGGTGCAGAAGGTGGAGATGGCCTCGGCACCGGCCGCGACCACCTCGGCCACCTGACGATCCAGGATAGCTTCGTCCACTTCGGCAAAGGAAAAATTGTCCTGCAGCGACAGGTGGCTTTCGGCGCTGGCATCGATACCCAGAGCGGCATAATTGGCAACGATCCTTGCCTGCACATCCGCCAGATACGGCGAGACCAGGCCCAGGCGGCGAATGCCGAAGCGGTGCAGCGCCTTGTTCAGTGCCAGCACCGAGGTCGTCGCCGGTATCGCCGTGGCCTCGGTAATGGCCTGGCACAGCGCCACGTCGGTATCGAAACCCAGCCATCCGGCAGAGGTACCGCTCCAGCCGATGACATCGACATGGGCATCGGCCAGCAAGCGCGCCGCGTCCAGAATCCGCTCGCGCTGGAACTGGCCCAGCGCGTCGGCGCTGAGGGCGATCTGGGTGACACTGAAGCGTGAGAAATGCACGCTGACTTCCGGGAGGTTGGCTATCAACGCCTGGGTCAGCGGCTCCAGTGCAGTGTTCGAGGAAGGCGTAAGCACGCCCAGGCGAATACGGCGGGTCATGCTGGACCTCCAGTGATCGCGTGCGAGGAAGGATAGGCGCGCAGAGGGTTTTCACAACGTTGCCACAGGTCGCGGCACACGGTGTCGGCTGCGGCACGTACACAGGCTTCGTCGACCTGAGTCGAGCGGCCTTGGTCGATCACCACCCGACCGTCAACGATCACGGTTTCGACGTCGGCTCCGGTGGCGTTGTGCACCAAACTGCCCAGCGCATCGATACAGGGAGTGAGGTGGAGCTGTCGATAGTCGAGGATGGCCAGGTCAGCCAACTGGCCGACCGCCAATCGACCCAGATGGTCGCCCCAACCCAGCGCCGCGGCGCCGTTGACGGTGGCCATGCGCAGCACGTCGCGTGGTTGCCAGTCGTCGGCCACCCGCCCGGCACTCAACCGCCCTACCGCCAGCGCCCAGCGCATCACCTCGATCATGTCGCCGTGCATGGTGTCGGTCGCCAGGCACAGGCGCGCGCCGGCCTGCAGCAGGCGACGCGTCGGCGCTACCCGTCCGGACATGGCGTTGCCGACCGGGATGTGCACGACATGGGCACCGGAGGCGCCGATGCGGGCGATGTCCTCGTCATCCACGTGAATGCAGTGACCGGCCAGCAGGCGCGAATCGAGCATCCCCAGCTCATCGAGCAGTTGCACCGGCGAGCGGCCATGGGTGGCGCGCACCCAATCCAGTTCGTCCTGGCTTTGCGCCAGGTGCGTGCTGATCTGCAGATTATGGCGGCGGGCCAAGGCATCGATCTGGCGCAGGAAGTCCAGCGAGCAGGTGTCGGGCGCGTGAGCGGTCAGGTGGGCCTGGATACGTCCGTCGGCTTGCCCTGCCCAGCGTTCGACGAAGGCCTCGGCGTGGTCCAGCTGGGCCAGGCCACGCTTTAGGTCGAAGCGCCGCGTGCCCTGCAGCACCGAAGCGAAATCGACATCGGCCAGACGTTGGCTGGCGAACAGGCGCACACCTGTTTCGGCCATGCCTGCCACGGTGTGCTCGGCATGCACGAAGCTGTCCACAAGCGTGGTGCAACCCGCCCGCAGCGCTTCGAGTGCACCAAGGCGGGACAACGCCAGTGCTTCTTCCGGGCTGAGCCATGAAGCCTGTGGCAGGCCGGGGGTGTAGGACGGCGCGAAGCCGCAGTCCGGCGCCACCCCCCGGACGAAATTCAGGCCGGCATGGTAATGGGTATTGACGAAGCCGGGCACCACCACCCGGCCCGGCAGGTGCAGATGCCGCACGGCTTTGGGCGCAGCCTGGTGGGCTGGCCCGACGTGGGCGATGCGTTGGCCACGGATGCCCAGGCTTGCGGACTGCGCACGGCCGTCGACCGGGTCCAGCAGCACGGCGCCGGTAATCAGTAGATCCAGTGGGTTGTCGATCATGCGGCCATCCACCCGCCGTCCACCATCAACGTGGTGCCGGTGATGAAGCTGGCCTCGGCGCTGGCCAGAAACAGCACGGCCTTGGCGACATCGTCGGGATGGCCCAACCGCGGCCAGGGGGTACGCCGCGTGGCCCGCTCCATCACCGCCGGGTCGACCGCCCGGCCACCGGCGCCGGTCTGGATCTTGCCGGGCGCCACCGCGTTGCAGACGATGCGCTGCTCGGCATAGTCGCTGGCGACCTGCCGGGTGAGGTAATCCACAGCCGCCTTGCTCACGCCATAGGCCAAGTCCTGGGGTGCGGCAATCATGCCGTGTTGCGAAGACAGGTTGACGATGCGCCCGCGGGTTTCGCCGACCAGCGCCTGGCCGACCATTTGCCGCACGGCAGCCCGGCAACAGCGGTAGACACCCCCCAGATTGACGTCCAGGACACGCTGCCAGTCGGCCTCGTCGAGCTCGAGCAAGGGCCGCGCGTGGCGGATGCAGGCGTTGTTGACCAGCACATCGAGGCGCCCGAAGCGCGCTACCGTGGTCTTGACCAGGGCTTCGACCTGAGCGCTGTCGGCAACGTCAGTCTGCACGAACAGGGCCTGGTGGCCAGCGGCGCGAATCAGGTCGGCGGTTGGCTCGCCGCCCTCGATGACAGCCGTGGTGACATCGGCGATGACCACGCAGGCACCGTGGCTTGCCAGGTGCCAGGCAATGGCGCGGCCGATGCCGGAGGCCGCACCAGTGACGATGCACACCTGGCCCGCCATGCTCGATGAGTTCGCCAAAAGGGTGGGGGTCATGGGTTCACCGTTGTCTGGGGGCCTGCCACGTGGGCAAGCCAGTGATGAAAGTCGTGATCGGCAGCGTCGATGTCGAATCGCGGAACGAAACCGCAGTCGTCGCGCAGACGGTCGAGCGCCATGCTCGCCCGGTCGTAGTCGGCGTACAGCTCGATGTTCGGTGTTTCACCCGGCGCCGCCAGACGCCAGCGAAAGTCCGGGAAGCGTGTGGCCAGACGCGTGCACCATTGACTGAGCGGCCATTGGAAACCCGCCGCCAGGTTGTAGAGGGGATATCGCCACTGCGGCTGGTCCAGCAGGCAGCCGATAGCCCGCGCGGCGTCGCGGACATACAGCCAGTCGCGCAGGCTGTCGCGCACCAGGATCGCCGTGCCGCCACTGCGGGCCACTTGCAACAATTGCAGCGGTGCGCTGAGGGTGTCGCGCACGCCGGTGTCGGCTTCCCAGGGCCCGAAGCAAGTGCCCAGGCGGCCGATGACCAAGGGCAACCCATGCAGTTGGGCAAGGCGCCGCGCCGCGTCCTCGGCGCTGCGCTTGGATTGGCCGTACAGGCCCTCGGGGGCCAGGGCGGAACGTGCTTCGTCGAGCAACGGTGCGTGACGCCCGGTGGTGCCGTAGACCGAGCCCGAGCTGATGTGCACCAGCCGCGACACGCCGCACTCGGCGCTCGCGCCGATGGCCGCAAGCACCCCGCCCACGTTCACTTCGAAGATCGCCTGGGGCGCCAATCGCTCGCGCTCGGCATCGGCGGTGATGGCGGCCAGGGTCACCACTCGCTGGGGGCGATGACGACCCATGACCATGCGCAGGTCCGTCGCGTCACGCACATCACCTCGATGCTCGGTGAACCGCCCCGGCAGTCTGGCGAACGCAGCCTGCGCCTGCGCAGGTATCGGCCCCAGGTCGAAGCCGATCACGTCCTCACCCGCCGCCAGCAAGTGCTCGCTCAACGCCAGGCCGACGAAGCCACTGCTGCCGGTGATCAGCGTCTTCATCTCAGACGCTTTCCCGCACAGGTTCCGGCCGCAGCAGCGACAGGATATGCCGCTTGTAGTCATTGAAGGCCTTGCTGGTCGGGTCGCGCGGACGTTCGAGCTCGATCGGCAGCAGCTCGCGAATGCGTCCCGGACGTGCCGACATCACGGCGACATGGGTACCCAGGGCCAGCGACTCATCGATACCATGGGTGACGAACACGATGGTGCTCTGACTTTCGCGCCAGATCCGGATCAGCTCGGCGTGCATGTCCATCTTGGTCTGCTCGTCCAACGCACCGAAGGGCTCGTCCATGAGGATCACCTCAGGGTTCATCAGCAAGGCTCGGGCAATACCCACGCGCTGATTCATGCCGCCGGACAGCTCGCTGGGGAAGTGATTCTCGAAGCCGGCCAGGCCCACCATTTCGATGAATTTCTGCGCCTTCTCCCGGCGTATCTCCTTGCCCACACCGCGCATCTTCAAGTGGAACGCAACGTTCTCCCAGACCGGCAACCAAGGCATCAGGTTGGCCTGCTGGAACACCACGCCACGGTCTGCCCCCGGTGCGGTGATCGACTGCCCGCCGACGCTGACCGTGCCGTGGGTGGGGTGGTCGAAGCCGGCGATCATGTTCAGCAGGGTCGACTTGCCGCAGCCACTGGGGCCCAGCAGGCAAAGAAATTCGTTGCGTGCCACGGTCAGGCTGACATCGTCCAGGGCCACGATGCCGGTGGGTCGCTTGGGGTCTTCGAACACGCGCGAGACGCGGTCGATGGTGATCAGTGCCATGCCTCAGCCCTCCTTCTGCAACGTGGAACCGCGCTGCCAGCGCAACAGGTATGCGCCCACCCGCTTGATCGCATAGTCACTGAGAAAACCCAGCAGGCCGATGCTGACCATGGAAGCGATGACGATGTCGTAACGCAGGAAGTAATAGGAATCCCACAGCACGTAACCGACGCCGCTTTTAACCGCGACCATTTCCGCGGTGACGGTGAGCATCCACGCCGAGCCGATGGCGATGCGCAGGCCGGAGAAGATGCTCGGCAGCGCCGCCGGGAAGACGATGTAAAGCAGTAGTCTGCTTGGCGTACCACCGGTCATGGCGCCTGCCCGCAACAGGTTGCGGTCACAGTTCTTGACGCCGTGAATGGTGCTCAACAGCACCGGGAAGAATGCGCCCATGAACACCAGGAAGATCGCCGGCTTGTCGGCAATGCCGAACCAGATGATCGCCAGGGGAATCCAGGACACCGGCGGGATCGGGCGCAGAATCTGCAGCACCGGCTCGAACAGGTTTTCTGCGGTGCGCGACCAACCGATGGCCATGCCCGCGCCGATGCCCAGCAAGGCGGCCAGGGCAAAGCCTGCGAACACCCGGAACGAACTGGCCGCCACATCGAGAATCCAGTGACCGCTGTAGCTTTGCGTATTGCCATCGGTGGCAAAGACCCAGTCTGCCCAGGCGATGATGACTTGGGACGGCGCCGGCAGGAGCGCGCGCGGCAAAATCCCGGAGCGGGAAAAGATCTCCCAGCCGACCAGCAGCAACACCGGCACGATGCCGCGTTCGATGCGCTTGTACAGGCGCCGGGCCAGGGACGGGCCATGCCCTCGCCCGACCCCGTGCGCCTTGATGGCGGTACTTTTCATCTCAATACCCCAGCTCGGTTTTCGGCTTGCCGGTCACCGCTTCCAGAAAGCTGTAGTCCAGGTTCTTCTCTACCTGCTCGCTGACATCGGTGCTGATGTACTTGAGGTCGCGCATCATTTGCGCAATGGCTACGGCCGAGGCGCGGTGCATGGCGTAGTCGGGGTAGAGGTTGTCGACCGCGCCGGTGGCGATGGCCTTGTCCAGGCCGGTGACTTTCTGGATGGTGTCGATGAACAGCGGCTTGTCGCTGGCCATCAGGTCATTGACCTTGACGATGGAACGCACGGTTTCCTCGACGCCCTTGCGGTTGTCCTCGATCACATCGGAGCGGGTAACGATCAGGTTGGTCAACTTGCCAGCCGCCTGGTCGTAGGGAAAGTCGAAGAACTTGGCCGCCTTGACCTCGCGGATCTGGGTGGCGAACGGGTCCACCGAAGTGATCAGCTCCACTTCGCCGCGGCGCAGTGCCTGCACGTGGTCAGACGGGTTGGGGATGTTGATGAATTGCACATCCTTGTTGATATCGATGCCGTGCTTGAGGAACGCCCCACGCATATGGATATCCTGCGCATTGCCGCGCGAGGCGGCGACCCGGAACGGCTTGTCCTCGGCCTTGTACTTGTCGATGAGCGCCTTCAAGCCGACCCAGTCGCCTGGCTGCAGCGGCAGGTCGTTGCCCACCAGAATCTGCGAGCCGCCGTTGATCTGCCCGGACACGGCCACCACGTCGAACCCCTTGTCCAGCGCAGTGGCGTAATGCAGGTAGGTGACCTGCGCCACGTCGATGCTCTTGGACAGCAGCGCCGTGAGCACGTCGTTGCCGGTGTTGAAGGCAATGGCGTCGAGTTTCACCCCGGCGGCGTTTTGCGGCGTCAGGGACAACGGCGTGCAGTGGGCGCACTTGGCATAACCGAGTTTGACCGGCTTGGCTTCGTCGGCATGCGACATGGCCATCATGCCGAGGCTCAACACCAAGGCCGAAACGGCACGCTTGAGCAAGGTAGTGGACGAACGAATAGCTGGCATCGGGCTTCTCCAATTGTCACTAAAGGCTGAGGCTTTGTGGCAAAGAGTTTGCAACGGCTATGCCATGTTCGTGGCACCATTTGAAAACCGCATTGCTTTCCATGGGCGCCTTTGGTGTCCAGGCCCTGTACGGCGGGGCTTGTGTGATCGCGCGGTGCCGCTTTCACGTTCGGCGGCGGCTGACGTGGTGACGAGATGAGCAGGCTCAATAAAGCACTCCGTGGCGGCGAATGAGTTGCGACGGTGCATGTTTGGACAATCGCTCACCATTTTGTGACAATCCACCATTGACCGTAATCAGGCTGACGAGGATCGCGCACGTGCTCAACTCGGAAACACTTTCTCCTGCACCTCGCAAGGCCCGCAGTACCGGGCAGATCCTGGGCACCGGCAGTACCCGCGATGGCATCTACGAGCGCATCCTCAACGCCGTGATGGAACATCGCCTGATCCCCGGCACCAAGCTGGTGGAGGAGAAGCTGGCCGGCGTGTTCCAGGTCAATCGCACACGTATCCGCGAGGTGCTCGCGCGGTTGGCCCACGAAGGGATCGTCACCACTATCCCCAATCGCGGTGCCTTCATCGCCAGCCCCTCGGTGGAAGAAGCCCGGCATATTTTCCAGGCCAGACGCATTCTCGAGCCCGCGCTGATCCGCAGCCTGGTGGCCAAGGCCGACAGCCAGCAGTTTCGTCGCCTGCACGCCCATGTGGCCGAAGAACGCGCCGCGCGCGAGACAGGCGACAAACGCGCGGTAATTCGCCTGTCGGGCGAGTTTCATCTGTTGATCGCACAGATGGTCGACAGCCCGCCGCTGATCAAACTGATGCGCGAACTGTCTTCGCTGACCTGCTTGATCATTCTGCTGTACGACTCGCCCAACGTGCCTGCCTGCCCCAACCATGAGCACACCGAAATCGTCGAGGCCATGGAACAGGGTGAGGTCGAGGCAGCCATCGGCTTGATGCTGGGCCACCTCGACCATATCGAGGCCACGCTCGACCTGTCGCTGGAAGATGAGGCCGAGGTCGACCTGCACGCTATTTTCGGCTAACGCCACCCGACCGCCCGGAGTCGCCATGAGACTGCTGATCATCAACCCCAATATCTCCCAGAGCGTCACCGACCTGATCGAGACGGAAGCGCGCCGCACAGCAGCAACGGACACGCAGATCCAGATGGCCACGGCACCCAGTGGCGTGGCCTACATCGAAACCCGCTTCGAAGCCTTGCTTGGCGCCCACGCGGCCGCCGTTATCGCCGGAGAACGTCAGGGCAGCTATGACGCCGTGCTGGTGGCGGCGTTCGGCGATCCGGGCCTGCTCGCACTCAAGGAAGTGCTGGACGTGCCGGTGGTGGGCATGACCGAGGCGGCCCTGATGACGGCCGCGCAGCTGGGCCAGCGGATCTCGATCATCGCCATTTCCCGACGCATCACCAGTTGGTACCGCGAGTGCGTGGCACAGAACGGCATGCTCGACCGCCTGGCCAGCATTCGTCATCTGGACCGCCCGTTGCGCGACGCCGGCAGCGTCCAGGAAGATCATGCCGAGCGCCTACTGGAGCTCAGCCACCTGGCGGTGAACGAAGATGGCGCCGACGTGCTGATCCTCGCCGGTGCCCCGTTGGCCGGGCTGGCACGGGGGTTGGCCGGTCGGTTGCCGGTTCCGGTGGTGGACGGCGTGTCGTGCGGCGTGGCTCAGGCGCAGTTGTTGCACCGCCTGCAGGCCGGTCGGGCCACCCAAGGCAGCTTCGCCCGCCCACCCGCCAAACCCAACCAAGGCTTGCCAGCGGGCTTGCAGGCCCTCCTGTAGCAGCGGCGCAAGCCGCGTCCGGGTTCACCGCGGTGTGCCTGCCAAACCGCATGTGCCGCCGACGCGGCTTGCGCCGCTGCTACAGGGGTTGGGGGATACCTTGGTTGCGCAGCATGGGCGCCTCGAACGACAGGCCTAGCACGCGCTCCATTTCCGCGGCGGCCTGAAGCACGCGCCCGTCCATGTAGCGCGGGGCGATCACCTGCAGGCCTACCGGAAGTCCCTGCTTGCCGAACCCGCAGGGCAACGACAGTGCGGGTACCCCGCAGTAGTTGAACACCGGGGTATAGCCGGCATGTCCGCGCGGCCCGGCCGGCTGGCCGCCGATGGTGGCGGGCCCCAGCTGTCCCACGGCCCAGGCCTCTACCGGTGCGGTCGGGCACAACAGCAGATCGTAGTCATCGAAAAACGCGGCCAGGGTGATCGACAACCCATTGCGCAACGCTAGCAGACGCGCGGTTTGCACCCCGGACAACGCTCTGCCCAGCTCTATCTGCGCCAGAATATCCGGATCCAGCTGCTGCAACTGCTCATCCGCCAGCGCACCGAATTGCGCAGCCAGCGCCGTGTGCTGCAAGCCCAGCAGCGCATAGCCTTCCAGGCCGCCTGGCCAGCGCGGGCTGGCCAGCTCGATGGACCAGCCATCGCGCTCCAGCGTTGCCAGCGCGGCAACCATCGCACTGGCAACATCGCTGTCCAGTGGCAGGCCCAGCCCCAGGTCCGGCGACCAGGCAATGCGCAGCGAGCGCGGCGCTCGCGGCGTCTGGGCTAGCGACTGAGCGCTAAAATGCGGCTGCGACAAGGGGTCGGAGGGGCACCAGGCGAACAAACTGCGGGCCATGAGTGCAACGTCCTCGACATCGCGTCCCAGTTGGCCGATCACCGAGAGCAGATGGTTCGGGTCGGCGAACCCCCAGGGATTGGGCACGGCACCCAGGCTCGGCTTGAAGCCGACCAGCCCGGTGTGCGCGGCCGGTCGCCGGGTAGAGCCGCCGGCGTCGGTGGCCAGGGCCAATGGTCCTAACCCGGCCGCCACTGCAGCCACCGCGCCGCCCGACGACCCGCCGGGGGTCAGCTCGAGGTTCCACGGGTTGCGGGTGGTGCCGTGCAGCGGATTGGTGGTGATGCCCTTGCAGGCAAACTCGGAGCAGTTGGTCATCCCGAGCGCCACGCCGCCCAGTTCGCCAAGGCGTTGCACGCACCACGAATCGCGTGGCGCCACGAAGTCGGCAAACACCCTGGAACCGAAACTCGCCGGTCGGCCGCCCAACCAGAGGTTGTCCTTGACGCTGAACGGTACGCCGGCCAAAGGCAGGTATTGCTTGGCGGCGACCCGCTGGTCGCTGGTACGCGCTCGAGCCAGCACGTCGGCCCGCTGGTAATCGATGAACGCATTGAGCGACGGATTCAACCGCTCGAGACGATCGCACACCGCTGTCGCCACCTCGACCGCGCTCAGCTGACGGGTGTTGACCAGGTGAGCGATCTGCTGCGCCTTGAGACGATGAATATCCATGGGTCACTCCACTGCGAAAGGCTGATACCGCTGTTTCAGCAAGATCCGCGCCGCCGGACGCAGGTGCCGTGACCGCGGGTGCGGGCAAGCAGGTCAGGCGGCTGGCGAGCGACATAATGGTGAACATGCTTAGATTGAGCACTGATTCGGTGCAATATTTAGTTAACTATTTTGTGCACAATCCTGATACCAGGGTAACCCGCATCCAGCTATCGGTTTATTTAAAACAACGAGTTAAACCGTGGGATGACCGGCTCTGTCCTGCTTGGCACATGCATTGCTTCGAGCCAGATAACCTAGTTCAGCACTGCGAGCCACCGCATGACGACTGCCACCGCCGGTTTCGACCTTACCCTGGACGACATCTTCCATCAGTACGCCGGTGCAGCTCCGGCGGTCGACCACATCACCCTGGAAGTAGCCGCCGGCGAACTGGTGGCGCTGCTGGGCCCCTCCGGCTGTGGCAAAACCACCCTGCTGCGCATCATCGGCGGGTTCCAGCCGCAGACCTCGGGCAAGGTGGTGATCGGCGGCAAGCTCATCGACCACCTGCCCCCGCATCACCGCGACATCGGCATCGTGTTCCAGAACTACGCCTTGTTTCCCCACCTGAGCGTGGCCGAAAACATCGCCTACGGTCTGGATGCGCGCGGCGTGCCACGCTCGCGGCGCAAGCAGCGCATCGATGAAATGCTCGAGATGATCCAGCTGGGTCATCTGGCCGACCGCTATCCGCGCCAGCTTTCCGGTGGCCAGCAGCAGCGCGTGGCGCTGGCCCGGGCATTGGCCGTGGAACCGCGCATCCTGTTGCTCGACGAACCGTTCTCGGCCCTGGACAAAAGCCTGCGCATGGACATGCAGATCGAGATCAAGCGGCTCCAGCGCCAGTCGGGCGTGACCTGCGTGATGGTCACCCACGACCAGGAGGAAGCGCTGTCGATGGCCGACCGCGTGGCGGTGCTCAACGCCGGCCGGCTGGAGCAGTTCGCCGCGCCTTCGAAAATCTACGATTCGCCCGGCAGCCTGTTCGTCAATACCTTCGTCGGCAGCGCCAACGTGCTGCCCGGGACCCTGGAAAGCTACGCCGGGGAGTCGGCCCGGATACGCCTGGCCGACGGCAGCCTGCTGGCCTGCCGTACGCCGCGCGACGCCCGGCCCGGCAGCGCCGTGGTGGCGTGCATTCGTCCGGAGAATCTGGAGCTGACGAAGGCAGGCGACGGATTTCCCGCACAGGTCGAACTCGGCCTACCGCTGGGCCCTTCGATCGTCCACGAAATGCTCACGCCCGGCGGACAGCGGATCAAGATTGCTTCGCCGCGCGGCCTGGGTGCCGAGCCATTGAAGCCCGGCACTCAGGTAAGCCTGAGGCCTATCAGCGCCCATGCGATCACCACGTTTACCGCGCCCAGCCTGTAGCCCTGAACTGACCCGCACGAGGAATCGACGATGGATATTTCCCGCAGACGCATCATGCAATCCGCCCTGGCCTTGGGTGCACTGCAGCTGTTCCCGCAGTTGACCATGGCCCAGGCGCGCAATCTGGTGTTCGCGACGTTTACCGGCAGCTGGGAAGAAGCACACAAGGCCGTGCTGGTGCCTGCCGCGCTGGAACACATGAAAGACGCGAACATCATTCTCGACCCGATGATCTCTGTCGACCAGATCTCCAAGGTCATGGCCTCCCGTGAACATCCGCCCATCGACGTCATGTTGCACGATCCGGGCCCTGCCCTGACCGCCATCGAACAGGGCTTGATCGAGCCCTACCCGGTGGCGGACAGCGCCTACTACCAGCAGCTGATGCCCGAAGCCCAAGACCCGATGGGGCCGAGCATCTTCTATCAGATCGTTGGCCTGACCTATAACCCGGACACTATCCAGACCCCTCCCGACTCCTGGATGGACCTGTGGAAGCCCGAGTACAAGGGCCGGGTAGGCATCACCAACATGAACTCCTCCCTGGGCACCGGCTTCATGGTCGAGCTGGCCAAACTGCATGGCGGCTCGGACAGCAACATCGAACCGGCCTTTGAACTGCTGGCCAAACTCAAGCCCAACCTGGCCGCCGTCGCCGCCAACCCCGGTCAACTGGCGTCGCTGTTCCAGCAAGGCCAGATCGACATCAGCCCAGGCAACTTCAACGCCATCCAGATCCTCAAGGCCCGTGGCGTACCGGTGGAATGGGTGGCGCCCAAGGAAGGCGCGATCGCGTTCAAGACCAGTATCCATATCGTCAAGAACTCACCGAATCGCGATCTGGCTTTCGCCTTGATCGAGGCGTCGATGTCGCCCCAGGTGCAATCGCAGCTGATGGAAGCGCCGTACCTGGTAGTGCCGACCAACATGCAGGTGAAGATGTCTGGCGAGATAGCCGAATCACTGGCCAAGGATCAGGCAGAAATGAAGTCGCGGTTTCGCTTTCAGGACTGGAAGGTGATCAATCCGAACCGGGCGGCCTGGATCGAGCGCTTCAACAAGGACATCCAGGTCTGAGCCATGCCTGAAGCCATCCCTTCCCGCTGTGAGGAGTGCGGCACGTGAGCACCCGAAACCATGACGTCACCGTGTACAGCCTGCGCTACGGCCTGCCGTTGGCAGCATTCTTCGTGCTGTTCTTCATCACGCCGCTGTTGTTGCTGGTGCTGGTCAGCCTGCACGACGACACCGCCGTCAGCGTCTGGGGCGTGGCGCAATACGCGAAGATCTTCGGCGAAGGCCTGGCCCTGCGCGTGCTTGGCGATACCTTGTGGCTCGGCGTGCAGGTTACCGTGCTGTGCCTGACCCTGGGCTACGCTCTGGCCTGGGCCTACGTGCGCAGCTCGCCGACCACCCAGAAGGTGCTGATGATGATCATCGTCATGCCCCTGCTGACCAGCGTGGTGGTGCGCACCTTCGCCTGGGTAGTGATCCTCGGGCGCCAGGGCATCGTCAACGAACTGCTGCTGGGCTGGGCATGGATCGACAAGCCACTGCGCCTGCTCTACTCCCGCGAAGGATTGATCTGGGCCCTGGCCAATGTGCAGTTGCCGCTGATGACCCTGCCCCTGATCACTACCTTGCAACGCCTGGAAAGCAATCTGGAGGATGCCTCCGCCGCCTTGGGCGCCAATGCCTGGCGCACCTTCCGGCGGATCACCGTGCCGCTGTCGCTACCGGGCATCATCGCCGGCAGCCTGCTGACCTTCTCGGCGACCATCACCGCCTTCATCACTCAGTCTCTGGTAGGTGGCGGGCAGATGCTGTTCATGCCGATGTACATCTACCAGCAGGCGTCGGCCCTGCAGAACTGGCCATACGCGGCAGCCATCTCACTGGTGTTCCTGGTGGCCGTGATCGGCTGCGTGACGCTGTTGAGCTATTTGGGCCGCCTCAGCAAGGGGTACGCGACCACATGAGCATGGGACGTCGAAACGACCTGTCGGACATCGCCCTCAAGGGCACCCTCTATCTGGTGGCCTGGGCCGCCCTTATCCTGTTGCTGGCACCGACGCTGATCGTGCTGATCGTCTCGTTCACCGACAGCTACTCGCTGCGCTTTCCGCCTCAGGGCTTCTCGACACGCTGGTATGTCGCCCTGCTCAAGGCGTTCACCCTGCATTTCGCGGCGTGGAACAGCTTTCTGGTGGCGTCGATGACCACGCTTCTGTGTGTGGTCATGGGCACTGCCGCCTCGCTGGCCATCGCCCGTTCCACGAGCAAGACAGCGCGCTGCCTCGATGCGCTGTTCATGTCACCGTTGATTCTGCCGGGGCTGGCGTTCGGCCTGTCGGCATTGATCTTTTTCAGCGAGCTGGGCGTGCCGGTATCGATGACGACGCTGGTGATCGGTCACACCGTGGTCTGCGTACCCTACGTCATCCGTACCACCTCTTCGGCGCTGATGCAGTTGCCGCCGGCGCTGCTGGAAAGCGCTGCCAGCCTGGGTGCTTCGAGAGCGCACGCGTTGCGGCGCATCACCCTACCGCTGATTGCGCCAGGCATCGCGGCCGGGGCATTCATTGCGTTCATGTCTTCGTTCGATAACACTGCCGTCTCGCTGTTCCTGCGCGACGCACGCACCGACATGCTGCCGATCCGCATGTGGCAGGACCTGGAGAGCAAACTGGACGTCACCATTGCCGCCCTGTCCAGCGTGCTGGTGATCGTCACTCTGGTGATGATGGTAGTGATGGAAAAATTGACCGGCATCAGTCGGCGCATCCGCGGCTGACCGCGGGCAAGGGTACGTCAGGAAACGGATATGGATCTGAACACACCACAGGATGCCGATGGCATCGCCGAACACATTACCATCGCCATCATGGAGCACCGCCTGCCGCCGGGTATCAAGCTGGCCGAGGAGAAACTTGCGATCGCGTTTGGCGTGGGCCGCAACAAGATTCGCCAGGCGCTCATGGCGCTGGCCAAGGAAGGCTTGGTCAAGCTGCACCCCAACCGAGGCGCGTTCGTCACCAGCCCCACCGTGCAGGAAACCCGTGACCTGTTCGCCACCCGCCGGTTGCTTGAACCGGAGATCATTCGCAATGTCATCCACCGCTCGACCAAGGCCCAGCGCAAGCCTTTACATGCCCACCTGAAAAAGGAGGCCCTGGCGCGCAAGAACCAGGATCGGCGCGCCTTGATCAAGCTGTCCGGGGATTTCCACAGCCTGCTGGCCGAGATCGGTGGCAACAGCTTCATCACTCGCATCATGCGCCAGCTGTGTCCGGTGACGTCGCTGATGCACGCGCTCTACGACGGTCCGCAGATGCATGCCTGCCCCGAGGACGAACACAGCGCGATCGTCGCCGCCATCGAAGCCCAGGACGAAAAACGTGCCATTGCCCTGATGCTGCATCACCTCGCCCACGTGGAAAGCGTGCTGGACCTGAGCCAGGAACAGCACAGCGCAATCAGGTGGGAGAGTGTCTTCGGGTAAAGAGAGCCGCTTTCACACTGCGGCAGCGTCACGCTCCAGCCACGCCTGGGCGATCTGCTCGCGAGTGGCGAACCACACGCCTTCGTGGCCCTGTGCGTACTCGATGAACTTCTGCAAGGCGCGTATCCGGCCCGGGCGTCCGACCATGCGCGGGTGCAGGCCGACGGACATCATGCGCAGGCCGTCTGCAGATTCTTCGTGCAGCACCTCGAAGCTTTCCTTCATGTACTCGAGAAAGTCGGAAGCCTGGGACAGGCCCGGCGAATTCCAGTAGCGGAAATCATTGACGTCACTGGTGTACGGCACCACCAGGCGGCGTTTGCCTTCGACGTCGACGAAGTACGGCACGTCATCGTTGTAGGCATCGGAGTCGTAGAGGAAACCGCCCTCCTCGGCCACCAGGCGACGGGTGCGCACGCTGGCGCCATAGCGGCAGTACCAGCCTACCGGGCGCTTGCCGCAGGTGCGCTGGAAGGACTCGATGGCCAGGCGAATGTGCTCGCGCTCCTGCTCCTCGGTGAGGCGGAACACTTCCTCCCAACGGTAGCCATGGCTGCATACTTCATGGCCCAGCTCGACCGCCGCCCGCGCCACGTCGGGGTTCTGCTCGAAGGCCACCGCGCAGGCATGGAACGTGGCAGGCACGTTGGCCTTCTGCAGAATCTGCAGGATGCGCCAGATACCGACCCGCGAGCCGTATTCGTACATCGATTCCATGGCCAGGTTGCGTACGCCATCGGGAAACTGATAGCTGCCCCACTCGGTCATGCTTTCCTGATCGGGATCGCCCATGGCCAGGGACCGTTCGGAGCCTTCCTCGTAGTTGATGACCAGGCTGATCGCCAGCCGGGCGCCATTGGGCCAGGTACCCTGGGGACGTTGCTGGCCATAGCCGACCAGATCTCTTAGGGGTGATGTCACGGTACGGCTCTCCAGCAGGTTGGGCAAAATGCCGGGCCTGGGGCCTCAGCAGTCGATATCTTTCAAAGCGTCGTGGTCGATGCCGCCAAAGGTTTCACCTGCGGCGAAGGCCAGGCCCATGGCCAGTGTCTGGGCCACGCAGAACGCGGCGGTCAACGAGCGAAAGCCAAGCAGTTCGGCGTCGTCGACTTCGATCATCACCGAGGCGCATTGGCCGATGGGGCTGAGCAGGCTGTCGGTGATGGCAACGATAGGCGTACCGGCCGCCACCGCCTGGTTGCAGGCGTCGATGGTTTCCTGGGCATACGGGGGGAAGCTCACCGCCACCAGCACGTCGTCACCGTGCAGCGCGCCGACCTGCTCGCGCAGGCTGCCGCCCAGGCCGCTGATGTGCACGGCGCGCCGGCCGACACGGCTCAGGGCATAGCTGAGGTAGGCAGCCATCGGAAACGAACGGCGCATGCCCACCACGAACGTGGTGCGCGCCTGTTGCAGCAAGCCGATGGCCTGTTCCAGCGCCTGCACCTGCTGCCCTTCGGCAAGGTGTTCGAGGGAGACGATGTTGGCCCGGCTGAAGGCGCCGAGCATGGCGCCCACATCGGTCGGGTCGTCGAGCAACTGTTCGCCGCGATAATGGCGAATACGTTCCTTGAAGCTGCCCTGCCCGGCTTTCTCCAGCGGCGCCTTGCACACCCGCTGCAGGTCGCTGAAACCACCAAAGCCCAAGGCCTGGGCCAGACGAATGAACGCCGAAGCGGGGATCTGCGAACGCGCGGCCAGGGCCGCGACCGTGTTGAGCGCTACATCATGGGGGTGCTCGATCACGTACTGGGCGGCATCGCGCATGCGCGCAGTGAGTTTGTCCTGCCCCACCGCAATGGCGCTGCGCAGTTCTTCAAGGGTGTGCGGTAATGGCATGGTTCAGTGGCTCGATGGCGGTCAGCTGGGACGCAGGTCTGCGATGGCTCGGGCCAGGCATTCCACCAGCCGCGTCATTTCATCGACGGTGTTGTAGTGCGCAATGGAAACGCGTACCACCCCTCCCTGAGGTGCCAGGCCCAGTTCTTCGATCAAGTGACGGGCATAGAAGTCACCAAAACGAATGCCGATGCGTGCCGCGTCCACCTGTCGCACGATGGCCTCGGACTGCACGCCCTCGACGACGAAGCTGATGGTCGGTACCCGGTCGCCCGCGGTCACCCGTGGTTTGCCGATGATGCGTACGCCGTCGGCCTCGCGCAGATAGCCCAGCAGAATCTCGGCCAAGAGGTTTTCCTGCACCTCGAACGCATCGAAGGCCGCCTGCATGATCTGCCGCTCGCTGCCTACGGTGCCCAGGCGCCGGCCGATGTCCAGCAGGTAGTCACTGATGCCCATGCAACCGTAGGACAGTTCGTAGTTGACGTTGCCCGGCTGCAGCTTGTACGGCAGCACGTCCTGGCCGATGAAGAAATGGTTGAGGCTGGGCAGTTCCAGCAGCAGTTCGCGCTTGCCCCACAGCACCGCGAAATGCGGGCCGAACACTTTGTAGAAGCTGAACACGTAATAGTCGGCGCCGCTGGCCTGCACATCGACCAGACGGTGCGGTGCGTACGCCACCGCGTCCACCACCAGCTTGGCACCGCAAGCGTGCACGCGCTCGGCGACCTGCGCGACCGGGTTGACGCTGCCCAGAATGTTCGACGCGTGGGTCATCGCCACGTAACGCGTGCGCGGCCCGAGAAGTTGCTCCAGGTCGCGCAGCTCCAGCTCCAGGCTCGACGGATCCACCGACCATACGCGCAGGGTGGCCCCGCGCTCTTGGCACAGGCGCTGCCAGGGGCCGATGTTGGCTTCGTGGTCGCTGTGCGTGACGATGATCTCGTCGCCCGCGCCGATCGACGGCGCAATCGCCCGAGCC
Source organism: Pseudomonas sp. CFBP 8758 (assembly GCF_014841725.1). NCBI lineage: Bacteria > Pseudomonadati > Pseudomonadota > Gammaproteobacteria > Pseudomonadales > Pseudomonadaceae > Pseudomonas > Pseudomonas sp. CFBP 8758. Next base: position 650,635 of record NZ_JACYUK010000002.1, on the reverse strand, counting down.
AGCAGCTGCAGCAACAAGGTGGTCGAACCGGCCATCACACACTCTTCAGAGTGGCGGGCGTTGATCAACTGGGCCACCGAGGCGCGTGCTTCCAGCACTTTCTCACCGGCCTTGACCGATGGCGCGTACGAGGCGCCCAGTTGCACCGCGTGGTTGAGCAGGTACTCGGTGATGCGCTCGGCCACCGGCTTGAGCACCGCCGAGCCGCCGGCGTTGTCCAGGTAGCCGTAGCCGTCGGCGAGTGCGGGAAATTGGCGACGGACGTAGTCGATATCGAGGGCAGTCAAAGTGAGTCTCCCGTTTGCTTGTTAGGGGTAGAGCCTGTCAGTGGTGCAGGATGGCCTGCAGGAATGCCTGGGTACGGGGTTCCTGGGGCGCGGTGAAGAAGGCCTGGGGATGGTTCTGTTCGATGATGCGCCCGGTTTCCATGAAGATCACCCGGTCGGCGACCTTGCGCGCGAAGCCCATCTCGTGGGTCACCACGATCATGGTCACCCCGGAACGGGCAAGGTTCTGCATCACGTCGAGCACTTCGCCGACCATTTCCGGGTCCAGCGCCGAGGTCGGCTCGTCGAACAGGATCACCCGTGGCTCCATGGCCATGGTCCGGGCGATCGCGACCCGTTGCTGCTGGCCCCCGGACAACTGGCTGGGGTACTTGTCGGCATGTGCGGACATACCGACCTTTTCCAGCAACAGCCGCGCGCGCTCCTGGGCATCACGTCGGTTCATGCCGCGCACGCGCACCGGCGCCAGGGCCACGTTGGCGAGCACGGTGAGGTGGGGGTAGAGATTGAAGTTCTGAAACACCATGCCCACTTCGCAGCGGATGCCGGCAAGCTTGGGGCCGGTTTCCACGCGCTGCCCGGAAACCCGGATGTCGCCACCCTGGTAGGGCTCGAGCAGGTTGATGCAGCGAATCAGGGTGGACTTGCCCGACCCCGAAGGCCCCAGGATCACCACCACTTCGCCCTGGGCGACAGTCAGGTTGATGTCGCTGAGGGCCTGGAATGGCCCGTAGAACTTGTCCAGTCGTTCGATTTCGATGACGTTGCTCATGCGCGCTTGCCTCCGCTGCCGTTGCGACGCTCTACCCAGCTGACCAGCTGCACCAGTGGCAGCAGCAACAACAGGTACATGATCGCCGCCCCCACCAGCGGCGTTGGATTGGCCGACAGCGCCTGGGCCTGGGTGGCCTGCTTGAGCAGGTCGGGCATGGCGACCACTGACGCCAGTGCCGTGTCCTTCATGACGTTGATGCAGTTGCTGGTCATGGGCGGCAAGACGATGCGCATGGCCTGGGGCAGGATCACGTCGCGCATGGTGTTGAAGAAGCTCATGCCCTGGGAAGCCGCCGCTTCGAACTGACCCTTGGGGATAGCCTCGATGCCGGAACGGAAGATCTCCGCCGAATAGGCGCACGACACCAGGGACAGCGCGGCCGTGGCAGCAGCGAAGGACGACAGGCGAATGCCGACGAAGGGCAAGGCGTAGTAGATCAACACCAGCAGGACCAGCAGCGGTATGGACCGCAGCACATCGATGTACACCCGTGCCAGCCAGCGCACGGGGGTGTAGCCGTACAATCTGAGCATGGCCAGCAGCAGACCGCCGGCCAGGCCCAGCACGATACTCACCACGCCGAGCAATATGGTCACGCCAAGGCCGCGCAGCATCAAAGGCAGCGCGTCGACGAACACGTCCCAGTTGAAGAAAGTCTGTAGCAACTCCATGAACGGTTACCTTGGTCGTGGGCCGGTAGCGGGCGGGCCGAAGCGCGGTGCTTATTGCGGAACGTCGACGACTTTCACGGTGCTGGAGTCGTCTGCGGCGGCCGCACCGAACCACTTCTTGTGCAGGTCGGCGATCACGCCGTCTTTTTTCATCTCGCTGATGATCGTGTTCACTCGCGCGCCTTCGGCCCAGCCCTTGGCGTGCATCAGCGAGTATTTCTCGCCGGTGGGAATGCGCGCGACCACGGCATACTGTGGCTTGTCCTTGATGTAATAGAGCACGGCCGGAATGTCGCTGATGTAGCCATCCATGCGCCCGGACGCCAGGTCGAGCATGGCCGGCGACAGCCCTTCGTAGCGCGAGATGTCCTTGAACTTGTACTCGCCCTGATGCTTGGCGGCCCACATGTCCCCGGTCGAACCGGTGTCGACGCCGACCACTTTGCCGCTCATGTCATCCAGGCCCTTGATGCCGGACTTGGTCAGCACCGACAGCGACTGGTCGCTGTCGTAGTACGGCTGCGCGAACCCTACCGATTCCAGACGCTTGGGCGTGATGGTGATGGAAGAAATGGCGATGTCGGCGCGCTTGGACTGCACGGCGCTGAACAGGCCATTGAACGGGATGTTGACGAACTCCACGGTCTTGCCGGCGCGCTTGGCGACTTCCTTCACCACGTCGACTTCAAAGCCGACGATGTCGCCCTTGGCGTCCTGGAACTCCCAGGGCACATTGCCCACGTTGGCACCGACGGTCCAATCGGCAGCCAGTGCCGAGGCCGAAAACGCAGTGGCCACAGCCATGCTCAAAAGTAATTTCACGCTCATGTCCAGCTCCCCGATTCACGTCAGTGCCAATGGCGGCCTGGGTGCTTGCGCAGGCCTGTCAAGAACGAGACTAGGGCCAAGGATCAAATACTTCAAGAAATAAATTTAATGAATTAAATGCTCCACAGGAGGGCAGTACGTGCCCGCATTGGTGCATCTGGCAAACGCAGGAAGCGTACGGTATGGCGGCTGCCGGACGCAGCACACAGGCCAAGGGCGCACCTTGGCAGAGCATGTTCACACCCCTCCCCGTAGGAGCGGTCAGTGGCCGCGAAAGCCTCGATGCGGTCCACCTGCCCCACCGCGCCGCCCTTTTCGCGGGCAGAGCCCGCTCCCGCAGGTCTACCTTGCAATCAGCGGTCGTCGTCGGTCGGCGCGGGGTTCTGGAGCAGGTCGTCGAAGTCGATCTTGAGGCCCTGTTCCATGGAATCAAGCTCCACCAGCAACGATCGAAAGCTGGTCTCGTCCTTGGCCGGGGCTTCGCCCTCGGCGCTGGCATCGGCCAGCGCCTGCAGATGAGCAGGCACTGGCGCATCGTCGTCGTGGTCTTCGAGGATGGTTTCGGGTTCCATCTCGCGCAGCACTGCCAATGGGGGCAGCTCATCGAGGCTCTTGAGGTTGAAATGGTCGAGAAACGCCTTGGTGGTGGCGAACATCGCCGGCCGGCCCGGCACGTCGCGATAGCCCACCACGCGGATCCACTCGCGTTCCACCAGCGTCTTGACGATATTGCTGTTGACCGCCACGCCACGCACGTCCTCGATCTCGCCACGGGTGATGGGCTGGCGATAGGCGATCAACGCCATGGTTTCCAGCAACGCGCGGGAGTAGCGCTGCGGGCGTTCCTCCCACAATCGACCTACCCAGGGCGCGTATCTTTCGCGGATCTGCAAGCGGTAGCCCGAGGCGACCTCCACCAACTCGAAAGCGCGCTTTTCGCAGGACTTGCCCAGCACCTCCAGGGCCTTCTTGAACACCGCCGGCTCCGGCCGCTCGGCTTCCTCGAACAGCTCATGGAGGCGTTCCAGAGACTGCGGCTTTCCGGAGGCCAGCAGAAAGGCTTCGAGCAGTGGCGCCAGATCGCGCGGGTCAGTCAGATTCATTGTTCGGCTCGGGCGCGCACATGGATAGCGGCAAAGGCGTCATTCTGCACCAGTTCGATCAACTGCTCCTTGACCAGTTCGAGAATGGCCATGAAGGTGACCACCACGCCCAGCTTGCCCTCCTCGGCACCGAACAGCTTGACGAAAGGCACGAAGCCACCGCCGCGCAGGCGTTCGAGCACTTGGCTCATGCGTTCGCGGGTCGACAAGGCCTCGCGGCTGACCTGATGGCTTTCGAACATGTCGCTGCGCCGTAACACGTCGGCCATCGACATCAGCAGCTCTTCCAGGCTGACCTCGGGCAGCAGCTTGCGTACCTTGGCCTGAGGTGCATCGAGCTTGGGCACGTAGAGGTCGCGGCCTACCCGCTTGAGGGTATCGATACCTTCGGCGGCGGCCTTGAAGCGCTCGTATTCCTGCAGGCGGCGAATCAGCTCGGCCCGCGGGTCGTGCTCGTCATCCTCGACCACGGCGCTGCGCGGCAACAGCATGCGCGATTTGATCTCCGCAAGCATGGCGGCCATCACCAGATATTCGGCGGCCAACTCCAGGCGTACGGTTTTCATCAGCTCGACGTAGCCCATGTACTGACGGGTGATCTCCGCCACGGGAATGTCGAGGATGTCGATGTTCTGCTTGCGGATCAGGTACAGCAACAGGTCGAGCGGGCCTTCGAATGCTTCGAGGAACACCTCCAGCGCATCCGGCGGGATGTACAGGTCCTGCGGCATCTGGGTGAACGCCTGGCCGTAGACCAGCGCCAGTTGCAGCTGCTCGGGCGAGCCCTGGGCGAGATTCGCCGGCGGATTGTCGACCGCGCTCAGATCACTCACGCCATGGCCGCGAACGGTGCCGGATCGCCACAGCCCACGCGCACCACTTGCGGATCGCCATCGGACAGGTTGATGACGGTGGACGCCTCGGTGCCGCCGAAACCGCCATCGATGATCAGGTCGACCTGCTTTTCCAGCAACTGGCGCATTTCGTAAGGGTCGCTGAGCGGCTCCTTGGCGCCGGGCATGATCAGGCTCACGCTCATCAACGGCTCACCCAGCTCTTCCAGCAAGGCCAGGGCGATCGGATGGCTGGGCACGCGCAAACCGATGGTCCGGCGCTTGGGATGCAGCAGCAGGCGCGGCACTTCACGGGTGGCGCTCAGAATGAAGGTGTAGGGCCCCGGCGTGTGCGCCTTGAGCAGACGGAACGCCGCGGTGTCGACCTTGGCGAACAGCCCCAGTTGCGAGAGGTCGCAGCAGATGATCGCGAAATTGTGCTTGTCGTCCAGCTGACGCAGGCGACGCACCCGTTCCACGGCGTTCTTGTCGCCGATCTGGCAACCGATGGCGTAGGAAGAATCGGTGGGGTAGATCACGATGCCACCGCCGCGAATGATCTCGACCGCTTGCTTGATCAGCCGCGGCTGCGGGTTCTGCGGATGGATCTGAAAGAATTGACTCACGTTGGCATCCTGTTCAGGCGGAGGTTGACGGGTCGTGCTTGAACCGCGCGGACAACGGCGGCAGGTCGACGGGCAATGGCCGATAGACACCGATTTCACCCCACGTGCCCGGGCCGTGGAAGTCGCTGCCGCCACTGACCATCAAGCCGAATTCGCGGGCCAGGATGGACAGCGTGCCGACCTGTTCGGCGGCCTGCATGCCGTTGACCACCTCGATCGCATGGCCACCGGCCTGGATGTAGTCGCCGATCAGCTTGCGCCGCTTGCTGCGCGTGAAATCGTAGTGCAGCGGATGAGCCAGGCTGATCCAGGCCTTCGCCTCGCGCAATGTGCGCACGGTGTCCTCGAGGGTGGGCCAGTGCTGCTTGACGTCACCCAGCTTGCCCGCCCCGAGCCACTTGCGGAACGCTTCCTGGCGGTCCTTGACGTGGCCCTGCTGCACGAGGAAATCGGCGAAGTGCGGGCGCGCCGGCGCATTGCCGCTGTCGCCCAGACCCTTCTGGATGGCCCGAGCACCGTCCAGCGCACCCGGCATGCCCTTGAGCGCCAGGCGCCGGTCGATTTCCTCGGCACGCAGCCAGCGACCGTGGTGCAGGCTGTCGAGCGCGGCCACCAGCGGCGGTGCATCCAGAGCGAAATTGTAACCGAGCACGTGGATGGTCGCACCGCCCCAGGTGCACGACATTTCGACACCACTGACCCACTGCATGTTCAGTGCTGTGGCCGCCGCACGGGCCTCTGGCAGGCCTTCCAGGGTGTCGTGGTCGGTCAAGGCCAGGGTCTGCACACCATGATCGAACGCTCGCTGCACCAGAACGGCAGGCGCGAGGGCGCCATCGGAGGCGGTGCTGTGGCAGTGCAGGTCAACATTCATAGTGGCGCTTTCGCAGTCATTGATGTTTGTTATTATGCCGTCACATCCTGCTTCTGGCTGCCATTGTGAAACAATTGATCGATTTCATCCCGCTGCTCCTGTTCCTCATCGTCTACAAGACCGACCCGCACATGGTCGACCTGGCGGGGTACAGCTTCGAACTGGGCGGCATCTTCAGTGCTACCAAGGTGCTCATCGCCAGTTCGGTGATCGTCTATGGCCTGCTGTTCCTCAAGCAGCGCAAGCTGGAAAAGGGCCAGTGGCTGACCTTGATCGCCTGCCTGGTGTTCGGCAGCCTGACCCTGGCCTTCCACAGCGAAACCTTCCTCAAGTGGAAGGCGCCTGTGGTCAACTGGCTGTTCGCCCTGGCGTTCGCCGGCAGCCATTTCATCGGCAAGCAACTGCTGATCAAGCGCATGATGGGCCACGCGTTGACCCTGCCGGACCCGATCTGGGCGAAACTCAACGTTGCGTGGGTGGTCTTCTTCCTGTTCTGCGGAGCCGCCAACCTGTTCGTGGCTTTCACTTTCGAGCAGTTCTGGGTCGACTTCAAAGTGTTCGGCAGCCTGGCCATGACCTTGATGTTCCTGGTGGGCCAGGGTATCTACCTGTCCCGTCACCTGCATGATTCCGATCGTACAACACCTAAAACCGAGGATTGACATGCTCTACGCCATCATTGCCACCGACACGCCCAACTCCCTGGAAAAGCGCCTGGCCGCACGGCCCGAGCACCTGGAACGGCTGAAACAGCTGGAAGCCGCCGGGCAACTGGTACTGGCCGGGCCACACCCGGCCATCGACAGCAACGACCCAGGCGAAAGCGGCTTCAGCGGCAGCCTCATCGTGGCCCGCTTCGAGTCCCTGGACGAAGCCCAGGCCTGGGCCGGCGCCGACCCGTTCGTTGCCGCCGGGGTGTACAAGGACGTGCTGGTCAAACCCTTCAAGCAGACTTTGCCTGCGCCCGAATGAAGGTCTAGATGAGCGATCTGCTACTGATCGACGATGACGTCGAGCTGTGTGAACTGCTGAACAGCTGGTTGAGCCAGGAAGGTTTCCAGGTCCGCGCCTGCCACGATGGCAGCAGCGCACGCAAGGCCCTGGCCGAGCTGGCACCGGCGGCCGTGGTGCTCGACGTGATGCTGCCCGACGGCAGCGGCCTGGAACTGCTCAAGCAGCTGCGCAGCGAACACGCCGAGTTGCCAGTGCTGATGCTCTCGGCGCGGGGCGAACCGCTTGATCGCATCCTGGGCCTGGAGCTGGGCGCCGACGACTACCTGGCCAAACCCTGTGATCCGCGCGAACTGACCGCCCGCCTGCGCGCGGTACTGCGCCGCAGCCACCCGGTTGCCGTGGCGGGGCAGATGGAGCTGGGCGACTTGTGCTTCAGTCCGGCGCGCGGCGTGGTCAGCATCGATCAACACGACATCAACCTGACGGTGTCCGAAAGCCGCCTGCTCGAGGCACTCATGCGCCAGCCGGGCGAGCCCCTGGAGAAACAGGAGCTGGCGCAGATCGCACTGGGCCGCAAGCTCACCCTCTACGACCGCAGCCTCGACATGCACGTCAGCAATCTGCGCAAGAAGATCGGCCCGCACGCCGACGGCCGCCCGCGGATCATGGCGCTGCGCAGCCGCGGCTATTTCTATGCGCAATAGCTGCCGCCGCGTACGGCGCGAACGGCCTGGTTTGTAAATGCCACCCGCGTCATGTCTTTACACAAGCCTTACGCGGCATTGACCGCGCCTGACCTTGATCTCCATAAACTGGGCACATCCGGTAAACACCGGGAACCAGACAGGAGATTCACCATGCGCAAGACCACACTCGCAATGCTGTTCGCCGCTACCCTGCCGACCCTGGCCATGGCCATGCCGCAGGGCGGCCCTGACGGTTTCGGCCCAGGCCCAGGCAAGGGCGGCCCAGGCCCTCGTGGCGGCGAGCCGTTCGCCCAGCTCGACCTGACCCACGAGCAACGCACCCAGGTGGGCAAACTGATGGGCGAAGAACGCCACCAGCAGCGCGACATCACCAAGAAGTACCTGGACAAGCTGCCGGCGGCCGATCGCAAGGCCATGGAAGATGAAATCAAGGCCAACCACGACAAGGCCCAGGCCGACGTACGTGCAGTGCTCAAGCCCGAACAGCAGAAGCAGTTCGACGAAATGAAAAAGAAGCAGGACGAGCGCCGCGCCGAATGGGCCGAATTCCAGGCCTGGAAAGCCCAGCAAGGCAAGAAAACCCAGTAATATCGGCGCAAGCCCCCAGCCCGGTCCGCGCATGCGTACCGGGCTTCTTTCATTGAGGAATTTGCCTTGCGTTCACTGTTCTGGCGCATCCTGGCCAGCTTCTGGCTGGCCATCGCCCTGGTAGCCGGCCTCTCGGTGCTGCTGGGCCACATGTTGAACCAGGACACCTGGATCCTCAGTCGGCACCCGGCGGTGAAGCATTTCGCCCAGGACTGGGTGGAGCGTTACGAAAGCAAAGGCGCCGAGGCAGCCCAGGAACTGCTCGAGCAGCGCAAGCGCCGCTATCGCATCGACACTCAAGTGCTCAACGAAGCCGGCGAGGCCGTGGTACCGGGGACCTTCCCGCGTCGCGCCGAAGCCTTCGAGGCGCGCCACAACGAAGCCGATCGCGACCTGCCGTGGCGCCGACTGACGGCGGACTACACCAGCCCCACCACGGGCGACACCTACTTGCTGATCTACCGCATCCCGCACCCCGAACTCGACTCGTGGCACCGCGACTCCCTGCTCATGCCGATCAGCGCACTGGTGATCGCGTTGGTCGTACTGACGCTGTTCAGCCTGATGGTGACGTTGTCCATCACGCGCCCATTGAGCCGGCTGCGCGGTGCCGTGCACGAGTTGGGGCAGACCACCTATCAGCAGAACAGCCTGGCGCAGCTGGCCAGCCGTCGCGACGAATTCGGCGTGCTGGCGCACGACTTCAACCGCATGGGTGCGCGCCTGCAGAGCCTGATCGGCAGCCAGCGACAACTGTTGCGTGACGTGTCCCACGAGTTGCGTTCGCCCCTGGCGCGGCTGCGCATCGCCCTGGCCCTCGCGGAACGGGCCGAGCCTGCCCAGCGCGACCTGTTGTGGCCGCGCCTGACGCGCGAATGCGATCGTCTTGAAGCCTTGATCAGCGAGATCCTGGTGCTGGCGCGGGTCGATGCGGAGCAAGCCACGGCCGAAGACGTGGACCTGCCGGCACTCCTGCAGGCGGTGCGCAAGGACGCCTTGATCGCCGTGCCGGAGCAGGCCATCGAGCTGGACGTTGCCGCGCACCTTGCGCTGCAGGGCTGGCCGACCATGATCGAACGGGCCGTGGACAACCTGCTGCGCAACGCCCTGCGCTTCAACCCTAGGCCCGCGCCGGTCGTGCTGTCGGCGCAACAGGTGCAAGGGCGGGTGCGCATCAGCGTGCGCGATCACGGCCAGGGCGTGGCGGAGGAACACCTGGCGCGCCTGAGCGAGCCATTCTTCCGCGCACCGGGCCAGAGCGCTGCTGGCCATGGCCTGGGCCTGGCCATCGCCCGCCGCGCCGCCGAGCGACACGGCGGCAGCCTGCAGCTGGAAAACCACCCTGAAGGCGGCTTGATCGCGACCCTGGACCTGCCGCCGGTACCGGTGGTGGTGGCCTAGACCGCCGCGATCGGTTGGCTCGAACCTGAACGCTTCAGGCCTCGACGCCCCAGGCTTGCACGAAGTCGGCGGTAGCCAGCGTCGGCGCTTCGCGCAATTCTCGTGCCGGCGTGCCTAGGTACAGGAAGCCGATGATCTGTTCGCCTTCGATCAGGCCCAGCTTGCCGGCCACATAAGGCGCATAGGACAGCTCGCCGGTGCGCCATACCCCACCCAGCCCTTGAGCATTCGCCGCAAGCAGGATGCCATGGGCGGCGCAGCCAGCCGCCAGCAGTTGCTCGCTCTGCGGCACTTTTCGATGCTCCTGCAAGCGGGCGATCACTACCACCACCAGGGGCGCGCGCAGCGGCATGTTGCGGGCTTTTTCCAGTGCCGCTTCGCCAGCCTCGGGGTTGAGCGCAGTGGCCTCGGCCAGGACTTCGCCGAGCTGCTGCAAGCCTTCCCCTTCGACGGTGAGAAAACGCCATGGCCGCAGCTGGCCGTGGTCGGGCGCGCGCAGCGCGGCCTGGAACAGCACTTCACGCTGCGCGGCCGTCGGCGCGGGCGCCATGAGCCGGGGAGCTGAAACACGATTGAGCAAAACCTCGAGCGCCTCCATGGGCAACCTCCTGTCGAACGATAAGCCGCTATTCTAGACCCAAGCGGCCTTCGCCTGCCGGGTTTACATGCTGTGGCCCGCAGGTAGAATGGCGGCCCTTTCCTTCATGGCCAGAGCTGACCCCATGGCGTTGCCGACCCTGCGCATCATCGGTTTCATTATCGGCATCTTCCTGATCACCCTGGCCGTGAGCATGGTCGTGCCCATGGGCACGCTGGTGGTGTTCGAACGCACCGAAGACATCCAGTCGTTTCTATGGGCCAGCCTGATCACTTTCGTCGCCGGCCTGCTGCTGGTGCTGCCCGGCCGCCCCGACAACGTCAACCTGCGGCCGCGCGACATGTACCTGCTCACGGTCAGCAGCTGGGTGGTGGTGTGCGTGTTCGCCGCCCTGCCCTTCCTGCTGACTCAGCACATCAGCTACACCGACGCCTTTTTCGAAAGCATGTCGGGCATTACCGCCACGGGTTCCACGGTGCTCAGTCATCTGGACGAGATGTCACCGGGCATCCTCATGTGGCGCTCGATGCTGCACTGGCTGGGCGGCATCGGCTTCATCGGCATGGCCGTGGCCATCCTGCCGCTGTTGCGCATTGGTGGCATGCGGCTGTTCCAGACCGAATCCAGCGATCGCTCCGAAAAAGTCATGCCGCGCTCGCACATGGTCGCCAAGTACATCGTGCTGGTGTATGTCGGCTTCACCGCCCTGGGCACCCTGGGGTTCTGGTTGGCAGGGATGAGCCCGTTCGACGCGGTCAACCACGCGATGTCGGCCATTTCCACTGGCGGCTTCTCGACGTCCGACCTGTCTCTGGGCAAATGGCAGCAACCGGCCGTGCACTGGGTGGCCATCGTGGTGATGATTCTGGGCAGCCTGCCGTTCGCGCTCTACGTCTCGACCCTGCGCGGCAACCGCCAGGCGCTGCTGCGCGACCAGCAGGTGCAAGGCATGCTGATTCTGTTGATCGCCACCTGGCTGGTGCTGGGTACCTGGTACTGGGCCACCACCGAGCTGCCGTGGTGGACGGCCTTTCGTCACGTAGCCCTGAACGTCACCTCGGTGGTGACTACCACGGGCTTCGCCCTGGGCGACTACAGCCTGTGGGGCAATTTCTCGCTGATGCTGTTTTTCTACCTGGGCTTCATCGGCGGCTGCTCGGGCTCGACCGCAGGCGGGATCAAGATATTCCGCTTCCAGGTGGCCTATATCCTGCTCAAGTCCAACCTCAACCAGCTGATTCATCCGCGCGCGGTGATCAAACAGAAATACAACGGCCATCGCCTCGATGAGGAAATCGTCCGGTCGATCCTGACGTTCTCGTTCTTCTTCGGCTTCACCGTCGGCATCATCGCCCTGGCATTGTCACTCCTGGGGCTGGACTGGATGACCGCCCTGACCGGTGCCGCCAGCACGGTTTCCGGTGTAGGGCCAGGGCTGGGCGAGGTGATAGGGCCGGCCGGCAATTTCGCCACGCTGCCCGATGCGGCGAAGTGGATCCTGGCCCTGGGCATGCTGCTGGGCCGACTGGAAATCATCACCGTGCTGATCCTGTGCATGCCGGCTTTCTGGCGACACTGAGCATGAGCCGGCAGAGGCTTACTCGGCTGCCGGACTTCTGGATTCGTTATGGCCCAAGTCGCGCTCGGGATCGATCAGGTCACGGATGCGCTGCTTGAGCACCTTGGCCTCGGGAAAACCACCGTCGGCCTTGCGCTCCCAAACCTGCACGCCGTCGCAGGTGATGAGAAAGCGACCGCCACTGGCGGGCGCCAACGCCACCTGCCCCAGGTCCTCGCCAAAAGTGCTGAGCAGCTCCTGGGCCAGCCACGCGGCGCGCAGCAGCCATTGGCACTGTGTGCAATAGGTGATCACCACCTGAGGCTTGGATGCGATGGCTTCGCTCATGCTTCGTCCATCCGATTCAGCAACTGCCGGGCCGCCTGCTTGCAGGAGTCATCGCCTTCGCGCAGCAGTTCGTGCAAGAGCACGCTGGCTTCGCTGGTATCGCCGTCGTCGAGCAACTGCTGGGCCTGATCGAGTTTCTCCGCCGAAGCGTGCTGCAGTTCCAGGTCGTCGAAATCCACGGTCAGAGCATCCAGCTCGGGCAGGTCGCTGTCGGCGATGAAGCTGTCGAGGAAATCGTTGTCGATGTCGTCCTGAGTCTTCCCGGCCGGGGCCTCGTCCTGCTGGAGGAACGGCTCCTCCTCGACATCGGCGAAGTCGCTGAGGAACTGCTCGTCGGGCATCTCGAAGACTTCCGGCAGTTCGTTCAGATTGCTGGTGAACGCCGGGTCCATCTCGACCTCGGGCGGTGTCTCGACGACCACCGGCTTGCCTTTGGGCGACGGCGCATCATCGAATGGGCTGACCAACGCCCAATCGGCGTCCATGGACAGGTCATCGAGGTTGAGCTGGAATTCGTCTTCCTGCTCGCGCCGCGGGGTTGACCGAGCTGATGGCTCAGGCGCTGCCAGGTCGAGATCGGGCAGCTCGAATTCCGGCTCGGGGTCCGGCTCGGGCTCAGGCTTCGGAGCGGGCTGCACCGACGCTGCGGCTGCTGCAGTGGACGCCAGCGTCACTGCAGTCGCTGCCACTGCCGGTGACAGACCCCCGGTAGCGGTTGACGTTGACGCTACTGGCGCGGGTTCGAGATTAGCGAAGCGGCTGCGTATCTCGGCCAGCGTCGCCGCGCTGAAGCCTGCCGCCAGCAACAGGCTTTCCTGCTCGGCAAATCCCTTGGCATTACCCTGCTGGCCCAGCACTTCGAGCATGCGCACACGCAGGTCGGTACGTTCTGGCTGCTTGGCCAGCCCGTCGCGCAGAATACCCAGCGCTTCGTTGAAGCGGCCGTAGGCAATATAGATGCTTGCACCATCGAGGGCGTCGGTGGCTGTCGGTGTTTCACGGCGTACCACCGGCGCGGGCTCGGCACGCAGCGGCGCGGTGGCGGCCGCCACTGCGGCGGCCGGCACAGTGGCGACCGGCGCCGCGCGGAGCGGCTGGGTAGCGACCGGCTCGAAGGCGTCCTGCAGCGCGGCCGACTTGCGCTGTCGCTGGCGGCGCAACAGCAGCAACAGGGCGATGATCAACAGCAGTGCCGCAATCAGGGCCAGGATGTTCAACCAGCCACTGCCATCCTCCACCGGAGCCGGAGCCGGAGCCGGAGCCAGGGCCGGAGCCGGTGCTGGCGTGGCAACCGCTGCGGGTGGGGCAGATACAGGCGAAGGCGCAGGCGTTGCCGCAGCGGGTGCGGTTGCGGGAGCGACGGACGAATCGGCCTCGGCCGCAGGGGTTTCGGCCATGCGTGCCTGCAGCTGGGCAACCTGCTTGTCCTTGTCGGCTACCTGCGCCTCCAGGCTCTGCAGGCGCGCCTGCACCTCGTCGAAACTCTTCTGCAGTTGCTGGTTCTCCAGGGCGGCGGCAGCCAGTTGCGCAGCGTCCTGCGCAGCGGCCTTGGCCGGCGCCTGTTTCGCAGGCTCACTGGCGCTCGGCGTGGGTGCACTCGCGCCTTTGGGCCTAGTGGGCGCTGCTGCAGGCTGCGCGCTGGCCTGCGCCGGCTGTATGCGCTGGGGCGCGCGGTCGGCGAGGCCCGGCCCCATCCCCGGCGGGTCGAGCAATACCGTGAAGGCACGCAGCAGCTGCCCATTCGGCCGGCCGACCTGAATCACGAAACTCATGAAGGGCTCGGTGACCACTTTGCTGGAGCTGACATGAATGACCTTGCGCCCGCCGCTGAAATCGGGCGAGAACTTGAGGTCGTTGAGGAAGAAACTGCGCTCCACCCCCGCCCTGGCGAACTCTTCGGCCGTCGCCAGGCTGGCACGGATGTCGTCCTGCTCCAGCCCTGCGGTGTCGAGCAAGGCGATATCGGCGCGAAACGGCTGGTTGAGCGATGAGCGCAGGGTCAGCTCGCCAAGGCCCAGCGCGGAGGCGGCTGTGGAATAGCACAGCGCCATGGCCCACACCGATGCCAGCAGACGACGTGAAGCAAACCTGGTACGCGACGGTATACGCACTTGCATGGGAATCCCTTGAAGACCGACATCCAATAACTTTATAGCCCGTACGGCCCACTTGCTCCAAGCGGGTGACGGCCCGTTGACTTCAGGATTTCTTTTCCAGATTCGCCAGGATGCGGCTGTGTACCCGCATGGCGGTGCTCAGTTCTTCTTCGTCGACCCCCATGAACAGCTCGGCACGCAAGGCGTTGGCGATGGTTTCGATCTGCTCGATGAGCGGCCGTGCGGGCGCGCACAGCGTGATCTTCTTGGCTCGACGGTCTTCGACCACGGCCTGGCGCTCGACCAGGCCCTGGGCTTCGAGACTGTCCAGCAAGCGTGCCAGGGTCGGCCCCTCGACGCCCACGCTCTGCGCCAGCTCGCGCTGGGTCGGCGCTTCGCCGAACCGCGCCAGATGCAGCAGGACCAGCCAGCGCGCCTGCGACAATCCCAGGCCCGCCAGCCGACGGTCCAGTTCGGCCCGCCAGCCACGGGACATGTGCGCCAGCTGCATTCCGAAGCGATGTTGATCAGTTAACGGCATAGATCTCTCTTGAAAAAACAGCCTTGCACAAGCAGCGCATGCGTGAAGGTCGGAGCTGATGATTAGTCAGCTAATCATGACCTTAGCCCACAGGCAAGACTCATGCCGAGTGGCAGCCTCGTTCACACCTCGAATTCGGACTGCAACGCCGCACGTATGCAATACAGGACGCCTTCGGGCACACGGCCGGTGAACTGCCCCGCAATCTCGGCGACGCCGGGCAATTCCCCTTCGCCGTCGAGAAAGGCGTCCTGGATTTCACTGAGCAGTTCCTCGGGAAGATCCAGCGCCTGCTCCAGCGACAGCTGCTGCTGGCCGATGGCTTCGGCCAGCAGGCTGTAGACATTCTTCTCACTGCACTGTAACTGGCCAGCGATCTGCAGCGGCGTCATGCCTGCGCGGGCAAGGCTGATGAGCTCGTGGCGGATATCGGCCACCTCGCGTGGCGCCTCTGCCCCGCCCGACCCAGCCAGTACCTGCAGGAACGCTTCACCGTAACGCTCGAGCTTGCGAGCGCCGACGCCACTGACCCGCCCCATATCGGCCATGCTGGTCGGCTGGCTGCGGAGCATTTCGAGCAGGGTCGAGTCCGGGAAGATGACGTAGGGCGGTACCGCATGTTCCTGCGCCAGGTTGCGCCGCAGAGTGCGCAGTGCTTCCCACTGTTCACGCTCCTCGTCGCGCACCAACTGGCTGGCGGGGCTTGCCGAGCCGCTGCCGCGGGCAGAGGTCTGCGGCTTGATTTCCTTGCGCAGCGCAAGCGTCACCTCGCCGCGCAGCAGCGGTCGGCAGCTGTCGCTCAAACGCAGGCCGCCGTAGCCCTCCAGGTCGATATCGGCCAGACCGCGCGCGACCACCTGGCGATACAGCGACCGCCACTCGCCTTCCGAGCGGCCCTTGCCGACACCGAACACTGCCAGTTTGTCGTGGCCGAAACTACGTACCTTTTCGGTGTCCTTGCCCAGCAGCACGTCCACCAGATGGCCGACGCCGTAGCGTTGCCCAGTGCGGTAGATGGCCGACAGCGCCTGGCGCGCTGGCTCGGTGGCATCCCAGGTCTGCACGCCGTCGACGCAGTTGTCGCAGTGACCGCAGGGGTTGGGCATCTCTTCATCGAAATAGGCCAGCAGCGATTGACGGCGGCAGCGGGTTTCTTCGCACAGCGCCAGCATGGCGTCGAGCTTGTGCTGTTCAAGGCGCTTGTGGCGCTCGTCACCTTCGGAATTCTGCAGCATCTGCTTGAGCATCAGCACATCCTGCAGCCCGTAGGCCATCCAGGCGTCTGCCGGCAGACCATCGCGGCCAGCGCGGCCGGTTTCCTGGTAGTAGGCTTCCAGCGACTTGGGCAGGTCCAGGTGCGCGACGAAACGCACGTTGGGCTTGTCGATGCCCATGCCGAAGGCGATGGTGGCCACCATGATCAGGCCTTCCTCGTTGAGGAAGCGCTTCTGGTTGGCGGCCCGCGTCGCAGCAGGCAGACCGGCGTGGTACGGCAAGGCCGGAAAGTTGTTTTCGCACAGGAACGCGGCGACTTCGTCGACTTTCTTGCGCGACAGGCAGTAAACGATGCCGGCATCGCTGCGCCGCTCGGCGAGGAACGCCAGCAACTGTTTGCGCGGGCTTTCCTTGGGTACGATGCGGTAGAAGATGTTGGGCCGGTCGAAGCTGGACAGGAATCGCTCGGCGTCCTGCAGGTGCAGACGGGTGACGATTTCCTCGCGCGTGCGCTTGTCGGCAGTGGCGGTCAGGGCGATTCGCGGCACCTGGGGAAACTGTTCGGCCAACTGGCCCAGCTGCAGGTATTCGGGACGGAAGTCGTGCCCCCATTGGGAAACGCAGTGGGCCTCGTCGATGGCGAACAAGGCGATGTCCAGGCCGCGGAGGAAATCCAGCATGCGCGGCTGCACCAGGCGCTCCGGCGCCAGGTACAGCATCTTGATTTCGCCCCGGCGGATGCGCGCGGCCAACTCGCGCTGCTCATCGGAACTGAGCGTGGAGTTCAGGGCCGCTGCCGCCACGCCCAGTTCCTCGAGGGTGGCGACCTGGTCGTCCATCAAGGCGATCAGCGGCGAAACCACCACCGCCAGGCCGTCGCGCAGCAAGGCCGGGACTTGAAAACACAGCGATTTGCCACCGCCGGTGGGCATCAATACCAAGGCATCGCCACCGCGGGCCACACGCTCGATAATGGCACCCTGGCGACCGCGGAAGCTGTCATAGCCGAAGATGTCCTTAAGAACGCGTTGAGCCTGTTCGAGCATGGGTCACTCCAGAAATCGTAAAACCACCCGGGCCGCACAGGCTGGATGAAAAGCGCTTTTGCCGCATCCGCCTTTGCGTAAGCGGGGGTTACCGCCCCGTGAACTCGGGGCCTGAGCGAAAGACCGCGGCAGTATACCCCAGTGCCAGCACCGCGGCGCAGCACCCGCCCATCCTGCCATTTCACCCCTTGGGTGGCGCACAGGGCCTAACAAGGCCTAGAATTCAGTATCCGCATAGTCTTCCAAGGTAACCTGTTAATGTCCTTCGCCGAGCAACTGACCCGCCTGCAAGCCTTCCTCGACGCCGATGAGCTGCATGACGAGGCGCTGGACTACGTCGCCGCCCATGGCTACCTGACCGCCCTCTCCATCTGTTCCGAAGAGGTGCCCGAGCGCGAGTGGATCGACGCCTTGTTCGCCGAGCCGCCGCACTACAGCGACGATGCCCAGCGCGAAGAGATCGAAGGCACGCTGATCCAGCTCAAGGCACATATCGCGCGCCAACTGGCCAGCGACGAGGAATTCGAGCTGCCATGCGACCTCGACCTCGGCGACGAGCCGGATGACTCCGACCTGCGCGGCTGGTGCATCGGCTTCATGGAAGGGGTATTCCTGCGCGAGGCCGCCTGGTTCGAAACCGCCGAAGACGAAGTCAGCGAGATGCTTCTGCCGATCATGGTCGGTTCCGGCCTGTTCGACGAGCAGCCGGAGTTTTCCGACATTGCCGCCGATGCCAATCTCATGGATGACATGATCGTGCAGATCCCCGAAGCGCTCACCGCCCTCTACCTGCTGTGCAACGCTCCGGACGAGAAACCGGCCATCCTCAAGCCCCGTCATCACTAAGTCCTGCGCCATGCGGCCGGCTCGGTCCGCCTGGCTGCGTTACCTGCTGTTGGGCATCGGCTGCATCAGCGTTGCACTCGGTGTCATCGGCATCTTCCTGCCGGTGATGCCCACTACCCCCTTTCTGCTCCTCGCCGCAGCGTGCTTCGCGCGAAGCTCGCCGCGCTTCCATGCGTGGCTGCTCGGCCATCCGCAACTCGGCCCTTTGCTCAAGACCTACCTGGGCGGCGAAGGCATTCCGCGCAAAGCCAAGGTGCTGGCCATTGGTTCCACGTGGGTCAGCATCGCGGTGTCCTGCTGGCTGGTGCCCTGGCCGTGGCTGCGTGTGCTGCTCGTGGGCATCGCGATGGCAGTGACTGTCTATATTGCTCGTCTGAAGACAAGTGCCGTAAAGGGTCAGCATCCGTTGGGCAATGATGTCGACGAACGGTCGATACTCGACAAAAACCGAATGAAATCAACTGACTAATCTCATATCTCGGAATGAATCAACGGTGATACACCCTGTATTCACTGTGACAATTTTCCGTCACTAACCGACTGCAATTTTCCGTCTTCTCTCGCCTATGCCCCGCGACCCCCGAAAACGCTGGCGTTGCGCCTTCTTTATCGCCGAACCCCGCTCACACCGCGCGCCTCAGGAGCAGTGAAATCTATTTGCCATCATCGAAACGAATGATGGCATAAGTGTTTTTTGCTCTATATCATGTGAAAATTCCGTTGAACGCGCTGCTTTCGGCGCCTCGGTTGCGCTTGTTACAAACCCGAAACGGACTTTTAAACGAGTTATTCGCCAACATTCTGGCGTCTGCACGACTTCACACATCACGGAGAAGCACCCGAATGCGCGTTTTCACCCCCATCTGCAGCGCGATTTTGTTGGCCATGGCGTGCTCGCACGCGCAAGCCATGTCGCTCACCGAGGCGATCCAGAGCACCGTGGATAACCACCCTGAGTTGGCATCCAACATCAACAGTCGCCTCGCCGCGGATGAGGACGTGAAGATCGCCCAGGGTGCCTACCGCCCCAGCGTCGATTTCGTTGCAGGCTACGGTCGCGAGCGTTCGGACAACCTGAACACCCGCGCGCGCGGCAATCACAACAAGGAAACGCTGAACTACACCCAGTCCGAGTTGCGCCTGCGCCAGATGCTGTTCGACGGTTCCAGCACCTCCAGTGAAGTCAGCCGGACCCGCTCCACCGCCACGTCGCGTGCCTACTATGTCCAGGCCACCGCCCAGGACCTGGCCCTGCGCGCCGTGCAGGTCTACCTCGACGTACTGCGCAACCGTGAACTGGTCACTCTGGCCAAGAACAACCTGCAGGCGCACCTGCGCGTCAACGACCAGATCGGCCTGCGCAGCGAGCGCGGCGTGGGCAGCACCGCCGACGTCGACCAGTCGCGTGCTCGTCGCGCCCTGGCCGAGAACAATTACAACACCGCTCAGGTCAACCTGGCCGATGCCGAAGCTGCCTTCTTCAGCGCCGTGGGCCGCATGCCCGACGAACTGGAACCCCTGCCTTCGATGCGTGGCGAACTGCCGGCCGACCTGAACGCCGCCCGCCAGTCGATGATGGAAAACAATCCGTACCTCAAATCGGCCCAAGCCGACGTACAGGCTGCCGAAAGCCAGTACGCAGGCGCCAAGTCGGCGTTCTACCCACGGATCGACGCTGAACTGGCCACCGGTGCCAACAACAACCTGTCGGGCGAGCGCGGCCACAACAACACCGACTGGCGTGCCGGCGTGAGCATGAGCTACAACCTGTACCGTGGCGGCAGCGACAAGGCTCGTCTGCAGGGCGATGCACATCGCATCAACCAGGCCATGGACATCCGCAACAATGCCCTGCGTCAGTTGAACGAGAACATGGCGCTGTCGTGGAACGCGATGAAAAACGCCAGCACGCAGATTCCGTACGCCCGTGAATACGCCGAGACTACCACCCGCGTGCGAGCGGCCTACCAGGACCAGTTCGGCCTGGGCCAGCGTACCCTGCTCGACGTACTCGACAGCGAGAACGAGCTGTACACCGCCAACACCCGCTACGCCGAAGTGCGCTACACCGAGGAATACTCGATGTACCGCGTGCTCTCGAGCATGGGTGAGCTGCTGGCCAAGACCCGCGTCGTGCTGCCAGCCGAAGCCGTTGCCCTGAGCGAAGTGAAGAGCGAAGCGCGCCTGCCAGAAATGCGCTGATTGCCGCTCCGCCGAACCCCGTGCCCGCTCGTTCGCAGCCGGTCACGGGGTTCGCATGACGAAAGCCCTGGGCTCAGCTCAGGGTTTCGTCGATCACCAGTACCACCTTCCCGGAAATCTGATTGCTCGCCAGCGCTTCGAACGCCGCTTCGGCGTCGGTGATCGGAAACGTCTTGGCCAACTGCGACTTCAAACGCCCTTCGGTGAACAATGGCCATACATGCTGGCCCAGGTCACTGAGCAGGTCGGCCTTGAACTGATCGTCACGGCTGCGCAAGGTGGAACCCTGCAGACGCACCCGTTTGCCCAGCACCTTGGCCAGATCGAACTGCGCCTCGCGACCGCCCATCAGGCCGATCATCACCCAGCGCCCGTCCAGTGCCACCACGTCCAGGTTCAGCTCGCTGTAGTTGGCGCCGACCGGGTCGAGGATCACATTGAAGGGCCCCAGGTCCTTCAGCGCTTCAAGCCCGTCGCCGCGTACCACACCGCCCTGTGCGCCCAGCGCTTCGCAATAGGCCAGGCGCTCGGCGGAACCGACGCTGACCCAGGTCGGGTTGCCGAACGCCTTGCACAGCTGGATCGCCGCCGAGCCAATGCCACTGGCACCGGCATGCAGCAGGACCTTCTCGCCCGGCTGCAGGTCGGCCAGTTGGAACAGGTTCAGCCACACCGTCGCGTAGACCTCGACGATGCCCGCGGCTTCGTGCAGGCTCAGCCCCTCGGGCACAGGCAGCACATGGCGGCCATCGACCACCACTTCTTCAGCCATGCCGCCACCAGCCAGCAAGGTGCAGACACGGTCGCCGACCTGCCAGGACGAACCCACGCCGACTTCGCTGATGACGCCTGCACATTCCAGGCCGAGGATATCGCTGGCACCCGGCGGCGGCGGGTACAAGCCTGCGCGCTGCATCAGGTCGGCCCGATTGAGGCCGGCCGCGGCTACCCGAATCTTCACTTGACCCACGTCACACGTCGGGCTCGGTTGTTCGAGCCACTCCACATGTCCTTCCACGCCTTGCAATGCCTTCACGGTGCCTCCATAGTTGAGTCATGACTGAGCCCGACGCCTTGGCGTCGGGCTTTTCGCATTATGCGTCCGGCTTCAACGGAACCGGCGAATTCAAAGACGGCCTAATATGCGTGATCAATTGCCCCCACGTCGAATCAGCATGAAGCATTTCATTCCCGGCAGTGCCCTGGCGCTGTGTATCGGCCTCGGCACCCTGTCGATGTCCGCCAATACCTTCGCTGCCAACAGCTGGGACAAACTTCAGCCGGATCGCGACGAAGTGGTGGCCAGCCTCAATGTCGTCGAGCTGCTCAAGCGTCATCATTACAGCAAGCCGCCGCTCAACGATGCGCGCTCGGTCATCATCTACGACAGCTACATCAAGCTGCTCGATCCCTCGCGCAGTTATTTCACTGCGGCCGACATCGCCGAATTCGACAAGTGGAAGACCCAGTTCGACGACTTCCTGAAGAACGGCAACCTGGATCCCGGTTTCGTCATCTACAAGCGCTATCTGGACCGGGTCAAGGCACGCCTGGACTTCGCCCTGGCGGAACTGAACAAGGGCGTCGACAAGTTCGACTTCACCACCAAGGAAACCCTGCTGGTAGACCGCAAGGATGCCCCTTGGCTGAAAAACGAGGCCGAACTCGACGACTTGTGGCGCAAGCGCGTGAAAGATGAAGTGCTGCGCCAGAAGATCGCCGGGAAGGACGCAGCGCAGATCCAGGACACCTTGTCCAAGCGCTACAAGAATCAACTCGCGCGCCTGGACCAGACCCGCGCCGAGGACATCTTCCAGGCCTACATCAATACCTTCGCCCAGTCCTACGATCCGCACACCAACTACCTGTCCCCGGACAACGCGGAAAACTTCGACATCAACATGAGTCTGTCGCTCGAAGGTATCGGTGCGGTCCTGCAAAGCGACAACGACCAGGTCAAGATCGTCCGCCTGGTACCCGCGGGCCCGGCCGACAAGACCAAGCAGGTCGCCCCTGCCGACAAGATCATCGGTGTCGCCCAGGGCGACAAGGAAATGGTCGACGTGGTCGGCTGGCGCCTGGATGAGGTGGTCAAGCTGATTCGCGGCCCGAAAGGCTCCACCGTGCGCCTGGAAGTCATTCCGCACACCAATGCGCCCAACGACCAGACCAGCAAGATCGTCTCGATCACCCGCGAAGCGGTCAAGCTCGAAGAGCAGGCGGCGAAAAAGTCGATCCTCAACCTCAAGGAAAACGGCCGCGACTACAAGCTGGGCGTGATCGAGATCCCTGCGTTCTACCTGGACTTCAAGGCATTCCGCGCCGGTGACCCGGACTACAAGTCGACCACCCGCGATGTGCGCAAGCTGCTTACCGAATTGCAGAAAGAGAAAGTCGACGGCGTGGTCATCGACCTGCGCAACAACGGCGGCGGCTCCCTGCAGGAAGCTACCGAGCTGACCAGCCTGTTCATCGAGAAAGGTCCGACCGTGCTGGTGCGCAACGCCGATGGCCGCGTCGATGTACTTGAAGATGAAAACCCCGGTGCGTTCTACAAGGGCCCGCTGGCGCTGCTGGTGAATCGCCTGTCGGCTTCGGCCTCGGAGATTTTCGCCGGCGCCATGCAGGACTACCACCGCGCGTTGATCGTCGGCGGCCAGACCTTCGGCAAGGGCACAGTGCAGACCATCCAGCCGCTCAACCATGGCGAGCTCAAGCTGACCCTGGCCAAGTTCTACCGTGTTTCCGGGCAGAGTACCCAGCACCAGGGTGTACTGCCGGACATCGCCTACCCGTCGATCATCGACACCAAGGAAATCGGTGAAAGCGCCCTGCCCGAAGCCATGCCCTGGGACACCATCCGCCCGGCCATCAAGCCGGCCAGCGATCCGTTCAAGCCCTACCTGGCCAAGCTGACCGCCGACCACGACGCCCGCACCGTCAAGGACCCGGAATTCATCTACATCCGCGATCGCCTGGCCCTTGCCGAGCAGTTGATGAAAGAGAAGACCGTCAGCCTGAACGAAGCCGACCGTCGCGCGCAGCACAGCGATATCGAAGCCAAGCAACTGGCCCTGGAGAACACCCGACGCAAGGCCAAAGGCGAAGAACCGCTGAAAGAGCTGAAGAAGGAAGACGAGGATGCCCTGGGTGCCGATCCGGACAAGACCAAGCCGGAAGATGACGCCTACCTCGCGGAAACCGGGCGCATTCTGCTCGACTACCTCAAGCTCAACACGTCGGTGGCCAAGCATTGACCGGAGCATGGCCCTGCATTGACGGATAGGTGACAGGACGGTCATCAAACCGACATGAAGCTGTCGTGAAATAGGGACCCGCTGCGCCTGCAGCGGGTCTTTTTTTGCGTCTGGCCCGCGGCTTTCGACCCGTTCGCGCGACCGGCCAGCACGACATTCAGCAAGGTAGGAACCGATGACCGTCATTGAACAGCTCAGCGCCCTGGACACCATTCTTGCCCAAGGCGGTGTGCACTGCTTGTTCCAGCCGATCGTGTCACTGTCGCAACGGCAGATACTGGGCTTCGAGGCATTGAGCCGGGGGCCGTCGAACAGCCCGTTGCATTCGCCCATCAATCTGTTCGCGGTGGCACGCCAGGCCGGTCGGCTCAACGAGCTGGAAGTGATGTGTCGGGAAACCGCCTGCCGCCGTTTCAGCGAACAGCGCCTGGACGGCAAGCTGTTTCTCAACGTCTCGCCCGAGTCGCTGCTCGAACCGCTGCACGAGGACGGCCGCACGTTGCAGCTGTTGCAGCGCTACGGCATCAGCCCGAGCCAGGTGGTCATCGAACTCACCGAGCAGACTCCTACCGACGATTTCCAACTGCTGTTCAACGCCCTGCATCACTACCGCGCCATGGGCTTTTCGATTGCCCTGGACGATCTGGGTGCAGGCTATTCAAGCCTGCGCCTGTGGTCCGAGTTGCGTCCGGACTACGTAAAGATCGACCGACACTTCATCGACGGCATTCACCAGGATGCGCTCAAGCGCGAATTCGTCGGTTCGATCCTGCAGATCGCCAAGGCTTCCCGGGCCCAGGTGATCGCCGAGGGCATCGAGCTGGTCGAGGAGTTGCTGGTATTGATCGAAATGGGTGTCGACCTGGTCCAGGGTTATCTCCTCTGCCGCCCTCAGGAACAGCCGCCACGGGACGCACGTGGGCTGGTCCCGCGGCTCGAGGACGGCAATCCGCCGCTTGGCGACAACGGCAGCGACCTTGCATCGCTGATCATCGAGCAGGCTGCGGTGCATCGCGATACGCCGACTCAGCAGGTCCTGGAAGCCTTCCGGCTGCAGGCCAACCTGAACACCCTCGCCGTCGTCGACGGCGAGCGGCGCCCCTGCGGCATCGTTCATCGGCACTCGCTCTCCGATGCATTGCTCAAGCCATTCGCCAACGAGCTGTTCGCGCGCAAGCCGATCAGCCGACTGATGAGCAATGATTTTCTGGCAGTGGACTGCAAGCAATCGCTGCAACAGGTCAGCCGTTTGCTCACCGGGCGTGCGCGGCAGCGGATCGAGGAAGACTTCATCGTCATCCAGGGTGGGTGCTACCTGGGGCTGGGCCGGGTCATCGACGTGCTCAAGCTGATCACCGAGCTGAAAATCCAGCAGGCCCGGCATGCCAACCCCTTGACCCTGTTGCCTGGCAACGTGCCGATCCAGCAGTGCCTGACCCGTGTGCTGGAACAGGGCCGCGAGGCGATCATCTGCTATGTGGACATCGACAACTTCAAGCCCTTCAACGACATCTATGGCTACGCACGTGGCGATGAGGTGCTGCTGTGCCTGGCCCAGTGCCTGAGCGAGCGCGTGGATCCGAGCCGAGACTTCGTCGGCCACATCGGTGGCGACGATTTCATCCTGGTCATCAGTCCGGCCGACTGGTGCCGGCGCCTGAGTCAGTTACAGGAAGACTTCCAGCATCAGTGCCGGCGCTTCTATCGCCCCGAGCATCTGCAAGCAGGCTGTTTTCTGGCCACGGATCGTCGCGGCGAGCAGCAACGATTTGCCCTGCTGTCGCTGTCCATCGGCGTGGTTCATTTGCGGGCCGAGGCCTGTAGCCTCATGGATGGCAGTCAACTGGCGGAAATGGCTTCGCAGGCCAAGCACTTGGCCAAAGAAGTCTTGGGGTCCAGTGTGCACGTGATCGACACGCAGCTCGCCGAGTCGGCCTGACGACTCAGGCCGTCGTAGTGGGCGGGTAGATGTATTCGAACACCCGCGCCACTTCCGAGGCGTGCCACGAGGCGGCGGCAACGCCATCCGATGGGCCGCAGAAACGTCCGAGTTTTTCCGCACACTCGAAAAAACCGGTACGCGGCAAGCGGCTGGCGCCCTGGCTGATCACCAGAGAGCTGCGCAGTGGCTGATCGGCGCGGGCGTCGATCATGGCCAGGTATTCGAGTGCCGCCGTCAGTGTCTGCATAGCGGGCGTGGGCAATTCCAGGCGTTCGAGCAGCGCGCGGTAGGTGAGCAGGTGACGCTGGCGGCGAGCGTGGTCCAGCTCGCCGAGCAGGCCGTCCCATTGCTGCCGACTGATGCGCACGCTCACGAGCGGGTGCTCCAGCCCGGCACCCCCAACTCCCAGGCGAGGCTGCGGCGAATGGCGGCATCCGGCTCCCGCTCGCCGGTTTCGATCATCGACAGGTAGGAGGGACTGATGCCCACGGCGCGCGCCAGGCTTTCAAGCGGCAGGCCCTGCGCCTCGCGCAGTTCGCGCAGACGCTCGAAGCCTGGCGGGGGCGCGAGCGGCGCAGCGCCGACAGGGTCGGCAGCAGGCTGCGAGGCTGCGACGTCGGCAGAGGCGCCAACCGGGTTGACCGCAGCTGCAGCAATCAACCGCTGATACTCGTCCCATGGCACGACCGCATACTCCGGCTGGCCGTCGCGGCTGATCACTTGAACCCCCATTGCATCCTCCCGCCCGATGAGCGCGCACATCGGACGATGCGAGCGTAATGGCGGAATGTTAACAGGGGATTGCCGACTCCGGGGCGTTAACTGCGCGCCAAAGCCAGCGGGGCGGCTTCAGCGGTGGGACTTTTCCAGTTCCAGATCCTTCTCCGAGGCTGGCAGGCGTTCGAGCACTCGCAGTTTCTCCGGCGACTGACGCTGACGCCAGGCACGGAACGCATCGAGTTCCCCGGACAGGGTCTTCATCACCCAGGCCAACACGGCAATGTCATCGAGCATGCCGACACCGATCAAAAAGTCGGGGATCGCATCGATGGGGCTGACGAAATAGACCAGTCCGGCAACGATGGACACCAGTGCCTTGGGGCTGATGCTGCGGTACTCGCCGCGCCAGTACGCCAGGCACAGGGCCTGCAGCAGTTGCACGTCCTCTTTCAAAGCGCCCAACCGGTAGCCCTTGCCCTTGCGTGCCACGGCGAAGATCAGGGCCGGCAGACGGCCTCGACTCAGGACACGTTCGGCAATGGGCAGGAAACGAGTGAAATTCCAAGGTGCTTTCATGAGCCCTCCGGTGCCGAATGATGGTTTGAGGTTATCCACAGTATTTGTGGATAACCTTGTGAACAGAGCCGCTTTTCGCGCCTGACCTGCCCGGTTTTCAAGGGCTGAGGTCAAATCGGGCGTTTTTTACTCACACAAAAAACCCACGAAAATCCTTGACGCAGCGTTCTGAAAACAGCTACTGCCGCTTCCTTTAAGACCCATTGGCACAGACCCGGTTCAAACGAAAACGCCCCGTCGAGACGGGGCGTTCCGGGAAACGAAGCAGCTTACTTGGCGGGTGCTGCTTCTTCGACTTCGGCGTCGTCGGTTGCAGCTTCAGCGTCAGCGGCAGCCTTGGCTGCGTCCTTGATGGCGATCAGCTCGAGGTCGAACACCAGCACCGAGTTGGCTGGAATGGTCGGGCTCGGGCTCTGCGCGCCGTAGGCCAGATCAGCCGGAATGAACAACTTGACCTTCTCGCCCACGTGCATCAGTTGCAGGCCTTCGACCCAGCCCGGGATCACGCCGCTGACCGGCAGATCGATGGGCGCGCCGCGCTCGATGGAGCTGTCGAAGACCTTGCCGTCGATCAGCTTGCCTTCGTAATGAACGGTAACCACATCGGTCGGCTTGGGCTGGGCGCCTTCGGCCTTCTTGATGACCTGGTACTGCAGGCCGGAGGCGGTAGTGACCACGCCGTCTTTCTTGGCATTGTCCTCGAGGAACTTCTTGCCGGCGGTCTGCGCCTCGGCGTTCATCTTGGTCATGCGTTCTTCGGCGCGTTTCTGCAGATCGGCAAAGGCTGCGACCAGGTCGTCGTCCTTGATCTTCTGCTCTTTCTTGCCGACGGCGTCTTCGATACCCAGGGCAACGGCCTTGGAGTCGAGATCGTCCATACCTTCCTGAGCCAGGCTCTTGCCCATGTTCAGGCCGATACCGTAGGAAGCTTTCTGCGCCGGGGTTTTGAGCTCGACGCTGGTCTGGGAATCGCAACCTGCGAGGACCAGGGTGACCAAGGCAACTGCCGCCGCCAACCGATGCTGTTTCATGCTATTTCCTTGTTCATGCGCCATAAGGGCAATCGAATGAGGCCGCGAGCTTATCAGGCGGCCACGACCAATGGCTACCGGCATGAGAGAGGCAAAAAGACGATAAGTTCAGGCCAGCAAAAGGAAAGTGGTGCGGCAGCGGCTGGATGAAACATGTGTCACGCAGGGCTGGGTGCCTGGCCGTAGTGCGCAGCCACTTCACGCACCACCTCGCACAGCCACTGCGCCGGCAAGGCCAGCGGCAGCGCGGCGTTGCGGCAGATACCCACCGAACCACCCGGCTCGTGCACGCCCAGATCCAGTTCGCACAGCTGGCCGGTGGCGATATCGCGCTGCACCGCATCGCGCGGGGCCACCCAGATGGCGTCACTGCCTGCGACGTAGCGTCGACTGAGGGTCGGTGAAAGCGTTTCCAGACGTTGCGCCGAGGGCGTGATGGCGCATTGCACGAACAAACTGTCGGCATGCTTGCGGATGGTCGTACCGGCCAGCGGCAGCACCCAGGGGTAGCTGCCGACCTGTTCGGCGCTCAGCGGGCGCATCTGCAGCAGCGGATGCGCCGGGCGCACCACCAGCGTCATGGATTCGCTATACAGGTGTTCGAACGACAGACCCTGGATCTGCGGGCTGTCGGTCATGCGGCCGATCACCAGGTCCAGTTCGCCGACGTGCAGTTGCGCCAGCAGATAGGCACCCGGCCCGGTCGCCACGCTCACCACCAATGCAGCGTGGCGTTCGTGCAGGCGGCAGAGTACTTCGGGCAACAGCTGGCTTTCCACGGTCGACAGCACGCCGATGCGCACCTGGGGGGCTTCATGGGGCTCGCCGCGCAGGCTGCTGACGCCGTCGCGCAAGGCCTGCACGCAGGGCCCGGCATAACGCATGAAGCGCACGCCAGCGGCGGTCAGTTCGACGCCGCTCTTGTCGCGGTCGAACAGGCGGGTCTGCAGCAGGTCTTCGAGTTCCTTGAGCGTCTTCGAAATCGCCGGCTGGCTGATGGACAGGCCATCGGCAGCCTTGGCGAAGCTGCCCTGGCGGGCAATTTCGAGAAAGCACAGCAGGTGGCGGAATTTGATGCGGCTGTCGAGGTTCATGGCGCCAATCGTAGCATTGGGCCATGGGGTTTGCTTTGGCAGTGAGGGCCCATTCGCAGGCAGAGGCCCGCAAGACCACCCTAGACCCTGCCAATCTCCACCCGATCACCATTGAAGCGCACCGGCCACACCCTGATGCCCTGCTCCGGCGCCTCCAGGCAGCGCCCGTCGCTGAAACAGTAATGCTGCTTGTACAGCGGCGCAGCCACCACCAGCTCGCCCTGCAGATACCCGACGATGCCACGCCCCAGCACATTGGCGCCCGAGCGCGGGTCATGGTTGTCGATGGCGTGCAGCACCCTGCCCTCGCCCGCGTCGGGAAGGTAGAAGACTGCCACCTGGTCGCCGTCCAGCCATACCACTACACCGGAATTGGCGATCAAGTCCGCTCGATCGCACACTGCTTGCCAGTCCATCGCTTGCACCGCCTTGGCCGCCTGCATCACAACACCTCCTCCATCACCGGGATCAAAGTGACCACATCGCCCGCCTGCGCTGGGCGACGCTGGCCACGTTCCTTGACGAACTGCACACCCGGGTCCGCGCGCTTGTCGTTGACGAAGGTGCGGAAGCGCTTGAGCTTTTCCGGATCCTTCAGGGCATTGGCCCATTCACATTCATAGTGATCGACCACCCGCTGCATCTGCGCTTCGAGTTCGGCGCCCAGGGCCAGGCTGTCCTCCAGCACGACCTGCTTGAGGAACTCCAGCCCGCCCTCCAGGCTTTCGCGCCACACCGAGGTGCGCTGCAGCTTGTCGGCGGTACGGATGTAGAACATGAGGACGCGGTCGATGTAGCGAATCAGCTGTTCATCGTCAAGATCGGTGGCGAACAGTTCGGCGTGCCGCGGACGCATGCCGCCGTTGCCGCACACGTAGAGGTTCCAGCCCTTCTCGGTGGCAATCACGCCGATATCCTTGCTCTGCGCCTCGGCACATTCGCGGGTGCAGCCGGAGACGGCGAACTTGAGCTTGTGCGGCGAGCGCAGGCCCTTGTAGCGATCCTCGATGCGCAAGGCCATGGCCACGCTGTCCTGCACGCCGTAGCGGCACCACGTGCTGCCCACACAGGATTTCACGGTACGGGTCGACTTGCCGTAGGCATGACCGGTCTCGAAGCCGGCTTCGATCAGCTCGCTCCAGATCTCCGGCAACTCGTGCAACTGTGCACCGAACAGGTCGATGCGCTGGCCGCCGGTGATCTTGGTGTAGAGGTCGTATTTCTTCGCCACCACACCGATGGCGATCAGCTTGTCCGGGGTTATCTCACCACCCGGAATGCGTGGCACCACCGAGTAGGTACCGTTCTTCTGCATGTTGGCCATGAACGTGTCGTTGGTGTCCTGCAGCGGCACCAGCGAGGGGTCCATGATTGGCTGGTTCCAGCAGGAGGCGAGGATGTTGCCGACAGTGGGCTTGCACACGTCGCAACCTACTGCGCCGCGACCATGGCGGGCGAGCATGTCTTCGAAGCTGGCGATGCCCTCGAAACGGGCCAGGGCATAAAGCTCGGCGCGGGTGTAGGCGAAATGCTCGCACAGGCTCTTGTCGACGCTGACGCCGCGGGCAATCAGCTCATGTTCGAACACCTGCTTGAGCAGCGCGGCGCAGCCGCCGCAACCGGTGCAGGCCTTGGTCTGGGACTTGAGCGCCGACAGGTCGCCACAGCCTCCATCGATGGCAGAACAGATCGCCCCTTTGCTGACGTTGTGGCAGGAGCAGATCATGGCGGTGTCCGGCAACGCATCGGCGCCCAGGGTCGGTGCGCCGTCGGACAAGGGCAGGATCAGCGTCGAAGGGTCGGCCGGCAAGGCGATGCCGTTCTGGGCATATTGCAGCAAGGTGTCGTAGTAACTGTTGTCACCGACCAGCACAGCGCCCAGCACCTGCTTGCCGCTGGCGTCCACCACCAGACGACGGTAGCTGGCGTTGGCTTCGTCGATGAAACGGTAGCTCTTGGCGCCCGGCGTAATGGCATGGGCATCACCAATGGAGCCGACGTCGACGCCCAACAGCTTGAGTTTGGTCGACATGTCGGCGCCGCTGAACGCCACCGGTGCCTCCCCGGCCAGCTCACAGGCGACGTTGCGGGCCATGCTGTAGCCTGGCGCCACCAGGCCGAAGACGCTGCCGTTCCACGAAGCGCATTCGCCGATCGCATACACCGCCGGGTCGCTGCTGCGGCAGTGCGGGTCGATGACGATGCCGCCGCGGGCGGCGATCTCCAGCCCGCAGGCGCGGCCCAGCGCATCCTGGGGACGAATCCCGGCGGAGAACACGATCAGGTCGGTTTCCAGGAACTCGCCGCCGTCGAAGTTCATCCGGTAGCGATGGGTCTCGCCGGCCTCGACGTTCTGCGTGGCACGGGAGGTGTGCACGCCCACACCCAATGCCTCGATGCGCGCACGCAAGGCAGCGCCGCCGTCGACGTCCAATTGCACGGGCATCAGACGCGAGGCGAATTCGACCACATGAGCTTCCAGCCCGAGCGACTTCAAGGCATTCGCCGCTTCGAGGCCGAGCAGACCGCCGCCGACCACCACACCACGGCGCGCACCGCACGCGGCTGCACGAATGGCGTCCAGATCGTCCAGGGTGCGATAGACCAGCCGTGCGTTGCCTTCGCAACCTGGAATCGGTGGCACGAAGGGGAACGAGCCGGTGGCCAGTACCAGCACATCGTAGCCGTGCCGCCCAGTGGCGGTGACCACTTCGCGCGCCTGGCGGTCGATCTCGAGCACCGGCTGGCTCAGGTGCAGGGTGACGCCGTGCAGGCCATACAGCTGAGCATCGCCCAAGGCCAGGGTTTCGGCACATGAGCCGCCGAAGTATTCGGACAAGTGCACTCGATCGTAGGCGCGCTGGCGCTCTTCGCCGAAGACATGGATCTCGTAGCGATCGACCGCGCTGCGCTCGATCAGCTGCTCGACACAATGATGACCGACCATGCCGTTGCCGATAACGATGAGCTTCTGCCGGGGCCTGAGGTTCACGAGCGCATTCATAGGTATCTCCAAGCGGGTCACGGTGTCCTGACCATCGGGCAAAAAAAAACGCCTGGAGCGAATGCTCCAGGCGCCTTTGCCTGATGGTCGAATTGAGGTTGTCCGGTAGGGTAATCGTCGTTGATCACCGGGACTTGGCCAAGGTGAAAGCAGATTGCGTGCCAGGGTGGTTTGGTGTGTGTCAGGTAGGGCCTTTCCGCGGGCAGAGGGCTCGCCGCGAAGAAGCCCTCACTGACAACAAGACCCATCCCAGTGCACCACGCACCGTTTCAGTACACATCCCGCACGTAGCGCTTGTCGCGACTGAGCTGCGCCATATAAGCCTCGGTCTGTACCTCACTCATGCCGCCGTGCTCGGCCACTACCTGTCGCAGCACCGCATCGACATCCTTGGCCATCCGGCTGGCATCCCCGCAGACATAGAAATGGCCACCTTGCTGCAACCATTGCCAGACCTGGGCACCCTGCTGGCGCAGGCGGTCCTGGACGTAGATCTTTTCCGCCTGATCCCTGGAGAACGCTGTATCGAGCCGATGCAGATGGCCGCTGCGCAACCAGGCGTGCAGCTCGTCGCGGTAGTAGAAGTCGCTGAGCTCGCGCTGCTCGCCGAACAGCAGCCAATTGCGTCCGCTGTGGCCGAGCGCCTGCCGCTCGTGGAGGAAGGCGCGAAACGGCGCTATGCCGGTACCCGGTCCGACCATGATCATCGGTGTCTCGGGTTGGCTGGGCACGCGAAACTGGGTGGCCTTGTGCACGAAGATCGGTACCAGCGCCGCCGCCGAGCGATCCGCCAGAAAGCCCGAACACACCCCGCTGCGCACACGCTCGTTGCAGTGATAGCGCACCGTCGAGAGGGTGATGTGCACCTGCTGCGGGTCGGTGCGGGCACTCGAGCTGATGGAATACAGCCGCGGCTGCAGCGGCTTGAGCAGGCCAAGCAGTTCCTGCGTGGTGAGTGTGACGGGAAAGGCGTCGAGCAGGTCGATCAGTTGCCGACCCCACAGCCATTGCTGGAGCTCACCGGCGCGGTCGGGCTTGAGCAGCGTGGCCAGCAGCGGGTCGGCGCAGCGCTGGCCAATGAACGCCAGCCACTGCGGGGTGATGCGGGTAATGTCCAGATGCTTGTGCAACGCCACCGCCAGCGGCTGTTCGCCCTGCCCCTTGAGCATCACCCGCTCGCTGCTGTCCAGGCCCAGGCACGCCAGCAGTTCCTCGACCAGGCTCATGCAGTTGCTCGGCCACACCCCAAGCGCATCGCCCGCCTCGTACACCAGCCCGCTTTCCTTGAGGTCGAACACCACATGGCGAACTTCCTTCTCGGTGCCCGGCGCATTGAGCACCTGATTGTGCAGGACCCGCGCCAGCCATGGCCGCTTGCGGGTGTACAGCGGCGGGGCCTGAGTCGCCAATGGGGTCGTTTCGCCAAGCGGGGCGCCCGCCAGCAGCAGGCCAACGGCCTGGGTCCACTGCTCGGCAAGCTCCTGATCGTCAGGTTCGCACTCGACGCGGGCCAGCAGGCGCTGCCCACCCAACTGCTGCAGGCGTGCGTCCAGCTTGCGGGCGAAGCCACAGAACTGTCCGTAACTCGAATCGCCCAGCGCCAGCACCGCGTAGCGCAGGTCCGAGCAGGGCTCGATACCCTCGGCCTGCAGCTGCGCCCACAGGCGCACCGCGTTGTCGGGTGCGTCGCCGTCGCCGAAGGTGCTGGTCACCAGCAAGACGTTGCGCGCCGCCAGCAGGTCGGCGGTGGTGATCTCGTCCATGCCGCGCAGCAGCACCGGCGCGCCGCGCTCGCGCAGGGTCTGCACGCAGCGCTCGGCGATGGCTTGCGCGTTGCCGGTCTGCGAGGCCCAGAGCACCAGGGTCCCCGCTTGCCCGGCAAGCGGCGCAACCGCCTCGGCCAGCGCTGGGTCGAGGTCGTGCAGGGTGATCTTCGGCGAGCCGACCCGTTGCAGGGCCACGGCCGCGAATTTGAACGCGGGCTGTTGCGACAGCGGATCGCTGGCGTCGCTGGTCAACGCATTGATGGCCAGGTCGCTGCCGTAGACATCGCTCCAGTGAAACGGCGCGAAGCAATTGCCTGGCCGCACTCGGTCGCTGATGCGTGCCGGCAATACCGCCTGGCCGCGCCGCGAGCGGACCTGCACTTGATCAGCCTCGCCGATGCTCAGGCGCTCGGCATCGTCGGGGTGGATTTCGATGAACGGGCCAGGGTCGAGCTTGTTCAGCGTAGCGACCTTGCCGGTCTTGGTCAGGGTATGCCACTGGTGCTGCAGACGGCCGGTATTGAGCACCATCGCGAACTGGCCGTCGGGCAGGTCGGCGGGTGGCAGATGCGGACGGGCGAAGAAGCGTCCGCGCCCGCTGGCGGTGGGAAAGCGCGGCCCGGCATCGGTCAGGTAGCGAATCGGGCTGCGCGGAGCGTCCTGGCCAGGCGCAGAGGGCCATTGCCTTGGCTGCTTGCGCAGTTGCGCATAGCTTGCGCCGCGGATGTCATAGCCGCTCTGCGGATTGTCGAACCGTTGCAGCTCTTCATAGACCTGCTCGGCGCTAGCGTAGTCGAAGCCTTCGGCGAAGCCCATGGCGCAGGCCACCCGGGCGATGATCTGCCAGTCGGCCAAGGCCTGTCCCGGTGCGTTCACGGCCTTGGGCATCAAGGTCATGTTGCGCTCGGAGTTGATCATCACCCCTTGCGCTTCGGCCCACAGCGCAGCCGGCAGCAGAACGTCGGCGTAGCGGTTGGTTTCGGTATCGAGAAACGCATCCTGGGTGATCACCAGTTCGGCGGCCTGCAAGCCCTCGATCACTTGCCGGCGGTTGGCGACACTGGCCACCGGGTTGGTGCAGATGATCCAGCAGGCCTTGATCGCGCCCTCGCCCATTTGCCGGAACAGGTCGATGGTACCGGCGTTGCCTTCCTTGCGCAGGCTGCCGGAAGGGATGTTCCAGAGCCGCTCGACATGGGCCCGGTCCGCGTCCACCAGCAATGAACGCTGGCCGGGCAGACCAGGCCCCATGTAGCCCATTTCGCGTCCGCCCATGGCATTGGGCTGGCCGGTCAGGGAAAACGGCCCATTGCCCGGACGGCAGATGGCGCCCGTGGCCAAGTGCAGGTTGCACAGCGCATTGGTGTTCCAGGTGCCCTGGATACTCTGGTTCAGCCCCATGGTCCAGCAACTCATCCAGTTCGCCGCGCCACCGATCCACTGCGCGGCCTGACGGATCGCCCCTTCATCGAGGCCGGTGATCTCGGCGACCCGCGCCGGCGTGTAGTCGGCCAGAAACGCTGGCAATTCCTCCCAGCCTTCGGTGTGTGCCGCGATGAACGCAGGGTCGGTAGCGCCATCGGCATGCAACAGGTGCAGCAAGCCGTTGAGCAAGGCCAGATCGGTGCCCGGCTCGATCTGCAGAAAGAGGTCGGCTTTGTCGGCAGTGGCAGTACGTCGCGGGTCGACCACGATCAGCCTGGCCCCTGCCTTGAGACGGTCCAGCAGGCGCAGGAACAGAATTGGATGACAGTCGGCCATGTTCGCGCCGATCACCAGGAACACGTCGGCGTGGTCGAAATCATCATAGGAGCCGGGCGGGCCATCGGCACCCAACGACAGCTTGTAGCCGCTCCCCGCACTGGCCATGCACAGCCGCGAGTTGGACTCGATGTGCCGAGTGCGAACGTAGCCCTTGGCCAGTTTGTTGACCAGGTACTGGGCTTCCAGCGACATCTGCCCGGAAACATAGAAAGCTACTGCATCCGGGCCATGCTCATCGAGGATCTGCCGCAAACGGCCACCGGCGTCCGCAATGGCCGCGTCCATGCTCGATTGCACCGGCTCGTGGTCGCGCCCGTGGCGCACGTAGGCATGCTGCATCCGGCCCGGGTCAGTCAGCGGCTGGGCACAGCTGCTGCCCTTGGTGCACAGACGCCCGGCGTTGGCCGGGTGCTGCTTGTCACCGCTGACCTTGACCACCCGATCGTTCTCGACGGTCATGACGATACCGCAGCCCACCCCGCAGTACGGGCACACGCTACGGACAGAAGTGCGGGTCATCGGCGTTCCTCGCTGCTGGCTACAAAACAAAAACGGCGCCGGCTGCCTTCGCTCATCAGAGCGGGCAGCACGGCACCGTTGTCGTGTGGGGGGCAATCGGCATCGATTGCATTGTGTGCGAGGGTGCTTGCAATACATGCGCCAACCCCATCGGATCGAGCGGATCACGTTAAACGAGGGTCAGCGCGGTTGAGTGGGTCAGGAATTTTCAGGTGCGGCGCACCGTTGAGGCGCGCTATGCACCGTGGGTGCTCAGCGACTCAGCAAGATGGACAACGTAAAAAAAAGCGCCAAGCATTACAGTTGATCATGAGCGCACCCAGGCATCATCTATCTGGTGCAGTGAGTCTGCGGCCAATCAATGATCATTGATCAGCGCTTCAGCCACCTAAAGCAATTTCGCTCCTGTTGATCACCTTTTCATTGACCACGCGCCTTACTACCGGGACAGAAGGTTTCTTCGGCGGAATCGGCTTGATATAGCCATTCGGCTTGGATTTCTCGTTGTCGGGTTTCATTTTCTTTCTCCTGGTGGCGCCTCATCCAATGTCATTCGACGAGGGGGGGCTGCAGGTTTGACTGGAGCTGGAGGCTTTGACTGCTGTTCAGCAGTGGCTTTTTCAGAGTCACTCAATGTTCTCGACCTCATTGCAAGCAAAGCATTTTCCAGAATTATAGTCCTTTTTTCCAAATCTGCTATCTGATTACGTCCAGGACCAGCAAGGAGCTGATTCTTTAACGACGAGATCTCATCTCCTACATAGCTGTCCCTGATAGACAGGTTTTTTCTCGGAGACGATGTATCCATATCAAAGACAACGAACAGGACGCTTGCCAACACGAGAGGTATGCACGCGATCAGGAAGGCTGCAACCGATTTGAAGACCCATCTTGAACGTTGCTCGTTGACCAATGCGTTATGAGTTGCGCACCGCACGTAGGTTTGGGAAATATAAGACTCGGTTTCATGTATGGGGTCTACGAGATCAAGTTGTTCGGCATGGCTGACCTGGAAATTATATTTCTTGACCTCACTGTTATAGTTTAGTTGGTCGTCATGGTATTTTTTTACCTCAGCGGCATATGGCATTCGATTGAACTCAGACCCACTGAATGCCCTGCAGTTGAAATAAACAGAAACCGAAATAATGACAATCACCAATAGAATCAAAGAAGCGATCACATAAGCAATACCATGACGTTCAGTGAAGTCCAGAAATCTAGCCAAATACGCAGATACGGACAAGAGCGCGAAGATGGCAGTGAATATCAATTGGGTCTTGATGGAAATACTGTTCTTTATCTCCTCTTCATAGGCATACATTTTCTCATAAGTAACTTCTATGCTTCGATCCTTCAAAATAATCATCCTTAATCCGGTCATTACATCCATGGACGGACTCGATCCTCGTGATCGATTTCCCCCTCGCGGCGGCATCTGTGAATACTAGCACCCGCATGCCTGGGCTCAACGCACGCAGGCAGCATCCATCAGCTGTGCGAAGCCGCGTATGAGTCAGCCAGCCCCTTAGAGCCGGAGTGCAACATCAGGCAAACCCCCTACCTGCGGCTTCTCAGCTTTCGCCGCGCTGCAGGGCTGTCAGGCGCGCCTTGATGCCGGCGGCGGTCTGCTCACCGAGCAACTGGTCGCGCACCTTGCCTTGGGCGTCGATGATATAGGTTACGGGCAAGGCCTGGCTGCGGGGCAGCTCGAAGCGCGGTGCCGGATCCTGAGCCAGCACCGTGAAGTCGATTCCCAGGGTCTTGGCAGCGGCGCTTAATTCGTCGCCCTGCAGGTTGTCGAAGTTCACCCCGATCACGCGCACGCCCTGCCCTTCCAGGCTCTGCGACAGCGCATTGAGTTCGGGGATCTCGCGGCGGCACGGCCCGCACCATACGGCCCAGTAGTTGATCACCAGCCATTGCTTGTCCAGCGTCTTGGCGCCGACCTGCGTGCCATGCTGATCGGGCCCGTAGTCGCCGCCGCAACCGCCCAGCAGCAGGGCGGCCAGCAACAGGCCAGCCAGCGGCGCGAGGTGGGTCTTGATACGCCAGTTCATGGGTCTATCCTTCCTTATTCCCGAGGCCATGCGAAAAAGGCGACCGAATACCGCCACGTGGTTAGAATACCCGCCACTGGATGCCGGAGGCGACTTTTCCCATGACCCAACTGACCCTTTACCACAATCCGCGCTGCTCCAAATCACGCGCGGCGCTGGAGCTGCTGCACGCCCGCGGGCTTGCACCCGTCGTCGTGCTCTATCTGGAAACGCCTCCCGATGCGGCCACCTTGCACGCCCTGCTGGGCAAGCTGGGCGTCAGCGCCCGGGCCTTGCTGCGCACCGGCGAAGAGGAATACAAGACCCTGGACCTGGCCGACGCGACGCTGGGCGAAGAACAACTGGTGCAAGCCATGGCCAGCCACCCGAAACTCATCGAGCGTCCGATTCTGGTCAACGGTGAGCGCGCGGTGATCGGCCGGCCACCGGAAAACGTACTGGAGATTCTGTCGTGAACACACCTTACATCCTGGTGCTCTATTACAGCCGCAACGGCGCCACCGCCGAGATGGCCCGACAGATCGCCCGCGGTGTCGAATCCAGCGGGCTGGAGGCACGTCTGCGCTGCGTGCCGGCGATCTCCACCGAGTGCGAGGCCGTGGCACCGTCAATTCCCGAGCAAGGCGCGGTATACGCCAGCCTCGACGACCTGAAGAACTGCGCCGGCCTGGCACTCGGCAGCCCCACGCGCTTCGGCAATATGGCCGCGCCGCTCAAGTACTTCCTCGACGGTACCAGCAGCCTGTGGCTCAGTGGCGACCTGGTCGGCAAGCCGGCCGGCGTGTTCACCTCCACCGCCAGCCTGCACGGCGGTCAGGAAACCACCCTGCTGTCGATGTTGCTGCCCCTGCTGCACCACGGCATGCTCATCACCGGGCTGCCCTATAGCGAGTCGGCACTGGTGGAAACCCAGGGCGGCGGCACCCCCTATGGCGCCAGCCACCACGCCGGCGCCGATGGCAAGCGTGTGCTCGACGAGCACGAGAAAACCCTTTGCCGAGCGCTGGGCAAGCGTCTGGGCCAGACCGCACAACTGTTGAGCACACCGCGTGGCTAAGTTGAATCTCAGGTTGAATCGCAGGTTGAATCGCACGATGGCGGGTCACGCTTGAGTATCCACACCTACACCAAGTACCCCGCCACGGCCCTCGGCGACGAGTCGCCGCTGGCCTGGATCAGCGAACACATCCACCAGCACTATCTGGGCCATCGGCACACCTTCGTGGTGGCCATCGCCGGCAGCGTCGCCGTGGGCAAGAGCACCCTGTCCACGCTGCTCAAGGAGCGGTTCGAGCGCTGGCCGCAAGCACCGCGGGTCGAGGTGGTCAGCACCGATGGTTTTCTGTATCCCAACCGGATTCTGGAACAACGCCAGTTGATGCCCCGCAAGGGCTTCCCGGAAAGCTATCGCACCGACGACTTGAAGGCGTTTCTGCATGACCTCAGGCAAGGTGCGCGCGGTTTGCAGGTGCCGGTCTATTCCCAGGCGCTCAAGGACATCGACACGAATTTCCACCTGATCGACCAGCCCGACATTCTCATTCTGGAAGGTCTGAACATCCTGCAGCTGGACCATGCCCACGACTTTTCCATCTACCTGGATGCGCCTACTGCGGACATTCGTCACTGGTACATGGAACGCTTCATGAGCCTGACCACTCTATCGGGCGACGCTGCACAGGCGCGCGCCGACTATTTGTGGGAAGAGGTCAACCTGAAGAACCTCACGGAAAACATCCTGGTGACCCGCGATCGGGCGCAGATGATTCTGCACAAGGCACCGGACCACCGCATCGACGAGGTCTGGCTGCGCGAAGGCGACCTGCCCGTGCATTCATCCAGCAGTTGAGGACACCGGTTCCATGCATGACTACAAGTGGCTGAACGAGTACTGCCTGAATCGCTTCGGCTCGCAGAAGGCGCTGGAAGCGCGTTTGCCGACGGCCAAGTCAGCGGCGCAGCTGCGCAAGATCAGCGCCGACCGCTACCTGTCCACCATGGCCCTGAGGGTCTTCCGCGCAGGCTTGAAGCACAGCCTGGTCGACTCGAAATGGCCTGCCTTCGAAGAGGTGTTCTTCGGCTTCGATCCGGAGAAAATCGTGCTGATGGGCGCCGAGCGCCTGGAACGGCTGATGCAGGACACGCGCATCATCCGCCATTTCGGCAAACTCAAGAGCGTGCCGCGCAACGCCCAGATGATTCTCGACGTGGCCATGGAACACGGCAGTTTCGGTGACTTCATCGCCGATTGGCCGGTAGAGGACATCACCGGGCTGTGGCAGTACATCGCCAAGCATGGCAACCAGATGGGCGGGTTGTCGGCGCCACGCTTCCTGCGCATGGTGGGCAAGGATACCTTCATTCCCAGTTGGGACGTGGTAGCGGCGCTGAGCGCCCAGGAGATCGTCGACAAGGTGCCCAGTTCCAAACGCGATCAGGCGGCGGTCCAGGCGGCATTCAATCAGTGGCATGCCGAAAGCGGTCGACCGATGTGCCAACTCTCGGCGATGCTCGCCTTTACCGTGAACCACTGATGCACTGATGCATCCGTTTGGTTGCAGGGCCCGGCTCGCGGTCCTGCTCTGCTGCTGTCCCGCGGCCGCCTGTCCGTGCATACCCTTGTGTACATGTCCGCTTGCAACTGCCTTTCCTTAGCACCGATCGAAGCGGCAAATCTCGTCTACGCTTAGCCTCCAAGGGCACGACTGCCCTGGGCATGCCTGTGGCCGACGTGCTCGACGTCAAAATGTCATGAGCGTCACCTACGTTGGCTCGGGTATTGCTGAATCCAGATCAATCCAGTCGTCGACAGTCCCCTCGTTTCGATAGGCGCCCATAGGAGCACCGGATGAAAAAGCTTTTCCTGGCCACACTGTTAGGTTCGAGCATCGCGTTGTGCAACCTGGCCTCGGCCGCAGATACCGATCTGCAAACCCTTGAAGCCGCGGCCAAGACCGAAGGCATGGTCAACAGCGTCGGCATGCCCGACGCCTGGGCCAACTGGAAGGGCACCTGGGACGACCTGGCCAGCAAGTACGGCCTCAAGCACATGGACACCGACATGAGCTCGGCGCAAGAGGTGGCCAAGTTCGCCGCCGAGAAAGACAACGCCAGTGCCGATATCGGCGATGTCGGTGCAGCATTCGGCCCCATCGCCACCAAACAGGGCGTGACCCAGGCCTACAAGCCTTCCACCTGGGCGCAGATCCCCGATTGGGCCAAGGATGCCGATGGCCACTGGATGCTGGCGTACACCGGCACCATCGCGTTCATCGTCAACAAGCAACTGGTCAAACCCGAAGATGCTCCGAAAAGCTGGGCAGACCTGAAGAACGGCAAGTACAAGGTGGCCATCGGTGATGTCAGCACCGCGGCCCAGGCAGCCAATGGCGTGCTGGCGGCGGCAATCGCCTTCAAGGGCGATGAAAGCAACCTGGCGCCGGGCCTGCAACTGTTCACCGAACTGGCCAAGCAGAAACGCCTGTCCCTGGCCAACCCGACCATCCAGACCCTGGAAAAAGGCGAGATCGAAGTGGGTGTGGTCTGGGACTTCAATGGCCTGAGCTATCGCGACCAGATCGATCCGAAACGCTTCGATGTGCTGATCCCTTCGGACGGGTCGGTGATTTCCGGCTACACCACCATCATCAACAAGTACGCCAAGCACCCGAATGCCGCGAAGCTGGCCCGCGAGTACATCCTCAGCGATGCCGGGCAGATCAACCTGGCGCGCGGCTACGCCCGGCCGATCCGTGCTGACCACATCAAGCTGCCGGATGATGTCGCGGCCAAGCTGCTGCCGGCCGAGCAGTATCGCCATGTCACACCGATCAAGAATCCGGACGTCTGGGAGGCAAGCTCCAAGGCCCTGCCCCAGCAGTGGCAGGAGCAGGTGATCTTCGAGATGCAGTGATCGCGGTGCATCAGGTAGGGCCTCTTCGCGGGCAGAGCCCGCTCCCACATGAGCAGAAGCGTCGATCCCTGTGGGAGCGGGGCTCTGCCCGCGAAGAGGCCAACACTGATCACCTCCGATACCCCGCAACATCTGTAGGAGCGGTCAGCGGCCGCGAAGCCGCCAACGCCGACATCCCTGACACCCCGGAGCCCTCCAGCAGTGACCACCCCTACCCGCGGCAGAACCCTGGCCCTGCTCCTGCTGGTGCCCTTCGCCCTGTTCTTTTTCGTCTTCCAGATCGCCCCCCTGGCCTGGGTGGCGATCCACAGCGTGCAGACCGACGCCGGTTGGAGCCTGGACAACTTCAGCAAGGCCTTCGGCTCGCGGTTCTATCGCCAGGCCATCCAGTTCAGCCTGGAAATCAGTTTCTGGTCGAGCCTGTTCGGCATCGTCATCGCCGTCATCGGCGCCAGTTCACTGCGCCGGGTCGACTCGCGGCTACGGGATTTCGTCAGCGCCTTCGCCAACATGACCAGCAACTTTTCCGGCGTACCGCTGGCGTTCGCCTTCATCATCCTGCTGGGTTTCAATGGCGCGATTACCATGATGCTCAAGCAAAGCGGCCTGATCGACGATTTCAACCTGTACTCCAAGACCGGCCTGATCATCACCTACACCTATTTCCAGATCCCGCTGGCCGTACTGCTGCTCTACCCCGCTTTCGACGCGTTGCGCGAAGACTGGCGCGAGTCCGCTGCCCTGCTCGGGGCCAACGGCTGGGCCTACTGGCGCCACATCGGCCTGCCGGTGCTGACGCCGGCGCTGCTGGGCACCTTCGTCATCCTGCTGGCCAATGCCCTGGGTGCCTACGCCACGGTGTACGCGCTGACCACCGGCAATTTCAACGTGCTGCCGATCCGCATCGCCGCCATGGTGGCCGGCGACATCAGTCTGGACCCCAACCTGGCCAGCGCCCTGGCCATGATTCTGGTGGGGCTGATGACCCTGGTCACCCTTGTCCATCAATGGCTGTTGCGCAGGAGCTACCATGTCGCGCGCTGAACTCGACGCACCCGGCCTCTACCACCGGGCCGTGGTCTGGCTGCTGTTCCTGATTCTGCTGCTGCCGTTGGCCGGTACCCTGCTGTACTCGGTCGCCACCAGCTGGTCGGCATCGATCCTGCCCAGCGGGCTGACCTTCAAGTGGTACCTGCAGCTGTGGGGCGACCCGCGATTCCTCCAGGCCTTTGGCCAGTCGCTGGTGGTCTGCGTCGGTGCGCTGGTGCTGTCGGTGCTGGTGATCCTGCCGCTGCTGTTCGTGGTGCACTACCACTTTCCGCGGCTGGATGCGCTGATGAACATTCTCATCCTGCTGCCCTTTGCCGTGCCCCCGGTGGTGTCTTCGGTTGGCCTGTTGAACCTGTACGGCTCGGGACCGCTGGCCATGGTCGGCACACCCTGGATCCTGATCGGCTGCTATTTCACCGTGGCCCTGCCGTTCATGTACCGCGCCATCACCAACAACCTGCAGGCGATCAACCTGCGCGACCTGATGGACGCAGCGCAGCTGTTGGGCGCCAGCACGTTCCAGGCGGCTGTTCTGGTGGTGCTGCCCAACCTGCGCAAGGGCCTGATGATCGCCCTGCTGCTCTCGTTCTCGTTCCTGTTCGGCGAGTTCGTGTTCGCCAACCTGCTGGTAGGCACGCGCTACGAAACCCTGCAGGTCTACCTGAACAACATGCGCAACAGCAGCGGCCACTTCAACAGTGCGCTGGTGATCTCCTATTTTCTTTTCGTGTTGCTGCTCACCTGGGGTGCCAATCGCTTGAACAAGGACAAAGACTGATATGAGCTTCGTCAGCGTCGAAAGACTGGATAAGCGCTACGGCACTACCGAAGTATTCAGCGATATCAGCTTCACCGTCGAGCGAGGCGAATTCATCACCCTGCTCGGGCCCTCCGGCTGCGGCAAGTCGACCCTGTTGCGCGCCATTGCCGGGCTGACCCCGATCAATGCCGGCACAATCCTGCTCGATGGCCAAAACCTTGCTCCGCTTGGCCCGCAGAAGCGCGATATCGGCATGGTCTTCCAGAGCTATGCCCTGTTTCCCAACATGAACGTGGAACAGAACGTCGCGTTCGGCTTGCGCATGCAAAAGGTCAAGGGCGCCGAAAGTACCCGCCGCGTGGCCGAGGTACTGGCGCTGGTGGAGCTGGGTGAGTTTGCCGGGCGCTATCCCCATCAGTTGTCCGGCGGCCAGTGCCAACGGGTCGCCCTGGCCCGCTCGCTGGTCACCCGCCCGCGCCTGTTGCTGCTCGACGAGCCCCTGTCGGCCCTGGACGCACGTATCCGCAAGCACCTGCGCGAGCAGATCCGGCAGATCCAGCGGGAACTGGGTCTGACCACGATTTTCGTCACCCACGACCAGGAAGAGGCGTTGACCATGAGCGACCGCATCTTCCTGATGAACAAGGGCCGCATCGTCCAGAGCGGCGATGCGCAAAGTCTGTACACGGCGCCGGTCGATGCGTTCGCTGCCGGTTTCATCGGCAACTACAACCTGCTCGATGCCGCCCAGGCCAGCGCCCTGCTGCAGCGGCCGATCCACACCCGC
This sequence comes from Pseudomonas sp. CFBP 8758, assembly GCF_014841725.1. NCBI lineage: Bacteria > Pseudomonadati > Pseudomonadota > Gammaproteobacteria > Pseudomonadales > Pseudomonadaceae > Pseudomonas > Pseudomonas sp. CFBP 8758. The sequence continues at coordinate 606,295 of NZ_JACYUK010000002.1, read as the reverse complement.
GTGGCGATTCGCCCGGAAGCCATCGAACTGGGGATTGACGGTGCCCTGGACGGCGAGATCCGCAGCCATAGCCTGCTGGGCAACGTGATCCGCTACCGGGTGCAGGCCCACGGCGTGCAGCTGCTGGTGGACGTGCTCAACCGCACGGCCGCCGACCTGCTGCCCGACGGCCAAAGGGTGTCCCTGACGATTGGGCCCGACGCACTTTGTGAGGTAGCCTGAGCGTCTTTCCACGGGAGGTTCCACATGGCTCTAGCGATTTTCGATCTCGACGAAACCCTGATCCACGGCGACTGTGCTTCGCTCTGGAGCGAACAGATGGGTCGCCTCGGCTGGGTCGATCCCGAGTCCTTCATGCGCCGCGACCACGAGCTGATGCAGGCCTACAACGAGGGTCGGCTGGCCATGGAAGACTACATGGCGTTCAGCCTGGAGCCCATGCTCGGGCGCACGCCGGAAGAGGTCGAACACCTGGTCGAGCCGTGGGTGGAAGATTTCATCGAGCCGATCATTTTCAGCGACGCCACCCGCACCATCGCCGCCCACCGCGCGGCCGGTGACCGCATCCTGATCATTTCCGCCTCGGGCATTCACCTGGTCGGGCCCATTGCGGCGCGGCTGGGCGTCGACGATGTGCTGGCCATCGAGCTCGAGCTCAAGCACGGCACCTACAGTGGCAATACGGTGGGCGTACTGACCTACCGCGAGGGCAAGATCAAGCGCCTGCGCGAATGGATGCACGACGAGGGTGAAACCCTGCAAGGCGCAAGCTTCTATTCGGATTCACGCAACGACCTGCCGCTGCTGCTGGAAGTACCGTCGCCTCATGCGGTCAACCCCGACCCGGTGCTGCGCGAGCATGCCGAAAAGGCCGGCTGGCCGATCCATCAATGGCGCTGATGGTTGCGCCGATAGACCTCTTCGCCCATGGCAGCGATCTGACCTTCGATGAGCGCGTCGAAGGGCTTGAGCAATGCCTGGAATGATGCCGGTGATTCGAGCACTTCCAGCGCCTGGGTGATGGCTTCGAGGGTCGATAGCGCGCCGGGGCCGGGTGCCTTGCGCAAGCGATAGCGCGAAGGCTCGGCGGTTGCCAACTGAACCCTGGGCAAGGCGGCCAGTGGCGGATTGAGGTGCAGCAGTTTGCGTGCCTTGCGCCAGGTACCATCCGGTACCACCAGTAGCCTGGGCTGGGCGCAGGGCTGGTAAGCGCTCAATGCTTCGCTGTGTTCCCCGGGAAACAGCAGGCAGGGCTGATATCCGGGCTGGACCAGCCATCGGGGCAGGTCTTGGAACACCTCGCCGACCCTGATCTCACAGTTTTGCAGGCCCAGTGCGGCCAGACGCGCTGTGTTCAAGGCATGATCGACCTCGCTAGGGTGCTGCAGGATCAGCACCCGAGTGTGGCTGGGCAGGTTCGGGATCAGGGCGCACAGGCACTGGGCCAGGGGGCGGTGGCAGCGCGGGCATTGGGGTCTGGACATGCGCAATTGTGCCACGGCGCGGCGAACAGGCAACACCTTGCTCGATCGACCAGCACGGAAAAAGTCACCCATGGTGCCGCTAAACCTTTGTACCCACGTGGCCGATCCGCTCTAATGTAAACCCCACTGTCCCAGGACCTTGCCGCAATGAAATACTGCTGCGCATTACTTCTCAGCTTGCTGTCCCTTACTGCCCAGGCCACGGAGATCGGTGAACGCCTGGGCCCGTGGACCCTGCTAGACCAATTCGAACAACCCTACTCGCTCAGCGACCAGACCCAGTTGATCATCGTCGCACGCAGCATGGACGCCGCCCAGTTGATGGGGACTGCCATGGAGAAGCGGCCCAAGGACTTTCTCGAATCACGACATGCGGCCTACATCGCGGATATCGAGCACATGCCTTCGGTGGCCAAGTGGATCGCCATCCCGGGCATGAAGAAACTCAACTACCGCATCCTGCTGGACGAAGAAGGCCGGGTGGCGCCGCGCTACAACGGTGATCGGGAAACCGTGCAGTGGCTGGAACTCAAGGATGGCGTAGTGGTGGACATCAAGACCTTCAATGACCCGCAGCAACTGGCCAGCGCGCTCTCGGCGCGCTGAGCCACTGCCGCTCACACCGGCCGGACCGGAATCCTGAAAATGGCGCGCAGGCCGTCTTCGCCACTGTCGAAGTCCAGGCTACATCCGCAACGCTGGGCGATGGCCTGAACGATCGCCAGGCCCAGCCCGCAACCGGCACTGGCGCGGCTGCGCCAGAAACGCTGGGTGAGGTGTTGCAAATCTTCGGCACCGATGCCAGGGCCGAAGTCGCGCACCGTGAAGCAGACCCAGCCAGGCTCGGTGGCCAGCGTCAGCCACACCGGCGCCCGGTCGGGGCTGTGCCGCAGGGCATTGTCGATCAGGTTGCGCAGCGCCTGTACCGCGAGGGTCGACGGCATGCCCAACGCAATCGACGGCAACTGCGGCGGCATGTGCAACTCGACCCGCCAACGATCCGTCTGACTGGCATCGCCGATGGCCAGGCGCGCCACATGTTCGGCACTGCACGGTGCGCCATCGTCGAACGACAGACTGCCCTCGACCCGCGCCAGCAGCAGCAACTGCTCGAGCGTGCGCTGCAGCCGGTCGGCGCCTTCCTCGGCGTGCGCCAGAGCCTGCTCATGGGCAAGGCCGGTGGTCATGCGGGCCACCTGCAAGTGGGTCTTGATCGCGGTCAGCGGGCTGCGCAACTCATGCGCCGCATCGCCTGTCAGTTGTCGTTCGCGCTCGAGGGTGCGACCGATGCGCAGAAACAGCTGGTTCTGGGTGTCCAGCAACGGCTGCAGTTCGCTGGGCAGCGACTTCAGCACCAGCGGGTCGAGGGCATCGACATCGCGCTTGCGCAGCGCCTCGCACATCCGGTTGAGAGGCGCCAGGCCCTTGCCGATACCCAGCCAGAGCATCGCGATGCTGCCGAGCAGGGCCATGAGCACCGGCGCGGAGGCAGCCAGCATGACCGAACGGTTCAAGGCTTCGCGTTCCAGTTCGCGGTCGGCGGTGGTGATTCGCACATCGTCACGGGCCAGGGTGAAACTGCGCCAGTGCTCACCATCGATGGCCTGATCGTGAAAACCGGTGCGCTGATCGTCCAGCACCTGGTCGGCATTGCTGTGGCTGCGGGCAAGGATTTCGCCGCGCAACGAGCTGATCTGGCAGGCGATGCCATCAGGAATGCTCCATTGGTCGGCACTGAAGCGGGTGCCTTCGCCCTGTGCCGCAAGCGGTTGCGGCAAACGGTCGACCATGCCGGCGACCATGCGTGCCGAGGCCACCAGACGCTGGTCCAGAGAGAACATCATCTGGCTGCGCAGATCGCGGAACATCCAGGTGGCGGCGAGTGCCCAGATGACCACGAAGGCCGCGCCGAGGATCAGGCTCAAACGCAGACGCAGGCTCATGGGGCCTCTTTTGGTTCGGTGTGGGCCGGGCCCAGGCGGTAGCCCAGCCCGCGGACGGTTTCGACGATGCCGTTACCCAGCTTTCGGCGCAGGTGGTGAATGTGCACGTTCAATGCATTGCTTTCCACTTCGTCACTGAAGCCGTAGACGCTGTCCTTGAGCTGTTCGCCGGAGAGGACGCGGCCGCGGTTCTGCAGCAGGGCGTACAACAGCGCCTGTTCGCGGCGGGACAGGTCGATGGCCTGGCCGGCCAGCCAGGTCTGCCGGGTGCTGGGATCATGCTGCAGCGGGCCATGTTCGATCATGTTCAAGGTGCGGCCAGCCACGCGGCGCTGCAGGGTGTGCAGCCGCGCGCACAGTTCGCGCAGGTCGAAAGGTTTGAGCAGGTAGTCGTCGGCACCTGCCTGCAACCCGGCGACCCGGTCGCTGACGCTGTCGCGGGCGGTCAATACCAGCACCGGCAGAGCCACCCCACGCTGGCGCAGGCGGTGGAGCAGTTTGATACCGTCTTCGTCGGGCAGACCCAGATCCAGCACCAGCACATCGAAGCTGGCTGCCTGCAGCATGGCCTGCGCAGCCGAGGCGGTGGCCACCCGGTCGACGTTCAGCCCCTGGGCATTGAGCCCGGCGACGATGCCGCTGGCGATCAGGTCGTCGTCTTCGCAAAGCAATACGTGCATGACAGCGCTCGAAGAATAAAGGCCGCACAGTGACGGGCCGTGATTAACACAACATTATGCCCCTGATACAGGGTAGGAGCGGTCATTGGCCGCGAAAAACGCACCGCGGTTCATCTGTGCGAACTGCACTGGGCCTTCGCGGCCACGGACCCCTCCCACAATGCGCTGAACAGCGCCCCCCTGTAGGAGCGGCCATCGGCCGCGAAGCTGGCGCTGCGGTCTGTCTGATATACCGCGCCGCCCCTTCGCGGCCACGGACCGCTCCTACAGGGAGATATCGAGTGCACACAGTGACAATGGTCTGGAGCTGGTTAACCATCGGTTAACCTTGATGCAGCCATACTTGTCGGATCACTTCATCAGGATCTGTTGTCATGCTGAGCCTTGCCGTAGGGCCTTTCGCCCTTTCCCTGCATCACCTGCTGATATTGCTGGCGCTGGGCTCGGCCAGCCTCGTGGGCTGGCAGCTGGCGCGCAAGGGGTTTGGCAGCAATCCAGAAGCGCTGATATTTCGCCTGTTCCTGCTGTGCCTGGTGGTCGCGCGCGGGGCTTTCGTGCTGCGCTATTGGGCGCAGTATCGGCAGGATCTCTGGCAGATTCCCGATATCCGCGACGGTGGCTTCCTGCTGTGGCCCGGCTTGCTGGTGAGTGCTCTGATGGCGTTGGTGTGTGCCTGGCGGCGCCCGTTAATACGCCGCACGCTGGGCTGGAGCCTGGCCAGCGGCCTGTTGTTCTGGACGCTCGCCAGCGTCGGCAGCCACGGGTATCAGCAGGCGCGGCACTCGCAGTTGCCCGAGGTCACCTTGCACACCGCCACAGGCCAACCCGTAGCGCTGCGCAGCTACGATGGCAAACCTATGGTAATCAACCTCTGGGCAAGCTGGTGCCCACCCTGCAGACGAGAAATGCCGGTGCTGCTGGAAATGCAGAAACTTCACCCTGAGGTGCGTTTTCTGTTCGTGAACCATGGCGAAACCGCGCAGATCGTGGCGAGCTTCGCCGGGACGACGGGGCTGGATTTGACTCAGGTGCTATTCGACAGCCAAGGCGAACTGGGCCGCGCGCTGGGTTCGGTCGCGCTGCCGACCACGCTGTTCTACAGCAGCGAAGGAAAGCTGCTCGGCAGCCATCTCGGCGAATTGTCGAAAGCCAGCCTGCAGCATGCGCTGGAAACCTTCCCAGCCCAATAATCCTCCCCACACCGCAACCCTGTAGCAGCGGCGCAAGCCGCGTCGGCGGTGGATGCGGTGATCCTGGACGAACGCCGTTGGATCCGGACGCGGCTCGCGCCGCTGCTACAGAGATCCAACCCCCTGTAGCAGCGGCGCAAGCCGCTCGGCGGTGGATGCGGTCACGCTGGAGGAATCAGCGCTCCAGCAGGATCCGCAGCATGCGACGCAGCGGCTCGGCGGCGCCCCACAGCAGTTGGTCGCCGACGGTGAACGCGCCCAGGTACTGCGAGCCCATGTTCAACTTGCGCAGGCGCCCGACCGGGATGTTCAGCGTGCCGGTAACCTGTGTAGGCGTGAGTTCCTGCATGCTCGCTTCGCGGCTGTTCTGCACCAGCTTGACCCATGGGTTGTGCTGGCTGATCAGCCCTTCGATGTCCGCCATCGGCACATCCTTGTTCAGCTTGATGGTCAACGCCTGGCTGTGGCAGCGCATCGCACCGATACGCACACAGATACCATCCACCGGGATCGGGCTCTTGAACCGTCCCAGAATCTTGTTCGTCTCGGCCTGGGCTTTCCACTCTTCACGGCTCTGCCCATTCGGCAGTTCCTTGTCGATGTAGGGGATCAGGCTGCCAGCCAGTGGCACACCGAAGTTCTCGGTCGGGTAACCCTCGCCACGCATGGCTTCGGCGACCTTGCGATCGATGTCCAGAATGGCGCTGGCCGGGTTGGCCAGGTCATCGGCAACCGAGGCATGGGTGCTGCCCATCTGCCTGATCAGCTCGCGCATGTTCTGTGCGCCGGCGCCCGAAGCCGCCTGGTAGGTCATGGCACTCATCCACTCCACCAGCCCGGCCTCGAACAGCCCGCCCAGGCCCATCAGCATCAGACTCACGGTGCAGTTGCCACCGATGTAGTTCTTGGTGCCGGCATCCAGTTGCTGGTCGATCACCCGGCGGTTGACCGGGTCGAGCACGATCACCGCGTCATCCTGCATGCGCAGGCTGGAAGCCGCGTCGATCCAGTAACCCTGCCAGCCGGCCTCGCGCAGCTTGGGGAATACCTCGCTGGTGTAGTCGCCACCCTGGCAGGTCAGAATCACGTCGAGTGTCTTCAGCTCTTCAATGCTGTAGGCATCCTTGAGCGGGGCAATGTCCTTGCCGACCGCCGGGCCCTGGCCGCCAACATTGGAAGTGGTGAAAAACACCGGCTCGATCAGATCGAAGTCCTGCTCTTCCAGCATCCGCTGCATAAGCACGGAACCGACCATACCGCGCCAACCGATCAGACCTACACGTTTCATCGCAACTACACCTTCTTGAAAAGTGGGCCGCTGCTGTCGATGGAAAGTCGCAGCGGGCCCAAGAGATTACAGATTCCGCAGCGCGGCGACTACTGCATCGCCCATTTCCTGCGTACCGACCCGTGTGGTGCCCTCAGACCAGATATCGCCGGTGCGCAAGCCCTGGTCCAGCACCAGGCTGACCGCCTGCTCGATGGCAGCGGCAGCATCGTGCTGGTTGAAGCTGTAACGCAGCATCATCGACACCGACAGAATGGTCGCCAGCGGGTTGGCGATGCCTTGCCCGGCGATGTCCGGCGCCGAACCGTGGCAGGGCTCGTACATGCCCTTGTTGTGGGCGTCCAGCGAGGCCGAAGGCAACATGCCGATGGAGCCGGTAAGCATCGACGCCTCATCGGAAAGAATGTCGCCGAACAGGTTGTCGGTGACCATCACGTCGAACTGTTTCGGCGCGCGCACCAACTGCATCGCGGCGTTGTCGACGTACATGTGGCTCAGCTCGACATCGGGATAATCCTTGCCGATCTCCTCGGCAATTTCGCGCCACAGCTGGCTGGAAGCCAATACGTTGGCCTTGTCCACCGAGCACAGCTTCTTGCCGCGCACCTGGGCCATGTCGAAGCCGACGCGCACGATGCGGCGGATTTCGCTCTCGCTGTACGGCAGGGTGTCGTAGGCCTGGCGCTCGCCGCCTTCCAGCTCGCGCACACCACGCGGCGCGCCGAAGTAGATGCCGCCGGTCAGCTCGCGGACGATGAGGATGTCCAGCCCGGCAACGATTTCCGGCTTCAGGCTGGAAGCATCGGCCAGTTGCGGGTAGAGAATGGCAGGACGCAGGTTGGCGAACAGGCCCAACTGCGAGCGAATCTTCAGCAGACCGCGTTCCGGGCGAATATCGCGCTCGATCTTGTCCCATTTCGGCCCGCCCACCGCGCCCAGCAGCACCGCGTCGGCGGTACGGGCACGTGCCAGGGTCTCGTCGGCCAGCGGCACGCCATGCTTGTCGATGGCAGCGCCGCCGATCACGTCGTGGGCCAGTTCGAAGCCCAGCTGGAACTTGTCGTTGGCCAGTTCCAGCACCTTGACCGCTTCGGCCATGATTTCCGGGCCGATGCCGTCGCCTGGGAGAATCAGAATCTGCTTGCTCATGCGTTCCTCGTTAATTCCGGTAATACGGCATGCCCTCGGGCGGGCCGTGAATGAATGCTCAACGCTGGGCCCACAACACCAGCACGTCGGTACTGAACGAGCCATTGTCGTCGATCTGGTAATACTCGCGCACCTCGGCGCCCACGGCTTGCTGCAAGGCGCGGATGGCCGCGCGCATGACCTCGGGCGTGCGCATGCGCTCGACCCACGAGGCGTATTCAAGGCGCAGGCGCTGGCGAGTGTGCCCGCGTACCTGCAGACCCGCTTCATTGACCTGGCTCAGCCATTCGCCGGCACTGTAGTCGCGCACATGGCTGGTGTCGCGCAGCACTTCGACACTTTGCAGATAGGTATCGAGGAGCGGGCTGCCCGGCGACATCACGTCGATGAAGCAGGCCATGCCACCGGGTTTGAGCACACGGCGCACTTCGCGCAGGGCCAGGCCGAGGTCGCTCCAGTGATGCGCCGAATAGCGGCTGAACACATAGTCGAAGGCGGCGTCGGCGAACGGCAGCTGCTCGGCCGGGCCGAGTTGGGTGCTGACATTGCCCAGCCCCCGCTCGCTGGCAGCGCTGGCGACCACGTCGAGCATCTGTTGCGACAGATCATAGGCCACCACCTGCTTGACCAGAGGCGCGCAATGAAAACTGACGTGGCCGGCGCCACACCCCAGGTCCAACAGCCGAGCCTGGGACTGGCCCGCCAGCTCCGCCTGAAGCAGCGCAAATTCCGCGCCCTGGGCGTGAACGGTGCTGCTCAGGTAGGCCGAAGCCTGTTCACCGAACTGTTTCTGCACGACTTGGGTGTGCTGGGTCATGGGCTGGGCTTCCTTGTGCCTGGGTTTTCGGTGGTCTTGCGGGCCTCTTCGCGCGTAGAGGACTCGCCGCCCATGTGGGAGCGGGCTCTGCCCGCGAAAAGGCCAAACCTGCCTACATCAATCAATCACGAAACAACCAAGGCTGGCTGGCCCGATGCTTGGCCTCGAACGTCGCAATCGCCTCACCGTCCTGCAAGGTCAGGCCAATATCGTCCAACCCATTCAACAGGCAATGCTTGCGAAACTCGTCGATCTCGAAGCTGTAGACCTTGCCGCTCGGGCTGGTCACGCTCTGGGTCGCCAGGTCCACGGTCAACTGGTAACCCGGGGCGGCCTCGACTTCCTGGAACAACTCATCGACTTGCTCATCACTGAGGATGATCGGCAGCAAGCCGTTCTTGAAGCTGTTGTTGAAGAAGATATCTGCATAGCTCGGCGCGATCACGGCGCGAAAGCCATACTCATCCAACGCCCACGGCGCATGCTCGCGGCTGGAACCGCAACCGAAGTTCTCCCGCGCCAGCAGCACGCTGGCACCTTGGTAGCGCTCGTGATTGAGGACAAAATCCTTGTTCAACGGGCGCTTGGAATTGTCCTGGTAAGGCTGACCGACATCCAGGTAGCGCCATTCGTCGAACAGGTTCGGGCCAAAGCCGGTGCGCTTGATCGACTTCAAGAACTGCTTGGGAATGATCTGGTCGGTATCGACGTTGGCACGATCCAACGGAGCGACCAGGCCGGTGTGTCGAGTGAAGGCTTTCATGCTGCGTCCCCCTGGATCAATTCACGAACGTCGACGAAACGACCGACGACGGCGGCTGCGGCGGCCATGGCCGGGCTGACCAGATGGGTACGCCCACCGGCGCCCTGGCGGCCCTCGAAGTTGCGGTTGGAGGTCGATGCGCAGTGCTCGCCCGACTCCAGCCGGTCCGGGTTCATCGCCAGGCACATGGAGCAGCCCGGCTCACGCCATTCGAAGCCCGCCTCGAGGAAAATCTTGTCCAGGCCTTCGCGCTCTGCTTGCGCCTTGACCAGGCCCGAGCCTGGCACGACGATGGCCTGCTTGATGGTCGAGGCCACCTTGCGGCCCTTGGCGATCACTGCGGCGGCGCGCAAGTCTTCGATGCGTGAATTGGTGCACGAGCCGATGAACACGCGGTCGAGCTGAATGTCGGTGATCGCCTGATTGGCGGTCAGGCCCATGTATTTCAGCGCGCGCTCGATGGAACCGCGCTTGACCAGATCCGACTCGCGCGCCGGGTCCGGCACGTTCTGGTCAACGGCCAAGACCATTTCCGGCGAGGTCCCCCAGCTGACCTGCGGCTTGATCTGCGCGGCATCCAGGCGCACCACGGTGTCGAAGTGGGCATCGGCGTCGGATACCAGCCCTTTCCACGACTCCACCGCCTTGTCCCAATCAGCGCCGCTGGGCGCGAACGGCCGACCCTTGACGTAGGCGACGGTCTTTTCATCGGCAGCCACCAGGCCCACGCGGGCGCCGGCCTCGATCGACATGTTGCAGATGGTCATGCGGCCTTCCACCGACAAGTCGCGAATGGCGCTGCCGGCAAACTCGATGGCATGGCCATTGCCGCCGGCGGTGCCGATCTTGCCGATCACGGCCAGCACGATGTCCTTGGCGGTCACGCCAAACGGCAAGGTACCTTCGACCAACACCTGCATGTTCTTCATTTTCTTGGCCACCAGGCACTGCGTGGCGAGCACATGCTCGACCTCCGAGGTACCGATGCCATGGGCCAGGGCACCGAAGGCACCGTGGGTCGAGGTGTGCGAATCGCCGCAGACCACGGTCATGCCGGGCAAGGTCGCGCCCTGCTCCGGGCCGATGACATGGACGATACCCTGGCGTACGTCGTTCATCTTGAATTCGGTGATGCCGTACTCGTCGCAGTTGTCGTCAAGGGTCTGCACCTGCAGACGCGACACCTGGTCGGCGATCGCGCCGATGCCGCCCTTGCGTTCCGGGGTAGTCGGCACGTTGTGGTCGGGCGTGGCAATGTTGGCGTCGATGCGCCACGGTTTGCGGCCGGCCAGGCGCAAGCCTTCGAACGCCTGGGGCGAAGTCACTTCGTGGATGATGTGACGGTCGATGTAGATCAGCGCCGAGCCATCGTCGCGCTGCTTGACCAAATGCGAATCCCAGAGCTTGTCGTAGAGCGTTTTGCCGGCCATCAGACGTTTCCTCATCAGTCTTGCTGTCTTTTCTATGCCTATAACCGCTTGGCTTGTAGGGGTGATGCTATGAGGTTATCTTGAATAACTCAAATTCATAATTTTCATACTTTGGATAACCAAAAGGAATTCGCGCATGGACCTGGCCAGTCTCAATGCCTTTATAGCCATCGCCGAAGTGGGCAGTTTTTCCAGGGCCGGGGATCGGCTGCACCTGACTCAGCCGGCGATCAGCAAACGCATCGCCGGGCTGGAATCGCAGCTGGGCGTGCGTTTGTTCGATCGCCTGGGCCGCGAAGTCAATCTGACCGAGGCCGGCCGGGCCCTGCTGCCCCGCGCCTACCAGATTCTCGATGTGCTGGAAGACACCCGCCGCGCCCTGACCAACCTGAGCGGCGACGTGACGGGCCGCCTGACCCTCGCCACCAGCCACCACATAGGTCTGCACCGATTGCCCTCGCTGCTGCGCACCTACACGCGGATGTACCCCAAGGTCGCCCTGGACATCCAGTTTCTCGATTCGGAAGTGGCCTATGAGGAGATCCTGCACGGACGTGCGGAGCTGGCGGTGATCACCCTGGCGCCCGAGCCCCATCACCTGGTGCGCTCGGTACCGGTGTGGCATGACCCGCTGGATTTCGTCGCCGCCCCGGAACATCCGCTGGCCCTGCAGGCGGTGGTGAAGCTGAGCGATATCGCCGAACATCCGGCGGTGTTTCCGGGCGGCAATACTTTCACCCACCACATCGTCAGCCGCCTGTTCGAGGCGCAAGGCCTGAGCCCGAACATCGCCATGAGCACCAACTACCTGGAAACCATCAAGATGATGGTGTCGATCGGCCTGGCGTGGAGTGTGCTGCCGCGCACCATGCTCGACGAGCAAGTGGCGCGCTTCCAGCTACCCGGTGTGCAGCTGAGCCGCCAGTTGGGTTATATCCTGCACACCGAACGGACCCTGTCGAATGCGGCGCGGGCCTTCATGGCGCTGCTCGACGATCAGGCCGGCACACTGGCTTCGGCGCAATCAGGGCTGGGCACCGAGCAGTAGCCGGCCGCTGCTGATCAACGTGGCGTAGCCGCCGATCTTGACTCGTTCGCCTTCCATCCGGCAAAACAGATCGCCACCCCGCGCCGAGCACTGGTAGGCAGTGAGGCTGGTCTTGACCAGACGCCTCGACCAGTACGGGATGAGGCTGCAATGGGTGGAGCCGGTGACCGCGTCCTCGTCGATGCCGATGGCAGGTGCGAAGTAGCGCGAAACGAAGTCCTGATGGTCGCCCCGGGCGGTAATGATCACCCCGGGCCAGGGCAAGCGTGCCAGGGCCGCCATGTTCGGGCGGCACTGGCGTACCGCCTGCTCCGACTCCAGCAGGACGAACAGCGACGCCGCCGCCATTACGTCGACCGCTTCGCAACCCAAGGCACGCTCAACCTCCAAGGTCAGGCCCAACTGCTCCTCGGGCATCATCGCCGGGAAGTCCAGCCACAGCCGGTCGCCCTCGCGGCTGACGGTAAGGTTGCCCGAGCGGCTGGCGAATGACAGGCTCGACGCTGTCTCCCCATAGACATGAAACAGCACGTAGGCGCTGGCCAGGGTGGCGTGGCCACACAAGGGCACCTCGGTGCGCGGGGTGAACCAGCGGATGTGCCAGCCCTGCGCTTCGCGAACCAAAAACGCGGTCTCCGCCAGGTTGTGCTCGGCGGCGATCTTCTGCATCAGCTCGTCGGCCAGCCAGCTGTCGAGGCGGTAGACCATTGCCGGGTTGCCAGCAAAAGGCTGTTGGGTAAACGCATCGACCTGATGGAAATCCAGTTGCATGGCAATCCTCGCTGTTGCGGAAAGGGGTGGCGGCCAAGCCGTCTGGCTATCGGCGTTCGACTCGTCGAGTCGATGAATAATTTCCTTGGTGCATCAAGGGCGGCCGATATCGGCGAAGCGACCCTGGGTGTGCTCGGCCAGCAGCTGCGGCGCCAGCTCGACTTCCAGCCCGCGCCTGCCGGCGCTGACGAACATGCTGGGCAATGCCTCGGCGGTTTGGTCGATGAAGGTCCGCAAGCGCTTCTTCTGCCCCAGCGGGCTGATCCCGCCCAGCAGATACCCCGTGGCCCGCTGCGCAGCCTGCGGATCTGCCATCTCGCATTTCTTCACGCCGGCCGCATGCGCGAGCGCCTTGAGATCCAGGGTGCCGGTCACCGGCACCACTGCCACCAGCAGCTCGCTCCTTTCGGTCGCCGCCAGCAGGGTCTTGAACACCCGCGCGGCGGTCAGACCGAGCTTTTCCACCGCTTCGAGTCCATAGGAAGCTGCTTTGGGATCATGTTCATAGGCATGCACTCGATGCTCGGCGCGGTGCTTCTTCAAGAGGTCCAGGGCGGGGGTCATGCAGGGACTCCAGACAAATAAAAAACAGGCCCGGCATTAGGACACAGGCGGGCAAGCCACGCCAACCGTGGCTTTGCCGGAAATGCGCGGAAAAGTTCGTAGGCAATGAACGAACTCGTTCGCTTTCGACCTTTGACAGCGGCGTTTCTTGTCTATATTTTTTCGTTTGTGAAGATAGGCACGATAGTACAATGTGCTCGAAGGCTGTACTGCGACGTGTGATGGGGATCGTACGACGACAGATTCCAGGCGCCGAAAACGACGTCAGACAAAAAAAACAATTGGGGTAATACACGATGACCGCACAGCAACAACCGACCCTGTCGGGCCAGTGCACTGCCGAGTTTCTCGGCACCGCACTGCTTATCTTCTTCGGTACCGGCTGCGTCGCGGCGCTCAAGGTCGCAGGTGCCAGCCTCGGTCTGTGGGAAATCAGCATCATCTGGGGCGTCGGCGTGAGCATGGCGATCTACCTGACGGCGGGCGTGTCCGGTGCCCATCTGAACCCTGCGGTCAGCATCGCCCTGTGCCTGTTCGGCGGCTTCGATAAACGCAAGCTGCCCTTCTATATTCTGGCTCAGGTGGCAGGCGCGTTCTGTTCCGCAGCACTGGTCTATACCCTCTACAGCAGCCTGTTCTTCGATTACGAACAAACCCACGGCATCGTCAGGGGCACGCAAGCGAGCCTCGAAACGGCGAGCATCTTCTCCACCTACCCCCATGCGGCGCTGTCCATCGGTCAGGCCTTTTTGGTCGAGATGGTCATCACCGCCATCCTGATGGCGGTGATCATGGCCCTGGGCGACGAGCACAACGGTCTTCCGCGCGGGGCCATGGCGCCGCTGCTGGTCGGCTTGCTGATCGCCGTGATCGGCAGCGCCATGGGGCCGCTGACCGGCTTTGCCATGAACCCGGCCAGGGATTTCGGTCCAAAGCTGATGACGTTCATCGCCGGCTGGGGTGAAATAGCCTTCACCGGTGGCCGCACGATTCCCTATTTCATCGTTCCCATCGTGGCGCCGATCGTAGGTGCCTGCCTGGGCGCCGGCGCGTACCGGGTACTGATCGCACGCCATTTGCCAAACTCGAACAACGGGTCGGCCGAAGCGTCCGCATCGAAGGTGCAGGCCTCCTGAGCCTGCACAAACACCACATTCCGCATTTATTGCACACTTGCGCAAGGCCATCGACATGACCGATACCGACAACAAGAACTACATCATTGCCCTGGACCAAGGTACCACCAGCTCCCGGGCGATCATTTTCGACCGCGACGCCAATGTCGTCGGCACCTCGCAGCGCGAATTCGTCCAGCACTATCCGCAGGCCGGCTGGGTCGAGCACGACCCGATGGAAATCTTCGCCACCCAGAGCGCGACCATGGTCGAGGCCTTGGCCCAGGCCGGGCTGAGCCACGCCCAGGTTGCGGCCATCGGCATCACCAACCAGCGTGAAACCACCGTAGTGTGGGACAAGAACAGCGGTCGCCCGATCTACAATGCCGTGGTCTGGCAGTGCCGACGCAGCACCGAGATCTGCCAGCAGCTCAAGCGCGACGGCCTGGAAGACTACATCAAGCAGACCACCGGCCTGGTGGTCGACCCGTACTTTTCCGGCACCAAGCTGAAATGGATCCTCGACAACGTCGAAGGCAGCCGCGAGCGCGCACGCAACGGCGAGCTGCTGTTCGGCACCGTCGATAGCTGGCTGATCTGGAAATTCACCGGCGGCAAGGTGCACGTCACCGACTACACCAACGCCTCGCGCACCATGCTCTTCAACATCCACACCCTGGAGTGGGACGAGAAGATGCTGCAGACCCTGGACATCCCGCGCGAGATGCTTCCAGAGGTCAAGTCGTCGTCGGAAATCTACGGCCATACCAAGAGCGGCATCGCCATTGCCGGGATCGCCGGCGACCAGCAGGCCGCCTTGTTCGGCCAGATGTGCGTCGAGCCTGGCCAGGCCAAGAACACCTATGGCACCGGCTGCTTCCTACTGATGAACACTGGCAAGAAGGCCGTCACGTCGCAGCACGGGATGCTCACCACCATCGGCTGCGGCCCGCGTGGCGAAGTCGCCTACGCCTTGGAAGGCGCCGTGTTCAACGGTGGCTCGACCGTGCAGTGGCTGCGTGACGAACTGAAGATCGTCAACGACGCCTACGACACCGAATATTTCGCCAGCAAGGTGAAGAACACCAATGGTGTCTACCTGGTGCCGGCGTTCACCGGCCTGGGCGCGCCCTACTGGGACCCCTATGCCCGTGGCGCGCTGTTCGGCCTGACCCGCGGCGTGCGCGTCGACCACATCATTCGCGCGGCGCTCGAATCGATTGCCTACCAGACCCGCGACGTGCTCGACGCCATGCAACAGGATTCCGGCGAGCGCCTGAGCGCCCTGCGCGTGGACGGCGGCGCGGTGGCCAACAACTTCCTCATGCAGTTCCAGGCCGACATTCTCGGCACTCCGGTGGAGCGTCCGCAGATGCGCGAAACCACGGCCTTGGGTGCCGCCTATCTGGCGGGCCTGGCGTGCGGCTTCTGGGGCAGCCTGGATGAGTTGCGCGGCAAGGCCGTGATCGAGCGTACCTTCGAGCCTCTGCTCGACGAAACCGGCAAGGAAAAACTCTACGCCGGCTGGAAAAAGGCCGTTGAACGCACCCGTGACTGGGAACCGCACGAAGAGCAGTGACCGAGTGAACGCGCAGACCGGGCGGTTCCGGCCTGCGCAAGTGCGGTCCATGGAATCACTTCTGGCGATGGGGCCCGTTCCTGCGGCATCATGCATGCTTTTGCATGGCAGCCAAAGGAAGCCCCATGAACCTGCCTCCCCGCCAACAGCAGATCCTCGAACTGGTACGCGAACGCGGCTATGTCAGCATCGAGGAAATGGCCCAACTGTTCGTCGTGACGCCGCAAACCATCCGGCGTGACATCAACCAGCTGGCCGAGGTCAATCTGCTGCGTCGCTATCACGGTGGCGCCGCCTACGATTCGAGCATCGAAAACACGGCCTACGCCATGCGTGCCGACCAGATGCGCGACGAGAAACAGCGCATCGCCGAGGCGATTGCCGCCCAGATCCCCGACCACGCCTCGCTGTTCATCAATATCGGCACCACCACCGAATCCATCGCCCGCGCCCTGCTCAACCACAGCCACCTGAAGATCATCACCAACAATCTGCACGTGGCCTCGATCCTCAGCGGCAAGGACGACTTCGACGTACTGCTGGCCGGCGGCAACGTACGCCGTGACGGCGGCGTGGTGGGCCAGGCGAGTATCGACTTCATCACCCAGTTCAAGGTCGACTTCGCCCTGGTCGGCATCAGTGGTATCGACGAAGACGGCAGCCTGCTGGACTTCGACTATCAGGAAGTTCGCGTCAGCCAGGCGATCATCGCCAATGCGCGCCAAGTCATTCTGGCCGCCGACTCGAGCAAGTTCGGCCGCAATGCCATGGTCCGCCTGGGCCCGATCAGCCTGATCGATTGCCTGGTCACCGACCAACCGCCCGTGCCCGCCTTGCTGCAATTGCTGCAGCAACACAAGATCCGCCTCGAGATCGTCTGACCCTGTGGCAGCGGCGCAAGCCGCCCTGCCCGTCCGCAATCCCCACCTGGCACCGCCCACGGCGCATCAGCTTCGCCTGTGATGTTCGTATTTCTTCGCTTTGCCCCCCTTCGATCAACAATTTCAATCATCTTCGACTGGCTAAGCCCTTCGTATTGGGCTAGTATTTTCGAAATTGAACATTGATGTTCGAATTCAAAGCACTCATTCGAACGCTCCTTGATAAACGCAGGAGGCTGCCATGCCCCATTCGACCTTGCCCCGCCAACCGCTGGCTGAAATCTACGACGTCGCCGTGATCGGTGGTGGCATCAATGGCGTGGGGATTGCCGCCGACGCTGCCGGGCGTGGGCTTTCCGTGTTTCTCTGCGAGAAGGACGACCTGGCCAGCCACACCTCTTCGGCCAGCAGCAAGCTGATCCACGGCGGCCTGCGTTATCTGGAACACCACGAATTTCGCCTGGTACGCGAAGCACTGGCCGAACGCGAAGTGTTGCTCGCCAAGGCTCCGCACATCGTCAAGCCCATGCGTTTCGTCCTGCCGCATCGGCCCCATCTGCGTCCTGCCTGGATGATCCGCGCCGGGCTGTTCCTCTACGACAACCTGGGCAAGCGAGAAAAGCTGCCAGGCTCGCGCAGCCTGCGCTTCGGCGCCGACAGTGCGTTGAAGCCGGAAATCACCCGCGGTTTCGAATATTCCGACTGCTGGGTCGACGACGCTCGCCTGGTGGTACTCAACGCCATGGCAGCGCGAGAAAAAGGCGCACACATCCATACCCGCACCCGCTGTGTCGACGCGAAGCGTGTAGACGGTGTGTGGAAGGTCAATCTGCAGCGTGAGGACGGCAGCACGTTCACCCTCAAGGCGCGCGCGCTGGTCAATGCGGCCGGGCCCTGGGTAGCGAAGTTCATTCGTGACGACCTGCAGTTGCAATCCCCATACGGCATCCGCCTGATCCAGGGCAGCCACCTGATCGTGCCACGCCTGTACGAAGGCGAGCAGGCGCACATCCTGCAGAACGAAGACCAGCGCATCGTCTTCACCATCCCGTACCTGGATCGCTTCACCATCCTGGGCACCACCGACCGTGAATACACAGGCGACCCGTCCAAGGTGGAGATCACCGACGCCGAGGCCGACTACATTCTCAAGGTGGTGAACGCCCACTTCAAGAAACAGGTCAGCCGCAGCGATGTGGTGCGCACCTATTCGGGCGTTCGCCCGCTGTGCAACGACGAGTCGGACAACCCATCGGCCATCACCCGCGACTACACCCTGTCGCTCAGCGGCGGCCAGGGCGAGGCGCCGATCCTTTCGGTGTTCGGCGGCAAGTTGACCACTTACCGTAAGCTGGCCGAGTCGGCCATGGCTCAGTTGAAGCCATTCTTCGCGCAGATGCGCGGTAGCTGGACGGCGACCAGTGCCCTGCCCGGTGGCGAAGACATGAGCACGCCGCAGGCCCTGGCTCAGGACATGCGGGTGAAAGCTCCCTGGCTGCCAAACGGCCTGGCCGAGCGTTGGGCGGTCAGCTACGGCAGCCGCAGCTGGCGTTTGATCGAAGGTGCACAGTCGGTAGCCGATCTGGGCGAGGAATTGGGCACGGGGCTGTTCAGCCGCGAAGTCGATTACCTGTACGAGCAGGAATGGGCCACCCGCAGCGAAGACGTGCTGTGGCGTCGCAGCAAGCTGGGGCTGTTCGTCGATGATGCGGCCGCGCTTCGCCTGGATGCTTACCTGGCGAAAGTCGACGCCAGCCGGGCCAATACCCAGGCGGCTTGAGCGCTGTCAGCAACGAAAAACGCCCCGTAAGGGGCGTTTTGCATGGCGCGCGACGGGCCCGGAGGGCTCAGCGCCGAGGGCGCTGCCGAGGCCGGTGGTTGTCGGCCGGGATAGGCACAGGCTGTGGTGGCGGCGGCACCAGCCCCAGTGCGACAGCCAGATCGTGGAGCCAGTTGTACAAGTTACCGTTCATATCGCCCCCCTTCAGGGAAAAGCCCGAACGACGGTCATGGTCCGTCGCTTCTGTTCGATCATAGCGCTAAGCGACGTAGGATGCATTCACGCACTTGTGTCGAAAAGTCGCAGTCCTACGTATTGATCATCTGCCAGGCAAGTAATTCATTACCTTATCCACGTTCGTAATCGTCGGCGCACCCACTGCTCGGCGCTGACCAAGGTGATGCCCAGCAGTACGAACAGCGCGCCCAGAATGAAATTCACGCTCAGCGGTTCGCCCAGCAGCAGCACACCGAACGTCACGCCGAACAGCGGGGTCATGAACGAGAACACGGCCAGATTGGACGCCAGGTAGCGTCGCAGCAGCCAAAACCAGATCAGGAAGCTGGCGAAAGACACCACCACCCCTTGGAACAATACGCTGGCGATGCCGACCGGGGTAAAACTGACCTGCGTGAACTGCCCCGTGGCCAGGGCGATAAGCAACAATCCGATCACGCAGACGATCAGCTGGTAGAACAGCGTCAGCGTCACGGGTGCTTCGGAGAGGCGCGAGGTGCGCACCACCACCGTGGTCGCGCCCCAGCACAAGCCTGCCATCACGCCCAGTGCATCACCCAGCAGCATGCGTCGGTCCAGATGTTGCCAGGAAATTCCGCCGGCGAAAGCGAAGGCGATACCGCTGAACGCCAGGGCAATGCCCAACCATTGCAGGGGCCGCAGGCGCTCTCCGGGTAGCAGGGCGTGCAAGCCAAGCGCCGTGAACACCGGGGCGGTGTAGAGAAAGACCGACATGTGCGCTGCCGAGGTCAGCTTCAGGCCCTCGGCGATGAACAAGAATTCCAGCCCGAACAGTGAGCCGGCCAGCAGCCCGGCGCGCCAGGTGTAGGGCATGTGCGCCCAGCCCCCGCGCCAGCACATCAGTGCGGCCACCAGGACCGCGGAAATGCCCGAGCGCATGGCCGCCTGCATCACCGGGGCGATATCGGGCGCGGCCCATTTTATGGTGACCTGCTGGATACCCCAGATCAGGCACAACCCGAGCATGACCTTGAGCGCGAATCCATCGGGTTGACGGCGTTCGATGCTCATCGGCGAATTGACCACGACATGACGATGCCTTCAGGCAATGAGGAATCGCCAGTGTAACAAGCCACGCGTCACAAGGCTTACGCGGCGGAAGGTTGCGCTCACACAGGCACACCACGTCGCCTGCTTCGCGGCCGCTGACCGCTCCTACATCAGGCACACCGCATTCCCCCCTTGTAGGAGCGGTCAGCGGCCGCGAAGAGAGCAACACGGTTTCAAGCCATGCCAAAGGCTCAGACAATCTGCGGTTTACTGGCCAACTCATCGAAGGTAGCCGGGTCCAGCGCATCGTCCTGCTCGTCGAGTACTTCCAGCCCGTGATCGTTGTCGGGGATGCTGCTGTCGAGCAGGCTCAACAGGCTGGAACCCCGCATGGTCAACTGAAAGTTGCGGCCCGTGCCACCTTCGCTGTCAGGACGCTGCTCGATGAACCCGCGCTCCAGCAACAGCTTCTCATAGTCGCGGGCCTGGGTTTGCAACTGGTCGACAGCAGCAGGCGTGTCACCCTGAGCGGTGGCTGCATCGGCGTGGTCCTGGGCATAGCGGTGCGGGGTGAAATCCTGATTGGCGCCGTTCTGCACTTCGTGCAACAGCCGTTCGATCAACTGCCAGTCGTAAGTGGTCATCCGGAAGAACCTCCAACACATGAGTGAAAGGGCTTGCCAGGTATGGGACCGGGTGGGTGAGGGGGAGTTGCGCGAAGACAGCTTTGCGGGGTGTTTTGGCAGGTCTGGCCTCCGCCGGGAGGCCAGCCTGCCTGGGGCAGTTTACTCGCTGACAGCCGGCTTGCGACGCTTGAGCGGCGCCAGCCCGTCCTGGCTTACCAACGCCGGTGCATCGGCCTTGGGACGGTTGACGCTCTTGCGCTTGGTCGGGCCCTTGGCAACGCTTTTCTTGTCGCCCTTCTTGTCTTTGTCGGTCTTTTTCTTCTTCACGCCGACCGCCTTGCCCGACGCCTTGACCTTCTTCGGTCCGCCGTAGGTACCTTTGACTTCCTTGATCACCCGGCGCTCGAAGGTCTGTTTGAGGTAGCGCTCGATGCTGGACATCAAGTTCCAGTCACCGTGGCAGATCAGCGAGATCGCCAGGCCTTCGTTGCCGGCGCGGCCAGTCCGGCCGATGCGGTGCACGTAGTCATCGCCACTGCGCGGCATGTCGAAGTTGACCACCAGGTCCAGGCCGTCGACGTCCAGGCCGCGGGCCGCCACATCGGTAGCCACGAGGATTTTCACGCCGCCCTGCTTGAGGCGATCGATGGCCAGCTTGCGGTCCTTCTGGTCCTTGTCGCCGTGCAGCACGAACGCCTTGTATTCCTGCGCCACGAGGCGCCCATAGATACGGTCGGCCATGGCCCGGGTGTTGGTGAAGACGATTGCCTTCTGGTACGTCTCGTTGGCCAGCAGCCAGTTGAGGATCTGCTCTTTGTGGACGTTGTGGTCGGCGGTGACGATCTGCTGGCGAGTGCCCTCGGCCAACTGGCTGACGTTGTTGATCAGCAGATGCTCGGGATCCTTCAACACCTTGCCGATCATGTCGCGCAGCCCGGCACCGCCGGTGGTGGCCGAGAACAGCAGGGTCTGTTCACGCTGGCCGCACTCGTCGCTCAGGCGCGTCACGTCTTCGGAGAAGCCCATGTCGAGCATGCGGTCGGCTTCGTCGAGCACCAGCACCTCGACCTTCTTGAGGTCCAGGTTGCCGGCGTTGAGCTGTTCCAGCAGGCGGCCAGGGGTGCCGATGAGGATATCCGGTACCTTGCGCAGCATGGCGGCCTGCACCTTGAAGTCTTCACCGCCGGTGATCAGGCCCGCCTTGATGAAGGTGAACTGGCTGAAGCGCTCCACTTCCTTCAAAGTTTGCTGGGCCAGTTCGCGGGTCGGCAACAGGATCACCACGCGAATGTCGACGCGCACCTTGGCCGGGCCCATCAGGCGGTTGAGAATCGGCAGGACGAATGCGGCAGTCTTGCCGCTGCCGGTTTGCGCCGTCACCCGCAGGTCGCGCCCTTGCAATGCCAGGGGAATGGCGGCCAGCTGCACCGGCGTCGGCTCGACAAATTTCAGCTCGGCGACGGCTTTGAGCAGGCGTTCATGCAGGGCGAATTGGGAAAACACGGGTGTTACCTCGACGGAGTACATAAATTCGACTGCATAGGGTACCGGTTTGCGCACGATTAGCCGAATTTCTTTACCCGTAAGTCGGTAAATTGCGTGCAAATCTTTCCAGGCGTGGCGATTGCCCCACTCGATGGGCTTTAATCCCCGCCCCTTTTCAATCCGGGAGCTGCACGCCACCCCATGAACATCGAATCGCTCTTGCACCAAACCGTCACGTTCATCACTGGCCTGGACGACCAGCCGGTCCTGCAGGCCGGTGTGTCACTGTTCCTGCTGCTGATCGCCGCCTTCGCCCTGGGCCGATTGGCGCGCTTCCTTACCCTGCACGCGGTCAAGCTGCTCAGTCGCCGGCCATCGCTGCACTGGCTCAACGACTTTTTGCACAACAAGGTCTTCCATCGCCTGGCGCAAATGACGCCGTCGCTGGTGGTGCAGTTCAGTCTGGGCCTGATCCCGGTGCTGAGCGACAACAGCAAGCACGTCATCGGCAACATCGCGCTGGGCTTCACCATCCTGTTCCTGGTGCTGGCCCTGGGGGCCCTGCTCAATGCACTGATCGACATCTATGCGCGCACCGAGCACGCCCGCACCCGCTCGATCAAGGGCTACGTGCAACTGGCCAAGATGATCCTGTACATCTTTGGTGCCATCATCATCGTCGCCACGTTGATCGACCGCTCGCCGCTGTTGCTGCTGTCCGGGCTGGGCGCCATGTCGGCGGTCATCCTGCTGGTCTACAAGGACACCCTGCTGTCGTTCGTGGCCAGCGTGCAGTTGACCAGCAACGACATGCTGCGCGTCGGCGACTGGATCGAGATGCCCCAGGTGGGCGCCGACGGCGACGTCGTCGACATCACCCTGCACACCGTGAAGATCCAGAACTTCGACAAGACCATCGTCTCCATCCCCACCTGGCGGCTGATGAGCGAGTCGTTCAAGAACTGGCGCGGCATGCAGCAGTCCGGCGGACGGCGCATCAAGCGCAGCCTGCACATCGACGCCAGCGGCATACGCTTTCTCGACGAACAGGAGCAATTGCGCCTGACCCAGATTCGCCTGCTCAGCGGCTACGTCAGCAGCAAGCAGGCCGAACTCAAGGCGTGGAACGCGGCGCAGGGCGAGGTCGCGGAACTGTCGGCCAACCAGCGGCGCATGACCAACCTGGGGACTTTCCGCGCCTACGCGCTGGCGTATCTCAACGCCCACCCGGACATCCAGCCGAACATGACCTGCATGGTCCGTCAGATGGAAGCCACCGCCGAGGGCGTGCCGCTGGAAATCTACTGCTTCACCCGCACCACGGCGTGGGCGGAGTACGAACGGATTCAGGGCGATATCTTCGATTACCTGCTGGCCGTGCTGCCGGAGTTTGGCCTGAGCGTCTACCAGAAGCCCAGCGGCGCCGATCTGCGCGGCGGGTTGACCGCAGTGACCGGTCCGCACTGAACGCAACCCCGTTCGTAGGAGCGGTCCGTGGCCGCGAAGGGCGCACCGCGGTGTGTCAGGTACCACACGGTGCGCCCTTCGCGGCCAATGACCGCTCCTACGGGATGCCGCAGCTCCTGTGGGAGCGGGCTCTGCCCGCGAATAAGCCACCTCCGACATTGAGCCATGCTCATCCCCTCAGGATTCAGACATTCCTGACGAAAGCCTGAAAGCGATAGCCTCAAGCCTAGCCCACCGCCTTCGCCCCCTCAGCCAGATCATCAATGATCGCCTTTGCCATCTCACCTAAATACAAAGCCGGCCACAGCAGCGCAGTCCCCGTATCCCCCTCCACTGCCTCCAGCAGCGCCTGATTAACGCTCGCTTGCAGCATCGCTGCATATTCGAGCGCCACATCGGCGGGGACATTGGAGTTGACCAGAAATAACGTGTGCGAGCCGTCGCCGCACCGGGCGAACGAAGTGATACCCAAGGTTTTGCAGTTATGCAAAGTAGTCATGGTGTGATGATCCGTATCGAGTGAGGAATCGACACCCTCTGCCGCCAAGCAGGAAGGGTGGCGAATTGCACAAGGTTGGCGGACCGGGATACGAACCGGCACCTCCGAAGAGGTCCCTGCGCAACTCGCCATAACACGACATCGCGGGCATAAAAAAGCCGCGATGGGTGAGGCGGCGCTTTACGCCGTATCTCTCAGGCCGCCAAGCCTGGGTCACTGAATATGCAGCGACGGTGGGGAGGTTAACTGGAAGGGAGGGGGATCACAACCTGGGTTGCGTTTGATGAGCCAAGTGGGTGACTCCGGCTGTGCTGTCTTGATTGCTCAGCTGTGGGATAGCTAGAAGAAGAGGTATTTCTGACGAGATCTGATGCCCATTTCGATGGCCCTTGAGCACACTGATGCATCGCAGTCGCTTGGACTGGTTGCGTAGGCCCTGCGCCGGTGGGCCAACCTGCTTCAGCAGGAGCGAGGTGGCGTCAAGCCGACCAGCCAAGCGCTAACATCCGAGCAGCAGGGAATCCAGGAACTGGAAGCCCGGATCAACCGCATTGAACGGAAATAATCGATTTTAAAAAAGACTATTCGCTCTTGATGGCCGATTGACACGAGCGCTCGCGTCAGTCGATCAGCTTCGCTCCGAGAAGCCGGTTGATCTGTTGTGCTCGGTATCTGAAGTCACCCGATCGTGTTACTACGCGTACTGCCGAAAACGTCGATATTCGGACGCTGAACGTGTGGTTATCTGCAGCCGCGTTAGTGCGCTGTTTACGCAAAGCAGGGGCGCTGGGGGCAGCCGGACCATCGTGCTAATGATGAAAGAGGACGGCATGTAGATTGGGCGATTCGACGTACGTAAGTTGATGTGCGAGATGAACTTGATCAGCAAAAGCCGGGCTAACATGCCTACAAAAAGTCCACCGTGGAGCGACCTGATATTGCTAACGTTCTTGATCGAGGGTCCAGCGTGGCATCGCCCAACAAGGTCTGGTGCGGTGGCATTAGGTACGTCTGGGCCTAAGATTGATGGCACTAGCTGGCAGCGGTCATCGACCTTTATGTTCTCTAAGTTGTGGGTTGGGCGTTCTCAGCCGAGCCCGACACCGATCTGGTAATCAAGGCACTGGACATGGCATACGAGCAGCGCGGCAGGCGGCAAAACGTGTTATTGCAAAGCGACCAAGGCAGCCAGTACGACACCCGAAGTTTCCGTCAGAGACTGTGGCGACACCGCTTCACTCGGAGCATGTGTCGACGCGGCAACTGCGATAATTATGGGCCGATGGAGCGGCTATTTTGCAGCCTGAAAACCGAATGGATACCGACGGTGGGCTACATGAGCGCCGCGTTGGCTAAACAGGATATCGGCTGGGTCCTGGTAGAACGGCACCACTGGCGGAAACCCCATCAGTTCAACGAAGGGCTAGCGCCTGCTGTCGCTGAGGAAAACTCAATTCAGTGTCCGGGATCAGTTGACCACTGCAGACCAACTTTTCTACAGAAAAGCGTCGCTGATTTAAGAAAAAACCGCAAGCACGGCTCAGGCGAAGGCTGTAGAAAAGAGGCAATGGTATACCATGGCTCTTAGACCTGAAGGCTCCCGGGTTGAGTGGGAGCCTTTTTCGATCTGAAGATCTTACGCGTATGTTTTTACAGCTGAGGGGATTCCAACCAGAGCCCTATATACCGGCGCATTATTGGCAGGTAGCTGTTGCCGGCCCCGGATCATGTCAGAAGCGCGTTCGGCAATCATGATCGTGGGAGCATTTGTGTTCCCATTGGTCACCTCCGGCATGATTGAAGCGTCCACAACCCTTAGACCTTGGACACCTTTAACTCGCAGTTGGCCATCGACGACAGCTTCGGGGCCGCTGCCCATTTTACAGGTTCCGCAGAAGTGGTAGCCCGACTCGGCATGATCGCGGATGAATTCATCCAGTCCCTTGTCAGTCATCATGTCAGCTGTGGGCTTCAGTTGCTTGCCTCGGTAGGGCTTGAAAGCTTCCTGCTCCATGATGTCCACGGTCGCGCGTATCGCATTGCGCGAATCGATCCAATCTTGCTCGTGAGTGAGCCAATTAGGTTGGATAAGTGGTGCTGCCGTAGGATCTGCTGACGCCAATGTGACCCATCCTCGACTCAGCGGACGCTGGGGCCCCAAGTGCACTTGATAGCTGTGCCCTTCTGCCGCCATGCGTCCGCTGTATTCAGCAGCAACACCGACAAAATGGAGCTGCACGTCCGGCCAGGGCTTGTCAGGAGAAGATCGCAAAAACCCACCCGCCTCGAAGAAGTTGGAAGCACCAAGCCCTTTGTGCGTAGTAAGCCATTGGGCTCCGATTGCAGCCTGACGGTGAAGCTTCAATTCCGAATAATACGAGACAGGTTTCGTGCAGTCATAGGCAACGATGAATTCCATATGATCCCCCAGGTTCTTCCCAACACCGGGTGAGTCACAGACAACCTTGATCCCATGTTTGGTCAGTTCTTCGGCGGGGCCAACACCGGACAACATTAGAATTTGCGGCGATTGGATTGCACCCGCACAAAGGATCACCTCACGATCACAGCGAACGATCTGCTCCTTACCTTCGCTCAGAATACTGACCCCTACCGCACGCGTACCTTCAAAAGCGACTGAGCGAACCAGTGCTCCGGTAATTACCTCCAGGTTGGGTCTCGCCATGGCTGGGTGCAGGTATGCCTTTGCGGTGCTTTCTCGGACGCCTTTATGGACAGTCATGTCCATTCGACCGAATCCTTCCTGACGATAGGCATTTTGATCATTTACGCGCGCATGCCCAGCTTCTTGAGCCGCTTCGATGAAGACTTGGTAGAGGGGGCTAGCACCAAATCCTTTCGTGACATGAAGAGGCCCACTTCCACCCCGATACTCACTCTCCCCTTGGTCGTAGCATTCGGCGCGCTTGAAATAGGGTAGGCATTGGTCATACGACCAGTGCTTAAGCTCTGGATCCTTCGCCCAGTTATCGTAGTCCATGGCGTTGCCGCGGATGTAAACCATGCCATTGATGGTTGACGAACCGCCCAATACCTTGCCTCGAAAATAGGGTACGCGGCGCCCATTTAGGGCCTCGACTGGTTCGGTCAGAAATTGCCAGTTATAGGTCTTTCCAGTGAGCGGATAGGTGAGCGCAGCAGGCATCTGGATACGGAAATCCCACTTTCGATCGGGCCCACCCGCTTCGATTACCAACACTCTGACTTCCGGATCTTCTGAAAGTCGACTGGCTAAAACGCATCCTGCAGAGCCTGCACCTACCACGATGTAATCGTAGCTCTCACTCGATTTCGTACTCATTTCGCCCACCTATACGTCTCGTTGTCCCACGAAAATTCGTGGCATCGCGTGTCTGCCCACTACGACCAGGCTGAAAAAAAGCCGATCGTCGCCGAGTTCTGGCGTGGCACATGAGTTAGCAAATTAGCGGCAGATAGCGACAAAAAAGGCCATTTTTCTTGTCTCAGTAGGCCATTTACTGTTAGCAGCCCATGCCGGACGCTGAGGATTACGTTACCAACCTCAAAAGGCCTTGTCTAAAAATATTTGTGGGCGTAGATTTTAAATGGGCTACGCAACGACACGCTGAACACAACAACAAGAGGTGAAGCATGCCCCGACTCCAGACACAGCGCTGGCATCGATCGCGTGGGAGTAATCGCTCCCATGACGAAGCGAGCACAGCAACCTACCTTGGCCCCGATCATCGCGCCGGTAGAGTAAAAACAAGCAGCATTACGCCCTTCAGGCCGGATGTCTCATCCAAATCCCGAACGCGGCGACCCTTAGCTTCTCTGCCAATGACTCTGCACTTCATGCAGATTCGAAACGAAAAAACGACCGCCATACAAGGCATGAGCCTCAGCCCGTTTTTTCACAATCGTCATTTGAGCAATTGCTCTGGCAGCAGCAAGGGGGATGTATGAGCTATTCCGAAAAAATGGCGTATTCAGCGGGTTCACCTGCTACCGCTACAGACACAAACCGTCGATTGAAAGGGCATTTGGGCACGATGGATATCGTGTTCACTGTTCTGGCCTACAACGCGCCGCTTACGATCATCATTGGGTTGATTCCCGTCATCATCGGTGCAGGCAACGGTCTGGGCGCGCCCCTGACATACCTGGCAGCGGGAGCTTTAATGCTCCTGTTCGCTGTGGGTTTCACGACTATGGCGCGGCACGTACCGAATGCTGGTGCTTATTACGCCTACATCACAGCTGGTCTTGGACGTCCGCTCGGCCTAGGGAGCGCGTTCATGGCGATCCTTGCCTACACGTTCATGTTGGTGGGTGCCTATCTGTACGCAGGTGTCATTTTTTCTTCCATTTCACTGTCATGGATCGGAATAGATAGCCTCCCCTGGTGGCAGTGGACTCTGCTGATTGCGCTACTCGTTGGCATCTTGGGTCATTACCGCATTAGCCTTTCAGCGAAGGTACTGACTGCTGCTCTAGTGTTGGAAATTATCGTCGTTTTCGTATGGGAAGCGAGCGTGGTAACCAAGGGTGGTGCGAGTGGTATTGGTTTTGAATGGCTTACCCCCAGTGCCATTACGTCAGGCTCGATTGGCCTTGCTGTCCTGTTCGGCGTGACTTGTTTTGCTGGCTTCGAGGCAACAGCCGTTTTTCGTGAAGAAGCTCGCGACCCGGAAAGGACAGTTCCCCGCGCTACATACATCGCCATTATCGTTATGACTTTTATTTTTGCCTCTGGTACCACTGCGTTTATCTGGGCGCTAGGGCCAGAGCAAGCGCTTCAAAAATCGATCAACGACCCGTCAAATTCGGGTTTGCTGGCGATCGAGATGTATTTGGGTCGGGTGGGCGTTGATGTGGTTCATACGTTGATGGCCACAAGCATCTTTGCCTGTGTTTTGGCCATTCATAACATTCTAGGCCGCTACATCTACTCATTGAGCGTTGATGGCGTATTCCCAAAGGCCTTTGCCAAGGTGCACCCGCGTCATGGCTCCCCTTATAAAGCGTCGGCGACAGTTCTGTTAATTACGCTGGCAAGCGTAATAGCTGTGGTCATCTCTCAGATCGAACCCTACGGCGGCTATGCATCTCTGGTTGGAATCGCGGGGTACACCCTCTTGATCCTGCAAATCCTAACGACCGTGGCCGTATTGGTATTTTTCAAGAGAGTGGATCACACAGCGTCTAAATGGCAGTCCGTGATTGCGCCGGTGCTGGCATTGCTTGGACTGCTCGTCACCGCTTGGCTGGCCACGTCCAACATCGGTCTTCTCACTGGTAGCGAGCAAACAGCAATGATCCTGCTGGCATTCTTGTTCGCCGCACTCGTCCTCGGCTCAATCTACGGGATAAGACTGAAATCTTCGAAACCAGGGGTCTACCGGGCAATTGGTCGTCAAGAAATCTGAATTTAGGCATGCCAGCGAGCCGCTGGCATGTTGGTTCGATAAGAGTATTAAGGGGAATGCAGTGAGCAATACAAAGAAATTTTATATCGATGGCGCCTGGGTAGCTCCTACGGAATCAAATTTCCTGGATGTGATCGATCCATCCACAGAAGAGGCTTTTGACCAAATCGCTATGGGGACGGCTGCTGACGTTGACAAGGCTGTTGCCGCAGCCAAGGCGGCGTTTGACGGGTTTTCGACCACCTCAGTGTCGGAACGAGTCCACCTGCTTCAGCGGATTCTCAAAGGCTTCAACGAACGCAGAGAGGAAGTGGCTCAAATCACAACAAGGGAGATGGGGGCACCTATCTCCTTCGCCCGTGAAGCACAGACCTACACGTGCTCCGCGCATATTGAAGCGATGATCAAGATCCTAGAAGACTACCCATTCGAGGAACAGCACGGAACCACCCAGGTCACTAAGGAGGCTATTGGCGTAGTCGCGTTGATTACCCCGTGGAATTGGCCTCTGAATCAAATTATTTGCAAGGTAATTCCTGCTATTGCTGCAGGGTGCACCATCGTGCTCAAACCAAGCGAAATAGCACCTCTTGATGCAATCATATTTGCGGAGATTCTGCATGAAGCAGGGCTACCTAATGGTGTGTTCAACCTAGTGAATGGGGATGGCCCAAACGTGGGCGAGGCTCTATCTAGGCACCCCAATGTGGACATGATTTCCTTTACAGGCTCCACAAGAGCCGGAATTTTGGTGGCAAAAGCGGCTGCTGATACGGTCAAACGGGTTACCCAGGAACTAGGTGGGAAATCCGCCAATATTGTGTTGGATGATGCCAATATCGAGACTGCTGTCTCGACAGGTGTACGCATCTGCATGTCTAACAGCGGCCAATCATGCGATGCACCTACCCATATGTTGGTGCCGGCGACTTTTTATGAACAGGCGCTGGACGTAGCCGCAAGGACGGCCAATACGCTGATCGTGGGAGACCCTCAAGACGAGTCAGTTGAGCTAGGGCCGCTGGCGAGCGAAATGCAGCTCAACAAGGTGCAAGCGCTGATCCAGAGTGGGATCGATGAAGGCGCCAGGCTTGTCGCCGGCGGCGTGGGTACACCAAACGGCCTCACGAAAGGCTACTACGCGAAGCCGACTGTTTTCGCAGACGCTAAGTCGTCGATGGCTATTCTTCGCGAGGAGATATTCGGGCCTGTATTAGTCATTTCCGCGTACAGCACGGAACAAGAAGCCCTTGCCATCGCGAACAGCAGTCACTATGGATTGGCCGGATACGTTCAATCCTCTGATATCGACCGCGCTCGCTTGGTGGCCCGCAAACTGCGGGCTGGATCGGTTTTCATCAATTATCCGGACTGGGACGTCATGGCTCCATTTGGGGGATACAAGCAATCCGGGAATGGCCGGGAGGGCGGCCCGCATGCGTTGACCGAGTACTTGGAGGTCAAAGCAACGGTAGGTTATTACAGCTAAGCTGAACACCTGACGAAAGGTGTCGCTTACAAGCGAGGCCACGACCCGGATAGAGACATTCCGGGTCGCATAGGTTGGTCATGACCGATAGAATGGGGAGTAATCATTTGTCCCATAGGACGCTCATGGCTCTCGGTTCAGATCTCCCGCAGGGAGTGACCATGTTTTCGTTGCGACCTCAGCACCTTACTGGGGTCAGCTCAGTGGTGACGCGCTTACGCACAGCTATTGATCTTGGCTTCTTTGAAGACGGAGAGATGCTGCCCAAAGAAGCAGCCTTATCCAAGGAGCTTCACGTTACTGCCTTCACTCTTCGCGAGGCGTTAGCTGAGCTGCGCCTGGAAGGTTTAGTCGATACCAAGCCTGGACGAGGCGGCGGCACGTTCGTGCAGCGCACATCCCGGGTGGCCCATGATAAAGCGGAAATTCGACTGAAAGACTTATCTGCTACGGCTCTTAGAGACCTGTCGGATTGGAAAGCAATGCTCCTAGGTGAGGCGGCCGAGCTCGCGGCTAGCCGCGCTTCACCGTCGAATATTGCGCGTTTGGAGGAATACTGCAATCGAGTGCTTAGTGCTACTAGCGCAATTGCAGCCTGCCGAGCACACGCCAGGTTCGACATCGAGCTAGCAGCAGCGGCTCAGTCAGTCAGATTAAGCTCAGCAGCGCTTCATACTTACGAAGAATATAGCTGGCTTCTCGCGCTCGCCCACGAAGACCAAGGGTATACAGAAGAGTGCGCTCAGACACTTGCAGCGGTGACAAAGATGGTGGGCCAAAGGTTGGTGCATGAGGCCGGTACGCTTGCTCGTGACAGAACGCGAATATCCTTCGAATCTTTGGCCAAGAAGCGTCTGAGCTTGATTGCTTCACGATCACACCAACAAGCACTTCGAGGCCATACCGTTGAATGATTTTCTAAAGCAGGCCGCCTGCTCTGCATTTGAAAAGGTCTTCGGTGAATTAAGACTGATAAGCAGCCAATTCACCCAACTAATCGAAAACAAGTCAGCTCAAAATAGCAAAGTTGCGGAGTCTGATGTCAAGCACATGCGACCCAGTCTTGTGAAAGCGCTCATGCGCCTGGATGGATCTGCCTTTTCGTTGGGCATTATTTTAGATGAGAACGTTATCCCAGGGACAGACTACGCGCTCAGCTGGCTAGAACTCTCATCAGATGGAAGCATCCAGGAAGACTCCAATAGTCGCTATCCTTGGCGTGGTAATTTTTACGAGTACACCAAGGCTGAGTGGATGAGCCTCCCTCGGCTCAATCGAG
Organism: Pseudomonas sp. CFBP 8758; assembly: GCF_014841725.1. NCBI lineage: Bacteria > Pseudomonadati > Pseudomonadota > Gammaproteobacteria > Pseudomonadales > Pseudomonadaceae > Pseudomonas > Pseudomonas sp. CFBP 8758. The sequence continues at coordinate 574,309 of NZ_JACYUK010000002.1, read as the reverse complement.
AGCCTGTGGTCGTCGGGCCCTATGTCGACTTTGATAAGTACTTGCTCACCTTAGCCGTGCCGATCGTTGTATCCGATCATTTCATAGGCGTAGCAGCTGCAGACGTAAGGCTGGATGACTTCGAACGCTCTGTGGCTTACCCGCTTTCAAGATTCGAGCTACCGTGCTTGATTGTCAACTCTGAGGGCCGAGTTGTCGTGTCCAATACCACCTCTCACCCTGTTGGATCAATCAATGGAGCATATAAAACGTTGGGCACACCAATGCAGCTCTGTGGCTGGAGGATCATTCTGATTGAAGCAGCCTGCTAGACCTAACATCCGATGCTTAGCCGATATTCACTGCTTGAAGTTTCAAAGAATGCGACGCATCGTGCTTACTTATTAAAAATAGTTCAAAACAAGCGTAGCTTTAATTCATTTATGCTGATACCACTCTTCTGCACGGATGACATGAGTAGCTGTGAGTCTAAAATTCCAGCCTCGCCCCAAGAGAAACATTAAACAGGTTCTTTATAAGCAATAACAAATCTATTCGCCATTCTTTTTAGAAGATCAAGAGACTGCAGAATCTCATCGTTTCCGACCGTTCGGTTACTCAAGATACCCTCCAGGCTAGCTAAGATGATTTTGGCAGTGAATCTAAGCTCGGGGCAATCGAACGACTTCGTTGAATGTCCATGTGCGATTATTCGCCACAAACTGTTGACCCGCTTGTCTCTCAGAGAGCGTAGAGTTGCCTGTAAGCTTTCGGGAAGCGCCGACAATTCTTGTCTTGCCAAGTGGTGCCGTTGCCGAGCAGAAACGCCATATTCCACATAAGCAGTAACATAGGCATCTAGTTCAGTTGTGGCTGTACGTGCACATTTGACGCGTACTGATGCTGCTTCATGCAAACCTATCTCATACCCCTCTATAAGCCTGAACAACAAGCACTCTTTCCCGCCTGTGAGTTTATGCATCGAACCTATAGGTATCTCGGCCGCCGATGCAATGTCCCTCAGGCTAACTGCCGCGGATCCTTTTTCAAGAAATGACCTGGTTGCCACCTCATGCATTCGATCAACATCATTGGCGCGTGCGGGCGATCCAATGTGGCTCAGCTCTTCAATTCTAGGCCGATCTTTCATCCGAGCATCCCCATTTTCCAAGCCGAATGCTGAGCCTATACAGGTTAGGCACAGCCTAAAAAGCAATAATACCCTATGGTCACTTTATCAGACCACAGGGTATTTTCAGGGTGAAGAATGATCTTTTTACAGACGGAAGCTGGCTGCTGATGCTGCCCTATCACCTCTGATCGCTCCTGGGGACATGGGGAAACCGCCTGCCGCTTATCTGGCAGCGTAAGCCTTCGATTTCACGAGCAGAGAAAGCCCATCGGATGTGCTGACGGCGACTGGGCGCTGCGTGACTCATGGGGCAATGGCTAGCCTGTGACGTGCAATCAGCGCATGCCAATGCCACTCCTCGGGTGACTGACCAACCAGTCATTCTTTCTAACTGACCCGCTAGACAAAAAAACAGACCTGCCATACGATGGATGTACACCGGCCCAATGGCGCCGCCGTCACACCGCTTTAAGGACATCCACATGAGCACAGAGCAAAATCGTTATTGGCAAACATCGGTAAGCGACGTCGAGAACAACACCGTCTACATCCGCGGTTATGATCTGAGTGATTTGATCGGCAAGCTGAGCTTCCCAGAAGCAACGTTTTTGCTCATCCGGGGCCGTCTGCCGTCAGCGGGCGAGGCAAAAATGATCGATGGGGTTCTGTGCTCAGTACTGGATTACGCTCTGAAAAAGCCTGGCACAGCCGCCGCGCGCTACTGTGTATCCAGCAATCCTTCTATGGTCGCCGGCCTTGCTACGGCGGTGTTATCGGCTGGCGAGTACTCGCTGGCACCCGATCAGACTGGCCATTTCCTGAACCAGACACTGCCTAACGCACGAAGCGCTGCAAGCCTTGACGAGGCTGCTAGCGCATTGGTCGATGGCATGCGAGCTCGAAAAGAACGAGTTCCAGGCCTGGGTCATCCGGCTTTTCGCTTCACCGATCCTCGCGCTCAGCAGCTGAAAGCATTGGCATTGGAGTGTGGCGTTTGGGGTGATGTATGTGAATGGTATGAAGCCATTCACAAGGCGTTCACCACCCAAGCAAATAAGCCTGAAATCGTCATCAATGAAGTAGGCATGATGGGCGCTATTTTGGCTCAGATGGGCTTTACGCCTGCTGAAATGACTGGTCTTGCCGTGATTTCAACCATGCCAGGTGTTGTGGCGCACATCTCGGAAGAAATGCAGAGCAAAGTCCGCATCCGGGTCATTCCAGATGTAAACGTTGATTACGCCCGCGACCGTCGCTCGTTTGCTGAGGATTACTCAGCCAGTTGATCTACCAGTTTCGGTTCCTCTGTTTCTGACGATTTTGTCAGCCGCCCGTGAGATTGCTGCTTCCCGGGCGGATTATTTTGACTCGACGCTCGTCGCCCAAGGTAAACATGGCCGCAATTTTTGAAGACGTCCTGACCAATGGCACTGAAGCCAGAAAATTGGATACAGGGAAGGCGGTAAAGGAGGCGGCTCTTGAGCTGTTTTCAATACACGGCTACCCCTCTGTCAGTCTTCGTCATCTTGCAGAATCGGTAGGCATCCAAGTGGGATCACTCTATAACCACATGGAGAACAAGCAAGAGCTCCTCTTTGAACTCATTGAGGAAGCAGAGCACGTACTGCTGAGCGCAATCCGGCCTTCGAAACGGAGCAAGAAGGTCGCCATCAAACTTCTGGAATGCTACGTCCAGTGCCACCTACGTTTCATTTATGAAAATCGTTGTCACCATGTACTAGCAACGCGCGATTCGGGTTATCTTTCACAACAACAGTTAGAAATGATATTAGCGATCCGTAATGAGCAGGTAGCAGTCCTACAGGACATTCTGACATTAGGCAACTCACAGAACACTTTTAGCGTTAGCGATGTGACGCTTACGACAGGTGCGATTCGCGCTTTGTTAGAAGGTGTTTTTCAGCAACTAGACCCATCAAATCTTAATTACACATATGCTAAAGAAAAAATTGCTTCGCTGATACTTTGCGTTGTTGGCTACAGGAACTCATAGCATTAAAAAACAAAATACCTGAATGCGTCACTGCTTTACTTAGTTTCAAGTCCTGCCTAACTAATAATATCTTCGGAGAATCAAAATGGTAAGCAAAAGTACTGCAGTAAAACTCGGTGTTGTCGTGATCGCAGGCGTGTTCAACCTAGTACCATCCATCGCCTCCGCGGCGGATTGCAAGCCAGCAGACAAATTCTCGACGCTGGAGCCAGGTGTTTTGAAGGTCACATCAGCGGTCGTACCTCCCTACATCGTTCAGGCTGAAGATGGCAAAACTGCAGCTGGCATCGACGCTTTCGTCATGGAGGCTTTCGCCAAGGCCAATTGCCTAGAAGTCCAACACCAGTTCACCGATTCGGCAGCGGCTATCCAGTACGTTGTAGCAGGTCGTTCAGACGTTGCGGTAGGCGCGTGGTACCGCACTGCCGAACGCGCGAAGGTACTGGGTGTCAGCGCACCCGTATACCTAGAACAAACAGCCATCTATTCGCGCGAGGGACTTACGCAGTTCTCTCAGCTTAAAGGAAGGAAGGTAGGAACCGTGCAGGGCTACCTGTGGGTGCCAGAGCTAAAGAAAATGTATGGCTCGGATCTAAATCTCTATCCTACTGCAGTTGCACTTGCACAAGACTTGAGCAGTGGGCGTATCAGCGCGGCAGTCAACACTTATTCCATAGGCGTGGAAACGCAGAAGCAAGGCGGAATGCCTAAGGACATACAGGTCAAGGTCGCGACTCCAGACCCGGCAGTCAAGTCGTCCATCGAACCCGCACAAACTGCTTATCTGTACAAAAAAGGGAACCAGGAATTGGGGCAGGCCATGGATCGGCTCATCAAGGAGCTGCAAGACAATGGTTCGCTGGGAAAAGAGCTTCAAAAAGCAGGGCTGGATGCAAGTGCCGCGACTCCGGGTACGCCACGTTATGCTGATCAATAAGTCCTAACGTAATGCGCCTTCATCGGAGGGCGCATGCCTGCTATTGCTCTTATTACGTCAAATATCCCTTTGACATGATGCTGCAGTAATAGCCGGCAATTTGCTCAGCTGTATGACTTCCATTGTCATTGAACCAGGTATGAGACCAGTTGCACATGCCCAGGAAGCCCGACACAGCAATATGCGATGGAATATCGACAAAGACACCCTCCTTGACGCCCTCATGGTAGACCTTCTCAATTGACGCATCGTATTCACGCTTACGCTTGCGCATCAGATTTTGCTGCTCTGGCTCCAGCTCACTTTCATCACGAAAGTAGATAGCAGTCCAGTGCTTACGCTTCATTACCTGAAGCGCATGTTGATAAAGAATCTCGTGCAGAGTCTCAGTTGGAGACAGCGACTTTCCGATCACCTCGTCTATAGCCTGCTGGTAGCTTTCATACATTCTGTTGAAGATCTGCCAGAGTATCTCGTTTTTATTTTTAAAGTAATAATAAACCACCGACTTTGTGTACCCCAACCCAGCAGCGATGTCGTTGATGGTGATGGCGCGAAAACCTTTGTCAGCAAAAAGAATGGCGGCAGTGGACAAGATTTCATCCTGTACATAGGCCTGTTTTTTTAGCTTTAGCTGGTCACGAAGATCGATAGTCACAGTGTCACCTTGATAAATTTTATTGCTGCTTAAGAAGTGCAGCACCTGCATTGATACGAACAGCGTCAGGTAGGCTCATCGATTCACGCTTGGTCAAATTAAAGTACACGGACGTCATCTCGATATCGGCGCAAATTTGGCCTTCGATGTTGAGCAAATCATGATGGGTAACCAACGAGCTATTCCCTACTTTTACAACTTGGCTACGTACGCTGAACAAATCACCGATTTTTAGCTCGCTTGAATAATTGATAACGTACTTGACGTCCGCCCACCCTTCGCCTTTCGAGTTCCGCCAGTCAGGATGGTAGCCCAAAGAAGCAATGAAATGCCAAAACGCTTGATCGAATGCAGCAACGTAATACTGCACTGTCATATGCCCCATGGCATCCGTCTGGGCGGGGTAAACGACTCCTCGATATGTATATTCCATCTACACCTCTTGATAAGCCGTGCAGCAGGATCAAAGCTATTCCCAGGGGCAAGGATTTCGCATTGTCTTTTTTTTGGACTTGCGAGTCAAATTAATCTTCCTAGAGGTGCTTTTGATGCTATTGCTACGATTTAGTGACAAAAAAAACCCCATGCGCGAGTCAACGCTCGGCACGGGGAACCCTGCGATCTGACGTTAGAAATCGGCGAGAATGACCCTTGATGCGTTATATCCCGGCACTCCAGTAACCCCACCACCTGGGTGCGTCGAAGCGCCACACATGTATAGGCCGTTAACAGGCGTCTTGTAGTCCGCGTACTGAGCGATTGGACGACGGAAAAAAATCTGATCGATACTCAGCTCGCCATGGTGAACATGGCCGTCTGTCATGCCAAACATCTTCTCAATGTCGATAGGCGTTAGTACCTGCTTATGCACTACCAGATCACGGAAACCAGGCGCGTACCGTTCAATCTGAGCAACGACACGGTCAAACAGCTCCTCTTTGGTAACCTCATCCCATGGACGCCCATCCTTGAGACTGTACGGAACATGTCCACCAAGCAAGCTAAGCGTGTGCATGCCTTCGGGGGCACATGTCGTATCAAACGCGCTTGGAGTGAGAATCCACATGTAGGGATGCTCCGCGATTCGTCCATGCTGGCCAGACTCAAACGCCTCTTGAAGCTCGGTAAGATTCTCGGCGATCGTAATTGAACCTGGCACCTGCAAGTCTTTCCCTACCAAGCAGTTCCACTTCGGCAATCCAGACAGCGCCATATTGATCTTGAACGTTGTAGATTGCGTCCTGATCCGTTTGACGCGAGCAATCACCTCGGCTGGCACGTGTTCCGGCTTCAGTAAATGAAGAAATAGCGTTTTAGCGTTCGCGTTGGCCACTACTTTCTTGGCCCGAACCACCTCCCCGCTGTCGAGCAGGACACCTGAAGCGCGTCCATTCTCAACTACAATTTCTTTCACGGGGGCGTTGCATCGAAGGTCTACGCCCAGATCTTGACAACTGCGTTCAAGCGCCTTGGCGATAGCGCCCATACCGCCTTGAACGAGTCCACCTGGGCCTGCGGCAGTATCGCTTTCACGAAGATAAGGTCGTGCCAGAACATAGGCGGAGCCTGGGCTCATAGGGCCGATATTGCCGCCGCTGCCCGAAGCGTAGCAACCAAATACGGTGAGCACCTGAGGGTTCGAGAACCACCGTTTCAGGTAGTCATGACAGCTCATCGTCAGCAGATCCCATATGTCATAAAACATGGGGCCAGCTTTGCGCATTCGCCAAATCAAACCTGCGGATTTCGTCAGATCCTTAACCTTACCCGTCGTGAAATCTACCGGCACCTCGAAAATGAGCTCTCGAAGATGCGCCACCAGCTTACGCATGTGTGCGGTAAATTCAGGATAGGCATCAGCATCCTCCTGCGAGTACTTGCGCAATTCGTCGCTCATGCGCGACGCCTCTGGCCAATACGTTACAGATGTGCCGTCCAAAAACGGGTGTATGCCTGGATTGATATCAAGAACCTTAACCCCGTACTTCATGAGATTGAGGTCGATCATGATCTTGGGCTGAAGTAGGGACATCCAGTAGGAGGCCACGGACAAATGAAATCCTGGCCATAGCTCCTCAGTGACCGCAGCCCCGCCCAAGATGTGACGACGCTCCAGCACACAAACCTTTTTGCCGGCTTTGGCCAGGTATGCTGCACACACCAAACCGTTGTGCCCGCCGCCAACTATTACCGCATCGTACTCGGCCATTACCATTCTCGCTTAAGCAGAATTTAACGAGGGATCAGAGCCACGCCTTCGATCTCGATCTTGATGGCAGGGTCATAAAGCCCTGCAACGGTGACGAGCGCATTGGCAGGCGGGCAATCCATATTCACAAAGGAGTTTCGAACTTTCTTAAAGGCAGCCAGGCCTTCAGGGCTTGGATCAGTGATATAGGTCGTCATTTTGGCCAATGCCTCGAACCCTACTCCGGCCGCTGCCAGGGTCTTACCCATATTTTCGAAAGCAGCTTGAACCTGAGCTTCGAAACCGCCTGTTACCGGCTCGCCTGCATCGTCGGTGCCGACATGGCCAGACAAGAACAACAACTCACCCTCACTAACCAACGTGCCCATCGACACGCCTGGATAACCGCTGCCTGCATTGATGCCTTTGATCATGCTGTTCACTCCTGGTTGGGGGCTGGATGCGAGAAAAATCACCATCATCCAAAAAAACTGACCGCTGGGTATCCAATTTATACGGTGAGTCGCTATGATGCAAGGGTCGATCAGGCTGATGTCACAGCACGCGTGGCGGGGAGAGCTGGATGCTGTTTTGGTACTCAGCAGGCTCTTGACTCTCTCAAAGATTTCCGCATACTGACCCAACGGTCTAATTTTTAATACGGTGGGTACGTTGAGCTGTTCAGCTCTCCGCCCCGTTTGGAGAAATGGTCATGGGCGTCAGAATCAACTTCATCAATCCTTTCGGAACGCCGGCGTACAACGGGCTGATCACCGAGACTCTTGAGCCTTACCTGAATGACGGGAATGAGCTGGTTGTCACCAACGTGGAAAACTGCCCAGAGAACTGCGATTGGTGGTATCCAAAGCACCTTACTGAAGAAGTTCTCTTCGAGTGCATCATCGATGCTGAAAAGAAAGGTTTCGACGCAGTCATCGTAGGCTGCTGTAACGATCCAGGTGTCCGAGCCGCGCGCGAGCTCGTTGACATTCCTGTAGTTGGGACTTTGGAAGCAACCATGCAGCACGCTTCCTATTTCGGCCATGATTACCTACTGGTAACTGACCACCGCAAATCTGCAGCGTACATGCGTGACTTGGTACGTATTTACGGCCAAAGCGAACAATGTAAGGACGTGCGTTACATCAATTGGTACATCACCGACATGATCAATGATTATGAAGGTGTAGCTAAAGACGCTTTAGCCGCATCAGCCAAAGCGATGGAAGATGGCGGCGTCGAGTCGGTCATTCTCGCGTGCACCATCATCTCCGCCTGCACTGAAAAATGGCTTCTGACGAGTGGTGCACCCCGTCAAACTACGATCCTCAACCCTAATACATTCGCATTGAAGATGGCCGAATCACTCGGTCTCCTTCATCAACTAGGCGCGTACGGTATTAGCCGTGCAGGTTATTACGAAAAAATGCAGCAGCGTCGTCCAGAAGAGTTCACTGAAGTTCGTGAGAAATATGGCCGTGCTGCTCGCTTTAAGTAAATAGCGTCAAACAGTCAGGCTTGCCATTCAAAAGACTGAGTTTCAGATTAGCTCCGTATCAGCGTATTACCGCTCTAGAGGTTATTACAGTGAGCCGACATACCGATTTTACTGATATCGAAAACGATATCATTGACACCGTTACTAAATACATCGCTCGTGAAGTGCGCCCGCACGCTCACGAGATGGATCGCAGCAAGACCTTCCCTACCGAAATGTTGGCAGCGATGAAGGAGATGGGTTTGTTCGGTTTGGCCATTCCTGAAGAGTACGGCGGGTTTCAGCTGCGTCTTCCCGTATTTGCAGTGGTAATGGAGACGATTGCAGCGGGTTGGACGACGCTCGCGGCTTATATCAATAGTCATTGCACTGTGGCTTACGCAATCGCCAAATATGGCACCGAAGAGCAAAAGCAGGCCTATCTCCCATCGATGGCAACTGGTGAGCACCGTGGTGCTCTGTTGCTGACTGAACCTGGGGCCGGCTCTGACCTGCAATCAATCAGGACAGTTGCTACCCCTACTGAAGAAGGGTTCACGATTAGTGGCAGCAAAATCTTCGTCACCAATGGGGCCAAGGCCACAATTCTACTGACCCTTGCTCGTACCAGCTTTGACGAAGGAACCAATAAGCCTCGTTCCAGCCTTTTCTTGATCGATAAAACTCAAGAAGGGGTCAGTGTCACCAGCGAATTCCACAAAATGGCGTATGGCCTGGTTGATACGATGGAAATCGTGTTGGACAAGGTCGTAGCCTCGAAAACCGCCGTGCTGGGCGGTGCTACCGGTAAAGGCATGCGGCATTTGCTTGATGCTTTGGAGGTAGGTCGAATTGCTATCGCTGCGAGCGCCGTGGGTCTTGCGGCAAACGCTTTGAGCGAGGCCAAGCGCTACGCCGGCGATCGTAAGTCATTTGGGGTAGCCATTGATCAGCATCAGGCTGTTCAGCTCAGACTCGCTGAAATGGCAACCAAGCTTGTTGCTGCTCGATTGATGACCGCAGAAGCGGCACGAGCCAAGGAGTCAGGTGAACGCGCCGATATGCTTTCTGGCATGGCAAAGCTTCTGGCTAGCGAGTCTGCTCGGGACATCACAGAAGACGCATTGAGAATCCACGGTGGCTACGGTTACATCGACGAATTTGTCGTAGAGCGCCTCTACCGAGAAGCGCCTCTATACATCGTCGGTGAGGGTACGAACGACATTCAGAAATTGGTCATTGCCCGCCGCCTGATTGACGAGTCTGAGGCCGACGTTTTGAGGCTTCCACAATGACCACCGTTTGCCTGACGTTTGATTTCGACGGCGTTGCAATTTGGTTGAGCACCTTTAAGCAGGTATCCCCTACCCCTCTGTCGAGGGGCGAGTTCGGCGCTGAGGTCGGCATGCCGCGCCTCCTGGACGTGCTGAAACGCTGTGGAGTGCCTGCCACGTTTTTTGTGCCAGCACATACGGCAACTTCGTATCCAGACTTGGTCAAGCGGATCATCGCTGAAGGTCATGAGGTAGCTTGTCACGGCTATATCCACGAGTCTCCTGTCGGATTGGAGCTAGCCGAAGAACGCGCGCTCTTAGCCAAAAGCATGGACACGCTGCAAGCCGTTACCGGCGTTCGTCCCATAGGCTATCGCTCTCCGGCCTGGGATCTCAGCGCTAACACCATTGATCTCTTGGAGGAACATGGGCTGATCTATGACAGCAGCCTTATGTCCAACGATTTTAATGTCTTCTATGCACGTAAACATGACGTACTGACTGAAGAGCGCTTCACTCACGGCCCTGAAAGCGCAGTCCTCGAATTCCCAGTGGCTTGGGAGCTCGATGATTACCCTTACTTCCAATTCAATGTTCGACCTTTGAATACGGGTTTAAGGCTACCGAGTGATGTGTTCAAAGCATGGTCTTCTGAATTCGATTATGCCCACTCGGTGTCGGGAATATTCACGCTGACGTGTCATCCCGAGATAATTGGTCGCGGCCCTCGAATAACGATGCTGGAACAGCTCATTTCTTACATGCAACAGCCTAATGTCGAGTTTTCGACGATGGGCGCTGCTGCGCAAAAGCTCAATACCAAAGTTCTTAAACAGGAGCAAAACAATGTCTGACACCGCACAAGCAGTTGAACGCGCTGGGATCGGCCAGAACGCCTTGTACTTCGACGAGCTGGAGGTGGGCAAGGAGTGGAACTCACCTCGCCGCACCATCACTGAGGCTGACATTGTCATGTTCGCCGCACTGACTGGTGACCACAACCCCGTCCATACCGACGAAGAATTTGCAAAAAGTACGGTCTTTGGCGGGCGCATCCTCCATGGCCCAGCAGGCTTTGCGATCGCTACTGGCTTGGAAAGCCGCCTGGGAATCAAGGAAGGCACTGCAATCGCCTTTTTGGGCATGACATGGGATCTGCGTGGCCCGATCAAAATTGGCGATACAATTCACGTTTACCAACGTGTGGACTCCAAACGTGAGACCAAAAAGCCAGGCGTCGGCATTGTTAATTTCCATGTTTCCTTGAGGAATCAGCGAGGCGAGTCGGTTCAGGAAGGTGAATGGAAAATTATGATGCATTGCAAGCCAGTCTGAGAACTCGATAAACCCCTCACGCACAAACGTTCCATCCGAGGTCAAGTGTCATGATTTTGAAAAGCATCGAAGCCGTCGCCCACAAAAACCCAGACGCCATGGCGTTGCGGTTTGAAGACAAAGCATTCACTTATGGCGGTTTGGTGCGTGAGGTGTATCGCATTGCCAACGTACTACGTGCGAGAGGTCTAAGTAACACGTCGACGTTGGCGGTGTACTGCGAGAACAGCAGCGATATCCTTGTACTTTACTATGCGATGGCAAAGCTGGGAGGGACATTCGTGCCCATCAACGCGGGCCTGAGCAGCGCTGAAGTCGCCTACATTTTAGAACATGCACACGCAAAGCTTTTGCTTACCGACGAGAAGCTGACGGCTAACGCCAATGAGGCGGCAAGTGGATTGGATTGTCAGGTGTATCAGGCGACGGATTTCTTCGTTGCCACGCCAGTTCTTGAGACGATCTATGCTGAAGAGACTCCATCGGCTCACTTCTTGATTATTTATACGTCGGGCTCCACAGGCATACCCAAGGCGGTTCTGTTCGACCAAAAGGCAGAAACCGCTGGCAATCAGTCATTGATTGATATGTGGCAGATTACGCCCGCAGACAAGATGCTGGTAGCACTACCACTTGGTTTTCTGTACGGATTATCGACCGCTGCTGCCACTGGAATTCAAGCCGGTTGCGAAGTTGTAGTGCTGCGGCGCTTTCGACCTCAGGATGTTTTGGAAGCAATCATCCATCACGGCATCACCGTCTTTCAGGGTGTGCCGACAATGTTCTCCATGATGGTGGAATACGCAGAGCAAAATTCGCTGAATTATGACCTTTCGGGCGTGCGCCTTCTCATTTCAGCGGGAGCTCCCTTGCCGATGGAACTGCGGCAGCGTTTCACCGCAAGATTTGGAGCGGAGATTCAAGATTACTACGCGCTTACTGAAGTGCGGCCCGTGTTCGGCAAATTTGCAGCCGATCATGATCCTGTGCCGGCGGGAGCCATTGGTAAGGCATCACCAGGGGTCGAAATAAAGGTGGTGAGCAGTTCGGGAGCTGTCTTACCGGCCAATGTGACAGGAGAAATCATAGTACGAGCCCCGGCCACCACGTCAGGTTATCTTAACGCCCAGGCTCTCACCGAGGCTTCTTTTGATAATGGTTTTTTCCGTACAGGCGATCTTGGCCATTTTGATACCAGGGGCTACTTCTACCTCACTGGCAGAATCAAAGACATTATCATCCGCGGTGGCGCCAATATCGCCCCAGCAGAGGTTGAGGGAGTCCTCCTAACCCACCAGGATATTCAATCCTGTGGAGTAATAGGGGTAGAAGACCAAAAATTTGGTGAGTTACCGGTAGCATTTTACGTATCACGTACTAATCACCCAGTGAACACGCAAGCGCTAACTGATCATTGTCGACATGTGCTCGCGGACTTTAAGGTGCCGGCACATTTTGTTCACTTGTACGAAATGCCGCTGGGCAATACGGGGAAGATTGACAAGAAGGCATTGTCGAGCTACTGGAAGGGGACACAAAATGTCTAACTCGCTGAAGGTTTCAATCTCTGCCTACACAATAAAGCCTGCTCGCTCTCTCGATGATTTTTTGCAGGATATTGAGACGAAGGTCAAAGAAGCGCAGGTGGCAGGCAGTGCAGTCCTCGTACTGCCGGAGTTTGTCGGGATGGGTTTACTATGGAGCCACGATCAGGCTGCCACGGTAGACAACACCACCGTTGCAGCATTCTATCGCACCGTATTTAACCCGCTATACGACGGCTACAAGCTTGGGATGTCTGCACTGGCTCAGCGTCATAATGTCACCATTGTAGGTGCTACCTATTGGCATGAGGTCGATGACAAGGCCTTCAACACAAGCTTTGTATTTAGACCGGATGGTACTGTTCTAGAGCAGGACAAAATACACCTCACACGCGGTGAAAAAGCGATTAATACCTGTGGTGGGAGTGCGTTGAATGTCTTCGAAATTGAAGGCGTACAGTGTGGCATGTATGTCTGCTACGACGTGCAATATCCTGAGCTTTCCAGGCATTTAGCGGATCAGGGAGTGGAGGTGATTTTCGTTCCTACGCTTACTGAAACTCGCGGCGCTTGGAGAGAATGGCATAGTGGACACGCCCGCGCGCTGGAAAATCAGATGTATGTTTGCGTCTCTCCTCTTCTTGGGGCACTGGACATTCCGAATGACTACCGCACAGTTTGCAAAGGGCAAGCGTTTGTCGCATGCCCGATAGATAACAGATTCAAAATAGATGATGGCACATATGCCTCGGCAGAAATGAACACCGAGGCGCTGGTGCACACTGTTCTTGATCTCGACCTTCTTAGACTGTCTCGCGCGAAAGGAGAGGTTAAACAACTCACGGATCGCCGGCCTGATGTGTATGAGAAATTATCCCGTTAATTCATAAAGCATGACGCTGTAGCATGAGCCTTCGGCCAAAACAAAAATAACAAATACTGCTCGACTTTAGACTGCTGTTGTTCAGATCAAGGCGTCCCGGCCATCTAAGTGTGTTTTAGAGGCCGGGTTCCAGTCTACTTGTTCGTCATTGGAATACCACCATGAATAGCGTGACTACCTCGACCATAAACTTGTCGAAAAAAACAAGCGACCCCAGCGCAGTTTTATGTATTGAAGGGGTAGGAAAGAAGTTTGGTACAATCAGAGTCTTGGAGGACGTTGATTTTTCGCTATGCAGCGGCGAAGTTGTAGCCATAATCGGGCCTAGTGGTTCCGGGAAAAGCACCTTACTGCGTTGTATCAATCAGCTGGAACCGCCTACTGAAGGAATCATTCGAGTTGGTGAAGTCGTCATTGACGCTACAAAGAAACCCTCCAAGCAAGATCTGGCCAAGCTGCAGAAAAAACTCGGAATGGTGTTTCAGTCTTTTAATCTGTTTCCCCACCTTACTGTGCTTGAAAACGTTAGCCTCGCGCAGCGCAAGGTGCTCGGCCGCAGCAAGCAGGAGGCCGATGAACGATCCATGCTGTTGCTAACACGAGTAGGGTTAGCCGCCAAAGCAGGCATGTACCCTAGTCGTTGTTCCGGCGGCCAGCAGCAACGTATTGCAATATCTAGGGCCTTGGCTCTGGATCCAGAAATCATGCTATTCGATGAGCCTACTTCTGCCCTCGATCCTGAGGTTGGCTTGGAAGTGTTGGCGGTAATGCGTGAGTTGGCCGACAGCGGCATGACTATGATTGTGGTAACCCATGAGATGCGTTTCGCAGAGCAGGTATCTGATCGGGTGGTCGTCATGGCTGAAGGCCGCATCATTGAGCAAGGCCCTAGCAAGGAGGTTATGCGTGATCCCCAAAACGAGCGTGTGCAAAGATTCCTGACCGCGGTGAGGGATCGCTGATGGAAGCCTTGATCTTTCTTGTGGCATTGCTAAAAGCAGTGCCATGGAGCTTAGCGCTGACTCTTTCTTCATTTCTGCTGGGCGCTCTTCTGGCTATCCCTTTGTGCATGATGCGTATCTCAAAGCACGCCACTCTGCGCGCAGTTGCTATCAGCGTGACTGTATTTATGAGATCGATCCCCCCAATCGTCTGGCTTTTTTTTATCTTCTTTTCCTTCAGCGAATACGTGGTTCAACTCAGTGCGTTCGTTGCGGCAATGCTAGGCCTAGGTCTAATAACGGCAGCCAACCTTGCTGAGATTTACCGCGGAGCTCTACTGGCTATACCGCACGGGCAGCGTGAAGCGTCGCACGTGCTCGGGCTAGGCTTTTGGGATAGAGCTATGTCAGTTATGGCGCCCCAAGTGTTTCGCTACTCTTTGCCAGCCTGCAGCACGTACGCGATCGGCTTATTAAAGGACACAGCTATTGCATCTACGATCGGCGTGCCTGAGGTGGCCCAAGTGGCCTACCAGCTTAGCCAGCAGACGTTTAAAGGATTAGAGATTTATGCTCTAGCCGGATGCCTTTATCTTTTGATTAGCTTCGCGATGGCATGGCTTTCACGCAGTGTCGATGCGAACCTTCGCGCTAGGATCGAACGATGAGCGAATTCTTTGGTAACTGGTCTGTATGGCTCCCCGAACTTCTAGACGGTTATAAACTTAGTCTTCAAATTTGCGCTCTAGCTCTGCTTTGGGGAGTGCCAGTTGGTCTTTTTCTGGCAATAGGCACAGACTCCAAGATCAAAATGTTGCGCATATTTTCGATCTGCATAGTGGAGCTTGGACGAGGAGCCCCGG
Organism: Pseudomonas sp. CFBP 8758; assembly: GCF_014841725.1. Classification (NCBI taxonomy): domain Bacteria; kingdom Pseudomonadati; phylum Pseudomonadota; class Gammaproteobacteria; order Pseudomonadales; family Pseudomonadaceae; genus Pseudomonas; species Pseudomonas sp. CFBP 8758. The sequence continues at coordinate 559,084 of NZ_JACYUK010000002.1, read as the reverse complement.
TGCTGATTCTGCTGCAATTTTTTTACTTCGGCCTTCCCAATGTGCATGTATCGCTGAGCTCCGCAGCAGCATCGGTTCTTGCACTCGGTTGGAGTACCGCTGCCTACACAAGCGAAATCATCCGGGGTGGACTCAAAGCTGTTCCGCCTGGTCAACGGGAGGCGGCAGTTACCTTAGGTTTAGCACCCGCGACAGCAATGAGAATCGTGATAGTCCCGCAGGCGATGAGGATTTGTTTACCTCCTCTGCTCGGATTTGCTCTCGTCATGCTGCAGACGACTTCACTGTGCTTCACCATCGCATTGCCAGAGATTGTTTCGCGAGCAAACGAAATAGGTTCGGCTACATTCCAATACATGTCGGTTCTCATGCTTACAGGGCTGATGTACGCCGCAGTATGCATACCCGCTACCATCGTCGTATCGCAGATGGAAAGGCGCTTGAGCAGGCATATCTAGTTAGACACCAAGGGGTTCCGTAAACCTCCTCACATCTCCACCCCGCAACTGTTGTTGGTGGCGGACTTTAGAGCACACGGTATGAAGAGGCTCCTCACACGCTTCGCGATATACATATATTGGGTACGCACAGGACTGGGGAATCTCACGTTGTCCAAATCTACATCGCGAGAACGTGCTTCACCTAATGAAATCGACGTCCGTACCCTGCCTTGGCTTATCTAAAAATCAAGGGTCGTATCGAGCAGTGATGCGGTTTCAAAATGGAACTTGGGTGGGAGGAAGCCAAAACCACGCGTGCTGTCGTGTCCAGCAGATAGCCTTTGAGCTTAAGCCCGTCAACACTGATTTAGGTGTGAGTCAATCGAGAGGGTAGCAACATGCCCCTTGAGAGAATCCACGACGACACGTGTCGAAATTGGCCAGTAGGATGGCTCTGTCTTGGAGACAGAGGGCCGTGCTCCTGACAAACCGCCCTGTATCCGCTTGAAATACTTACTCGATTGAAAAAAAATACCCTTAGGTCTAATATGGTACCCACTGGTCTTTTTTGATGTGGATGGCTAGCGTCGGCATGACTTCCGCATTTCTTGACCTAGTGATTCATGCACCGTCTTTAACGATAATTCCATCGATCTAGGAGTCGCAATGTTTAACCTCAAAGACAAGGTTGTTGTCATCACTGGCGGTGAATCGGGGATCGGTTTGGCCGTGTGCACGTCGTTATCCAGCGTAGGCGCCAAGGTAGTCATGGGAGGGATTCAAGCAGATCGCGGTCAAGAAGCATGCCGCCAGTTGAATGACAAGGGCGGTGAAGTTGTTTTTGTAAAGACTGACGTCCGTGATCGAGAGCAAGTAGACGCATTGGTGCGCACCGCTATCGATCATTTCGGAAAGATCGATGTGCTAATCAATAATGCAGGGGTGTTTGACGGCTTTGCTGATGTGACTGAGACAACCGAAGAGCTCTGGGATCAGATCATGGCTATCAACCTTAAGGGTGCATTCCTGACATCCCAAGCCGCCCTCAAGCATATGATTCCCCAAGGATTCGGTCGAGTAATCAACGTCTCCTCAATTGGCGGCCTTGTAGGTCGAGCAGATGGTGCAGCTTACACGGCGTCAAAGTTCGGCTTGATTGGTTTCACTCGGCAGATGGCAGCGTCTCTCTCACACACTGGCATCACATTCAATACGGTTTGCCCGGGCTCTATAGCTACAGATATCCGAAGCAACTCTGCGTCGGTGATTCCTTCTGCAGCGCATCTGATGAATCGTGGGGTGGGCAGCTCGGATCCAGATGCTCTGAAAAAGGTAATTCCCGCAGGGCGTAAGGGTACCGTTGACGAAATTGCGGCAGCTATTATTTTCCTTGCTTCCGATGAAGCCAGTTATATAACTGGTCATGATCTGACCGTTGACGGTGGTTACGTAGCTTAAAGGCACTACAACACCGCTATCGAGCTAGATAATATTGCCGAGAGCGGTGTTGAAAGTATCGTCAGACAGCCCTGTTGTGCCTCAGAATCCCGAGCTGGAGGTTCCGAGCTACCCGGAGCACCTGGCGTAATGAAGCGCAGTATCTTATTCGCTGCGGCCCATTGGCCTCACGGACATAACGCCTAAAGCTTGGCGTACCCCGGTGATACCCCCTTTCGCTTCAGAACACGTGCTTTCAACTTAGTCTCACCTTTCATGCAATCATCTGCTCAGACCCTGAGGCCTATCAAATGCCTAACCGAGTGCAGCGAGCCCTGGTTCAGGCTCGAGGCGCAGAGAATTTCTTTGCATAGTAGTCGATCAGGGATGACGCTTGTGTGTAGGCGCCTGTCGAACACATCTTGCATCAGCGCGTTTGGGTGCGGGGTCAGCACACGAGCAGTGACCGGTCCGCACTGAAAGCAATTCCCTTAGCAGGAGCGGTCCGTGGCCGCGAAACAAGTGCTGCGGTGTATCAGGCACCACACGGTGCGCCCTCGTCGGCCGATGACCGTGTGGCGGAAAACCACGATCAGTTCTCATGTTCGCGCGCGCGCAGCCGAAACGCTGAAGACGACGGTTGTCGGCGCAACTCGATTGCCGCCATCCGGTGCTCGCCCCCAGTCCGACCTGCTGCCTGACAGCGCTGCTGCATCCCCAGCACGGCGCCTGGCTTTCGCCCCCTCATGCCTCGGAACCTCTAGCGTCCATGAACTTGAAATTCAGCCATAAAATCCTGATCGCCGGGTGCAGCATCGTCATCCTGGCGTTCGCCTTGTTCACGCTCTACAACGACTACCTGCAGCGCAGCGCCATTCAGCAGAACCTCAGCGCATCGGTCAAGCAGTCGGGCGAGCTGACCGCCAGCAGCGTCAAGAACTGGCTCAGCGGCCGGATTCTGGTGATTGAAAACCTGCGCCAGAACATTGCCTATCAAGGCGACCAGGCGGACTACCCGGGCCTGCTGGACCAGCCCGTGATCACCACCAACTTTCAATTCACCTACATGGGTGTGGCCGACGGCACCTTCATCCAGCGTCCCGACACCAAGATGCCTGACGGGTACGATCCGCGTCAGCGGCCCTGGTACAAAGCTGCGGTGACAGCGGATCAAGTCATGCTGACGCCGCCCTATCTGGCATCGGTGGGTGGCCTGGTCGTCACGGTGGCAGCGCCCGTCAAACGCCAAGGTCAGTTGATGGGCGTAGTCGGCGGCGACTTGAGCCTCGACACATTGGTGCAGATCATCAATTCGGTGGATTTTGGCGGGATCGGCCAGGCGTTTCTCGTCAGCGCAGACGGTCAGGTGTTGGTGTCGCCGGACAAGGATCAGGTCATGAAAAACCTGAAAGACATCTACCCCGGCAGCACGCCGCGAATCGAGAAGAATCTGCAGGAGGTCAGCCTCGGTGGCGAGGCGAGACTGCTGTCGTTCACGCCGGTCACAGGGCTGCCTTCGGCAGACTGGTACGTGGGTCTGTCGATCGACAAGGACAAGGCCTACGCCCCACTGCGCCAGTTCCGTACGTCGGCCGTGATCGCCATGGTCGTTGCCGTTCTCGCTATTGCCTTGTTGCTGACCTTGCTCATCAAGGTCTTGATGCGTCCATTGGTGACCATGGGCCGGGCAATGCGTGACATCGCGCAGGGCGAAGGCGATCTGACGCGTCGCCTGGTCGTTGAAAGCCGTGATGAATTCGGTGAACTCGGTACCTCGTTCAACCAGTTCGTCGAGCGCATCCATGCCTCCATCGGCGAGGTGTCGTCGGCTACCCGGGAAGTGCATGCATTGGCCCAACGGGTCATGCACTCTTCCAACCAGTCCATCGCAGGCTCCGACGAGCAAAGCGCCCGTACCGAAAGCGTTGCAGCTGCAATCAACGAGCTGGGTGCTGCCGCCCAGGAGATTGCCCGCAACGCCGCGCAAGCGTCGCGTCAGGCCAGCGATGCCAGCGGTCAGGCCGACGACGGTCGCCAAGTGATGACGCGGACCATCGAGGCAATAAGCACGTTATCCGAGAAAATCAGCCTGTCGTGCGAGCAGATTGAAACCTTGAACGCGGGCACCGACAACATTGGCCACATCCTCGACGTGATCAAGGGTATTTCCCAGCAAACCAATCTGTTGGCCTTGAACGCTGCCATCGAGGCGGCGCGGGCCGGTGAAGCGGGCCGTGGTTTTGCAGTCGTGGCCGATGAGGTGCGAAACCTGGCGCATCGCACCCAGGAGTCTGCCGAAGAGATTCACAAGATGATCACGGCGCTTCAGGTGGGTTCGCGCGAAGCGGTGGTGACCATGAATACCAGCCAGGCTTCCAGTCAGCAAAGCATGACGGTGGCCAACCAGGCCGGCGATCGTCTGGCCATCGTGACCCAGCGAATCGGCGAGATCGACGGCATGAACCAATCCGTTGCTGCCGCTACCGAGGAGCAGACTTCGGTGGTGGAGGCGCTGAATGTGGATATCAGTCAAATCAACATGCTGAATCAGCAGGGCGTGACCAACCTCACCGAAACCCTGCGAAATTGCGATGCGCTTTCCCAGCAGGCCAACCGTTTGAAGCAGTTGGTGGACAGCTTTAAGATCTAGCCGCGTCGGCCGCAGCGAGTAGTGGGCCCTGCTCGCTGATCTTCCGGACTGACGCATGTTGAGGTGTGCAAGCGCGGGCCGGATTCAACCCTCGGACTTGGCCTTGTTCTCTCGTTCGGCTGCAGAGTGTTGGGTTTCAGCCTTGTCGTCGCTGCTCTGCATCCACGGCTTGGCGCTCTGCTGCGCCTTGTCGATCGTCTCGTTGATCTGCTTGGCCGATTCGCTGAAGGTGTCACGCGCTGCTTCGACCAGTTGCGTCTTGGAGGTTTCGATGACCTTGTTCGCCGCGGTTTCGGCCGCGTCACAGCCGGCAAGAAGGACGGTCAGCGCGACCATGGCCGGGTAAGCGATGAGTCTGGATTGCATGGAAACCTCAGGGAGGGATGGGAATGCGCCAGATCATACCGTTACAGGTTTTTGCCGAAGCAGGGATTCTGAATCAAGGTGTGTCCTGGTAGAGGCACCAGGCCCTGGCCCCGAAGCAGATTCATCTGTAGGAGCGGTCCGTGCCCGCTCCTACAGGTAATGGTCAGTACGCCATGGACAGGCTCATGGTCACCTGAGGCACCACGCTGTCGGTTTCGCCGTTCGGGCCGCTGAGTTCGCGCAGGGTGCCATCGCGGTAGATTGCCAGGGCCTCGGCGCGGGCGCTCCAGCGTGTTTCCCCCCACTTGAAGGGCTGCTCGAGCGCCAGCCCGCTGCGGGCATAGAGACGGTCGCCGGAATCGGGACCATAGAATCCATTCCAGCCGATCCCGACCGTGCTGGGAAAACTCAAGCGCAGACCGGCATCGCTCAGGTCCACACCAGGCTCCACGCTGCCTTGGGTATACAGGCCACTGTCCCCCTGCGTACGGCTGGTGATCGCCAAACCCGGGCGCCATGCGCCAAACCCCGACTCAGCCTGGTAGGCCAGGGTGAAGCTCGCCTCCTGAGTGGTGTCGGCGACATCGTTCGGACTGGTCTTGACCGTGTAGACAAACCCCAGCCTCAACCCCTCGACGGGCGATATCACCAATCCCAGCAGGTTGTTGCTCTCGTACCAGCGCCGCGGGCTTACTCTTTCATCGCTCGATGGATCATGAAAACCGTTGCTCGTGCTGAACACCAGCCAGGCGTTGGCACGACCGTCGACAGCCTGGTGCAGGTCCAGGGCGAAACCGGCCTGGGCATGCAAGGGCACGCGACCCAGGCTTGCCGCGTCATCGTCGTAGTTGCCGCGGGCGAAGTCGCCATTGCGGACATCCACGCTCAGTTGCGGGTGAAAGCGGCCTGATTCCTCGCCGATCTCGACACTGCCCAGTGCGGCGTCTTCGGTGTCAATGGAAGGCACGCTGCGCGGTGCCGCCACGCTTGGCTGGATGACCGCGGCCAGCGCGAAGGCGAACAGTGGAAAACGAGATACGGTAAGCATGCGCGAAAGCTCTGTCAGAAAAGTCACTGTGTAGACTCTGCACGACTGAAAAAGTACCGCGAGCGGGCTGCCGGCCCACCACCGTTTAAGGTGCCGAAGCGACCGCCTGTCCGGCGCCCGCCGGACGCAGTTCAGCTTGACCTTTCGTCGCCGATAGGTTGAAAGCGATGCGAAGAACAATTCCCGAGACTGCACGCAGCACGCTGCCTTTCCTTCTGCCGACCAACACCTATAAAACCAGCGGAATACACCATGAACATCAAGCAAAAATTGACCTGGGGGTTCGCGATCATCGCCTGCCTGCCAGTGATCGTGGTCGCCGTGCTCGTCGTCTTCAACTTGCGCGAAGCTGCCAGGGCCGACTTCGTCGACAGCAGCGGGCGGGAGATCCGTCAGATCGACAATGGCATGAAGCAGTTCTTCGATGGCATCAGCCAGAACGTGGAGTACCTGGCCAAGGACCCACGTATCGTCGCCGCCACGGGTCTGAAGAATTACTCGGGCGCAGACGCCCCACAGATTCCCCTGACCGAAAACAACCAGCGTTTGCTGGAGATTTTCGACGGTTTCGCCAAAACCCATCCGAGCACCGCCTACCTGTCCCTGGGGCTCAGCGATGGCGGCTACGCCAGTTGGCCCAACGATCCGAAGATCGCCAACTACGACCCGCGCCAGCGCCCCTGGTACAAGGCGGCGATGGCCGCACCCGGCACCACCGTGCGCACGGACGCCTACTATTGGGCGGCCGATGATGTGTCGTTGATCGGTACGGTGCACAGCGTCACCGACGCTGCCGGCAAGGTGGTCGGCGTGGTGGGCCTGGATGTTTCGCTCAAGCAGATGACCGAACTGGTGAAAAACATCAAGCTGGGCAACAGCGGCTACCTGATGCTGATCGAGGCCAACGGCAACGTGTTGGTGGACCCCAGCGATGCAAAACACAACTTCAAGCCGCTGGCCGACCTGGGCGCCAACTACGCCGGGCTGGCCAGGCACGGCGACGGTTCGACCCAGGTCGAGATCGACGGCAAGGTGTACATGGCCAACATCGTCAGCTCGTCCGGGCTTGGCTGGCGCTTCATCGGCCTGATCGAGCGTGAGGAGGTGATGGCCCGGGCATCGAACCTGACCTGGCTGATCGCAGCCATCGCCGCAGCCCTGGCCGTGGTATTCGCCATCGTCGGTGCAAGCTTCGCCGGGGTCATCGTGCGGCCGATCCGGGGCGTCGCCAACGGCCTGCAGGAAATTGCCGAAGGCGAAGGCGACCTGACGCGTCAGCTGACGGTTCAGGGCAAGGACGAGACGGCGGCGTTGGCCGGGTGGTTCAACCAGTTCATCGGGATGATTTCGCAGCTGGTGCAACGTATCGGCACCGCATCGTCCGACCTGCAGGTGGCCGCCGCCGACACGCACGAGGTCGCGCGCAATATGGATGAAGTGGCTGGGCGCCAGCGCGAAGCGGTGGAGCTGGTCAGCACGGCGTTCAACGAAATGGTCGCGACGGCCAACGAAGTGGCGCGTTCCTGCGGCGAAGCGGCCACCAGCGCCGACAATGGCTACCAACAGGTCAGCGACGGTCAGCAGCGTATTGGCGAGGCAACCACCTGCGTGCTCAAACTGAGTTCGGAGCTGCAACAGTCGACTGAAACCATGCAGCTGCTGCAGCAGGACAGCAAGAACATCAACAGCATTCTGGACACCATTCGCTCCATCGCCGAGCAGACCAATCTGCTGGCGCTAAACGCCGCCATCGAGGCGGCGCGGGCCGGAGACCAGGGGCGTGGTTTTGCCGTGGTCGCCGACGAGGTGCGGGCGCTGGCCCGTCGTACCGCCGACTCGACCGGGGAAATCGACGGCCTGTTGGGCAATCTCGCTCGCCGTACCCAGGTCATCACCCAGCAGATGCAGGGGAGCCTGCAGGTGTCCCAGGACAGCGTCGAATGCATCCAGCAGGCGCGGGATAGCTTCGACAAGATTCGTACTTCGGTTGATTCGATCCGTGACCAGAACAACCAGATCGCCACGGCGGCAGAGGAGCAGCACCAGGTGGCCGAAGAAATCAACCGGCACATCGCGCAGATCCATGCCGATGCTCAGTTGGTCGAAGAGTACGCGCACACGGCACAATCGGGATCGGGGCGGCTGACAGACATTTCCGGACATCTGAAAGGGTTGGTCGGACGCTTCAAGGTTTAAGCCGATAAACCGCAGTGTCTTTTTCGCGGGCAGAGCCCGCTCCTACAGGGTCCCGCTTCAACCTGTGGGAGCGGGCTCTGCCCGCGAAGGCTTCATCGCATACCGTCTGACACACCACAGCGCCCGCTCCCACAGATGGCTGGTCCCACGGACAGTCAGAAGCCAACCGTGGCGGAGACCAGGTAGGTTCTCGGGGTGGCCAAGGTCAACCCCGGCTCGCTATCGTCCGAAGCGCCAGCCGACGCCCAGTAGCGCTTGTCCAGCACGTTCTCGACATTGGCGCGCAGCGTGACGGCCTTGCCCTGCACCTTGAACGCGTACCGCGCACCCACGTCGAATCGCTCCCAACTGTCGATTTCCTTGCTGTTGGCTTGATCCAGGTACTGCGCGCTGGAGTAGATCCCGCGTCCACTGAGCGTCAACCCTGGCAAGGCCGGCACGTCCCACTCTGCACCCAGGTTGACATTGAGCTCGGGCGTGGCGGGTGCACGGTTGCCATCGAAGGCGCCTGCCGTGGTACCGCTCAGCTCGCTGTCGATGTACATCACCCCGCCCAGCAGGCGCACGCCAGCAAGCGGCTCACCAAACACGCTCAATTCCACGCCGTTGTTTTCGCGCTTGCCATTGGGCCCGAAGGTGCGGGTGACGGTGTTGGTTTCGTACGCCGGCTGCTTGATACGAAACGCGGCCGCGGTGATAGCCAGGCTGCCCAGATCGTACTTGGCACCCACCTCCACCTGGCGGCTGATGAAAGGCGGGAAAATCTCGTCCTCGTTGATCGAGGTGGAAGGCGCGATCTTGCCCTGGCTCAGGCCTTCCAGATAGTTGGCATACAGCGACAGCTCGTCGGTGAGTTTGTAGAGCACGCCTGCCGAAGGCGAAAACTTCTCCTCGTCGTAGCCCGTATCGCCTTTCACCCCATCGCTCCAGTCATCGACCTTGACCCGCTGCCAGCGCCCGCCCAGGGTCAGCAGCAAGCGGTCGTCGAAAAAGCCGAGGGTGTCGGACAGCGCCACGCCGTCGAACCTGTTCTCGGTATAGACCTTCGCGTCCTGCCGCGTGGGATTGTTCGGAGTCGGCGTCGCTATCGGGTCGTAAAGGTTGCTGCGCCCCCTGGCGTAGCGCGCACCGCCATTGGTGAAGTCCATGTAGAAATGACTGGCGGCCAGATTCACCTCATGGCTGACCGAGCCGGTCTGGAACCAGTTGCGCACGCCCACCGTGGCCGTGCGCACGCTCTCGTCGCGGGTGAAGTCGCGGGGCAGTACCTCGAAGGCACCGGCATCGTTGGTGACGGACACGTTGTGCCGGAGGAAATCGTGGTTGCTTTCCCGTGCACCGATGCTGCCGTACAGCAGGGTCGAATCATTCAAATCGTATTCGCCATTGAACGCCCCGAACGTATCCTCGGTACGCGCCTTGCTCCAGCGTTGCGCGTAGTTGTCGCGCACATGGTTGGCACCCGGCACGCGCGCGTTGACACCGACCTGGACGCGCTCCTGCGGCGCATCGGTATCACGTGCGGTATGCCCCAGGTCGGTGGAAAGCCGCAGGCGCTCGCCGCGAAAATCCAACCCGATCACGGCCATCTCGCGGTCCACGCTCTGCTGGTCCCACGTGGTATCACCTGCTTGCTTCACCGCATTGAGGCGGACACCAAAGCGCTGATCTTCACCAAAGCGGCGGCCGACATCCACCGCGCCGCCGGCCTGGCTGTCGGAAGCGTAACTGGCGGTGAACTCGTTGATCGGCGTATTGGTGGCACGCTTGGGCACCACGTTGATGCCGCCACCGACACTGCCCCGCGGGGAAATGCCATTGATCAACTGACTGGGCCCGCGGAGGATGTCCACTCGGTCGGCCATTTCCATGTCGATGGAATACGTGGGCAGTATTCCGTACAACCCGTTGTAGGACACATCGCTGTTGAACAGGCTGAAGCCACGAATGGTGAACTGTTCGAAACGCCCACCTGCCGGGTTGGTGGTACGCACTGCCGGGTCGCTGGCCACCAGATCGCCCAGGGTGCGGGCCTGCTGGTTCTTGGTGGTCTCGCTGGTGTAGCTGGTCATGCTGAACGGCGTGTCCATGAAGTCCCGCGCACCCAAAAGGCCTTGCGAGCTACGCCGCGCCACCTGCCCACCGGCATACGGCTCGCCTGCAAGGCTGCCTTGCGCGGCACCGGTCACCGTGGTGGGGGTGATTTCCACGACGTCTGCCCCTTGGGGCGCAGCTACCAGGATATAGGCATTCTGCCCCACCGCCTGCAGACGCAGACCGCTACCGGCCAGCAACTGGGCGAAACCGCTTTCGACGCTGTACTCACCGGCCAGCCCGGCGCTGCGCCGACCATCGACCAACGCGGGGGCGACCGACAGGCTGACACCGGCCTGGCTGGCAAAGCGTGTCAACGAAGCGGCAAGATCGCCCTGCGGCACGCTGTAGACGCGAGCGCCGCCATCGGCAAGGGCCATTTGCAACGGCATCGGCGCCAGGCCGAGCACCACGCTGAGGTGCAGCGCACGCGCATAGTGGGTCGGTGGCTTGCGGGTGGACCGGGGGAACGAACGAGGGGGCCGTGCGGGCATGGCTGAAGGCTCTTTGAGTGTGCTTACCTTTCCATGACAAGCGAGCGCGCAAAAGGGGACAGGCGCTACGCGGATTTTTCCTGCGGCACCAAGGTGGCCCAATAGCGCGTGCGCCACTGCACGCTCAGCGGCAGGCTGACCGCCAACAGATTCAATACCTGATCAGGCTCGTCCAGGCGAAAACTGCCGGTCACGCGCAGGGCTTCCAGTTCGGGCTGCCAGCGCAGAATGCCGGGGCGATAACGGTCCAGCTCGCGCAGAAACTCCCCCAGGGGCTGGTTGAGGGCAACGATCACGCCTTCGCGCCAACCCGGTTGGCGAGGATCGAAACCGGTGATCGGACCAGGCCCTGCGTCGGATAACTGTATACGTTGCCCCGCGCGCAAGGTAAGCGCGGCAAAGCCTGTGGGGCGAACCTCTGCCTGCCCGGCAAGCACCGACAGCCGACAGACTCCGCTGCCCTCGCGGACGTTGATCTCACCCTGGTCGAGCCTCACGTCGGTGAGCGCCGTGCGGATGTGGAACGGCGTGGCATCGGCCAGGCGCAACATGAATTCTCCGCGCCGCAGAGTGAGTTGCCGTTTTTCGGCATCGATATCGACCGCCGTCGAGGTATTGATATGCAACACGCTGCCATCGGCCAGTGTCAGTCGACGCCGCTCGCCAGTCCCGGTGGCCTCATCGGCGCGCCAGGCGTCGAGGGGCAGCTCGCGCGCGAGCCACCAGCCGGCGGGGGCCACTACGGCTACGCCCAGCAAGCCCTTGAGCATGTCGCGACGGCCTGGCGCCGGACGATCCAGGCTGGCCATGGCCAGCGCTGGCGGCAGGATCTGAAAGCGGCCCTTGAGCGCCGATACCCGCCGCCAGGCCGACTCGTGGGCGTCGCTGGCTTCACGCCAGCGTTGCAGGCGGGCAAGATCCTGCTCGCTGACCGCGCCGGACTCGATGCACACCCACCAGCGTGCCGCCGACCGGGCAACCCGACGTGCTTCGTCGCTCGGCTCGGGGCTCAGCACAGCTCGGCCAGCAGGCAGTGCTCGTAGGCCTGCGCCATGTAGCGCTTGACGCTGCGCTCGCTGACCTGCAACCGTTCGGCGATTTCCCGGTACCCCAGCCCCTCCAGCTGGCTGAGCAGAAAGGCGCGGCGAACTGCGGTGGGCAAGCCATCGAGCAGCTGATCCAGGGCGTGCAGGGTTTCCAGCACCTGCCAGCGCTGTTCCGGCGAAGGCGCGACGTCTGCAGGCAGCGTGGCGAGCGCATCCAGATAAGCTTGCTCCAGGCTGCGCCGTTTGTAGAAGTTCACCAGCAGACGTTTGCCGACGGTCTTGAGATAGGCGCGAGGCTCCTGCAGGTCAGCCACCGACTGAGGGCTGGCCAGCACCCGGACGAACGTATCCTGGCTAAGGTCCGCCGCATCCCAGGCACTGCCCAGCCGGCGGCTGAGCCACTGCTCCAGCCAGCTGCGATTGTCGCGGTAGAGCGTTTCGAACGCCCGAACGTCCGCCCCCGCAAGATCGACCATCATCGGCACCTGTCAGATGTAAATGAGATCGATTGTATTTTAAAAAGGGTTGCAAGCGGAACCGTTAGTTACGCCCTCGATGCTGTATCCGACCAGCACGCGGTCACCCAGGCAAACCGCATGCGCCGCCGACGCGGCTCGCGCCGCTGCTACAGGGACCGCGTTGCCCTGTATCAGGCCTCAACGCGTTACCCCAGAAACACCGCATTCCCCTGCATCCGGCCTTAACGCGTTCCCCCGACCCCCCGCATTCCCCTGTATCGCGCCTCAACGCGTTACCCCAGAAACACCGCATTCCCCTGTAGCAGCGGCGCAAGCCGCGTCCGGGATCGGCGCGGTGTTGCAGACCGGTCAACCCGAGGCGGGTGCCGAATGACCACGCCGATACGTGGTGTGCCAGCACAGCAGCAAGCCCGCCCCCGCCATCAGCGCACCGACGCTGCCGATGTTCGCCACCCCCAACTGGGTGATCACCACACTGCCCAGCAGCGCCCCACCGCCAATGCCGACATTATAGATGCCCGAATGCAGCGCCATGGCCACGTCCGTGGCATCCGGCGCCAGCTCGAGCACCTTGGACTGCATCGCCAGGCTGAAGCACATGATCGATATGCCCCAGACCACGCTCACCACACTCAGGTAGGTGGCGTGGCGCGCCAGCGGCAACAGCAGCATCAGGCACAGGCCCAGCAGGGCGATCGACACCACCATGAAGCTACGCGGATAACGGCCGCTGTAGCGGCTGAATACCAGGGAGCCGATCACCCCCGCGCCGCCGAACAGCAGCAGCAAGGTCGTGGTCATCTCCCCGCTCATGCGTGCCGCCGCCTGCACGAACGGTTCGATGTAGCTGTAGGCCGTGTACTGCGCAGTGATCACCAGCGCCGTGGTCACGTACAGCGCGACCAGCACCGGGCGCTTGAGCAACATGGGCAGGCTGCGCAGCGAACCGGAGTTCTGACTCGGCAGCGCCGGCAGGCTTTTCGCCAGCCACAGCCCCACCGCCGTCGCCACCACACCGATTCCGACGAACGTGGTGCGCCATCCCAGCGCCTCGCCCACCACCCGCCCCAGCGGTACGCCCAGCACCATGGCCAGGCACGTCCCGGTGGCCAACAACCCCAACGCCTGGGTGTGCTTGCCCGGTGGCGCCAGCCGCACCGCCAGCGATGCCGTGATCGACCAGAACAGGGCGTGGGCAAAGGCGATACCGATGCGACTGGCCAGCAACACTGCGTAGCTCCAGGCGACACTGGACACCACATGGCTGACCACGAACAGCATGAACACCCCGATCAGCAACCGGCGACGTTCGACGTTGCGCGTCAGCAACATGATCGGCAACGACATCAGCGACACCACCCAGGCATACACCGTCAACATTAGCCCTACTTGCGCCGTTGGCATGGCGAAGCTCTGACCGATGGACGTCAGCAGCCCGACCGGCGCGAACTCCGTGGTATTGAAGATGAACGCCGCCAGTGCCAGCGCGATGACGCTGGACCAGTTGCGTGTGGACGTTTCTGTGGATCCTGTTTTCATCATGCTTGCACCTTGCTGTCACGCACGCCCAGACGGCTCAACCACACCGAGAAAAGGATCACACCGCCACCCAGGAACAGCCGTCCCAGTGGTTCGTCCTGGTTCCAGATCAGCAAGTTGAGCAGCAGACCGACCGGTACGTGGAGGTTGTTCATCACCGCCAGCGTCGCCCCCGGCACAAGGCTTGCGCCCTTGTTCCACCAATACATGCCGAGCGCCGTCGACACCAGCCCGAGAAACGCCAGCACGCCCCATTGCAAGGGCGCCTGCGGCAGGTGGTCGGAGTTGCCGAACAGCAGGAATGCCGGAAGCACCACCAGCAAGGCGCCGACATAGAAATAGCCGAAGCGACGGTATTGCGGCTGATCGCTGGGGTGGCGCGCGAGCAGATGCTTGTACAGCACCTGACCGGCAGCATAGGTGAAGTTGGCCACCTGCAACAGCAGGAAACCGATGAAGAAGTCCGGGCTGACGCGGTCGAAGCGGATCACGGCGGCACCTGCCACCGCGACCAGGGCCGCTACCAGCGCCCAACGGTTGAAACGGCGATTCAGCGCATCCTCGATCAAGGTCACGTGCACCGGCGTCAGAATGGTGAACAGCAGCACTTCCGGCACGCTCAGCACGCGAAAACTGAGGTACAGGCACACGTAGGTAATGCCGAACTGCAGCGCGCCGATCAGCAGCATGGCGCGCAGAAAGCGCGGTTCGACCTGGCGCCAGCGGGTCAGCGGCAGGAACACCAGCCCGGCGAGCAGGACCCGCGCGAGGACGGCAAAATAGCTGTCGACATGACCGGCGAGGTATTCGCCGATCAAGCTGAAAGAGAAGGCCTGGATGAGGGTGACGATCAGAAGGTATTGCATGGTGCGCCCCGAATTTGCGAGGCGCGGACCTTAGCGCATCTGGGGCAGGTCAGGCCAGTGAAGCCAGCGTGGGATCGATGGAAGACCCCTGGATACCTGCCACGACCCATCAAATAAGTTGTCTTGTCCGATCATTCCTCTACCCTGTGGCGCATCGGGACGGATCGCTGCACCCTCGGGCGGGCGGTGCGCACAAGACACAGGAGTCGAAGATGAAAGCGCCGCGCGTCACCCTTGATCAATGGCGAACCCTGCAGGCCGTGGTCGACCATGGCGGCTTCGCCCAGGCGGCCGAAGCCCTGCACCGCTCGCAGTCTTCGATCAGCTACACCGTGGCCCGCATGCAGGACCAGCTCGGGGTACCGCTGCTGCGCATCGACGGGCGCAAGGCGGTGCTCACCGACGCCGGGGGCGTGCTGCTGCGCCGCTCCCGGCAACTGGTCAAGCAGGCCAGCCAGCTGGAAGACCTTGCGCACCACATGGAACAGGGCTGGGAAGCCGAAGTCCGCCTGGTGGTCGACGCGGCCTACCCCAACGCGCGGCTGATTCGTGCCCTGACCGCGTTCATGCCGCAGAGCCGCGGCTGCCGAGTGCGGCTGCGCGAGGAAGTGCTGTCGGGGGTCGAGGAAGTGCTGCAGGAAGGCGTCGCCGACCTGGCGATCAGCAGCTACAGCATTCCGGGCTACCTGGGCGCCGAAATGAGCGCCATCGAATTCATTGCCGTCGCGCACCCCGAACACGCCCTGCTGGCCATGGGCCGGGCGCTGAGCGTGCAGGACCTGCACGGCCACATGCAGGTGGTGATCCGTGACTCGGGGCGCCAGCAACCGCGCGACGTCGGCTGGCTGGGCGCAGAGCAGCGCTGGACCGTCGGCAGCCTGGCCACCGCCGCCAGCTTCGTCGGCAGTGGCCTGGGCTTCGCCTGGTTGCCCCGGCACATGATCGAACGCGAGCTGCGCGAAGGCACCCTCGCCGCCTTGCCTCTGGAACAGGGCGGCAGTCGGCACCCCACGTTCTATCTGTATTCGAACAAGGACAAGCCGCTGGGTCCGGCCACGCAGATTCTCGTCGAACTGCTGCGCACTTTCGATACCGCCCCGCTGGACGTGCCGATCCCGGCGCTGGAGCAGGTGGTGCTGGATCAGGGCGCCTGACCCCCTCGTCCTGCGAACATTCGGTAACATTGATTTTGCCCCTGCGACTCGCCGTGGCCGTCCTTTGGCGGCACGCTTGCCACACATTGCCCCGAACGCTTGCGCCGCTTTTGGCTCAAAGCATTTGCCTCCCCTTTTCAAGGACTTCACACCCATGCTGAAAAAAATCCTTCTGGCCGCCTGTTCCCTGTCCCTGGCGGGCCACCTGATGGCCGCCGACGCCCAGCACCCTCACGTGTTGCTCGACACCAGCATGGGCCCGATCGAAGTCGAGCTGGACGCAGCCAAGGCACCGATCAGCACCGCCAACTTCCTTGCCTACGTCGACAAGGGCCACTACAACAACACCGTGTTCCACCGCGTGATTCCGGGTTTCATGGTCCAGGCTGGCGGCTTCACCGCAGACATGCGTGAGAAGGCAACCCAGGGTCCGATCAAGAACGAAGCCGACAACGGTTTGCACAACGTCCGGGGAACCCTCGCGATGGCTCGCACTCAAGTAAAGGACTCGGCCACCAGCCAGTTCTTCATCAATCAGAAGGACAATGACTTCCTCGACCATGGTGGCCGTGATTTTGGCTATGCAGTCTTCGGCAAGGTGGTCAAGGGCATGGAAGTGGTCGACCAGATCGCCAACGTGCCGACCACGACCTCACGCGGCATGCAGAACGTGCCCAGTGATCCGGTGATGATCAAGTCGGCGAAACGCGTGGACTGATCCGCACGCCACGTCGGCCCCGGCCAGGACCGTCAACCCGCACAGGAGAGCACGCTTGAGCATTTATCGCCGCTTCGAACAATGGATCGATATCTTCCGCGAAGCGCCTACGGAAACGCCCCCCAACAAAGTACTGGCCTTCTACATCTACTACCTCAAGCAGGTGTGGCCCAGCTTCGCCACCCTGTTGGTGGTGGGCTTGATCGGTGCATTGATCGAAGTCGCACTGTTCCGCTACCTCAGTCGCATCATCGACATGGCCCAAGGCACGCCCAACGTGCACTTCTTCAGCGACAACGCGCTGGAGCTGACCTGGATGGTGGTGGTGGCGCTGGTGTTCAGGCCTATTTTCATCGGCCTGCATGATCTTCTGGTGCACCAGGCGATCAGTCCCGGCATGACCAGCCTGATTCGCTGGCAGAACCACAACTATGTGCTCAAGCAGAGCATGAATTTCTTCCACAGCGACTTCGCCGGGCGCATTGCCCAACGCATCATGCAGACCGGCAACTCGTTGCGCGATTCGGCGGTCGCCGCAGTCGACGCCCTGTGGCACGTACTGATCTACGCGATCAGCGCCCTGGTGCTGTTCGCCGAGGCCGACTGGCGGCTGATGATCCCGCTGATCCTGTGGATCGTCGCCTATGTGATAGCGCTTTATTACTTCGTTCCAAGGGTCAAGGAACGCTCGGTAGTGTCTTCGGACGCGCGTTCGAAACTGATGGGCCGCATCGTCGACGGTTATTCCAACATCGCCACGCTCAAGCTGTTCGCCCATACCAGCATGGAGCAGCAGTACGCGCGTGATGCGATCAGCGAGCAGACCGAGAAAACCCAACTGGCAAGCCGCGTGATCACCGCCATGGACTTCGCCATCACCACCATAAACGGCCTGTTGATCGTCGCTACTACGGGGTTGGCGCTGTGGCTGTGGACGCAGTCGCTCATCTCGGTGGGCGCGATTGCCCTGGCCACCGGCCTGGTGATCCGTATCGTCAACATGTCCGGTTGGATCATGTGGGTGGTCAACGGTATCTTCGAAAACATCGGCATGGTGCAGGATGGACTGCAGACCATCGCCCAGCCCGTCAGCGTGACCGACAAGAAAGGGGCTCCACGGCTCAAGGTCGACCGCGGCAACGTGCGCTTCGAAGACGTGCACTTCCATTACCCCAAGGGCGACAGCATCATCGAGGGTCTGACCCTGGATATCCGACCGGGCGAGAAGATCGGCCTGATCGGCCCCTCAGGGGCGGGTAAGTCGACTCTGGTCAACTTGCTGCTGCGCCTGTACGACCTGCCCAGCGGCCGCATCCTGATCGACGGCCAGGACATTGCCGAGGTGACCCAGGAGAGCCTGCGTGAGCAGATCGGCCTGATCACCCAGGACACCTCGCTGCTGCACCGCTCGATCCTCGACAACCTGCGTTATGGCAAGCCCAATGCTACCGAGGAGCAGGTCTGGGAAGCGGTACGCAAAGCCCGCGCCGATGACTTCCTGCCGCTGCTGTCCGACAGCGAAGGCCGCCGTGGTTTCGACGCCCATGTGGGTGAACGCGGCGTGAAGCTCTCCGGCGGCCAGCGCCAGCGCATCTCGATCGCCCGTGTCCTGCTGAAGAACGCGCCGATCCTGATCATGGACGAAGCGACTTCGGCGCTCGATTCCGAAGTCGAAGCGGCGATTCAGGAAAGCCTGGAAACTTTGATGAAAGGCAAGACCGTGATTGCAATTGCTCACCGCCTGTCCACCATCGCCAAAATGGATCGCCTGGTCGTGCTGCAGAAAGGCAAGGTGGTCGAAATCGGCAGCCATACCGAGCTACTGGCGCAGCGCGGTCTGTACGCAAGGCTGTGGCATCACCAGACCGGCGGTTTCGTAGGCATGGACTGATCACCCCTGTGGGAGCGGGCTATGCCCGCGAAAGGCAACACTGCGGTCTACCAGACACACCTCAGTGCACCCTTCGCGGCCACTGACCGCTCCCACAGTTGATCGCATGACCGCATGTCACCCCCCCCCCTGTAGGAGCGGGCTCTGCCCGCGAAGGCAACGCTGCGGTCTGCCAGACACACCTCAGTGCACCCTTCGCGGCCACTGACCGCTCCTACAGTTGATCGCATGACCGCATGTCACACCCACCCTCCTGTGGGAGCGGGCTCTGCCCGCGAAGGCAACGCTGCGGTCTGCCAGACACACCTCAGTGCACCCTTCGCGGCCACTGACCGCTCCTACAGTTGATCGCATGACCGCATGTCACACCCCCCCTTGTAGGAGCGGTCATCGGCCGCGAAAGGCGCGCCGCGATGCATCAGGCATACCCATGGAATGTTCAGGCCTGCCGATACGGCAAGGCTTCCCGTGCCTGATCGGCGTAGGCCAGCACCCCTGCCCGCTCGGCCTGCAGAAAATTCTCCACCGCATCGCGCAACCCAGGATGGCGCAGGTAGTGCCATGAGCGGGTGATCACCGGCTCGAACCCGCGAATCAACTTGTGCTCGCCCTGCGCCCCGGCATCGAACCGCTCGATGCCGTGGGCGATTGCATAGTCCATGCCTTGATAGAAACAGGTTTCGAAGTGCAGCCGGTCATACTCGGCCAGGCAGCCCCAATAACGGCCGTAGAAACTGCCCCCACCCACCAGGCTGAAAGCCATGGCCACCGGACGCCGCTCGTGAGTCGCCAGCACCAGGCGAATCGCCTCGGGCATCCGTTCGGCCAAAAGGCTGAAAAAATCCCGGGTCAGGTACGGCGAACGCCCGCGTACCAAGTACGTATTGGCATAACACGCATAGACGAAATCCCATTCGGCTTCGCTCACCTGCGCGCCTTCGCGCCATTCGAACTCGATACCCTGGGCTCGCACCTGCTCCCGCTCCTTGCGCATCTGCTTGCGCTTGCGCGAGCTCAGTGCGTCGAGAAAATCATCGAAGTCCCGATAGCCTCTGTTGTGCCAGTGATACTGGCAACCCAACCGCTCCATCCAGCCCTGCTCGGCCCTCAACAGTTCATCGAGAGCGGGGTCGGTGAAATTGACGTGGGCACCACTGAGGCCTTCCAGCTCCAGATAGCCCGGCACACAGCGCAGCAGCTCGACCCCGTCCCCAGGGAGACGCGCAAGCAGTCGCGGACCACTCACCGGACTGAAGGGCACCGCGCCAAGCAGCTTGGGGTAATAGTCGATACCGGCGCGCTCGCAAGCGTCGGCCCAGCCGTGATCGAACACGTACTCCCCGTAGGAATGCCACTTGCGGTAGCTGGGCAACGCCGCCACCAGCCGCCCGTCTTCGATCTGCACCAGGTGCTCGGGCGCCCAGCCCGAGCGCTCGCCCAGGCTGCCGCTGTCCTCCAGCGCGCTGAGAAAAGCATGCCGCAGGAACGGCTGCGGTTCAGGCAGCAGCGCGTCCCACTGCGCGGCGTCGATGGCGGACAAGCTGGCAGCTACATGCAGCGGCATCGGTAGGGCTCCAATTGACGGGACGTGCCGCCCAGTATCGCGCAGGCTCTCGTCGCGGTCACCCGCGAATACGGTGCCATCACTCGGCAAAGGCTCTGGCTCAAGCTATTCAGTCATTTCAGTGTCATCGCTAAGCCATTGTTCTGACATTATTTTGTCATCACCCCTCGCAATACTTGCGCCAGTTTTCCGGGGTCAGCCACGCCGTCTGCCAGGCGCGTCCGGAAGTACTTTCAGGCTCGGCGCTTGCCGGCCTTTTTTGCGATAGGGAGAATGTCATGCGTCGTGTTTCAACACTCACCAAGGTCAGCCTGAGCGCCACCGTCCTCATGGCCATCAGCACCCAGGCCAGTGCCGCGGTCGATGCCAAGCTGCTCGACATGCTGCGCGCCAATGGCTCGATCAACGCTGCGCAATACGCCGAATTGAAGACCGAGCTAGACGGTGAGAAACAGGCCCAGCAAGTGGCCGCCGCCGAACAATCGAAGAAGATGAGCGCGTTCGACCAGAAAGTCGCCTGGGCCGCAAAGACACAGATCAAGGGCGACGTACGCCTGCGCCACGAAAGCATCAACGTCGATGGCGAGCGCGATGGTTCCAGCGGCGACCGCAACCAGGACCGCCAGCGCATCCGCGCCCGCATCGGCGTCTACAGTGAAATCAACCCGCAGGTCGATGCCGGCATCCGCGTCGCCACCGGCAGCAGCGCCGACGCCCGCTCCACCAACCAGAGCCTGGACGGCGCCTTCAGCAAGAAATCCATCTGGCTCGACCAGGCTTACCTGGACTGGCACCCTACCGCCATCAAGGACCTGCACCTGATCGGCGGCAAGATGAGCCAACCCTGGGTCAGCATGGGCGACGTGATCTGGGACGGCGACATCAACCCCGAGGGCGTAGCCGCCACCTACAAGCTGCCTCTGGGCGGCGCTGAACTGTTCGGCAGCACGGGCTACTACGTACTGACCGACAACATCGACGGCGAAGGTCGCCAGTTCGAGCACGACCTGCGCATGTACACCGGCCAGGCCGGCGCGCGCTTTGCGCTGGGCGACAACGTCAAGATGACCCTGGGCGGCAGCGTCTATTCCTACGACAATGACAACGCCACCAACGCCGCCGCCGTGCTGGCCGTCAACGGCAACGCCTCCACCGAATTCACCCTGTACGAAGGCTTTGGTCAACTGGACATCACCGGCCTGCCGTTGCCGCTGTCGGTCTATGGTCAGTACGTGGTCAACGGTGATGCCGAAGCCACCGCTCTGGTCGGCAAGCAGGACACTGCCTGGCTGGCCGGCTTCAAGACCAAGTTTGCCGGCTTCGGCCTGGACTACAACTACCGCGACGTGCAGCGCAACGCCGTGGTGGGGGCTTTCACCGACTCCGACTTCGCCAACGGCTTCACCGGCTCACGCGGCCACAAGGTCAAGCTGGGCTACGAAATCGACAAGAACTTCGCCGTGGGTGCCACCTACTTCCTGGCCGAATCCGACGTTGCCAGCCGGACCCGCACCGATGCCGACGTGAACACCTTGCAACTGGACCTGGAAGCCAAGTTCTAACTCCACATCGCCCTACTGAAAAAGGCGCAACGTGCGAGTTCATCGCAGGTTGCGCCTTTTTCACTGGTGTTGCGGCAGTCGATCAGCGCTTGCGCAGAATCACGCTGCCGATGGAGTAGCCTGCGCCGAACGAGCTCAACACCCCGAGCGAGCCTGGCGCCAGATCATCCTGATGGGTGTGCAAGGCAATCACCGATCCCGCCGAACTGGTATTGGCATACCGGTCGAGAATCACCGGCGCCTCGTCGACGCTGGCGTCGCGGCCAAGCAGCTTCTTGACGATCAAGTGATTCATGCTCAGGTTGGCCTGATGCAGCCAAAAGCGCCTGACGCTTTGCACGGCAATGTCGTTCTGCGCCAAATGGGCGCTGATCAGTTCGGCAACCATCGGGCAGACTTCCTTGAACACCTTGCGGCCTTCCTGCACGAACAGCTTGTCGTCGCCTCCTGCCCCCAACGCTTCGGCCCGATTGAGGAACCCGAAGTTGTTGCGGATATTGTTGGAGAACTGCGTCTGCAGACGGGTGCTGACGATGTCGAACTGGTTCGTCGAAGTGGCCAGGTCTGCCCGTTCCACCAATACGGCCGTTGCTGCATCGCCGAAGATGAAGTGGCTGTCGCGGTCACGGAAATTCAAGTGCCCGGTGCAGATCTCCGGGCTCACCACCAGCACCGCGCGCGCCTGCCCCAACTGCACGCTGTTGCTTGCCTGCTGGATACCGAACGTGGCCGAGGAACAGGCCACGTTCATGTCGAAACCGAAACCCTGGATACCCAGCGCCTGCTGCACTTCGATAGCCACTGCCGGGTAGGGACGCTGCAGGTTGGAACAGGCGACGATCACCGCGTCGACATCGGCGGCCGTGCGGCCAGCCCGTTGCAAGGCCTGCTCGGCGGCTGCAACCGCCATCTGGCACAGAATCGACTGCTCGTCGTTACCGCGTTCAGGCAGGTGCGGTCTCATCCGCTGCGGATCGAGAATCCCGGCCTTGTCCATGACGAAGCGGCTCTTGATGCCACTGGCCTTCTCGATGAAAGCCGCGCTGGACGGCGCCAGCGCCTGTGCATCGCCACGCTCGATGGCGGCGGCGTTGTCTGCATTGAACGCTTCGACGTAGTGGTTGAAAGACTCGACCAGCTCTTCGTTGGAGATGCTCTGGGCCGGCGTATACAGGCCGGTGCCGCTGATGACGACGTTATGCACGCTCGTTCCTCTATTGTTAGGGGCAACTCATTCACATGGACGCCACGCAGGCCCAGGTCAATCGACCCGGGCAGATTCAGGCGTCCACTGCGCTCCACTGCTTGCTCAAGCGCTTGTCCGATACCGGCACCTTGGTGCCCAACTGCTGCGCGAACAGCGACACTCGATACTCCTCCAGCAGCCAGCGGTAGGCCGCCAGCTGTGGATCACGCTTGCCTTCCTGGCCATGCTTGTTCAGGCGTGCCTGATACTGGCTCCAGAGATTGGACAGCTCACCGCTCCAGACCCGGTCTTTCTGCACCTGGCTGGGCAGTTTCTCCAAGCGTAGCTCGACAGCCCTGAGCAGGCGCGGCATTTCCTTCAACCACGCTGCGGGAGTGTCACGCACAAAACCGGGATAGACCAGATTGCCCAGTTGTTGCTTGATATCGTTCAGCGCCACGGCATGGGTCAGATCGATCTTGCCCTTGAAGCGCTTCTGCAGGCCGTGCCAGAGCTTGAGAATATCCAGGGTCAGGCGCGCCAGACGCTCGGCATGCTCCGCCCATGCACCGCGCTTGCGCTCGGCCAGCGTTGCCAGTGCCACGCCATCGCGCGGCAGGCTGGCCTCGCCCTCGAGCACGCAGCTGTCGAGGCTGGCCAGCAGAATATCCTCGACCAAGGCTTCGACACGGCCCAGTTCGCGGTACAACAGGCCCAGCTCGGTCTGGCCCGGCAACTTGCCGCGCAGGAACTTGGCAGGCTCGGACAATTGCTGCAGCAACAGGCGCTGCAGGGCGCGGCGATGCTGGTATTCGGCTTCGGCCGCTGTCGAGAAACGCCCTTCCTTGACCGTACCACCCTCTTCGACCAATGCGGGATACACCGTCATCGACAGTCCGGCGATGTTCTGCTGGGTAGTCTGCTCGACCTTGGCGAACGCCTTGGCCTGCACCGGTTGCTGGCTCTTGGCCGTGCTCGGCACGGCCAACGCCGCGCTGCTGGCCTCGGCGAAGCGCGCGGTCAGCTCGGCCAGGTCACGCCCTTCACCCAGAAACTTGCCCTGGCCGTCGAGCACTTCGATGTTCATGCGCAGATGGCTGTCGACCTGCTGGGCCGCCTCGGCCCACGCCTCGTCGCTGACTCGCGCGCCGGTCATGCGCAGCAATTCGCCCCCCAGCGCCTGCGGCAGCGAGCCTGCGCCGAACGTCAGGCGTGCGAGCGCTGCGCGAACGAAGTCCGGCACCGGCACGAAGTTCTTGCGCAAGGCCTTGGGCAGGTTGCGCACCAGCGAAATGCATTTGGCTTCCAGCAACCCCGGCACCAGCCACTCCAGGCGCTCACCCGGCAACGCGGGCAGCAGCGGCGCGGGCACGCACAAAGTGACACCATCGCGCGGGTGATTGGGCTCGAAGTGGTAGCTCAACTGCAGGCTCAGGTCGCCCAGCCGCAGGGTGTCCGGGTACTGCGCGGCAGTGACTTCGCTCGCCTCGCGGGCCAGTACGTCCTCTTCGCGCATGATCAGCAGATCGGGTTGTTTCTGACTGTTGACCTTGTACCAGCTGTCGAAGGTCGCGGTCTGGTGAATCTCGGCAGGAAGGCGTGCCTCATAGAAGCCGTAGAGGGTTTCTTCGTCGGCGAGAATGTCGCGGCGGCGGGCCTTGGCTTCCAGCTCGTCGAGTTGCTCGAGCAGCAGGCGATTGGCCGTCAGGCACTTGGCTCGCGACTGGATCTCGCCACGTACCAAGCCTTCGCGGATAAACAGCTCGCGTGACGTCACCGGGTCAATGGGGCCGAAATGCACCGGGCGCCGGCCAACCACGATCATGCCGTAGAGCGTGATCTGCTCGAACGCCACGACTTGGCCGCGCTTCTTCTCCCAGTGCGGTTCGAAATGGTTCTTCTTGATCAGATGCCCGGCCAGCGGTTCGATCCAGTCAGGTTCGATCTTGGCGACCATGCGCGCATACAGCTTGGTCGTTTCGACCAGCTCGGCGGCCATCAGCCACTGAGGCTTCTTGCGCCCCATGCCCGAGGACGGGTGGACCCAGAAGCGACGCTGGCGTGCGCCCAGGTAGTCGCCGTCTTCGGTCTTCTGGCCGATCTGACTGAGCAGGCCGGACAGCACCGCCTTGTGGAACCTGGGATAGTCCGCAGCGTCCTTGTTCACTTCCAGCTGCAGGTCACGGCAGATCAGGCTCAGTTGCCGATGCGCATCGCGCCATTCGCGCAGGCGCAGGTAATTGAGGAACTGTTTGCGGCACCAGTTGCGCAACGCGCTTGCGCCCAGCTCCTGGCGCTGGGTTTCGAAACCACGCCACAGATTGACCAGCGCGGCGAAGTCCGAATCGGCATCCTTCCATTGCGCATGCGCCTGGTCGGCAGCCTGCTGGCGCTCGGGCGGACGCTCGCGCGGGTCCTGCACCGAGAGCACGCTGGCAATGATCAAGACTTCCTGCAGGCTACCCTGGCGCGCGCCCTCGAGCAGCATGCGTCCCAGCCGCGGGTCGATCGGCAACCGGGCCAACTGGCGGCCCATGGGCGTGAGCTGGTTCTCGCGGTTGACCGCGGACAACTCCTGCAAAAGATTGAAGCCATCGCTGATGGCCTTGCCATCGGGCGGCTCGATGAACGGGAACTGGTCGATTTCGCCCAGGCGCAGGTGCAGCATCTGCAGAATCACCGCCGCAAGGTTGGTGCGCAGGATTTCCGGATCGGTGAATTCGGGGCGCGAGAGAAAATCCTCTTCGCTGTACAGGCGGATGCAGATGCCCGGTTCGACCCGGCCACAGCGACCCTTGCGCTGGTTGGCGCTGGCCTGGGACACCGCCTCGATCGGCAGGCGCTGGACCTTGGCACGGTAGCTGTAGCGACTGATGCGTGCGGTGCCGCTGTCGATCACGTAGCGAATGCCTGGCACGGTCAGCGACGTTTCCGCCACGTTGGTGGCCAAAACCACACGGCGCCCGGGATGGGACTGAAAGATGCGCTGCTGCTCGGCCGGCGACAGGCGCGCGTACAGCGGCAAAATTTCCGTGTGCCGCAGCTGCGCCTTGCGCAGCATGTCGGCGGCATCGCGAATCTCGCGCTCGCCGGGCAGGAACACCAGCACGTCGCCCGGCGTCTTGCGCTCGCTGCGCTCGAAGGCGGCGATTTCGTCGAGCGTCGCCAGGATCGCCTGGTCGACGGTCAGGTCGTTCTCGATCTGATTGCCTTCCTCGTCCTGCTCGGCAGTGAGCGGCCGATACCAGGTGTCCACCGGGAAGGTCCGCCCGGACACCTCGATGATCGGCGCGTCGTTGAAGTGCTCGGAGAAACGCTGCAGATCGATGGTGGCCGAGGTGATGATGACCTTGAGGTCGGGCCGCCGTGGCAGCAGGGTCTTCAGGTAGCCCAGCAGAAAATCGATGTTGAGGCTGCGTTCGTGCGCTTCGTCGACGATGATGGTGTCGTAGCGTTCGAGGAAGCGGTCGTGCTGGGTCTCGGCCAGCAGGATGCCATCAGTCATCAGCTTGACCAGGGTATTGGCATCGCTCTGGTCTTCGAAGCGCACCTGATAGCCAACCAACCCGCCCAATGGCGTGGCCAATTCCTCGGCGACCCGACTGGCCACGCTGCGCGCCGCGATCCGGCGCGGTTGGGTATGAGCGATCAGACCATGCTGGCCGCGGCCCATTTCCAGGCAGATCTTGGGCAACTGGGTGGTCTTGCCCGAGCCGGTTTCACCGGCAATGATCAGCACCTGGTGCTCGGCGAGGATTTTCTTGATCTCGTCGCGCTTGGCGGCAATCGGCAGGCTGTCGTCGTAGCGCACGCTTGGCACGCTCAGCCGACGCGCCTGGACGCGGGCGAACGAGGCCTGGACTTTCTCGACCCACTGGCCAAGCTTCGCCTCGTCAGGACGCTTGCGCAGTTCGTGCAACTGTCTGCGCAGGCGGTGACGGTCGCCGATCATGGCCTGGTCGAGGTTTTTCAGAAGCTGGTCAATCGAAACGGTTTGGTCGGTCATCAGGTACGCAGAGGTCTTGGTGGGGTACGTCGAAGGTTACACCCCGCGATTGTCGCAGATTTGCGGGGGTTGTGTCGGCAGCCCCCGGAGCTGGGCAGAGATCAGGCCGATTTCTTGATGCCCAGTTTCTTCAGTTCTTCGTCGCGCAGTTCACGCCGCAGGATCTTGCCCACGTTGGTGGTCGGCAGCACGTCGCGGAATTCCACCGTGCGCGGCACCTTGTAGCCGGTGACGTTGGCACGCATGTGCTCCATGACCTTCTCCTTGGTCAGGGTGACACCCGGCTTGGCCACGACGAAGATCTTGATCGACTCGCCGGACTTTTCGTCCGGTATGCCGATGGCGGCGCACTGCAGCACGCCCGGCAGGGTGGCAAGGACATCCTCCAGCTCGTTGGGGTACACGTTGAAACCGGAGACCAGGATCATGTCCTTCTTGCGATCGACGATACGCATGTAGCCGTCGGGCTGTATCAGTGCGATGTCGCCGGTCTTCAGCCAGCCCTGGGCGTCGAGGATCTCGGCGGTGGCGTCCTGGCGCTGCCAGTAGCCCTTCATGACCTGTGGGCCCTTGATGCACAACTCGCCGATTTCGCCCAACGGCAGCTCTTCGCCCGCATCGTTGATGATCTTGGCCAGGGTGGACGGTACTGGAATGCCGATGGTGCCGATCTGGATGCGCTGGTTGGGGTTCACCGAGGCGACCGGGCTGGTTTCGGTCATGCCATAGCCCTCGCAGATGGCACAGCCCGTCACCTCTTTCCAGCGTTCGGCGGCCGCCAGCTGCAGGGCCATGCCCCCCGACAGGGTGACTTTCAACGCCGAGAAGTCGAGCTTGCGGAACGCATCGTTGTTGCACAGGGCCACGAACAGCGTGTTGAGCCCGACGAAGCCGCTGAACTTCCACTTGGAAAGCTCCTTGACCATCGCCTGCAGGTCGCGCGGATTGCTGATCAGCACGTTGTGGTTGCCGATCAGCATCATCGCCATGCAATGAAAGGTGAAGGCATAGATGTGGTAGAGCGGCAGCGGCGTGATCAGCACTTCGCAGCCTTCATCGAGGTTGGCGCCCATCAAGGCCTTGCACTGCAGCATGTTGGCGACCAGATTGCGGTGGGTGAGCATCGCCCCCTTGGCCACCCCGGTGGTACCGCCGGTATATTGCAGCACGGCTACTTCCGAGCTGGCCGGATTGGCCTCGGTGACGGCCTGGCCGCGACCCTTGCTCAACACGTCGTTGAACTTCACCGCACGCGGCAGGTGATAGGCCGGGACCATTTTCTTCACGTACCTGATCACGCTGTTGACCAGCAGTCGCTTGAGCGGTGGCAGCAGGTCGGCGATTTCGGTGACGATGACGTGGCGCACGGCCGTTTTGGGCACGACCTTTTCTGCCAGGTGCGCCATGTTGGCCAGACAGACCAGGGCCTTGGCGCCGGAGTCCTTGAACTGGTGTTCCATTTCCCGCGCGGTGTACAGCGGGTTGGTATTGACCACCACCAGGCCTGCGCGAATGGCACCGAAGACCGCCACCGGATACTGCAGGACGTTTGGCAACTGCACCGCAATGCGGTCACCCGGCACCAGGTCGGTGTGCTGCTGCAGGTACGCGGCAAAGGCACCGGACAGCTCATAGAGCTCGCCGTAGCTGAGGGTCTTGCCCAGATTGGTGAACGCCGGCTTGTCGGCGAAGCGCTGGCAGGACTGCTTGAGCACCGCCTGGATATTGGGATACATGTCTGGATCGATATCCGCCGCGATTCCAGCCGGATACTTATCCTTCCAGAAATTTTCGATCATGGAAGCCCACTCCTCCAGCGCCAGCGAATCTTCACCGCATTCGATGCGATTATTATTGATATGTCAGCACGACCGCTACAGGTCCGAATGCCGAAAAGCGCGCCGAGAGTAGCAGCTTTGCCATAAGGCGACTAGAGGCCGAAGGTGGCTCGCCGGTAACCATTGTGACCGTATCGTCAATTCCGGTCACACCTGATTTCACACGACGCAGGCCAGCAGGCGTCAGCGTTCGAGGGCTGTGACACCAGGGCCTGGCGCCTGCATTGCGCGTCACTCGTCGCGCAGCTCACGCCGCAGGATCTTGCCCACGGGCGTCATCGGCAGGGCATCGCGCAGGACAATTTCCCGTGGCAGCTTGTAGCCGGTGAAATTGGCCTTGCAGTAGGCCATCAGCTCGGTCGTGGTCAGTTGCGGATCGCGAGCCACGACGAACAGCTTGACCGCCTCGCCTGAGCGCGCGTCCGCCACGCCAATGGCCGCGCAGTTGGCCACTTGCGGATGGGCCATGACCACGTCCTCGATCTCGTTGGGATAGACGTTGAAACCGGACACGATGATCAGGTCTTTCTTGCGGTCGACGATGCGCACGTAGCCATCGGGGTCTATGACGGCGATGTCGCCGGTCTTGAACCAGCCTTGCGCGTCCAGCGCCTCGGCGGTCGCCTCGGGCTGCTGCCAGTAGCCGCGCATCACCTGGGGCCCCTGGATGCACAGCTCGCCCCGCTCGCCCAACGGCAACTCGCAGCCCTGCTCGTCGATCACCTTCAACGCCGTGCCAACCACAGGAATACCCACGCTGCCGATGCGCGCACTCTGGCCATACGGGTTGGTGCAGGCCACCGGCGATGTCTCGGTCAGGCCATAGCCTTCGACGAT
The DNA here is from genome assembly GCF_014841725.1 of Pseudomonas sp. CFBP 8758. Classification (NCBI taxonomy): domain Bacteria; kingdom Pseudomonadati; phylum Pseudomonadota; class Gammaproteobacteria; order Pseudomonadales; family Pseudomonadaceae; genus Pseudomonas; species Pseudomonas sp. CFBP 8758. The sequence goes on along the minus strand of NZ_JACYUK010000002.1, from coordinate 529,673 downwards.
GCGGCAACCGGTAAGGCTTTCCCAGCGTTCGGCAGTGGCCTTGACCAAAGCCGTGCCGCCGGAGTTGGTCACCTTGAGGCGGGAGAAGTCCAGCGAACGGAACTGCGGGTGCTCCATCAATGCCACGAACAGCGTGTTCAGGCCCAGCAGCGCGGTGAACCGCCATTTTTTCAGCTCCTTGATGAAGGCACCGATATCGCGGGGGTTGCTGATCAGCACGTTATGGTTGCCGGTGACCATCATGCACAGGCAGTTCGCGGTGAACGCATACACGTGGTACAGCGGCAGCGGCGCGATCATCACCTCGTGGCCTTGCTGCAGGATCGTCTGCCCCTGTTCGTCGAGCTGATGGAAACACGCCCGTACCTGCTGCATGTTGGCGACCAGATTGCCATGGGTGAGCATGGCGCCCTTGGCCAGGCCAGTGGTGCCGCCGGTGTACTGCAGCACCGCGAGGTCTTCGAGGGTCGGCGCTACCGGACGTGGCGCAAGCTCTGCGCCTCGCGCCAGAACCGTCTTGAACGACGCTGCCTGGGGTAGATGGTAGGCAGGCACGCGCTTCTTCACCTTGCTCACCAGCGTGTTGATCAGCCAACCCTTGGCAGTGGGCATCAGATCGCCCAGGCGGGCTTCGATCAGGTAGTGCAGCGTGGTGTCCGGCAGCACCTGTTCGACCTTGTCGCCGAACAGGTTGAGGTAGACCAGCGCCCGCGCGCCGGAATCGCGGAACTGATGGCGCATTTCCCGCACGGTATATAGAGGGTTGGTATTGACCACGACCAGGCCCGCGCGCAGCGCGCCGAACACCGCGATCGGGTACTGCAGGACATTGGGCAACTGCACGGCGATGCGGTCGCCGGGGACCAGATCGGTGTGCTGCTGCAACCAGCTGGCAAACGCGCTGCAGTGCCGGTCGAGCTCGGCGTAGGTCAGGGTAACGCCCATGTTGCTGAAGGCCGGACGATCGGCAAAGGTGCTGCAGGAGCGGTCGAACACATCGACAATGGACGTGAATTCATCGACGGGGAGCGTGTGGGGCACGCCCGGTGGGCGCTTGTCGTTCCAGAAATCAGGATGCATTATTATTGTCCTCTGATTCGAAGCCCGCCCGGCCATTGCGCCTGCGGTATGCTGCCGACGTTAGCAGCTGCCGCAACCCACGCAAATGCGCACGACCCCGCTGTTAACATCGTGAATCTATTTGACGCGGCCACGACCGTCGCCAAGCCAAGGACCCACCGCTCATGACCCAAGTCACCAATACCCCGTACGAAGCGCTCGAGGTCGGCCAGACCGCCAGCTTCAGCAAGACCGTGCAGGAACGCGACATCCAGCTGTTCGCCGCCATGTCGGGCGACCACAACCCGGTGCACCTCGACGCAGAATTCGCCGCCAGCAGCATGTTCAAGGAACGCATCGCCCATGGCATGTTCAGTGGTGCGCTGATCAGCGCCGCAGTGGCATGCGAGCTGCCAGGGCCCGGCACCATCTACCTGGGCCAGCAGATGAGCTTCCAGAAGCCGGTGAAACTGGGCGACACCCTGACCGTGCGCCTGGAAATCCTCGAGAAACTGCCCAAGTTTCGCGTCCGCATTGCCACTCGCGTGTTCAATCAGCGCGATGAACTGGTGGTCGACGGCGAGGCGGAAATTCTTGCGCCACGCAAGCAGCAGACCGTGACCCTGGTCAGCCCGCCACCCATCAGCATCGGCTGAAGGGCCTTCAGCGCTTCTTAGGCTTCTTGGCTTTCTTCCCGGCCTTGGCCTGGGCCAGTGGCAGCGCCTGTTCGAATGCCTGGCGCATTTCGTTGAGGCGCTTGTCCTTGAGGTCATGGATGCGCTTGCCGCGTTCGCTGGCAAAATCGATCAGGTTGTCGTCTTGGCTCATGGCAGTGTCGGGTCGGATGGCGAATGGGATGGTCCATGATGCAGCGCGCGAACGGCTCTGACTAGACCTGGATATCGACCCACAGCCCCTGGCGCGGCGGGTCCTCGACCAAAGGCGCCACCGGAACCGTTTTGTCGGCGTTGAGCGAGTCACCCGGCACCGGCGTGTGCTCGTCGGGGTCGGGCTGCCGGCCCTCACGCTGGCGTCGTCGCTGCTCCTCGCGCAGGAGCAGGGCGGTCTGGTCGGCATCGTGATGGCGCAGGTCGATGGCGGTTTCGTTCGAGCCGGGCTGGGCTGGCGCGACCGGCGCGATGCTGGGCGTGGACTTGACCGGGTCCAGTTGCGAGGTCACCGGCACGACGCTGATCGGGATCAGGGGCGGAATCATGAGGGAAGTCTCCTAATCTCAGGTTGTCGGCCGTCCTCGCAGCGACTTGAGGCATTTTGTCGCACTGGCATGATCGCACTGACGCGGACGGATCACCGAACGCTGCTCGCAAGCCCTGACAACAGGTGAAAAAATCCCTTGGCCCCTTTATAGTGTTCGGTCTTCGTTTCACTTCCAGTAGCCGAGCCCCATGTCCGAGCCACGCAAGATTCTCGTCACCAGCGCCCTGCCCTATGCCAACGGTTCCATCCACCTTGGCCATATGCTGGAGTACATCCAGACCGATATGTGGGTGCGCTTCCAGAAGCATCGCGGCAATCAGTGCGTCTATGTCTGTGCAGATGACGCCCATGGCTCGGCCATCATGCTGCGCGCGGAAAAGGAAGGCATCACGCCGGAACAGCTGATCGCCAACGTCAAGGCCGAGCACAGCGCCGACTTCGCCGACTTCCTGGTGGACTTCGACAATTTCCACTCCACCCATTGCGAAGAAAACCGCGAGCTGTCGAGCGAGATCTACCTGAAACTGCGCGAAGCCGGTCATATTGCCCAGCGTTCGGTCACCCAGTACTTCGACCCGCAGAAGCAGATGTTCCTGGCCGACCGCTTCATCAAGGGCACCTGTCCCAAGTGCGCGGCAGCCGACCAGTACGGCGACAACTGCGAAAAGTGCGGCGCCACCTACGCACCCACCGAGCTCAAGGATCCGAAGTCGGCGATCTCGGGCGCCACGCCCGTACTCAAGGATTCCCAGCACTTCTTCTTCAAGTTGCCTGACTTCCAGCAGATGCTCGAAGGCTGGACTCGCAGCGGCACCTTGCAGGACGCGGTGGCCAACAAGATCGCCGAGTGGCTCGATGCCGGCCTGCAGGAGTGGGACATTTCCCGCGACGCGCCGTATTTCGGCTTCGAGATTCCCGGCGAGCCAGGCAAGTATTTCTACGTGTGGCTGGATGCGCCGATCGGCTACATGGCCAGCTTCAAGAACCTCTGCGCCCGCCGCCCCGAACTCGACTTCGATGCGTACTGGGGCAAGGATTCGACGGCAGAGCTGTACCACTTCATCGGCAAGGACATCATCAACTTCCATGCGCTGTTCTGGCCAGCCATGCTCGAAGGCGCCGGCTACCGCAAGCCGACCGCGCTGAACGTGCACGGCTTCCTTACGGTCAATGGCGAGAAGATGTCCAAGTCGCGCGGCACCTTCATCAAGGCCCGTACCTACCTGGATCACCTGGCACCCGAATACCTGCGCTACTACTTCGCATCGAAGCTGGGCCGTGGCGTGGACGACCTGGACGTCAACCTCGATGACTTCGTGCAGAAGGTCAACTCCGACCTGGTGGGCAAGGTGGTCAACATCGCCAGCCGCTGCGCCGGTTTCGTCCACAAGGGCAACGACGGCGTGCTGGTCACCGCCAATGCCGCGCCGGAGCTGACCCAGGCGTTCCTCGATGCAACGCCGAGCATCGCCGAAGCCTATGAAGTCCGCGACTTCGCCCGCGCCATGCGCGAAATCATGGCACTGGCCGACCGTGCCAACGCCTGGATTGCCGAGAAAGCGCCGTGGTCGCTGGCCAAGCAGGAAGGCCGCGGCGACGAGGTCCAGGCCGTCTGTGCGGTGGGCATCAACCTGTTCCGTCAACTGATCATCTTCCTCAAGCCGGTATTGCCCGAGCTGGCCCGCGAAGCCGAACGCTTCCTCAATGTCGAACCCCTGAGCTGGGACGACCATGCCACTTGGCTCGCCGACCATCGACTCAACCCGTTCCAGGCGCTGATGACCCGTATCGACCCGGTCAAGGTGCAGACGATGACCGATGCCTCCAAGCAAGACCTCGCCGCTGCCCAGGACCCTGTCGCGCCTACGCCCGCCACTGGCAACGGTGAGCTGACCAAGGAGCCACTGGCCGCCGAGATCGACTTCGACGCCTTCGCTGCGGTCGACTTGCGCGTCGCGCTGATCCTCAAGGCCGAAGCGGTGGAAGGCGCAGACAAGCTGCTGCGTTTGACCCTGGACATCGGCGATGAACAGCGCAACGTCTTCTCCGGGATCAAGAGCGCCTATCCTGACCCGGCCGCGCTGGAAGGTCGATTGACCATGATGATTGCCAACCTCAAGCCTCGCAAGATGCGCTTCGGCATCTCCGAAGGCATGGTCATGGCAGCGGGCCCTGGCGGCGAGGAAATCTACCTGCTCAGCCCCGACAGCGGCGCCAAGCCCGGCCAGCGCATCAAATAGGTCCGCGGCTCGCGCACCCTGCCCGTCATCTTCAGCGCAAGACGACGGGCAAGGCTGCTGCCAACGTCACCCTTGCCATCTGCCCTCATCCGCACTCCGGCCGGCCCATGACCCTGATCCAACGCATCGACGCATTGCTGCCGCAGACTCAATGCGGCAAATGTGGCCATGCCGGCTGCAAGCCCTACGCAGCCGGTATTGCCGCCGGTGAACCGATCAACCGTTGCCCGCCGGGGGGTGATGCGACCATCGTCGCCCTGGCCCAGTTGCTGCAGTTGCCGGTACTGGCACCGGACCCGGAACGTGGCACGGCACCCGCCCAGGTCGCCTACATACGCGAGGCGGAATGCATCGGCTGTACCAAATGCATTCAAGCCTGCCCGGTGGACGCCATTCTCGGCGCGGCCAAGTTGATGCACAGCGTACTGGCAGACGAATGCACGGGTTGCGACCTGTGCGTGGCGCCCTGCCCCGTCGACTGCATCGAGATGCGCCCGGCGCCGACATCGGCTTTCACGTCGCTGGCGAGCGACCCTTCGTGCGGTCCCGAACAGCAACGCGCTCGACTGCGAAAGCGCGATCAGGCCCGACAACGCTACCAGGCCCGCAACGAGCGCTTGCAAAGGATCGAGACTGCCCGACAGGCCGAGCGAGCGCCAAGGCCCCTGCGTTCAGCGACCGTTGCGCTAGCGCAGGGCCCAGCCCTGTCGGCACTCGAACGGATCAAGGCAGCGAAGGCGGCCAAGGCCAGCGGTGGCGATAGCGCCCTGAAACAGGCGAAGATTGCCGTGGCCATGACCCGCGCACAGCTGGTGAAAACCCGGAAGGCTTTCGTGACCCCGCCAACATTCGAGCAATTCCTCGTGCTCGACACCTTGGGCCGCGAGCATGAGGCCGCCGAACGTCACCTCGCCACACTGCAAACACTCTAGCCCAGCCTGCCAAGGATCTATTCACCCGATGAACGCGACGAAACGCCAGGAAATCTTCCGTCGGCTGCACGAAGACAATCCAGAGCCCAAGACGGAACTGGCCTATGGGTCTGCCTTCGAGCTGCTGATCGCCGTCATTCTCTCTGCACAATCCACTGACGTGGGCGTGAACAAGGCCACCGCGAAATTATTCCCCGTCGCACCGACTCCCCAGGCGATGCATGCGCTGGGCGTCGAAGGGCTGTCGAGCTACATCAAGACCATCGGCCTGTACAACAGCAAGGCGCGCAATGTCATCGAAACCTGCCGCCTGCTCGTGGAACGGCACAACGGCCAGGTGCCGCAGACCCGCGAAGCTCTCGAAGCGCTGCCTGGCGTTGGACGCAAGACCGCCAACGTGGTGCTCAATACGGCGTTTCGGCAACTGACCATGGCCGTCGACACTCACATATTTCGTGTCAGCAACCGCACCGGGATCGCGCCGGGGAAAAACGTGGTCGAGGTCGAGCAGAAACTGATGAAGTTCGTGCCCCGCGCGTACCTGCTCGACTCGCACCACTGGCTGATCCTGCACGGACGCTACGTTTGTCAGGCGCGAAAGCCCCGCTGTGGTAGCTGTCGCATCGAAGACCTGTGTGAATACAAGCACAAGACCAGCGACGATTGAGGTTGCCTGTAAGAGCTCAGCTCTCGATTGAAAAAATCTTTTTTACGCCGTCTTCGAATATCGCTATAAGGTCCGCCATTGGCAGCACATGCCTGGAGCTGACATCATGAGTACCGATAACGAAGTGCTGGAAACGGAAGACGACTTCACCACCGTAGAAAGTGAAGAAGCCGAGCCCGTCGTCGAGCCCGTCAAGAGCAATCTGAGCAAGCGCCGTACGATCGATAACCTGCTCGAGGAAAAACGTCTGCAACGGCAGTTGGCTGACTACGATTTCGATATATAGGCCACATGGCTTGCCTGCAGATCAGGCCAACCCATTGCGCTGAGCCAACTCGATCAGGTCGACGAGCGAGCGAGCATTGAGTTTCTGCAGCAGGCGCGTCTTGTAGGTACTCACGGTCTTGTTGCTGAGGAACATGCCGTCGGCGATCTGCTTGTTCGACTTGCCCTTGGCCAACTGCTGCAACACCATCATTTCTCGCCCGGACAGGCGATCCACCATATCGGCTTCCGAGGCATTGCCCAGGCTCGCTCGCACCGAGTGCAACGCCTGATTGGGGAAATAGCTGTAGCCGGACAATACGGCCTTGATCGCACTGAGCAGTTCGGTGAGGTCCTGCTGTTTGCACACGTAGCCCGCCGCACCTGCCTGCATGCAACGCATGGAGAAATGCCCCGGTGCCTGCGAAGTCAGCACCAGCACCTTGAGCTGAGGCTCGCTGACCGTGAGCCGACCGATGACTTCCAGCCCGTCGAGCTTGGGAATACCGATATCGAGAATGACGATGTCCGGGGCGTGGTCACGGGCCAGTTGCAACGCGTCGACGCCGTTGTCGGTCTCGGCCACTACCTCGTAGCCGTGGCGCTCCATCAGCAACCGCACGGCGAGGCGGATGACCGGATGGTCGTCCACGATCAGCACTTTATTCATGGGAAGATCCAATTTTCGCTGTTCGAATTCTAGAGCCCGCACATTACCCCAGACAACTGCCGCCTTGGACGATAGAGAATCTGGGCAGGCAATAACTAAGACACTTCCTACAACACCCGACGAATATTCCTACATATTAAGCCGGTGAAAATTTCTGTACAGTGTTTGGCGGCATCGAGCTCTGCTTATAAAACCAAGGAGCAGGAGCATTGCATAATTGACCAGCCGCTTCAATTGAGCCGTGCGCCTCGAACCGGCCAAGCTGTTGCAGGATAAATACCGGCAGTCGATCTACACAACTTCAGCTGGAAAACACCGGGCCAGAGCCTTGGCGACCGCGTGCAGCGGCGCATGCCCGCGGGCACCACGACAGCGGCAGGCAGATAACTATGCATCCTGCGCGGCCCGGCGACCCTACTACTATCGTTGGCCCAGCAACTACCGGCCGGACACGGCCCTGCGAGGCACACGTGGCTAACAAGAAGATCACCCGTCCCAATCCGCTGGGCGTCATCGCGCTGTTCACGGCCATGGTCGAGGCATCGGCCTTGGCGAGCCTGCCGTTTCTGGACGACACCAGCCAGACCATCTATATATGGTTTCTGGTAGGTTTCCCAACTTTCCTGGCCATTCTTTTCTTTGCAACGCTCAACTTCAATCGACGTGCACTTTACTCGCCCTCGGACTTCGAGAGTTCAGCGTATTTTCTTGAAAGTCTCGACAACGAAGTGGACGCTTATAAATACCGAGCCGATAACCGGGTACGCCTGGCGCACAATGATCTGCATATCATCGACACCAGCACGTTGCCCACGCGCACCCGCGTGGCAGCCCATCTGGAACGGCTGGCTGATATTCTGGAAACGCGCAAGCACGTCCGACCGTTATTGATCGTGCTGGTGGGCCAGGCTGCACCGCCACCCTTGCCCAGTGCACTGGTCACGCGCCTGACCGGGCTGCATTGCCAAGTGGCGGCGCTGCAGCCCGGTCGTTTGAAGTGGACGGTACTGCTGAGCTGATCGATAAAAAAACCCCGGTCGAAACCGGGGTTGCCGACACGCCTGCGCTGTATCAGAACAGCGTGCGGCCCTTGTTGGCGGCAATGCGCATGCGCAGCGCGTTGAGCTTGATGAAGCCTGCGGCATCGGCCTGGTTATAGGCGCCGCCGTCTTCCTCGAAGGTCGCAATGTTGGCGTCGAACAGCGAGTCATCGGACTTGCGACCGGTAACGATCACATTGCCCTTGTACAGCTTGAGTCGAACCACACCGTTCACGTTGACCTGGGAGGCGTCGATCATCTGTTGCAGCATCAGACGTTCAGGACTCCACCAGTAGCCGGTGTAGATCAAGCTGGCGTACTTGGGCATCAGCTCGTCCTTGAGGTGGGCCACTTCGCGATCCAGGGTGATGGATTCGATCGCACGGTGGGCGCGCAGCATGATGGTGCCGCCCGGGGTTTCGTAGCAACCACGGGACTTCATCCCCACGTAGCGGTTCTCGACGATATCCAGGCGGCCGATGCCGTGCTCGCCGCCGATGCGGTTCAGCGTCGCCAGCACGGTCGCGGGGGTCATGTCGACGCCATCCAGCGCGACGATGTCACCATTGCGAAAGGTCAGCTCCAGGTACTGTGGGGTGTCCGGGGCGTTCTCCGGCGAGACGGTCCAACGCCACATATCTTCTTCGTGCTCGGTCCAGGTGTCTTCCAGCACACCGCCCTCGTAGGAAATGTGCAGCAGGTTGGCGTCCATCGAGTACGGCGATTTCTTCTTGCCGTGGCGCTCGATCGGAATGTTGTGCTTTTCGGCGTAGTCCATCAGCTTTTCACGGGAGAGCAGATCCCATTCACGCCATGGTGCGATGACCTTGACGCCGGGCTTGAGTGCATAGGCGCCCAGTTCGAAGCGCACCTGGTCGTTGCCCTTGCCGGTGGCGCCGTGGGAAATGGCATCAGCACCGGTTTCATTGGCTATTTCGATCAGGCGCTTGGCGATCAGCGGACGAGCGATGGACGTACCCAACAGGTACTCGCCTTCGTAAACGGTGTTGGCGCGAAACATCGGGAACACGAAGTCACGCACGAATTCTTCGCGCAGATCGTCGATGTAGATTTCTTTCACGCCCATGGCCTGTGCCTTGGCGCGGGCCGGTTCGACCTCTTCGCCCTGACCCAGGTCGGCAGTGAAGGTCACCACTTCACAGTTATAAGTATCCTGCAGCCACTTGAGGATCACCGAAGTGTCCAGGCCGCCGGAATACGCCAGAACGACCTTGTTTACGTCCGCCATGCCATCACTCCACGGGTTCTACGGAAAGCCGTCGATTCTACCGCCCAAGGCCGCGAATTTACAGGGGCGCGACAGCTTTGGTTGAACAAGCGACAATCACAAAGGCTTGGCAGGGGGTTTTTCCGTGGCCAGAACGGCGGGCGAATCGGTGGCTGGGGTGACGTTCGGGGCCGCTTCGGCACGGCTCAACTCAATGCTCACACGGCGGTTGCGCGCCCGATTGGCAGCTGTGTTGTTGGTCACCAGCGGGTAGCTTTCGCCATGGAAACGCAAGGTGATCTGGCTGTCGCTCAAGCCATGGGCCAGCAGGTATTCCTGCACGGCCATGGCCCGACGCCTGGACAGATCGCGATTGACCAGGCGGTTGCCGCTGTTGTCCGAATGCCCGTCGAGCTGCACGTGATTGACGCTCGGATCGGCCTTCATGAAAGCCAGCAGCTTGTCCAGGCGCGCCTTGGCCGCCCCATCGAGCTCGAGGTTGCGGGGAAAGCCTACTTCGCTCAGGCGGATCTGGTCGTAGTTCATCGGCAGCAACTTTGCTGCACAGGCCTGGTACTCGCCGAAAGCCTGGCCGAAACGCGCCGAGAGCAGGCGGATCTCCACCGGCTGGCCGCCTCCGGACTGGCTGCGTACCAGGGTCATGCGACCCTCGAGCAGGCCATTGATCAAGCCGCTGGCCTGGCTTTGCGAGCTGGTGAGCAGAGCTTCGCCATGGCCCAGGCGCACGCTGCCCAGATTGATGTCGCCGCGACCGGGTTGCCACGGTGCCGCAGCCGCAATCAGCGTGGCAGAACCCGTGCCCAGCAGGCGGCTGGCGGAAGTCAGGCGAAACACGGCCTGCTCGCCGGCACGGCGGACGAATTCGGCCGAACCGAAATTGGTCACGGGCTGGCCCAGGCGGCATTCGAACTGGTCACCCGCGACCTTCCACTCGACGTTCTCCAGACGGGTCTGGAAATTCATCGCCAGGGCCGGAAGGCTGGCAAACACACTGAGCAGGGCAATATAACGCTGGCGCACGACAGGCTCCACGGGTTCGAACAGGGTACTTCCAAGGTATCGGACATGGCCTGCAAAACTTGATAGCGGATGCCGTGCACGGCGTTTTCCGGTAGCATTCGCGGCGAGTTCGAACCGCCTGGAATCCCCAATGTCCGACCGCCTGACCCTTCTGCGTCCCGACGACTGGCACATTCATCTTCGTGATGGTGCCGTGCTGCCGCATACCGTGGCCGATGTATCGCGAATCTTCTCCCGCGCCATCGTCATGCCCAACCTGGTACCGCCGGTGCGCACCGCCGCCGAAGCCGATGCCTATCGCCAGCGCATCCTTGCCGCACGCCCTGCAGGCAGCGCCTTCGAACCGCTGATGACCTTGTACCTGACCGATCGCACCAGCGCTGCCGACATCCGCGCCGCCAAGGCCAGCGGCTTCGTCAAGGCGGCCAAGATGTACCCGGCCGGCGCCACTACCAATTCCGATTCCGGGGTGACCAGCCTGGACAACATCACCGAGGCGCTCGAAGCCCTCAGCGATGCCGGCATGCCGCTGCTGATCCACGGCGAGGTCACCCGTGGTGATGTCGACGTGTTCGACCGCGAAAAGATCTTCATCGACGAGCACATGCGCCGGCTGGTAGAGCGCTTTCCCGCGCTCAAGGTGGTGTTCGAGCACATCACCACGGCCGAGGCCGCCGAATTCGTCAAGGCCGCGCCGGCCAATGTCGCGGCGACCATCACCCCGCAGCACCTGCTGTACAACCGCAACCACATGCTGGTGGGCGGCATCCGCCCGCACTTCTATTGCCTGCCGATTCTCAAGCGCAATACGCACCAGGTTGCCTTGCTCGACGCCGCCACCAGCGGCAGCGCCAAGTTCTTCCTGGGCACCGATTCGGCGCCCCACGCGCAGCATGCCAAGGAGGCGGCCTGTGGCTGCGCCGGCTGCTACAGCGCCTTCGCCGGTATCGAGCTGTACGCCGAGGCATTCGAGCAGCGTGATGCGCTGGACAAGCTGGAAGGCTTCGCCAGCCTGCATGGCCCGGATTTCTACGGCCTGCCGCGCAACACCGACACCATTACCCTGGTCCGCGACGAGTGGACCGCCCCAACCAGCCTGCCATTCGGTGAGCAGGTAGTCATCCCGCTGCGCGCCGGTGAACAACTGCGCTGGCGCCTGCTGGAGAAAGATGCGTGAGTGAAGACAACTACGACGACGAAGACACGGGCGGTTCGGGCACTGGCTCGCGCCATCCCATGGCCGCACGTTTCCGCGGCTACCTGCCGGTAGTCGTGGACGTGGAGACGGGCGGCTTCAACTGCGCCACCGACGCCCTGCTGGAAATCGCCGCAACGACCATCGGCATGGACGAGAAAGGCTTCGTCTTTGCCGACCATACCTACTTCTTCCGCGTCGAGCCGTTCGAGGGGGCCAACGTCGAGGCCGCTGCGCTGGAGTTCACCGGTATCAAGCTGGACCACCCCCTGCGCATGGCCGTCAGCGAAGAGACAGCGCTGACCGACATCTTCCGCGGCATCCGCAAGGCGCTGAAGGCCAACGGTTGCAAGCGCGCGATCCTGGTGGGCCACAACAGCAGTTTCGACCTCGGCTTTCTCAATGCCGCGGTTGCGCGTACCGAAATGAAGCGCAACCCGTTCCATCCCTTTTCCAGCTTCGACACCGCTACCCTGGCAGGGCTTGCCTACGGCCAGACCGTCCTGGCCAAGGCGTGCCAGGCCGCCGATATTGATTTCGACGGGCGCGAGGCTCACTCGGCTCGCTACGACACGGAGAAGACCGCCGAGCTGTTCTGCGGCATCGTCAATCGCTGGAAGCAGATGGGCGGCTGGCAGGATTTCAACGATTGAACCGGTGCAGCAGGGAACGTCGAGAATGATCGACGGCCCCTGCTGCAACCGTTCATCGCTTGTGCCAAACGTAGTCGCGAGTTGCTTTGACAAGCATTCTCATTAACATTAGGATCCTCCGCATTGAAACCAACACAGCGGCGGTTCTTACGTATGTATGTCTGTCTTTGCCAGGGTGTCACCGATGGTCAGATTCGCGATGCGATCTACGAAGGCTGCTGCAGCTTTCGTGACGTGCGTGAAACCCTCGGCGTGGCCACGCAGTGCGGTAAATGTGCCTGCCTAGCCAAGGAAGTGGTACGCGATACCCTGACTCAAATCCAGACCGCTCAGGCCTCTGCACTGCCCTACCCAGCAGAATTTACACCCGCGTAAAACCACCGTCTTTGAAGAAACCGGGCCCCGCCCGGTTTTTTTATGTCTGGAATACAACGACTTAGCAACAAACGCGGAACTCAGTCATTCTTATTCCGATTAATTTTCATATAGTATTCAATAACTTAGGTTTGACATGCTTAGTTCCTGAGGCCAAACTTCACGCCATTACTCCTATACCCGCGCAGGCTCTCTGATCATGAAAGGCGATATCAGCGTCATCCAGCATCTCAACAGGATCCTCGGAAACGAGCTGGTCGCCATCAACCAGTACTTCCTGCATGCCCGCATGTACGAAGACTGGGGCCTGAACAAGCTGGGCAAGCATGAATACAAGGCGTCGATCGACGCAATGAAGTACGCCGACAAGTTGATCAAGCGCGTGCTGTTCCTCGAGGGCATCCCCAACCTGCAGGAGCTGGGCAAGATTTTGATCGGTGAACACGCCGGTGAAATGCTGGCCTGCGATCTCAAGATCGAATACAAGGGCCTGGGCGATCTGAAAGGCGCCATCGCTCATTGCGAAACCGCTGGCGACTTCGGCAGCCGCGAAATGCTCGAAGACATTCTTGAAGGCAAGGAAGAACAGATCGACTGGCTGGAGACTCAACTGAGCCTGATCGACAAGGTCGGGATCGAGAACTACCTGCAGTCGAGCATGGGCGAAGAAAGCTGAGTCTTCCCAACCCTGACGCGACACCATGAAAAAGCCCCGCGCTGCGTGAACAGCGCGGGGCTTTTTCATGGCTGGCTGGCACCAAGGCCAGCCAGCAAGCGGATCACGCGTCGGCTTTGGGCTGTGCGGCCTTGGCCGAAGCGTCCTTGACCAGCGTCTGCAATTCACCGTTGGCGGCCATTTCGGCCACGATGTCGCTACCGCCTACCAGCTCACCGGCCACCCACAGCTGCGGGAAAGTCGGCCAGTTGGCGTACTTGGGCAGGTTTGCACGGATTTCCGGGTTCTGCAGGATGTCGACGTAGGCGAACTTTTCGCCACAGGCCATGATCGCCTGCGAAGCCTTGGCCGAGAAACCGCACTGGGGCGCATTCGGCGAGCCTTTCATGTAAAGCAGGATTGTGTTGTTGGCAATCTGCTCTTTGATCGTTTCGATAATATCCATGGAGCACCTCGCTCGGCTTGTATATCCGACTCAGTCGTCGGCACGGTGAGGCATTGTAACGGAAAGCCGAGCGCTACGCTCGGGCTCTTGCGCTGACCGTTGCTCAGAGCGAAGGCGTTGCCAAGTGTGCCGAACTAGTTCAGCGGCAGCGAAGGTGGCAGTGCCTGCAGCTGGATTTCCAGGACAGTTTCGACTTCTTCCTGGGCGACATGCACACCGGTCAGTTCGCCGATGAGGCGCCAGTGGTCGTCCAGGCCGGTGCTGATGGTCGCCATGCGATCAATCATGTGCTTGCCGGCCGAGCGTGTGACCTCGTCGGAACTGCGCAGCAGTTCGAACGACATCGAGGTCATGGATGCCGTCAGGTGGGTCAGGGTGCGCGCGGTCAGGCCGAGCAGCTCCAGCAGTTGTTGTTCTTTCGATTCCATTCCGCAAACTCCGTGTGTTTCCCAAGACGCATTTATAACCCACGCCCGATGTTTAGGAAACGTCAGATGGTCGGGCGAAACATCCAGCTATCGAAACCCTGTGAAACTTGTTGGCCCCGTTCAAAACTGCAGTGGCTGTTGGTAAAAGGCGACAGTTCCTTATAGGATGGCGCCTTCCCTTATTTCGTCGCCCCGTGCGGCTTTCGCCGCAGGTCTCACTCGTTTTTCCGAAAAACCTGTTTTCGAGTACCTGCGGTCCGTGGCAAAAGGTAGTCAATGATGAGCGCAAGGCACTTTCTCTCCCTTATGGATTGCACGCCCGAAGAGCTAATCAGCATCATTCGTCGAGGCATCGAGCTCAAGGACCTGCGCCAGCGCAGCGTGCTTTTCGAACCCTTGAGGAACCGCGTACTGGGCATGATCTTCGAGAAATCGTCGACGCGTACCCGCCTGTCCTTCGAAGCCGGCATGATCCAGCTCGGCGGCCAGGCGATTTTCCTGTCCCCGCGCGATACACAGCTGGGCCGTGGCGAGTCCATCGGCGACTGTGCCATCGTCATGTCGCGCATGCTCGATGCGGTGATGATCCGCACCTACGCCCACCAGACACTGACCGAGTTCGCCGCCAATTCGCGGGTACCGGTGATCAACGGCCTGTCCGATGACCTGCATCCGTGCCAGTTGCTTGCCGACATGCAGACGTTCCTGGAACACCGTGGTGCCATTCAAGGCAAGACAGTGGCCTGGATCGGCGATGGCAACAACATGTGCCACAGCTATATAGAAGCGGCCATCCAGTTCGACTTCCAACTGCGCATTGCCTGCCCCGAAGGCTTCGAGCCCGACTCGCGATTCCTCGCCATGGCCCCGGACCGCGTCAGCGTGGTCCGCGATCCGCGCGAAGCCGTACGTGGCGCGCATCTGGTCAGCACCGACGTCTGGACTTCCATGGGCCAGGAAGAAGAAACCGCCCGCCGCCTGAAGCTGTTCAAGCCCTATCAGGTCAACCGCGAGCTGCTCGACCTGGCGGCCGACGACGCGTTGTTCATGCATTGCCTGCCTGCACATCGCGGCGAGGAAATCAGCCACGACATACTCGACGACCCTCGCGCCGTGGCCTGGGACCAGGCCGAGAACCGCCTGCATGCGCAGAAAGCGCTGCTGGAATTTCTGGTCGCTCCAGGGTATCGCCCTCAATGAGCACCGCACTGCTGCTCGAACTGCGCAACCTGGCCTGCGGCTATGGCGCCCAACGCGTGGTCCAGAACCTCAATCTGCACTTGAATGCAGGCGACATCGGTTGCCTGCTCGGCTCCTCTGGATGCGGCAAGACCACGACCCTGCGCGCCATCGCCGGTTTCGAGCCGGTTCATGAAGGCGAGATCACGCTCGATGGCGAAATCATTTCCAAGGCCGGGCACACCCTGGCCCCGGAGAAACGTCGGATCGGCATGGTCTTTCAGGACTACGCGCTGTTTCCCCACCTGACCGTGGCCCAGAACATCGCCTTCGGCATTCGCAAGCATCCGCGCCAGGCACAGGTCATCGGCGACATGCTCGAACTGGTCAACCTGGGTGGCCTGGATGCACGCTATCCCCATGAACTGTCGGGTGGCCAGCAACAGCGTGTCGCGCTGGCCCGAGCACTGGCGCCGGAGCCGCAGCTGCTGTTGCTGGACGAACCCTTCTCCAACCTCGACGTCGAGCTGCGCCGTCGCTTGAGTCACGAAGTGCGGGACATTCTCAAGCGCCGCGGTACCAGCGCGATCCTGGTCACCCATGATCAGGAAGAAGCCTTCGCCGTCAGCGATCATGTGGGCGTGTTCAAGGAGGGTCGGCTGGAGCAGTGGGATACGCCGTACAACCTGTACCATGAACCCGCTACGCCGTTCGTGGCCAGCTTCATCGGCCAGGGCTATTTCATACGTGGTCAATTGCTGGATCCGGAGACGGTGAGTACCGAGCTGGGTGTTCTGCGTGGCAACCGTGCCTATACATGGCCTGCCGGTAGCGCCGTCGATCTGCTGCTGCGTCCCGACGACATCGTGCACGCGCCCGACAGCTCGCTCAAGGCACGCATCGTCGGCAAGAGCTTCCAGGGCGCCGCTACCCTGTATCGCCTGCAGCTACCGACCGGCAGCCAACTTGAAGCCGTATTCCCCAGTCACCTGGACTATCAGCCAGGGGCCGAAGTTGGTATTCAGGTCGCCGCCGACCATCTGGTGTTGTTTCCTGCAGCAGGCAGTGTGCCGGTGCTGGCCGACACGCGCCGACAGGCCTGACAACCCGGAGAAATTTCAGCCAATAAAAAAGGGCGCCCCACCAGGCGCCCTTTCTTCTACGGCTTCAAGCGTTACTGCAGACGAGTCTGCGCGGATCCATTGATGGGGATCCGCTTGGCCTTGGCCTCTTCAGGCACGACACGCAGCAGGTCGATATTGAGCAGCCCGCTGTTCAACGCTGCAGCCTTGACCTCGATATGGTCGGCCAGGCGGAACGACAGCTTGAACGCGCGCTGGGCGATGCCCTGGTGCAGGTAGGTCACTGCACTGGTATCAGCGTCGCGCTTGCCACCACTGACGGTCAGTACGCCCTTCTCGACCTGCAGCTCCAGGTCTTCTTCCTGGAAGCCTGCGGCGGCAATGACGATCCGGTACTGATCATCGGCATGCTTTTCGACATTGTAGGGTGGGTAGCTGCTGGCCGACTCGTTGCGTGCGGCAGACTCGAACAGGTCATTGAACCGATCGAAGCCCACGGAGTGGCGAAACAGTGGAGCAAGGGAAAATGCGGTAGTCATGTGTCTCTCCTGAATCTCAGCGAGTGGTTGTCTCCGCGACCCGAATTCGGCATCGCGTACCCCATAGATAGGGACCACCCAAGGGCTTTCAAGAGTTCGCACGAAAACATTTTAACGGCGCAGCCATTTTTTCGTGCGGTAAGGCGACCCGCTAGCCCGGCTGCAGCAATCGTTCCACGGCGTCGCAATCCTGCTCGCGACGCACGAGGGTGAACAGCTCGGTCGCTTCGGGGTAGGTGCGGGTCAGCATGGCCAGCCACTGCTTGAGTCGGCCCGGTGCCTGGCGTGGTGTCAGTTGCGCACGGGCTTGACGCCAGAATTCGCGGATCAATGGCAGCAGCTCGGACCAGGTCATGTCAGGCAGCTCGATGCCTTGCCGGGCCGCAACGATCTGCCGAGCCAGGTCGGGCCTGGACACCAGGCCACGACCGAGCATGAAGTCTTGCGCGCCACTGACCTCGCGGCAGCGCCGCCAGTCGGCCACGGTCCAGATGTCGCCGTTGGCATAGACCGGCACCTTCACCACGTCCTGCACCTTGGCGACCCACTCCCAGTGCGCAGGCGGCTTGTAGCCATCGACCTTGGTCCGCGCGTGCACCACCAGCACATCCGCTCCGCCCTCGGCCAAGGCCGTGGCGCATTCGATGGCGCTGTCCGGGGTATCGAAACCCAGGCGCATCTTGGCCGTCACGGGAATGTGCGCAGGGACGGTGGCGCGCACTTCGCGCAGGATGCGGTGGAGCAACTCGGGTTCCTTGAGCAGCACCGCGCCGCCACGGGACTTGTTCACCGTCTTGGCCGGGCAGCCGAAATTCAGATCGATCACGGGCGCGCCGAGGGTGCAGGCGAACGCAGCGTTGTCGGCGAGGGCCGAGGGGTCGGAGCCAAGCAGTTGCACGCGCAGCGGCACCCCGGCACGGGTCTTCGCACCGGTAAGCAGCTCGGGGCCGAACTTGTGATAGTAGGCGGCGGTGAGCACGCGCTCGTTGACGCGGATGAACTCGGTGACGCACCAGTCGATGCCGCCGACCTGGGTGAGGACGTCGCGCAGGATATCGTCGACCAACCCTTCCATGGGCGCCAAAGCTAATTGCATGGGGTAGTTCTCGGGCAGAGGCGTGAAAGGGAGCGGATTCTAGCAGAAAGCCTGCACATCGACGGCAGCGCTGCTACCCGATGGTGCCAAGAATTGATGGCTCTAGGGCTCGATGGCTATCGCCGAGCCGTACCCTTCCAGAAACTGCGGCGGCATGCGTTTGGGCTTGCCGCTGGACAGCTCGATGCACACGAAGGTAGTGCGGGCCCGCAGCAGCACCGCACCATCGCGCGGACGCAGCAGCTGGAATTGGCGTGTCATTTTCAGGCGGCGGTCCCAATCGAGGATCCAGGTACCCAGGTGCAGCTCATCGCCTTCGTGGGCACTGGCCAGGTAGTCGATCTCATGGCGCACCACGGCCATGGCGCGATCCAACTGGCGGTAGGTTGCCAGATCCAGACCCAGGTGCTGCGAGTGCTGCCAGGCGCAGCGCTCGAGCCAGGTTACGTAGACTGCATTGTTGGCATGCCCGAGGCCGTCGATGTCGTCGGACTGCACCTGGAGCTGGATAACGAAGGGGGTGGGCCGATCCCAGTTCATGGGCGCTCCTGAAGAATTGGGCGGTGGCGATTCAGGAATGGGCGATTATTGCGAGGGCAGAAAAACAAAAGGCTCATTCAATAATCGAATGAGCCTTATAAGTCCCGCAGAGCGGGTAATCGTGGCGTCCCCTAGGGGACTCGAACCCCTGTTACCGCCGTGAAAGGGCGGTGTCCTAGGCCACTAGACGAAGGGGACGCAAAACCTTCAGTCAAGCCCGCTGTTGCGGACTCCGGCAAATTGGTGGAGCTAAACGGGATCGAACCGTTGACCTCTTGCATGCCATGCAAGCGCTCTCCCAGCTGAGCTATAGCCCCGAATTTATCGCCCTGCGGCGGAATGCCGACTTCACTGGCATTTCTGTACAACTGGCGTCCCCTAGGGGACTCGAACCCCTGTTACCGCCGTGAAAGGGCGGTGTCCTAGGCCACTAGACGAAGGGGACATACCTTCTACCAAGATCAGTCTGGAACTGATCGGCTCGTCATCAGCACGTGACATCGAACCTGGAATTTGGTGGAGCTAAACGGGATCGAACCGTTGACCTCTTGCATGCCATGCAAGCGCTCTCCCAGCTGAGCTATAGCCCCAAACAGTGTGTTGCTGTGTGGACGGGGCGCATATTAAGACGACCTCGCCAGGGTGTCAAACTTATTTTCAGAATTATTCTGAAGTTTTTTATCGCGATTACAGGGACTTACCGGTTTTGCTGGGTTTGGGCGAGGAGCGACGCGGCTTGCGCCGCTGCTACAGGGATCGCGGTGCATCGGATGCACGTGCGGTGTGCCGGGCCCGCGATCTTCTGTAGCAGCGGCGCGAGCCGCGTCGGGGGTCAGGCGATTGCAGCCAGGAGCTTCTCCCACTCCTTGTTTTCTTTCTTGGAGACGCCGCCGAGCAGGTCGAGGGCCTGGCGCAAGCGGAAACGGGTCAGGTCCGGGCCGAGGATTTCCATGGCATCCAGAACCGACACCGAGCTGGCTTGCCCGGTGATTGCGGCGAACATCAGCGGCATGGCGTCGCGCAGTTTCAAACCAAGCGACTCGACCACGGCCTGGATGGTCGCGGTGATGCGTTCCTTGTCCCACTGGCGCAGGCTTTCCAGCTTCCACAGGATCAACTGCATCAGCTGCCGCACCTGGTCCGCAGAGAGTTTCTTGCTTTCGAACAGGCGCGCGTCCAGCTGCAGCCCGCCGGCGAAGAAGAAGCCACCCAGCGGAACGATCTGACTGAAGGTTTCCACCCTGCCCTGCACGTGGGGAGCGATCTTCATCATGTAGTCAGGGTTGAAAGCCCACTGTTGTACCCGTGCGGCGAACTGTTCCACCGGCAGCTCGCGCAACCACTGGCCGTTGAGCCACGAGAGCTTCTCGATATCGAAGATCGGACCGCCCAGGGATACACGGGAAAGATCGAAGTGCTCGACCATTTCAGCCAGGGAGAACTTTTCGCGCTCGTCGGGCATCGACCAGCCCATGCGGCCCAGGTAGTTGAGCATGGCTTCAGGCATGAAACCCATGCGCTCGTAGAACGTGACCGAGGTCGGATTCTTGCGCTTGGACAGCTTGCTCTTGTCAGGATTGCGCAGCAGCGGCATGTAACACAGTGCCGGTTGCTCCCAGCCGAAGTATTCGTAGAGCTTCATCAGTTTGGGCGCCGAGGGGAGCCATTCTTCACCGCGCAGTACGTGGGTGATACCCATCAGGTGGTCATCGACCACGTTGGCCAGGAAGTAGGTGGGCAGACCGTCGGTTTTCATCAGGACCTGCATGTCCATGCGGTCCCACGGGATTTCGACATCGCCGCGCAGCATGTCCGGGACCACGCAGACGCCCTCGGTAGGGACCTTCATGCGGATGACGTGGGGCTCGCCTGCTGCCAGGCGACGCTGGACTTCCTCGGCCGATAGCAACAGGGCACGACCGTCGTAGCGCGGGGTTTCGCCCCGGGCGGTTTGTTCGGCGCGCATCTGGTCGAGTTCTTCGGCCGTGCAGAAGCAGGGGAACGCGTGACCCATGTCGACCAGTTGCTGGGCGTACTGCTTGTAGATGTCGCCCCGCTCGCTTTGCCGGTAAGGGCCGTGAGGGCCGCCTACGTCCGGGCCTTCGCTCCACTCGATGCCCAGCCAGCGCAGGGCGTCGAAGATCTGCTGCTCGGACTCGCGGGTGGAGCGCAACTGGTCAGTGTCTTCGATGCGCAGGATGAATTCGCCGCCATGCTGTTTGGCAAAGCAATAGTTGAACAGGGCGATGTAGGCCGTGCCGACATGGGGGTCGCCGGTGGGCGATGGGGCGATACGCGTACGAACGGTCATGAAGGGTCTCGAGCAGGTTGAATCGAAACGCCGATGTTAGCAGGGCTTGGGGGCAAGGCTCCAGAATCGTGTGGCGACGGGCATGGGTGCTCGGCTGGGAACGCAGTGCGGCCTTCGCGGGCAGAGGGCTCGGCCGCCCGCCCCGCTCCCACATGGGGGCGGGCTGGTTGGTGCTTTTCTGTGGGAGCAGGTTCTACCCGCGAAGGGGGCGACGCGGTGTCAGACCTTGAGCAGGCGCTCGCGCAGTTTGCCGATTTCGTCGCGCATCTGTGCTGCCGCTTCGAACTCCAGGTCCCGTGCCAGCTGGTACATCTTCTCTTCCAGCTGCTTGATGCGCTTGGTGATCTCGCTCGGCGAGCGCAGCTCGTTCTCGTAGCGTGCGTTTTCCTCGGCAGCCTTGGCCATGCCCTTGCGCTTCTTGCTGCGCGAGCCGGGCACGGTGGCGCCTTCCATGATATCGGCGACATCTTTGATAACGCCCTTGGGCACGATGCCATTGGCCTCGTTGAAGGCGATCTGCTTCTCGCGACGGCGCTCGGTTTCGCCGATGGCACGCTCCATCGAACCGGTCATGCGATCAGCATACAAAATGGCACGCCCATTGAGATTTCGCGCGGCACGGCCAATGGTCTGGATCAGCGAGCGGTCGGAGCGCAGGAAACCTTCCTTGTCGGCATCCAGAATCGCCACCAGCGAGACCTCGGGCATGTCCAGGCCTTCGCGCAGCAGGTTGATCCCCACGATCACGTCGAACGCGCCCAGGCGCAGGTCGCGAATGATCTCCACCCGCTCCACGGTGTCGATGTCCGAGTGCAGGTAGCGCACGCGCACGTCATGGTCGGCCAGGTAATCGGTAAGGTCTTCGGCCATGCGCTTGGTCAGCACGGTAACCAGAATGCGATCATCGGTTGCGACGCGCTTGCGGATCTCGGACAGCAAGTCATCCACCTGGGTCAGCGCCGGCCGCACTTCCACCTGCGGATCGACCAGGCCGGTCGGGCGCACCACCTGCTCGATGATGCGCCCCGCGTGCTCGGCCTCGTAGTTGCCGGGGGTAGCAGATACGAAGATGGTCTGCGGGCTCACCCCTTCCCACTCGTCGAAACGCATCGGCCGGTTATCCAGCGCCGACGGCAGGCGGAAGCCGTACTCGACCAGGGTTTCCTTGCGCGAGCGGTCGCCCTTGTACATCGCACCCACCTGCGGAACGCTGACGTGCGACTCGTCGATCACCAGCAAGGCGTCGGCTGGCAAATAATCGTACAACGTGGGCGGAGCGGCGCCCGAAGGGCGGCCGGAGAGGTAGCGCGAATAGTTTTCGATGCCGTTGCAATAGCCCAGCTCGAGGATCATCTCGAGATCGAAGCGGGTGCGTTGCTCCAGCCGCTGGGCTTCCACCAGCTTGTTCTTGTCGCGAAAGTAGTCCAGGCGCTCCTTGAGCTCTTCCTTGATGCCTTCCACAGCGCCGAGCAGGGTCTCGCGCGGAGTAACGTAGTGGCTCTTGGGGTAGAAGGTGAAGCGCGGCAGTTTGCGCGTGACCTCGCCGGTCAGCGGGTCGAACGCGGCGATGTTCTCGACCTCGTCATCGAACAGCTCGATACGGATGGCTTCAAGATCGGATTCGGCCGGGAACACATCAATGACGTCGCCGCGCACACGGAACGTGGCGCGGGCGAAGTCCATTTCGTTGCGGGTGTATTGCAGGTCGGCCAGACGGCGCAACAACGCGCGCTGGTCGAGCTTGTCGCCGCGGTCCACGTGCAGGACCATTTTCAGATAGGTTTCAGGGCTGCCCAGGCCGTAGATGCACGACACCGTGGTGACGATGATGGCGTCCTTGCGCTCGAGCAGTGCCTTGGTGGCGGACAGGCGCATCTGCTCGATGTGATCATTGATCGAGGAATCCTTCTCGATGAAGGTGTCCGACGACGGCACGTAGGCTTCGGGCTGATAGTAGTCGTAATAGGAGACGAAATACTCGACGGCGTTGTTCGGGAAAAACGCCTTGAACTCGCCGTACAGCTGAGCTGCCAGGGTCTTGTTGGGCGCCAGCACCAGTGTCGGACGCTGCACCTGGGCAATCACGTTGGCAATGCTGAACGTCTTGCCCGATCCGGTTACCCCCAGCAATGTCTGGTGCGCCAGCCCTGCCTCGATACCCTCCACCATCAGGCGAATGGCTTCCGGCTGATCGCCAGCAGGCTCGAAACGGGTAACGAGTTGGAACTGGGACATGCCACACCTCATGAGTCGCACCAGCCGGACATTTTCCGACTGTATTTATAGACAGTACTTAACCCTAGTTTGCGCCTGTTCCTACGAGTTTCAAGGGCAAGGCCCAAGACCTCCGGTAAACGCGGGACCAATGGTCGAAAATAAATCGGCAAAAACAGGTAAAACCAGGTGCAACCTGTCGCCCCGTCAGCCAAGCGTCTTTATACTGACATCCCACTCGCGCACCGCTTCGCGCAGCATGGATGAAGCGTGCACCCTTCCTTACTCCCGATCAGAGCTACGGTAAAAATGAGCCTGTTTTCCGCTGTCGAATTGGCACCCCGCGATCCTATCCTGGGCCTCAACGAAGCATTCAACGCCGACACCCGCACCGACAAGGTGAACCTGGGTGTGGGCGTGTACTGCAACGAAGAGGGGCGAATTCCCCTGCTGCGCGCGGTGATCGAAGCCGAAGCGCAGCGCGTTGCACAGCACGCGGCCCGTGGCTATCTGCCCATCGACGGCATCGCTGCCTACGACAAGGCCGTACAGACCTTGATATTCGGTGCCCAGTCGCCCCTGCTGGCAGCGGGCCGTGTGGTCACCACGCAGGCCGTTGGCGGTACCGGCGCCCTGAAGATCGGTGCAGATTTCCTCAAGCAGCTGTCGCCCGATGCGGTCGTCGCGATCAGCGATCCGAGCTGGGAAAACCACCGTGCGCTGTTCGAAGCTGCAGGCTTCAGTGTCCGCAACTACCGCTACTATGATGCGACCAGCAACGACGTGAACCGTTCAGGCATGCTCGAAGACCTCGACGCCCTGCCCGCAGGCTCCATCGTTGTGCTGCACGCATGCTGCCACAACCCCACCGGGGTCGACCTCAACGCGGCGGACTGGGTCAACGTGTTGGATGTGGTCAAGCGCAAGGGCCACGTGCCGTTCCTCGACATGGCTTATCAGGGCTTTGGCGACGGCATCGAGGAAGACGCGGCGGCCGTGCGCCTGTTCGCCGAGTCGGGCTTGAGCTTCTTCGTTTCCAGTTCGTTTTCCAAGTCGTTCTCGCTGTATGGCGAGCGGGTGGGTGCGCTGTCGATCGTCACCCAGTCGAGCGACGAGCGCGCGCGCGTGCTGTCGCAGATCAAGCGGGTCATTCGTACCAACTACTCCAACCCGCCGACCCATGGCGCGATGATCGTCGCCAACGTGCTCAACAGCCCCGAACTGCGAGCCATGTGGGAAGCCGAGCTGGGCGAGATGCGCCAACGCATTCGCGGCATGCGCCTGCAAATGGTCGAGGGCCTGGCTGCCCAGGGCGCCAACCGTGACTTCACCTTCGTCGCTCGCCAGGCGGGGATGTTTTCGTATTCCGGGCTGAGCGCCGAGCAGGTCGGTCGCCTGCGCAGCGAGTTCGGCATTTACGCGCTGGATACCGGGCGCATCTGCGTGGCCGCCTTGAACCAAAGCAATATCGGCGGCGTGATCAAGGCCATCGTCAAGGTGCTGTAACAACCTTGCTAAGGGGAAGGCTTGACTTCCCCTTAGCAATCAGTAACATACGCAGCAGATTCCGCGATAGCTCAGTTGGTAGAGCAAATGACTGTTAATCATTGGGTCCCTGGTTCGAGTCCAGGTCGTGGAGCCAGATTCTGAAACAAGCCCCTCATCGCAGGGGCTTTTTCATGCCTGCGTCACGGGCCACGCGCAGCGCTCGTCAAGGCGTATGCCTTCGAACTTTCCCCTGCCCCACCCCCTCATAACAACACACCCATTACCTGGCCGACCTGCCATGGATCTTGTCGTCGCTCGTCCCGAAGGTCTGTATTGCACCGCCGGGGATTTCTATATCGATCCATGGAAGCCCGTCGAGCGCGCGGTGATCACCCATGGTCACGGCGACCACGCGCACACGGGCAACCAACACTACCTGGCCGCAGCACCCGGCGAAGGCATCCTGCGCACTCGCCTGGGCCAGGAGATAAATCTGCAATTGCTCGAGTACGGCGAAGTCCTGCAGCACAACGGTGTGACCTTGAGTTTCCATCCTGCCGGACACGTACTGGGCTCGGCCCAGGTCCGCCTGGAATACAAAGGTGAGGTGTGGGTAGCCTCGGGCGACTACAAGGTCGAGCCGGACGGTACGTGCGCGCCCTTCGAGCCAGTGCGTTGCCACACCTTCATCACCGAATCGACCTTCGGCCTGCCGATCTATCGCTGGCAGCCGCAAGCGGAGATCTTCGAGGAAGTGAACCAGTGGTGGCGAGCCAACGCCGAGCAAGGCAAGGCCAGCGTGTTGTTCGCCTACGCCTTCGGCAAGGCCCAGCGCTTGCTGCATGGCATCGATGCCAGCATCGGACCGATTCTGGCCCACGGCTCGGTCGAACCGCTCAACCGCGTCTACCGCGATGCCGGTGTCTATATTCCGGAAACCCAATACGCCGGGGACTTCAAGAAAACCGACCCGGCACTGCGCAACGCGTTGATCATCGCCCCGCCCTCGGCCGGGGGCAGTACCTGGATGCGCCGCTTTGGTGAGTACAGCGACGCCTTCGCCAGTGGCTGGATGCGTCTGCGCGGTACCCGCCGCCGCCGTGGTGTGGATCGAGGCTTCGTGCTGTCCGACCACGCCGACTGGCCAGGCCTGCTCTGGGCCATCGAGCAGACCGGAGCCGAGCGGGTCATGGTCACCCACGGCTCGGTAGAGGTGCTGGTGCGCTATCTGCGCGACATCGGCCTGGACGCACAGGGGTTCACCACTGAGTACGGCAATGAAGAGGAACCTCAGGAGGTCGCGTCTTGAAAGCTTTCGCGCAGTTGTATGCCAATCTCGACGAAACCACCTCGACCAATGCCAAGCGCCAGTTTCTGGAAGATTACTTCCGTCAGGCGCAACCGGCCGATGCTGCCTGGGCGGTGTACTTCCTTTCCGGTGGCCGTCCACGGCAGCTGGTGCCGACCAAGATCTTGCGCGAGCTGGCGATCAAACTGGCGAACGTGCCCGAGTGGCTGTTCGAAGAAAGCTATCAAGCCGTAGGTGACCTGGCCGAGACCTTCTCGCTGTTGCTGCCCGAAGCTGAGCAAAGCAGCGACGAAGGCCTGGCCTGGTGGCTGGAAAACGCCCTGCTGCCCCTGCGCGGGCTGCCGCCCGAGGAGCTCCACGCGCGCTTGCCGCCGCTGTGGGCGCAGCTGGATCGGGCCAGCCTGATGCTGTGCCTGAAGCTGATCACCGGCAGCTTTCGCGTCGGTGTGTCGAAGCTGTTGGTCACCCGCGCGCTGGCGCAGATGGCCGGTATCGACAGCAAGCGCGTCGCCCAGCGCCTGGTGGGCTACACCGACCTGTCGCACCGTCCGGTCGCCGAAAGTTACCTCAAGCTCATCGCCCAGGAATCGGCGGACGAACATGCCCAAAGGGGTGGCCAGCCCTACCCGTTTTTCCTCGCCCACTCTCTGCAGCAACCGGTCGATCAGTTCGACACCTTGCTGGGCCCCAGCAGCGACTGGCAGGTGGAATGGAAGTGGGATGGGATTCGCGCCCAGCTGGTCAAGCGCGAGGGGCGCTTGTGGATCTGGTCGCGCGGCGAGGAACTGGTATCGGATCGCTTCCCGGAGCTGCACTCACTGACCGCGAGCCTGCCTGACGGTACGGTCATCGACGGTGAGATCGTGGTCTGGAAAACCCCGCCAGCAACCGATGTGGCACCTGAACATTTCAGCCTGGACGAGTCATCGAGTGCGTCGGCCGATGCACCCGCCGTGCAGCCGTTCGCCCTGCTGCAGCAGCGCATCGGCCGTAAAACCTTGAGCAAGAAAATCCTTGAAGAGATTCCGGTGGTGGTGCTCGCCTACGATCTGCTCGAATGGGCAGGGGAAGACTGGCGCAACCGCCCGCAGCACGAACGTCGCACGCGGATGGAACAGGTCATCGCGCAGGCCGCCGACCCCGTGCTGCGCCCCTCGCCGGTATTGACCGGCGACGATTGGCAAGACCTCGGCCGACAGCGCGAAGCGTCGCGCGCGCTGGGTGTGGAAGGCATGATGCTCAAGGCCCGCGATTCGCTGTATGGCGTCGGCCGCACCAAGGACATGGGCACCTGGTGGAAATGGAAGGTCGACCCGTTCAGCGTCGACGCGGTATTGATCTATGCCCAGGCCGGCCACGGGCGCCGGGCGAGCCTGTACAGCGATTACACGTTCGCCGTGTGGGATGGCCCACCCGAAGCGTCCGAGCGAACGCTGGTGCCTTTCGCAAAGGCCTATTCCGGATTGACCGATGAAGAAATGCGCAAGGTCGACGCGATCGTTCGCAAGACCACCGTGGAGAAGTTCGGCCCGGTGCGCAGCGTGACCCCGACGCTGGTCTTCGAATTGGGCTTCGAGGGCATTGCCTTGTCCAAGCGCCACAAAAGCGGTATTGCGGTGCGCTTCCCGCGCATGTTGCGCTGGCGCCACGACAAACCGGTGGCAGAAGCGGACAGTCTGGCGACCCTGCAGGACCTGTTGGCCTAACCCTTCTGAATGCACCGTCGAGGTGCATTTTTTTGCCGTGGATTATTTCAGGGCATTGCTGTACCAATGACGCGCAGCGCGGACATCCAAGCGGACTCGGGCCATGGCAAAACTTGCTGCCACGCGACACAACCTTGCTCAGAGCGGTCTGCACTGGGACTATGGTGCGGAAATTGCTATCAAAATGATGTCTGGCACTTGCCGGTAACGCACATCGCCCTCACCAACGCATTCAACTGGTTTTAAGGACTGCACGATGAAAAAAGCATTGCTGACCCTTTCTGCTCTGGCCCTGGCGTTTTCGGCCGGCAGCGCAATGGCCAAGGAATACAAGGAGTTGCGCTTCGGGGTCGATCCTTCCTACGCACCGTTCGAATCCAAGGCCGCCGACGGCAGCCTGGTGGGTTTCGACATCGATCTGGGCAATGCCATCTGCAAGGAACTGAAAGTGACCTGCAAGTGGGTCGAAAGCGATTTCGACGGCATGATTCCGGGCCTCAAGGCGAAGAAATTCGATGGCGTGATTTCCTCGATGACCGTCACCCCGGCGCGGGAAAAAGTCATCGACTTCTCCAACGAACTGTTCTCGGGCCCGACTTCGTTGGTGTTCAAGAAAGGTGCAGGCCTGAGCACAGACCTGGCCTCGCTCAAGGGCAAGACCGTGGGCTACGAGCAAGGCACCATTCAGGAAGCCTACGCCAAGGCCGTGCTCGACAAGGCTGGCGTTAAGACCCAGGCCTATCAGAATCAGGACCAGGTCTACGCCGACCTGATTTCAGGTCGTCTCGACGCGTCCATCCAAGACATGTTGCAGGCCGAGCTGGGCTTCCTGAAGTCGCCACAGGGTGCTGGCTATGAAGTCAGCGAGGCTATCGACAGCGAGCTGTTGCCGGCCAAGACGGCCGTGGGTATCGCCAAAGGTAACAAGGAACTCAAGGCGTTCATCGATAAAGGTATCAAAGCGTTACATGATGATGGCACCTACAGCGAAATCCAGAAGAAACACTTCGGTGAGCTGAACCTGTACAGCGGTAAATAAACCCCCGCGATGACAGCGCCCATTCCCGCTCGGGGATGGGCGTTTTTTTGATCGGCAAAGGCCAGATTCATGTTCGATGACCTTTTGCAGTACCTCGGGTTGTCTGCGTTCAGCTTGAAGGGCTTCGGCCCGTTGCTGCTCGAGGGCACCTGGATGACCATCAAGCTTTCCCTGCTCTCGCTGCTGGTCAGCGTGGTGCTGGGCCTGCTCGGCGCCAGCGCCAAGCTGTCCGGCGCCGCGGCGCTGCGCGTGCCTGCGCAGCTCTACACCACCCTGATTCGCGGCGTGCCCGACCTGGTGCTGATGCTGCTGATTTTCTACAGCCTGCAGACCTGGCTGACCGGTATTACCGAAGCGCTGGAATGGGACTACATCGAAATCGATCCTTTCGCCGCTGGGGTCATCACCCTGGGTTTCATCTACGGCGCCTATTTCACCGAGACCTTTCGCGGTGCCATGCTGGCAGTACCGCGCGGGCAACTCGAAGCGGCCACGGCCTATGGCCTCAAGCGCTCGCAGCGCTTTCGCTATGTCGTGTTTCCGCAGATGATGCGCTACGCCCTGCCCGGTATCGGCAATAACTGGATGGTCATGCTCAAGGCCACGGCGCTGGTGTCGATCATCGGCCTGGCCGATCTGGTGAAGGCCGCCCAGGACGCGGGCAAGAGCACTTATCAGTTGTTCTACTTCCTGGTGTTGGCCGCGCTCATCTACCTGTTGATCACCAGTGCCTCCAACATCGCCCTGCGCTGGCTTGAACGACGCTACAGCGCGGGCACCCGGGAGGCCCTGCGATGATCGAGCTTCTTCAAGAATACTGGCGACCGTTCCTCTACTCCGACGGGCAGAACATCACCGGCCTGGCGATGACCCTGTGGCTGCTCACTGCCGCCCTGGTGATCGGCTTCGTGTTCTCGGTGCCGCTGTCGATCGCACGGGTCTCGAATCGGCGCTGGGTACGCTGGCCAGTGCAGTTCTACACGTACCTGTTCCGCGGCACCCCGCTCTATATCCAGCTGCTGATCTGCTACACCGGCATCTACAGCCTGGAGGCGGTGCGCGGGCAGCCTCTGCTCAACGACTTCTTCCGCGACGCGATGAACTGCACGGTGCTGGCATTCGCGCTGAACACCTGTGCGTACACCACGGAAATCTTCGCCGGGGCCATCCGCAGCATGAACCACGGTGAGGTCGAAGCGGCCAAAGCCTACGGCCTCAGCGGTTGGAAGTTGTATGCCTACGTGATCATGCCGTCCGCCCTGCGCCGTTCGTTGCCCTACTACAGCAACGAAGTGATCCTCATGCTGCACTCGACCACGGTGGCGTTCACCGCCACCATCCCGGACATTCTCAAGGTCGCGCGTGACGCCAATTCGGCGACCTTCCTGACCTTCCAATCCTTCGGTATCGCCGCGCTGATCTACCTGACCGTCACCTTCGCTCTGGTCGGACTGTTTCGCCTGGCCGAACGCCGCTGGCTGGCCTTTCTCGGCCCGACGCACTAGGACCTGAACATGCAACACGACATTCATGAACTGCTGGCTCCGCTGCCGGGCACCGCGCGCCAGATACACAGCTTCAGCTACGGCCCGAGCGGTGCCGGCAAGGTCTATATCCAAGCCTCGCTGCATGCCGACGAGCTGCCGGGGATGCTCGTCGCCTGGCACCTGCGTCAGCGCCTGGCCGAACTGGAAAGCGCCGGGCAACTGCGCTGGCAGATCGTGGTGGTGCCCATCGCCAACCCGGCCGGGCTCGACCAGATCGTCATGGACACCCCCATGGGCCGCTACGAGCTGGAAACCGGCGAGAACTTCAATCGCCGTTTCGTCGACCTGGCCGATCAGGTCGGGTGCGCCGTCGAGAGCCTGCTGGGTGAGGATGTGGCACGCAATACCGCGTTGATCCGCACGCATCTGCGCGATGGGCTGAACCGGCTGCAGCCCGCCACCGCCCTGCAGTCGCAGCGCCTGACCCTGCAGCGCCTGGCGTGCGACGCCGATATGGTGCTGGACCTGCACTGCGACTTCGAAGCCGTGCAGCATCTGTACACCACGCCCGAGGCCTGGCCGCAGGTAGAGCCGCTGGCGCGCTATCTGGGCGCCCAGGCCAGTCTGTTGGCCACCGATTCGGGCGGGCAGTCGTTCGACGAGTGCTTCAGCCTGTTGTGGTGGCAGCTGCAGCAACGTTTCGGCGAGCGCTTCCCGATCGCCATGGGCAGCTTTTCGGTCACTGTCGAATTGCGCGGCCAGGGCGACGTCAACCATCCGATGGCCAGCGGCGACTGCCAGGCCATCCTCGACTACCTGGCCAGCGTCGGTGCCATCGACCGCCAGCCAGCCGACCTGCCAGCGTTGCTCGCTGCGGCAACGCCGCTGGCTGCCGTAGAACCGGTGACCGCGCCGGTGGGTGGGCTACTGGTGTACAGCGCGGTGCCCGGACAGTACCTGGAAGCCGACCAGTTGATCGCCGAGATCATCGATCCGCTGAGCAATACGGTTACCCCGGTGCGCAATCGGCAGCCTGGCCTGATGTACGCCCGCTCGCTGCGGCGCATGGCCACCGCTGGCATGCTGGTGGCCCATGTCGCGGGTACCCAGGCCTGCCGCAGCGGCTATCTACTTCAACCTTGAGGACGTGTTGCGCATGTACAAACTGACCATCGACGGCCTGCACAAGAGCTATGGCGACAACAAGGTGCTCAAGGGCGTCTCGCTCAAGGCCAGCACGGGTGACGTGATCAGCCTGATCGGCGCCAGCGGCTCGGGCAAGAGCACCTTTTTGCGCTGCATCAATTTTCTCGAGCAGCCCGACGACGGCGCCATGAGCCTGGATGGCAAGCCGATCCAGATGATCAGCGACCACGGCGGCATGCGGGTTGCCGACGCCGAAGAATTGCAGCGCCTGCGCACGCGCCTGGCCATGGTGTTCCAGCACTTCAACCTGTGGAGCCACATGACCGTGCTCGACAACATCACCATGGCGCCACGCCGGGTGCTGGGCATCGACAAGGACGAAGCGCGGGCCCGCGCGTTGCGCTACCTGGACAAGGTCGGCTTGCCTGAGCGGGTTGCCAGCCAGTATCCAGCGTTCCTCTCCGGCGGCCAGCAGCAACGCGTGGCCATCGCTCGCGCACTGGCCATGGAACCGGAGGTCATGCTGTTCGACGAACCTACCTCGGCGCTCGACCCGGAGCTGGTGGGTGAGGTGCTGAAGGTGATCAAGGGCCTGGCCGAGGAAGGCCGGACCATGATCATGGTCACCCACGAGATGAGCTTCGCCCGCGAAGTCTCGAGCCAGGTGCTGTTCCTGCATCAGGGGCTGGTCGAGGAAGAAGGCCCACCCTCCCAGGTGCTGGCCAATCCGAAAAGCGAACGCCTCCGGCAGTTTCTCAGCGGTAATCTCAAGTAGCCGTCAAGCGCCGCCGACCTGTGGGAGCGGGTTCTACCCGCGAATGCTTACCCGGCGACTTATCGCCCTTATAACCGATCGTTCTAAAACTCTCGCTACCCGCCTCGGTCAGTTTCATACCTGGCCGAACTTAACTCGGCCATTCCCCAACGGAAAAACCGGTAAGGACTTATGTGCGGATTAGCTGGTGAGTTGCGCTTCGACTTTCAACCTGCGGACCTTGCGGCCGTGGAACGCATTACCCATGAACTGGCCCCACGCGGGCCGGACGCCTGGGGTTTTCAGGCGCAAGGGCCGATTGCCCTGGGCCATCGCCGCCTGAAGATCATGGACCTGTCGGACGGCTCCGCGCAGCCGATGACCGACGCCCAGCTGGGCCTGAGCCTGGCGTTCAACGGTGCCATCTACAACTTTCCCGAACTGCGCAGCGAGCTGGAAGCGCTGGGCTACAGCTTCTATTCGGGCGGCGACACCGAGGTGTTGCTCAAGGGCTATCATGCCTGGGGCGAAAAACTGCTGCCCAAGCTCAACGGCATGTTCGCCTTTGCCATCTGGGAGCGCGACACGCAACGTCTGTTCATTGCCCGCGACCGTCTGGGCGTCAAGCCGTTGTACCTGTCGCGCACCGACAAGCGCCTGCGCTTCGCTTCGGCCCTGCCGGCGCTGCTCAAGGGTGGCGACATCAGCCCGATTCTCGACCCGGTGGCGTTGAACCACTACCTGAACTTCCACGCCGTAGTGCCTGCGCCACGGACGTTGATCGCGGGCATCGAAAAGCTGCCGCCAGCGACGTGGATGCGCATCGATGCCAACGGCAAGACCGAACAGCAAACGTGGTGGACCTTGCCCTATGGGCCCCATGCCGACGAAGCCAACCTGACCCTTGAAGACTGGCGCGACCGTGTGCTGGAAAGCACCCGCGAAGCGGTCGCCATTCGCCAGCGGGCCGCCGTGGATGTGGGCGTGCTGCTGTCCGGCGGCGTCGATTCGAGCATGCTGGTAGGTCTGTTGCGCGAAGTGGGCGTGAAGGATCTGTCGACCTTCTCCATCGGCTTTCAAGATGCCGGCGGCGAACGTGGCGACGAGTTCCAGTATTCCGACCTGATCGCCAAACACTACGGTACTGAGCACCACCAGCTGCGCATTGAGGAGCGAGAGATCATTGAGCAGCTGCCCGCCGCGTTCCGCGCGATGAGCGAGCCGATGGTCAGCCACGACTGCATCGCCTTCTACCTGCTCTCGCGGGAAGTTGCCAAGCATTGCAAGGTCGTGCAGAGCGGCCAGGGCGCCGACGAACTGTTCGCAGGCTACCACTGGTACCCACAAGTGGACGGCGCCAGCGATCCGTACCAGGCCTATCGCGATGCGTTCTTCGACCGCAGCTACGACGACT
Source organism: Pseudomonas sp. CFBP 8758 (assembly GCF_014841725.1). Taxonomy (NCBI): domain Bacteria; kingdom Pseudomonadati; phylum Pseudomonadota; class Gammaproteobacteria; order Pseudomonadales; family Pseudomonadaceae; genus Pseudomonas; species Pseudomonas sp. CFBP 8758. Next base: position 496,238 of record NZ_JACYUK010000002.1, on the reverse strand, counting down.
ACGCCGCAACCGTGGCACCCAAATGGCTGACCGCCAACGATGCTGCCGGTGATTTCGTGCGCGAGCACTTCGCCATGCCCGGCGCCGATGCAGCGGTGGACAAGGCCTTGCGCCTGGACAGCACAGTGATGCTGGTCGACGACCCGGTCAAACGCGTCGACAACATGACCATGGCCTGGGGCCTGGAAGCGCGCACGCCGTTCCTGGACTATCGACTGGTCGAACTTTCCGCGCGGGTTCCGGGCAAGTTCAAGCTGCCCGATGGTGGCAAGCAGGTGCTCAAGGAAGCGGCGCGGCTGGTGATTCCGAGCGAAGTCATCGACCGCAAGAAAGGCTATTTCCCGGTGCCTGGCCTCAAGCATCTCGAAGGCGACACACTCAACTGGGTGCGCGACCTGCTGTTGGACCCCAGCCAGGACCGCGGCCTGTTCAACCCGACCATGCTCGACCGTCTGCTGACCGATCCGCAAGGCCAACTCACGCCGCTGCGCGGCTCCAAGCTGTGGCAGCTGGCGGCGTTGAACCTGTGGCTCAGCGAACAAGGACTCTGATCGATGAAAGCTCATGCCACGGCATTCAACCAGCGCTTGCAGCGCGGCCAGTCGCCGTCCTACGAGCGCTTGCAGGCGCGGCTGGCCGAAGAAGGCCATAGCGACGACCTGCAACAACGACCGTTGCACTGCGGCTGGGGCCGCGTGCTGATCGGGCATACCTACCCCGACGCGGACGCCCTGGCTGCCGAGCTGCTCAACGAACAACCGGGTGAGCGGGACATCGCTCTGTACGTTGCCGCGCCGCAGCAGGTGTTGGCCAAGGCGCCTCAACAACTGTTCCTCGATCCGTCCGATACCCTGCGCCTGTGGTTCAGCGATTATCGACCCGCGCAGCGGGTGTTTCGTGGGTTCCGTATTCGTCGGGCGCAGAGCGATGGCGATTGGCAGGCCATCAACCAGCTTTATCTCAAGCGCAAGATGCTGCCCATCGACCAGAGCCTGCTGACCCCACGACATCAGGGCGGGCCGGTGTACTGGCTGGCCGAAGATGAAGACACCGGGCATGTGATCGGCAGTGTCATGGGCCTCAACCATGCCAAAGCCTTTCGAGATCCGGAAAAAGGCAGCAGCCTGTGGTGCCTGGCCGTCGACCCACGTTGCACACGCCCAGGTGTGGGCGAAGTGCTGGTGCGGCATCTGGTCGAGCACTTCATGAGCCGCGGCCTGGCCTACCTCGATCTGTCGGTGATGCACGACAACCGCCTGGCCAAGAACCTCTACGCCAAGCTGGGCTTTCGCAACCTGCCCACCTTCGCCATCAAGCGCAAGAACGGCATCAACCAGAAACTGTTCCTGGGCCCCGGTCCGCAGGCCGATTTCAATCCCTACGCGCGGATCATCGTCGACGAGGCGTTTCGCAGGGGCATCGATGTGCAGGTGGACGACGCCGAGGCTGGTCTGTTCACGCTGGCGCACGGTGGCCGGCGCATCCGTTGCCGCGAATCATTGTGCGACCTGACCAGCTCGGTGAGCATGACCCTGTGCCAGGACAAAAGCCTGACCCACAAGGTGCTCAGGGCCGCTGGCCTGAGCCTGCCGGCGCAGCAGCTGGCCGGCAGTGCCGACGACAACCAGGACTTCCTCGACGAACATGGCCGGGTGGTGGTCAAGCCGCTCGACGGTGAGCAAGGCAACGGTGTGGCCGTGGACCTGAGCACACTCGACGAGGTGCAGCAGGCCATCGAGCATGCTCGCCAGTTCGATAGCCGGGTCCTGCTCGAAAGCTTCCATGAAGGGGTTGACCTGCGCATCGTGGTCATCGGCTACGAAGTGGTTGCGGCAGCCATCCGCCGGCCGGCGCAGATCATTGGAGACGGGCACACCGACATCGGCACGCTGATCGATGTGCAGAGCCGCCGTCGCCAGGCGGCCACTGGCGGCGAGAGCCGGATTCCGCTGGACCAGGAAACCCTGCGCACCGTGCAGGCCGCCGGTTTCGATATGCACAGCATTCTGCCCAGCGGCCAGACGCTGACAGTGCGCAAAGCGGCCAACCTGCACACCGGCGGGCATCTGGAGGACGTCACGCAGATTCTCCACCCGGTACTGGCCGACGCAGCGGTACGTGCCGCTCGCGCGCTGGACATACCGGTGGTGGGTCTGGACCTTTTGGTTCCGGCCGCCGACCAGCCGGAGTACGTGTTCATCGAAGCCAACGAGCGCGTGGGCCTGGCCAACCACGAACCGCAACCGACGGCAGAGCGCTTCGTCGATCTGCTGTTCCCGCACAGCGGTCCCAGGTAAACGCCCGCATGGAGCCTGCCGCGGCGACCCGCACAGGCTCCGCGCTGAAACGCTACCGGGATCGTGACGAAGCGGTCCCCATAACCCTATCCACCTCAGGAGTTTCCATGACAGCCAAAATTCCCGAACCGGATATCCAGTACTTGCAGAAAGTGCTGCTGGAAATGCTCGCCATTCCCAGCCCTACCGGGTTCACCGATACCATCGTGCGCTACGTCGCCGAACGCCTCGAAGAGCTGGGCATTCCCTTTGAAATGACACGCCGCGGTACCATTCGCGCGACTCTCAAAGGCAAGCAGAATTCACCGGACCGCGCTGTGTCTGCGCATCTGGACACCATTGGCGCCAGCGTACGGGCGGTGCAGGACAACGGTCGCCTGTCACTGGCGCCGGTAGGCTGCTGGTCGAGCCGCTTTGCCGAAGGCAGCCGTGTGAGCGTTTTCACCGACAGCGGCGTGATCCGCGGCAGCGTGCTGCCCCTGATGGCCTCCGGGCATGCGTTCAACACCGCCGTCGACCAGATGCCAGTGACCTGGGACCATGTCGAGTTGCGCCTGGATGCCTACTGCGCGACGCGTGCCGACTGCGAGTCGCTGGGGGTGAACATCGGCGACTATGTGGCGTTCGATCCACTGCCCGAATTCACCGACAGCGGCCACATCAGTGCCCGCCATCTGGACGACAAGGCAGGTGTTGCCGCGCTGCTGGCATCGCTCAAGGCCATCGTCGAGAGCGACTACGAGCCTCTGATCGATTGCCATCCATTGTTCACCATCACCGAGGAAACCGGCTCTGGCGCGGCGGCGGCTCTGCCGTGGGACGTCAGTGAGTTCGTCGGCATCGACATCGCACCTGTCGCACCCGGCCAGCATTCGAGCGAGCACGCCGTGAGCGTGGCCATGATGGACTCCGGTGGCCCCTACGACTATCACCTGTCGCGGCATCTGTTGCGGCTCGCCGACGAGAACGAACTGCCGGTGCGGCGCGACCTGTTTCGCTATTACTTCAGCGACGCTCATTCGGCCGTCACGGCGGGCCACGATATTCGCACCGCGCTGCTGGCGTTCGGCTGCGACGCAACCCATGGCTATGAACGCACGCACATCGACAGCCTCAGCGCGCTGAGCCGCATTCTTACGGCCTACATGCTGAGCCCGCCGGTGTTCGCCAGCGATGCGAAGCCGAACAACGGCTCGCTCGAGCGTTTCAGTCATCAGCTGGAGCACGACGCGCAGATGGAATCGGACACCCGCGTACCTGCGGTCGAAGATGTGCTGGGGCAGAAATCCAGCCATTGATCGGCCCGATCCAACCGGACCACCGCCGCCCTGCCCCTTGCCGCTGCCTGGCTTGGGGCCTCGGGCAGGCGCGGCACTGTTACAATGCCGGTCTACCCTGTGAGCGCCGAACATGCTGATTCCCTACGACCACCTCGAAGCCGACACCCTGACCCGCCTGATCGAAGATTTCGTGACCCGCGACGGAACCGACAACGGCGATGAGACACCCTTGCCCACGCGGGTCGAACGCGTGCGTCATGCACTGGCCAAGAAACAGGCGTTCATCGTTTTCGATCCGGAGAGCCAGCAGTGCACGCTGATGCTCAAGCACGACATAGCGCCCGAGCTGTTCGACTGAGCGTCACACCACCGGCACCTCCTTGGCATGCTTGCCGTGCTTCTCCTGGATTCGCCGATAGACCTCGGCACGGTGCACTTCCACGTCCTTGGGCGCCTGGATGCCGAAGCGCACGGTGTTGCCCCGCACGTCCAGCACCTTGATCCAGACGTCATCGCCGATCGAGATCAGCTCGCCTACATGTCGCGTCAATACCAGCATGGCTTTGTTCCCTCAAATGAATGCTTCTTGAGGGTGGACCCTGTTTTCGACCATCACAAGGCAAGCAGAGCAATACAGTTTAAGCCTACGAAAGTTAGTAAATTCCCTGTCAGATATTTCGCACTTGCAGCAGGCAAGCCGTCACTTAGTTGTACCGATCCATACACTTCAAGCTGTCTTTGTATGGATATTTACAATCTTGGCCACACTCGCCGCTCCTAGCCCTGTTGCAGCTTCGGCCCCCACAGGATGATGCTCGCCCCCAGCACGCACAACGTTGCGCCGAGCCAGTCGAAGGTCTGCGGCCGAACTTTCTCGACCACGGCCAGCCACCCCAGCGAAGCAACGATGTAGATGCCACCGTAGGCTGCATACGCACGGCCGGCATAGGCGGCTTCCACGCGCGTGAGCAACAGCGCGAAACAGGTCAGGCTCAGCACGCCTGCCAATGCCCACAGTGCGCTCTTGCCCATCCGCAGCCAAAGGTAGAAGGCATAGCAGCCGGCGATCTCGAAAAGGGCGGCCAGCAAAAACCACGCATAATTGAGCACTCGAACTCTCCAGAGCGAATATCGGCCCGCGAGAATACGCCAGCCCAGACCCGGCTCGGAAACATTTTTAAATCTTTGGGACTTTTTACGGCAGGTCATAGTCCGAGCTATTAGGCGGACGAGTGCTACTGGCTCGCTGACGAATCATCTCATTGTCCAAATAAGGAAATCGCCATGGGCACCATACTGATCATCGTTCTGATTCTGCTGTTGATTGGCGGATTGCCAGTATTCCCGCACTCCAGAAGTTGGGGTTATGGCCCGTCGGGTATCATCGGTACTGTACTGGTCATCCTGCTGATCCTGGTATTGCTCGGCAAGATATAATCTTGCCGATGTGCAGCCTGCACCGGGCCGCACAGCAGAAATGAAAAAATCCGATGCCCTCGCGGGCATCGGATTTTTTTTGCTTGCAGCGTGGTGCAGGTATCAGTGGGAGACTGCCCCGCTGGAACCCAGACCGGTTTGCGAACGCACGAACTGCGGGTAGAACAGCGCACGCTCTTCGTCAGCGGCTGCCGACTTGTCGGTGATCGAGAAGAACCAGATACCGATGAAGGCGATGGCCATCGAGAACAGAGCTGGGTACTCGTAGGGATAGATCGGTTTGTCGTGATGCAGAATCTGCACCCAGATGGTCGGGCCGAGAATCATCAGCGTCACGGCGCTGATCAAGCCCATCCAGCCACCGATCATGGCGCCGCGAGTGGTCAGGTTCTTCCAGTACATCGAGAGCAGCAGGACCGGGAAGTTGCAGCTGGCCGCGATCGAGAACGCCAGGCCCACCATGAAGGCGATGTTCTGGCTTTCGAATGCGATACCCAGGCCGATCGCCAGGACACCGAGGCAGACGGTGGTGATCTTGGAAACGCGGATCTCGTCCTTATCGTTGGTCTTGCCTTTCTTGATGACGCTGGCGTACAGGTCGTGGGACACCGCCGAAGCACCGGCCAGGGTCAGGCCGGCCACCACAGCCAGGATGGTGGCGAAGGCCACGGCCGAGATGAAGCCAAGGAAGATGCTGCCGCCGACCGCATCGGCAAGGTGCACCGCGGCCATGTTGTTACCACCGAGCAAGGCACCGGCTGCGTCCTTGAACGCCGGATTGGTGCTGACCAGCAGAATCGCGCCGAAGCCGATGATGAAGGTCAGGATGTAGAAGTAGCCGATGAAGCCCGTTGCGTAGAGCACCGACTTGCGGGCTTCCTTGGCATCGGAAACGGTGAAGAAGCGCATCAGGATGTGCGGCAGGCCAGCCGTACCGAACATCAGCGCCAGGCCCAGCGAGAAGGCCGAGATCGGATCTTTCACCAGCCCACCGGGGCTCATGATGGCTTCACCCTTGGCGTGCACCTTGATGGCTTCGGAGAACAGCACGTTGAAGTCGAAGTCGACGTGTTTCATCACCATCAGGGCCATGAAGGACGCACCGGACAGCAGCAATACCGCCTTGATGATCTGTACCCAGGTGGTCGCCAGCATGCCGCCGAACAGCACGTACAGGCACATCAGGATACCCACCAGAACCACGGCCACGGCGTAGTCGAGGCCGAACAGCAGCTGGATCAGCTTGCCGGCACCTACCATCTGCGCGATCAGGTAGAACGCCACCACCACCAGCGAACCACAGGCCGACAGGGTACGGATTTCTTTCTGCTTCAGGCGATAGGACGCCACGTCGGCAAAAGTGTACTTGCCCAAGTTGCGCAGACGCTCGGCGATCAGGAACAGGATGATCGGCCAGCCCACCAGGAAGCCGATGGAGTAGATCAGGCCATCGTAGCCGGAGGTGAACACCAGCGCGGAAATCCCCAGGAAGGACGCCGCCGACATGTAGTCGCCGGCAATTGCCAGGCCGTTCTGAAAACCGGTGATCTTGCCGCCGGCGGCGTAGTAGTCCGCGGCTGACTTGTTGCGCTTGGAGGCCCAGTAGGTGATGCACAGGGTGGCACCGACGAACAGCACGAACATGATGATCGCCGCCACGTTGAGCGGCTGCTTCTGCACCGCGCCGGTCAGTGCATCAGCCGCCATCACGCTTGGAGCCAGGGCGAATGCGCCCAGTGTTGCCAATAGACGCCGCATCATTGCTTGGCCTCCTGCAGGATCAGGCGATTCAGGTCATCGAACTCGCCATTGGCGCGCTTGACGTAGATACCGGTCAACACGAAGGCGGAAAGAATGAGGCCGACACCGATGGGAATGCCCCAGGTGATCGACGATTCAGGACTGATCTTGGCGCCCAGGATGTGCGGGCCGTAGGCAATCAAGAGGATGAAGGCCGAATACAGTCCAAGCATGATTGCTGAAAGTATCCAAGCGAACTTCTCTCTTTTTCTCACCAGCTCCTTGAAGCGTGGGCTGTTTTGAATCGAGAGGTAAATGCTGTCGTTCATTGTTTTTGTCCTCGCAGCATAGATGGATAGAACGTATTCCACTTTAGGCTGCTCTGGAGCGCACTCCAGACGACCTTAGTAGTAGATCGGAGCCTGAAAATGAAAAAAGGTCGCCCTGAGGCGACCTTTCATGGTTCAACGTAGGAGCGGTCAGTGACCGCGAAGGCTGCACCGCGGTTGACCAGATATAACGCAGTGCCTGGTTCGCGGCCGATGACCGCTCCTACAGGCGGCCCTTTTGGGGGTTACTTGGTTACTTGGCGGTCCACTCGGCCACACGGTCAGGGTGCTTGTCGACCCAGGCCTTGGCGGCGGCATCAGGCTTGGCACCGTCCTGGATGGCCAGCATGACTTCGCCGATTTCGTCCTTGGACGACCACTGGAACTTCTTCAGGAAGGCAGCCACTTCCGGCGCCTTCTTGTCCAGGCCCTTGCTGCCGATGCTGTTGACGGTTTCCGCAGCGCCGTACACGCCTTTAGGGTCTTCCAGGAAGCGCAGTTTCCATTTGGCGAACATCCAGTGCGGCACCCAACCGGTCACGGCAATGGATTCGTTGGCCTTCTCGGCACGGGTCAGCTCCGAAATCATGCCGGCGCCGGAGCTGGACTGAAGCTTGTAGGTGGACAGGCCGTAGTCCTTGATCGCCTGATCGGTCTTGAGCATCACACCCGAGCCCGCGTCGATGCCCACGATGCGATTCTTGAAGGTCTCGTCGGTCTTGAGGTCGTCGATGGTCTTGGCCTTGACGTATTCAGGCACGATCAGGCCGATCTTGGCGTCCTTGAAGTTGGGGCCGTAGTCGACCACCTTGTCCTTGTTCTTGGCCCAGTACTCGCCGTGGGTCACCGGCAGCCAGGCAGAAAGCATCGCGTCGAGTTTGCCGGTGGCCACGCCCTGCCACATGATCCCGGTGGCCACTGCCTGCAGCTTCACGTCATAGCCCAGCTTCTGCTTGATGACTTCGGCGGCGACATGGGTGGTGGCAACGCTGTCCGACCATCCGTCGACGTAGCCGATGGTGACTTCCTTGGCGGCAGCGCTGGCCCAGCTACATCCCATGGCCAGAACCAGAGCAGCACTGGCTCCGAGAACTTTCTTCATGTTCATTCTGCTTCCCCGATAAGGCTGCGCGCGACGAATGCCGCACGGCATATGTTGGCGTCCTGATCATCGACTTCGCGCGCCGATGATCATGCTCCACCTACGACCTTGAACCGTCGAGAAACGACATGGCCGGGCCTTGCGGTCCGGCCGGGGGAACTCAGCTGCGCATGCCGCGGCCGCTGACCAGCAACTTCACGCAGGCGAAGTACAGCACCACCGTGGCCACCAGCATGAATGCCACCGCCACGCCGATACTGATGTCCGAGACGCCAAGGATGCCGTAGCGGAAGGCATTGACCATGTGCAGCACCGGATTGGCCAGGGACACGGTCTGCCAGAAAGGCGGCAGCAGGCTGATCGAATAGAACACCCCACCCAGGTAGGTCAAGGGTGTGAGGACGAAGGTCGGCACGATGGAGATGTCGTCGAAGTTGCGCGCGAACACCGCGTTGACGAAGCCCAGCATGGAAAAGATCGTGGCGGTCAGCAGCACCACCAGCACCGTGATGCCCAGGTGATGCACCTGCAGATCGGTGAAGAACAACGACAGTGCGGTGACGATGATCCCGACCATCAAGCCGCGCAACACCCCACCCGCGACATAGCCGATCAGAATGGTGTGCGGCGACAGTGGCGAAACCATCAGCTCTTCGATGGAGCGCTGGAACTTGGCGCCGAAGAAACTCGAGACCACGTTGCCGTAGGAGTTGGTGATCACCGACATCATGATCAGCCCCGGCACGATGTACTCCATGTAGCTGAAGCCACCCATGCCACCGATCTGCTTGCCGATCAGGTTACCGAAGATGACGAAGTACAGCACCATGGTGATGGCTGGCGGCAGCAGGGTCTGCGGCCAGATCCGCGTGAAGCGCCGCACTTCGCGGTAGACGATGGTGTTGAGAGCGACCACATTGGCCTGGAATTCGGAACTCATACCGCAACCTTCCTCAGATTCTTCTCCACCAGAGACACGAACAACTCCTCCAGGCGATTGGTCTTGTTGCGCAGGCTCAACACCGGAATGTTCAACAGCGCCAGCTGGCCGAACAGCGAGGTGATGCCGATCTCCTTGTCGACCTGCACTTCCAGCGTCTGCGGATTGACCAGGGTGCAGGGGTAGCCTTGCAACTGCGGCGCCGCGTTGAGCGGCTGGCCCAGATCGAGCAGAAAGGTCTCCACGTGCAGGGTGCCGAGCAGTTCACGCATGCTGGTGTTCTGGACGATGGTGCCGTGGTCGATGATGCCGATGTTGCGGCACAGCTGCTCGGCCTCTTCCAGGTAATGGGTGGTGAGGATGATGGTGATGCCTTTTTCGTTCAGCTCGGTGAGGAAGCCCCACATCGAACGCCGCAGTTCGATGTCGACGCCGGCGGTGGGCTCATCGAGAATCAGCAGGCGCGGCTCGTGGATCAGCGCCCGTGCGATCATCAAGCGCCGCTTCATGCCGCCCGACAGCGAGCGCGACGGCGTATCGCGCTTGTCCCACAGCCCCAGCTGGGTCAGGTACTGTTCGGCACGCTGCTTGGCGACCTTGGCCGGAATCCCGTAGTAGCCGGCCTGGGTCACGACGATGTCGAAGGTCTTCTCGAACTGGTTGAAGTTGAACTCCTGAGGCACCACGCCAATGCTGCGCTTGAGCGCTGCCGGCTGGCGGTCCAGGTCGTTGCCGAAGATGTTGACCGTGCCGCTGGTCTTGTTGACCAGGGTGGAAAGAATACCGATGGTGGTCGATTTGCCTGCGCCGTTGGGGCCCAGCAGTGCGAAGAAGTCGCCTTCCGCTACGTCGAGGTCGATGCCGCTGAGGGCCTGAAACCCGTTGCCGTAGGTCTTGGTCAACTGTCGAATGGACAGAGCAGAACTCATAAGGGGTCTATACGCCGTGTTGAGAGTGGTGATGAAGTAAGGGCGACTGCGATGATTTGCAACCAGATGTGTAACAACTGACTCCATGATGGGCGCGGTGACCGCCCCCGTAAAGTGACTGCTGTCGATAGTGCACATCAGTCCCACGCGTGCCGCGAGCGCCCATGCAGATAGGGCCACAGCGGCCAGCGAACGTTCCGGGCAACTGCCTCCGGCCGTCTGCGCCGCGAACTCCCCTACCCTGCAACGGTCACTATCCAGGCAAGTACCGGATCTGTCCCACACCGAAGCTTACGTGCCTGGCCACCGTTTTCCCGTCTGCCGCCCCGTGTCGACGGCAACTGCAGGTGGTTCGTCCCGCCTGGCTTACACGGAGAAAACACTATGTTGTTGTTGTGGATCGTCGCCCTCGTGGTCGGCATCGCCTGGCTGGCTCATCGGCGCATTGCCGCCCTGCCCGCCATGGGTATCGTCGCCGTGTTTCTAGTGATCATGGGCGCGGCCAGTCACGCGCCTGGATGGTTGTTGACACTGCTCTGGCTGTTGCTGATTGCCAGTGCGCTGCCATTGCTGATGCCAGAGCTGCGCCGCAAGCATTTCAGCGCCCCGTTGTTTCGCTGGTTCAAGAAGACCCTGCCGCCGATGTCCGACACCGAGCGCGATGCGATCGACGCCGGCACGGTCTGGTGGGATGGCGAATTGTTCAGCGGCCGGCCCGACTGGAACACCTTGCTGGCCTACCCCAAGGTGCAGTTGAGCGCGGAAGAGCAAGCATTCATCGACGGCCCGACCGAGCAACTCTGCGCCATGGTCAGCGACTGGCAGATCGGTCAGGACATGGACCTGCCGCCGGCCGCCTGGACCCACATCAAAGAGCATGGCTTTTTCGCCCTGATCATTCCAAAGGAATATGGCGGCAAGGGCTTTTCGGCCTACGCCCACTCCCAGGTAGCGATGAAGCTGGCCACTCGCAGCGGCGACCTTGCGTCTACCGTCATGGTGCCGAACTCGCTCGGCCCCGCTGAACTGCTGCTGCACTACGGCACCGACGAGCAGCGCAATCACTACCTGCCTCGCCTGGCACGCGGCGACGACATCCCCTGCTTCGCGCTGACCGGCCCCCTGGCTGGCTCGGATGCCGGCGCGATGCCCGACGTCGGTGTCATCTGCAAAGGCCAGTGGCAAGGTGAGGAAGTCATCGGTATCCGCCTGACCTGGGAAAAGCGCTACATCACCCTGGGTCCGATCGCCACCCTGCTTGGCCTGGCCTTCAAGGCCCACGACCCCGAGCACTTGCTGGGCGACAAGGAAAACCTGGGCATCAGCCTGGCGCTGATTCCGACCGACACGCCGGGCGTGGAAATCGGTCGTCGCCACTTGCCACTCGGGGCTGCGTTCATGAACGGGCCGAATTCGGGCAAGGACGTGTTCATCCCCCTCGACTACCTGATCGGCGGCCAGCCGATGCTGGGCAAGGGCTGGATGATGCTGATGAATTGCCTGTCGGTGGGTCGCTCGATCTCCTTGCCGGCAGTCGGTACCGGTGCCGCCAAGTACACCAGCCTGGTCACAGGCCAATACGCGCAGATTCGCGAGCAGTTCAACGTCCCGCTGGCGGCCTTCGAAGGGATCCAGGAATCCCTCGCCAGAATTGGTGGCAACGCCTGGCTGATGGACAGCGCCCGCATGCTGACTGCCAATGCGGTGGACCTGGGGGAGAAACCCTCGGTGCTTTCGGCCATTCTCAAGTACCACCTGACCGAACGCGGCCGAGATTGCATCACCCACGCCATGGATGTCCACGGTGGCAAGGGCATCATCATGGGTCCCAACAACTACCTGGGTCGCAACTGGCAGGGCGCACCGATCTTCATCACCGTGGAGGGCGCGAACATTCTGTCGCGCAACCTGATGATCTTCGGCCAGGGTGCCATCCGCTGCCATCCGTTCGTGCTCAAGGAGATGGCCTTGGCTGGCCGCGAAGACCAAGACCAGGCACTGCTGGAGTTCGACGCGCTGCTGCTCAAGCACATCGGCTTCGCCGTCGGTAACGCGGCCAGTACCTTTGTCTTGAACCTGGGCCTGGGCCACTTCGAACAGGCGCCGGGTGACCGTCTTGCCCAAGGCTATTTCCGCGCCCTGAACCGGCAGGCAGCTGCCTTTGCCCTGCTGGCGGACCTGAGCATGATGCTGCTCGGTGGCGAGCTCAAGCGTCGCGAGCGGCTGTCGGCGCGTCTGGGCGATGTGCTCAGCTACCTGTACCTGAGTTCTGCAGCGCTCAAGCGCTATCACGACCAGAACTCGCCCGAGCATCTGCGGCCGCTGGTGTGCTGGGCCATGGAAGAAAGCCTGGGCCAGGCCGAGCACGCGCTGGATGCCATCTTGAAGAACTTCCCCAACAAGGCGCTCGGGTATCTGCTGCGTGGCGTAGTCTTCCCGTTCGGTCGGCGACACACCGGGCCTTCCGACAAGCTGGAAGCCGAAGTGGCGGCCATCACCGGTCGCCACAAAGGCGACCCGGCGCTGGAAGAACTGCTGGCCGGCTGCTACCGCCCACAGGGCGCGGACGATCCGGTCGGCGCGCTGCAAGTGGCGTTCGACCTGCTGCGCGAAAGCCAGCCGCTGCACAGGAAACTGCAACAGGCCTACAAGGCACGGCAATTCAGCGCTACACCCGGCCAGTCGCTGATCGATGCAGCCCTGCACGCCGGCGTGCTGCAACCCGCCGAGGCGCAGACCCTGCAACAGGCAGAAGCTGCACGGCGCAAGGTGATCGACGTCGACGACTTCAGCAAGGAAGAGCTGCTGCCCACTGCGGACAAGGTCCGCTGAGGATCAGCGAAAAGACAGCGGGCGCGTGGAGCTTTATACTCCCGCGCCCGTTTCGCTCAAGAGGACCCCACCATGGCCATTAACCATCTCGAATACCACCTTGTCCTGCTCGACCATCTGCGCAGCATCCTCGTGGCTCTGGGCGAGGCGGAGCAGGTCCCTGAGGAAAGCCACGCGCTGTTTCTCGAGCGCTTCGATGAGCTGCGTGCGCAACTGCCGGTCGACCCGGTGGAAAGCCAGTACCTGGGCCAGGACATCATGTGCCAGGTCATCACCCGCTACCCGCAGGTCGCCCACCTGGTGCCACGCGACCTGCTGTGGTTCTTCGCCGGCGACTGCTTGCACTACATGCCCGACGAAGAGATCGCGCTGTACCAGGCGCTTGAAGAGCGCCGTTTCGAGGCCGAGGAGAACGACGAACCGTTCGACTGGAATCAGGAGAAGCAGCTGATGGCGATGTCGGGGCAGGAAGCTCGCCACTGACTGGACGCCGGATGCATAACGACAAAGGGGTCGCTCATCGAGCGACCCCTTTGTCGTTTCAGCCAGGTGGGATCAGATCACATCTGCTCCAGCAGACCCTCCACTTGACTGGCGAACCCTGGCCCACCATCCACTGCGGTGTAGCGCAGGTTGACGATGATGTCAGTCAAGGTATCGAGCATTGCGCTTTGAGGCGCACGATCGTGGCGAGGGAATTTCAATTGCCAGCTGGAAACCGCGCCAGTTCCCTCGAACGGCAGGTAGCGCTCGTCGTTGAAGTCGAGCATGAACAGGCCGTGATCGTCCATGCCAGAGGACAGGGCGATGCTTTGGCTGGCACGGGGGTTGAACAGGATATGCTGGGTGTTCGCATCCGGCAGGCCGTACAGCGAATTCATCGCCCGCAGGTCGGCCTTGGTCACGGTTTTGCTGGAAACTTGGGTCAACACGCCATGGATCTGCTGATAGGGCCCGACCACAACCGGCAGTGATACCGAGACGCTGACCAACTGCCGCAGGTAATGCCCCGGGTAATCGCCGTCGAACAACGAGCAGTGAAGGTCGAACGTCAGTTCCCCGCGCTCCTTGAGCTGGGTCAGTGCCATCTCCCAGCGCTCTTCGCTGCCTATCTTCTCGAACAGAGACTTGAGGGAAACGGTCTTGGTCAGCTCCAGACGCCGTTCATTGCGTTTCAGGTAGGCCGCCTCCATGCGCAGCAGTTGCAGCTTCAGCGCGTCGCCGGCGGTGAGGCCGAAGTAGTTTTCGAACCACACGTTGGGCTGGATGAATCGAGTCTGGAAATCACCCAGCTCATACTGCCAGCAGGCTTCCAGATTCAGGCTCAACGCGACAACCGCATCGTACGCTTGGAAGTAAAAGGTCGACAGCTGACTGAGCAGCCATTGGTACAGGCCGGCATTGGTGCTGCGGGTTTTCAGAAATGCATAGTAGTCCTGCGACTGCTGTTCGCTGCGTACGGCATGGGCCAGTTGCTCACGAGCGGATTCTATCTGCAGCTTCTGGGCATTGATCTGCTTGTCCACCGCCGACAGCTCGGCCGACGCCTGGTCGCGCTGAAACTCCCACTCGACCAGGCGACGCCGGTATTGCTCGTTGATGGAAAGCATCTCGCCATTGATACGCATGGAATCGGCTGCCATTCCGGCAACCACGGCCACAGCCTGGACGGCCGAACCGGCACGGGTGTGTCCACCGCCCACAGCCGTGACGATCACCGAGCCCATATTCACCGCGCCGGCGACACGTTCCAGGGCCTGAGTGCCTGCGCTGGCGATGGCGGACTTCAAGTTCAGGTCCTTGGCCCGCTCCTCTGCCGACGAAACGTTCTCTTCGGCCAGCTTTGAGTAGTAGTCGAAGCGCTGCTTGATGACCTGGCGACTGCTGGTCAATGCCACCAGACCTGCGTCAGCTTGGTCGATCGCCAATTCCTGCAGCTTGATCCCGAACTGCGACAGCTCCAGGACGTGGGACTGTTGCAGTTCTTCCTGCTCGGCACGATCCTTGAGCTCACGGTAAGTGCGTACCTGCTCGCCGAAACGAATCAGGGTCTCCACCGCATTCTGCACCCGCGGCAGCAGCGCGCGGAAGCGATACGGCGGAATCGGCGCCATGCCACCGACACTGCGCTGTACCAGCCCACTGGCGCTGTTCTGCGCGCGCAGCAGCATTTTCGGGTCCACCGGCGGAGCATAGAGCGGCAACAGCAGCGGCTTGCCGTCGATGGTCAGATTGTTGCGCAGGTTCTCGAGTCGCCGCGCAATGTCGTCCCAGATATCCAGCAGCTGGGTGTTGACCGGCAGGCGGAAACGTTCGGAGTCGAGCAGTTCGAACCACGGCCGATCCTCGCCCTGTATGGCGGGTAGCGAGCGTGCGCTCAGTGGATGTTCGTAGCGTGCGAACGTTTGCCCGTTCATTTCAGCAGCCACGCCCAGGCTGACAGGTTCCCAGCGACCGACCATCCGGTTGTCCGGTTTGTTACCCATCAACGAGAGCGCACGCACGTACATCAGCTTCGCCTCGTTCAAACTGTCGCGGGTCAGGCGACGGTACAGGGAATCGCCATAGGCCATGAGGTTGCGCACATACAAGGTAAAGATCGCCTTGCGGTAGTGCTCTGGATGTGAATAGCAGATCGCGTCGGGATCGGTGATACCGACCACTTCATAGTCACCACTGCTGGCCTCCTCTAGAGGGCGCACCGACCAGTACAAGGGGCTGGGCGGCTGGGTGGGCTTGATCTTGGCTTGCGGGTTGAAGATGTAGTGGAGCCACTCTTCGGCACCGAAGAAATCGAACTCGTTGTGCAGACGTTGGGCGACCGCATGGGGCACATGGAAAAACAGCTCCCAGAAATATCGTCCGTTGGCGCCATGGAAGTCCATGTAGCTCACCGCAGTGCTACCCGGAAGCGGCGGTTCCTGCATATGCTGGGTGGACCAGTTGAGTACGGCATCTACCGACACGTTTGCCTTGGCAACCAAGTCTCGGGCAAACAGCGTATTGAGGCGGACGTATTGCAGTCCAGTCAGCCGCAGCGCGGTCAAGTCGAGAAACTGCCCTCCAGTCGCCTCGTGACGCAGTTTGGGACGAGCCTCGGGCAAGGCATTGAGCGTGACCACATAATGATCCCGCGAAGGTGTGCTCGCCACGTCGCCAAAGCTGATGTCGATCGTGGACGGAATGTCCCCAGGTTGTGCGCCAAACACAAACATGACATCCGGCGTCCAGGCATTGCCGTTCAGGGCGATGTCGCGGAACTCTGCCCCCGCCTTTTGCACCCCGCTGACATAACAGCTCAAAATTAAATGGGCGTTATGCGGGCGTTCTGTCGTGGCGTTGATGAAGGCTTTAGTGACTTGACCACGAACGCGCAGGCAGTAGCGCCCTTCTTTATCGATGCAGAACCACGTCACCAACCGCATCCACCCACTCAAAGCGCCAACTTTATGATAAGCCTCTTCATAGCCTTGGGTCACTGCAGGGTGGGTCCAGCGGTCGCTGGCCAGCGGATGTTGCAACGAATTATCTGCGTTGGAGAAATGCTGCAAGGCATTGAGCATTTTTCCCAGATAACCGCTGACGCCAGTGTGATTCACGACATCGTGAAACAGCACATTGAACCGCGCATCGAAAATCAATCCTTCATAATCAGGCTGGTCTGCATCGGTCACGCCATATGCAAAGACAATTTTCTTGTCGTCTGGATCGGCCTCGCTGACAAAGGCCACGAAATAGTCGGCGTCTGGATCGTATTTACGCTTATCCTTGAGCACCGTGACCATGGCTGGCGACCAACTGCCATCAATCATTCGGTAGGCAACGTTCAGACTGTAACTTGGCACGGACTCGTGGGTACCTACCACGTCGTCGCCGTCGGGGCGTTCGCGCATCTTTTCTTGCTGGCTGATCCACGCGACATACAAACGACCGTCCAGCAGTAGCGGCCTGATGTGCAGGATCTTGCTTCCCGAAGGGATGTTTACCGGCAACCACTCGCTCCAGGCAGTGGGGCTCAGGTAATCGTCACCTTCGGCCTGGCCGGTGGCCTCGCCAAAACGTACCTGGGCCTTGCGCCAGAAATACTGATAGGGCTCGACGTTCTGCCGCCCCAGAAAGTAGTAATCGGCATTACGAAAGTCCACCCCATCAATATAGCCGGACACCACGTTCAGATTGCTCAAGTGTTCGAATTTGTTCAAATAGTGCCGCAGAGCATTCTGCACGGACTCTTTGGACGGGCGACTCTGATTGATGTCGTTGGTGAACTCCGTGAATGCCTGCGTCTGATTGATACGTAGTGTGGGTTCGATGTAGTTCTCGGGGTAGTCCTGCAACATCTGATTACCCGCCCAGATAGCGTACTCACTCTTGCTTTCGCGCCAGAGTTGCTGCGCCTGCTTGTCGAAAATTCCACGATAGCCAGGCTCCATCCCATTGTAGATGGCATGAATATATTGCTGCAGGCTGGCCATACCCATGGCGATACGACTGGTATCGACAGGGGCATTGACCTGGTTATCGATAAGCAGGTATTCGTACAAGTCCTCAGGGGTTTCCAGACGGCGAGCGCCGGGAACAGGGTGTTCAGGAACAATTTGACCCAAGTAGTAACCGACCAGGGCGTCGCGGTGGGATAATAGTAATTCAGGTGTATAGACGGTCATGATAAAGCCTTCAGCTATAATTACAGGAACAGCAGATTAGTTAAGTCGGTCAACATCAGTCACATTGAACAGATGACTACCAGTACGATGCTTATCAGCGATAGCTCCTGATTGCCTGTTGCCAATGTTGACGATCACCGTCATCCGGCCGTTATCGTCGGTTCTTTCCCGCGCCTTACGGATGACTTGTAATCTGCTATCGCCTATGCATTCCAGCCCCACAACGGGTACCTCTCCATACAGCACCCTGTACTCCAACGTAATATCTTCCATGGCAGGTATCCAAACGTTCCGCCCCTCGATACGCACTCGGCTGTCGGGGCTAGTGACGATTGTCCTGAAATCCGGACGCCGGTCTTTTTCGTCAAGTGGGATGTGATGGATTAGCGTATCGACGGCACTCATACCGTTCTCAAACATCATCAACGTATCTGGATGCGCTGTAATCGTCACAATTCCAGGGTCATTTCTGATGTAGTCACCGCTGCTGCTAGCGCCCTGTTCATTAAGTGAAAGCGGCGATTCTGAACCTCCTCCTATCATCACGTTCCCGTCCACCAGTGGGTGCCCACTTCGAGCGTAGAACTGGCATGTTAATACGTCTTTTCCTACCGGAGACCAACTCTGCAGCTTTGCCTCAACCAACTCTCTTACACATAAGCTGATAGACGCTGTCACATTCAGGTTCGTCGTGACGTCCAGTCTGAATGAATTGCTATCTGCACCGCCGGCCAGGAATTCAGCCGCCAGCCCATCTAGATGCAGTTGAATGCAGCCGTGCTCATCGGCATATATTTTTTGACCACGTGCCGGCGTTATAGAAATGCCGTGCAGGTCCGCTTTATCTTCAGCTATCGACCATTGCATCCAGGCAGCGTCATCGCCGATATCTCCGCGCACCGCGCGGATATTTAGGGTTCCCTGCCCACCGCGCGGGATGACGAACGAACTGCCATCAAAATGTTTCAACAGGTCGCTCGTTTCAACTTGCAAAGATTCGTGAGCACGCACTACCGCAACAGAGAAATGAGCCTCATTGCCCTGCCCTACTCCCCGCGCGGTCACTATTTTATCGCCATGATCACTGCCCACAAAACGACGCTCGAATATGGCCCATCCTTGACTGTCGGTGTAGCTGGTTCCGAGCTCTCGATCATCTTGATGCCATGTCACCGGTTGGCGGCTCAATGCTGGCTCCAGGCGTACACGGAACTGCGCTGGGCGTGACTGGCCGATGCCGAAAATCTGCTCCAATGGTGCATGTTCGACCAGTCTTGGCAGCTCGAAGATAGGCGTCGCAGCACTGGCGAGGGGGCGCAATTGGGTGTCCGACACAGTGGCATCAACGCTCACTATCACGGACCCTGCCTGGGCTGCGGTGAAATTGATGCGGGCAATACCCTGCCCATCGGTGATGCTCGTAGCTTGCTGATCAAAGCCGCCGACGGTGCAACCCCAAGTCACTGTGGCGCCGATTACAGGCGTTTCATCCAGGTTGATAATGCGGCAAGTGACCTCTACCGGCTGGGTCGCCGCGATGGCGCTCGCGAAGCGTATGTATTGAAAGTAAGGCTGTTCCAGGAACCTGACGGGTTGAAACGCGTGCTCGTTACCGTTGAACTCGAACACCGCTACCACGCTGGCCGGACCCGACGGCTGGCTGTGCAACGTCGCATACGCCAGGCCTTCGCTATCGGTGCGCGTCTGCGGACGCTGGAATTGACCCAGGTCCGTCTCCCACTGCACCACACGATCGCGACCCACGTTGCCATGCATATCCACGAGTTCCACCGCAAACTCGATTTCTTCACGGTCACCCGCCAGCGCCTCGGCAGGATTCGGGTAATGGGGCACCTCGATGAAGTCAAGGGTGCTTTCATCGCAATCGATCCGCACCAGCGGCGCCTGGATCTGCCGGTCCAGGCCGTAGGTGGCGGTGATCTGAGCGGTGCCCATCTCATCGCCAGCCATCAGGGTCGCGGTCATTTCGCCATTGGCGTCGGTTTCCGTCATCGCGGGTAATTGCAGTTCGCCCAGGCTGGTACGCCAGGCGACTCGAATACCACCCATCGGCTGGCCCAGGAAGTTTCTGACGGTAATGGTGAAGCGTGCGACCTCGTCGGTCCTGGCCACCAACAGCTCACGGTCGACAATGATCCATGAAGACTCGCTTTGCCCCAGTTCACCTTCCACTTGTTTGCCTTCACCTGACAGGCTGGCGGTCAAGCTGGCCAAGGCACCCTCGCCAGCGGCCCGGTAGTCGTTGCGCGAACTGTCGCTGCGCAGCCGACTCAGGTCGACCACTGCCGTGGTGCCCAATTGCAGCTCGTTACAGAACTCGCGAATACGGATCAGGTGATCCAGTTCCAGCACCGTCAGCAGAATCCCGTTGTCAGCCAACAGCGCGGCTGTTTGCAGAATGTCGCGAGTGCCGAAGCCGATAAATCCGGCGATCTTGCCCGCAGCATCTTCGCGCACAAGTTCGGCATCGGCATCGCTGAGCTCTTGGGGCAGGCTGTTCACCAGCTGCAGGTAGTCGAGCAACTCCTGCTCACCGCGACGGCTGAATTTCACCACTCTCTGGTACTGCACCAGGCTGTAGAGATCTGCAAAGCCGATGTCGTCGATCGACCAGGTGGCGGATCTGGTTCGGCGAACTTGCGCCGGGCGGCCGAACCACTCAGGGTTACGCACAAAACTGCGCAAGGCCATGGCGCTGACGTTCAGCTGTTGCGCGATCGCTGCCCGGCGGGCCAGACGTGCCAGGATGGTCAGCACTTCATCGCCCACGGGCACCGCGACACCGGCGCCCCCCTCGATGGCGAACACCCGCAGTACTTCGGCAAGCAACTGATAGGTCGTGCCACGCGCCCACAGCAGCAGCTCGCGGCACTGCTCGGCAGTCACCTTCAAGGTGCTGGCCAGGCATTCCCAAACCAGGCTCTGCTGAGCGGCACGGGCGTCCATCACCACACTGAACAGTTTGATGCGCAGGTCGGAGATCGCTGTGACGCCATGGCGGCTCATCACGCGATCGATCAGCTCCAGCAGCCGCTCGGTATAGTAGGCTTCGTCCTCGTACTCGGGGGCCATGATGCTGCGATCAATGATCAGGCCGTCACCGGAAACGAGCGCTTCGAATTCAGCCAGCCAGTCAATCGCAGTTGGCGCATCACCCGCTGAATACTGCGGTGCACCTGCTTCGACGAAGGTCGCCTGGCTGACCAATACCGCTCCCATACGTGATTGAATCTGCTTGAGCAGATCGATCTCGTGCTCGGTCGCTGCCGCAACGGGAGTCAGTGGCATGACCTGCTGATACAACCAGTTGACCGACAACTGATGCGTGTTGCACCACTTGATCACATCGGCCAAGGACTGGATCACACTCAGGGTGTCAGTCGTTTCCGAGTGCTGATGCACGGCAAGCCGGGGCTGCGCCAAGCGGTTGATGTACTGGTTGGCGCTCTGGTTGATCAATTGCAGCAAGGCAATCGCCTCGATACTCGAAATGCCCAGATAGCGTGGCAGCTTCACCAGGCGGTAGAACGCCGAGACTACAGCGTGGGACCACCGCAAGCTGTTGATATCGAAGTCAGCCATGCTTTCGTTGCCCTGACTGTGGAGCCCCTGAGCGATGTAGCGAGCGATGTAGACGTAGGTTTCGAAACTGATGCCCAGCGCGCTGCACAGATGATCGACCTTGCGGTACTGATTCTCCGTCGCCGGAACGATTGGAAATACGCTGTCGTCCAGACACAACGGCGTTTCAAACAGGCCGCTGGCATTGAAAATGCGATCGAACTGCGGCGTGTCACTGCCGCACGCATACAGGCCTACGCCATGAACGAGCGCCGAAAAGTCTTCAGCGGTTACCTTGAAATCGCGCTGCAGTTGGCGAAACAGACCCAGCATGCGCAGGGTGTTTTCGGTGATCTGAAAAGCGTGCGGGGTCTTGCCGTGCTCGGTCTTGAAGGCTGCCGATAGCAGCAGATCGATGTCGGCGAAGCTCAGCTCCATCCAGCGCGACAGACGAATGATGCGTTGCAGGCGGTCGAAATGGCCATCGGTGTGGCCGATGAAACGGTGCATCGCCCCACCCTCACTGACCACGCCCAAGGTCGGCGCGGTACCCGCGTTGATGTAGCTGGAACCGACCACGGCAGGCGATGCCGGCGCCAACCCGGCCACATTGGGCGAAGCCACCGGTGCGCGCGTTTCAATGGACAGCAGGTCTTCCAGTTGCGCCTGGTTGATGCCCGTGCGCTTGCAGAAGGTAGGGATATCCACCAGCGGCTCGGCGTTGGCAACACCGTAGTGACGGTTGTAGAAGCTGGCCTGAGCCACGGCCATGGCTGCCTGGCGCTGGAGGCCTGGGGCCTTGCGGGCCAGGTTCGTCAGCGGAAAATAAGGCGCTTCCAGCAGCAGCGCGCGCTGCTCGGGGCCAAACGCGGCATCCAGTTGCAGGGCATCGTCGGAGGCCGCCGAATGCAACCCTTGCTCCTTGAAATAGGGGAACTTGGGATCGAGTTGTCGAACCACGTCACCCAGTTGGTAGCGCTTGCGCTGCAGCACATGGTTGATCTGCGCCTGATACCGCTCATACGGCAACTGGAAAGGATAACGGGTGGCCAGCAGTACATCGTCTACCGCTTCTTCGCTGCGGTTGCGGCCGTCCAGAAACTCGCGCGCGGCGCGCTCGAGAATCTCATTGACGATCACTACCGTCGGCTCGACGCGCTCCAGGCTCACCGGGTCCAAGGTCAGGTCAACCAGATCGGGACGACGCTGGGCCAGCGTGATGGCTTCACCTTCGATGGCCAGAGGCTCGATGGTCTGGGTGGCAAGACGGTAAAGACTGGTCAGATAAGCCGCAGGCGAGGAGGTTGCCTCGATAGCGCCGGGCATGCAGTTGCTCGACCAACTGGGGGTGAACTGGCTTTCGAAGCTGGGGCCGTCGACCAGCGCACGGACGCCGCTGCGGGCCATGGCCGCCGAAGCCGGCTCGCTGGCCTTGAGGCGTTGTTCGCGCATCTGTCGCGCTGCGAGCACGGCCACCGAGCTGGCGCGCTGATGCAAGGCTTGCGCTTGATCTACGTCAAAACCCTTGCCGAGCTTGATCAGGTCGTCGACGCTGCCTTGAGCGATCTCCATTGCCGTGCAGCCTTGAACCTTGGACAGGGTCTGGTGCTGTTCGGCATTGACGGCGATATTCTTCAAATGTGCGGATAGGGTACGTTCCGCCGGCGTTTCATCTTTCATGGCTATCTACCTTGGCTGTTCGGCGCAGGCCCGCGAACGGGCTGCGCAGTGAAGCCGCCACACTAGGTAATGTTTGCTTGGACGTCGCCTGACAGAAGTGATAGGTACGTGTATGTTTTTAAAAGAGAAATTTGTATATGCGAAGATGACAGACGCCAACTGAGAACCTTTCGCATCGATGAAGAACAGGCGGGTGAAGTGCAGTGCGAATCAGTTTGGCCGGTGAGGCTGCATAAGCTGATAACTAAACGCCATTACCGTGCTTTGAACTGTTCTTCTATAGTCGCTTCACCGGATCACCGGCATGCCCTTCCCCGTTCTCTTCGAGCCGACCGCGCCCCGCGGATGCGTCGGAGACGAGACTTGAAACCATGTCCACCCTCTTCACCCCGCGGCACCTGCTTGCCGCCAGCCTCAGCGTTGCGCTCGGCGTTGCCTTCAGCTTTTCGGCAGCGGCAGAAACCCAGCTGCGCATCGGTTACCAGAAGTCCTCGACGCTGATGGTGCTGCTCAAGCAGCAAGGTACGCTGGAGAAGCAACTGGCAGACAAAGGCGTGCGCGTCAGCTGGCACGAATTTGCCAGTGGCCAGCCGCTGCTCGAAGCGCTTAACGTCGGCAACGTCGACCTGTCGGCAGACGTTGCCGACACGGTGCCGGTGTTCGCTCAAGCTGCCGGCGGCAAGCTGACCTACTACGCGTCCGAATCGGCTTCACCGCAGGCCCAGGCGATTCTGGTGCGGCAGGACTCGCCGCTCAAATCGCTGGCAGACCTACGTGGCCATACCGTAGCAGTCACCAAGGCGGCAGGGGCTCACTACCTGCTGCTGGCGGCCTTGCGCAAGGGTGATCTGACGTTCACTGACATCAAGCCGGCCTACCTGACCATCGCCGACGGCCGCGCCGCCTTCGAAAACCAGAAGGTGGATGCCTGGGTGGCGTGGGAACCGTTCCTCAGTGCCGCGCAGCAGCACCAACCTACCCGCGTACTGGCGGGCAGCGAAAACCTGGCCTCGTACAAGCGCTACTATCTGGCAGGCACGCCTTATGCGAAGGCCAACCCGGCGATCCTGAAAACGGTGTTCGACGACTTGGCCGAAACTGGCAAATGGGTCAAGGCGAACCCGGCCGACGCCGCCGCGATTCTGGGTCCGCTCTGGGGTAATCTTGACCCGGCAGTGGTGCAGCAGGCGAACGCCCGCCGCAGCTACGATGTGCAGCCCGTCACCCACGAAGGATTGGCCGAGCAGCAGAAGATCGCCGATGCCTTTTACGACGAGAAGCTGATTCCCAAGCGGATCGATGCGGTGAACGTGGAGGTGTGGGCGCCTGGCGAGTAATCCAACGACGCACTCCCAGGATCTGTGCGGCGGCCCCTGATCTGCCGCCGCCAACTGGGCTGAAAAACGCAGCCCATGAGCAGTCGACTGCTCCGATTACGCCGCAGACAAATGCTCGTAGAGAATCACCGCACCGACCAGCATCAACACGATGCCGCCCACGATTTCCGCACGTTTGCCGACGACGACGCCCAGTACCCGACCCAGCATCACGCCGATCGTGACCATGATCGTGGTCGCCACGCCGATGGCGGCGGCTGCAATCCAGATGTTCACGTCGACGAAGGCCAGGCCTACGCCAACCGCAAGAGCATCGATGCTGGTGGCAAAGGCGGTGACGGCCAGAATGGCAAAGGAATGCTGTTGCGGCTTGTCCTCTTCCGGGGCTTCAGCTTTGACCCCGTTGTAGATCATGTGCAGCCCAAGTGCCACCAACAGCACGAAGGCGATCCAGTGGTCGAAGTCTTGAACGTACTCAGTCGCCGCCTGGCCTATGAACCACCCTATCAAGGGGGTGATGGTCTCGATAGCACCGAAGATGACACCCGTACGAAGTGCTTCCGTGAATCGCGGTTTGTGCAGTGTCGCGCCTTTGCCGATGGCGGCGGCGAAGGCGTCGGTGGACATCGCCAGGGCGACGAAGAGGATGGAAATGGGGTTCACGGTCGAAGATCCAGCCGGGCTATGAGTCAACGACGCGACCACACGCCCGGCTTTAGGCATGGATGCATCGTTGGTCTCACCAACCACAAGGTGTTCGTGCCACGGCAGGCAGCCGAGAATGTTGACACGAACGCGCTGGACCGAGGTCCAGAGCAGGCTACTCCCCAACAAGGGACGCCACTGTAATCAGCGGCACATGAAAATTTCGTGAGCCCGTTGATGGGTGTCAGAGCGCCAGCGCCTGACGCCCTATTGCAACCAGGGCGCTGTCATCCTGGGGGGTATGAATGCGCGCGCAGAGCACGTTGCGGTAGTGCCTTTCCAGCGCGTTGCGACGATCCAGCGCCGGGTTGCCGCCGGCTTCGATGGCCAGGGTCACGGCGCGTATGGCCTGGTTGCACACCAGATACTTGATGGCGGGCCAGCGCTCGGCGGGCAGGCGGCCTTCGGCGGCCGATTGCAACAGGGCCTGGTTGGCCAGCAGCAGGCTGTCGATCTCGCCGACCCGTTCCTGGAAGCGCGGCAGCGTCGCCAGGGCGGCACCGAGATTGGCCGGTACGCGGTGCTGCAGCCAATCGATGAACGAATCACGTGCGGCCTGGGCGACGCCGTCGTAGACACTGGACATCAGCACCGCCATCCACAGCAGGCCTTCGCCGTCCAGTTCCGGCTGCGGCGTGCTGGCCGGACTTACGCTGACGGCCTGGTCGAACGGCACCAGCACGTCGTCGAAGACCACATCGTGGCTGCACGTGGCACGCATGCCCAAGTGGTCCCAGGTGTCTTCGATGGTGATTCCGGGGGTGTCTCGGTGCACCAGCCAGGAACCCACCAACGGATCGTCATCATCGCTGCGCGCCCACACCAGCAGCCAGGTCAGGCCGTGGCTGCCAGTGGAATAGATCTTGCGGCCGTCCAGTCGCCAGCCCTCGGCGGTACGTCGCGCCACGGTGTTGGGCAGGCCGCCGCGGGCCGGCGTGCCCAGTTCGGGCTCGACCCGCAGCGAATTGATCAGCGCCCCGCTTTCCACGGCGTCCAGCGCCAGGCGCTGCTTCCATGCCTGAGGCCAACGCTCGCTCTGGTGCAGACGGGCCTGCTGCAGGTACTGCATGACCAGGATCAACGCCGTCGCCGGCTCGCCCTTGGCGACTGCCGCCACCACTTTCTGCGCCGTGGGCAGGTCGGCCCCGCCGCCGCCATAGGCCGTGGGCACGGTCAGCGCGAGCAGGCCGAGGCTGTGCAGGTGGTCGATGTTGTCATGGGGGAACTCGCCACTGCGGTCGTAGCGCTCGGCGTGCAGTGCCATTCGTTCGGTGAGCGCGGCAAGGGCGCCGGGGTCTAACTGGGGCATGGCGAGAACTCGGTCGGACAAGTGCACGGCAACGCAACTCGAAGCGGCAGCGCTGTGGTTGTCGACTAATCTACGCACCTTCAAGGACATGAGTAAAGATCATTTTAGGCATATCCTAATATGCTAAACGCGCACGTATCTTTCTCCATCAGTCCGTATTCATCCCGTGTGCCACGCTTTCCCCGAACAGCCTGATCGCGCCTTGCAGGTTGCCGACGAACGCCGCATGCACCAGCCACAGGTCGACCATGGGTTTGAAATCCGCCACCTGCAGAACCTGCAGTTGTTCGCGGTGGCGACTGTGCTGCAACAGCGGTGCCGGGACCAGACCCAGGCCCATGCCGCTGGCCGCCAGGCCCAGTTGCAGGTCGGTGCCGAAGGTCTCCAGGTTCAGTTTCAGGCTCAGGCCCTGCTCGGCCAGGGCGTGCGAAAGGCCAGCGCGAAAGCCACAACCGTCGGGATTCAGCACCCAACCTTCGCCTTGGCAGTCGGCCAGCTTGCAGCGTTTGCCGAAATCCAGGCCCTTGGCCCCAACCACCAGCAGCGGCATGCGCGCCAGCGAGTGACCCACCACGCCGTCGGGAAACACCTTGCCTGCCGGGAACAACGCCGCAGCCGCATCCAGCTCACGGTGCTGGATGCGCTGGACCAACTGCCCACCCCAGCCGTGGGCGACCTGCACGTGCAGGTCGGCGAAGCGCTGCTTCAGGGCGTGCAGGGCATCGAGCAGCACGGCGTCGCCGACCGTCTGCGGCACGCCGAGACGCAGCGTGCCGGAGGGTAGCGCGTCTTCGGCCACC
The DNA here is from genome assembly GCF_014841725.1 of Pseudomonas sp. CFBP 8758. Classification (NCBI taxonomy): domain Bacteria; kingdom Pseudomonadati; phylum Pseudomonadota; class Gammaproteobacteria; order Pseudomonadales; family Pseudomonadaceae; genus Pseudomonas; species Pseudomonas sp. CFBP 8758. The sequence goes on along the minus strand of NZ_JACYUK010000002.1, from coordinate 469,272 downwards.
AACTCATGCAGCGAATCGACCTCGCGCATCACGCCCTGGCAGCGTTCATACACGCGCAGGCCGATGGCCGTGGGTTTCATCGGCTTGGTGTGCCGGTCGAGCAGAATTGCGCCCAGCGACTCTTCGAGACTTTGCAGGCGCCGGGTGACAGCGGACTGAGTCAGCTGCAGGGATTCGGCGGCCACGCTCAGGGACTGCAGGCGCACGACTGCCAGGAACGCTTGGATGTCATCTATCTTCATTCGCTTTTCGCATATTAGCTTATGAACAAATTGAATTTCGGGAAGCTTAATCCCTTTGCTAGGGTAATAACGAATCTGTTCGAGGGCTACTGAAATGACTCACCCACTGCGCTATGACCGCTTTCGCCAGTTCGTCGGCGACCTGGCCGAGTTGCTGGATCGCGAACCCAGCGAGCCGGCGGTGCTGGAACAAGGCGCAGTGCTGCTGCAGCGGCTGGTCAGCCACGACGACTGGCTGCCGGCCATCGCTGCCCAGCCCGATCCGCAACGCTACCAGCAATTCCTGCTGCACGCCGACGCCCGCCAGCGCTTTTCCGTGGTGAGCTTCATCTGGGGCCCTGGGCAGAGCACACCGATCCATGACCATCGCGTCTGGGGCCTGATCGGCATGTTGCGCGGTGCCGAGTTTTCCCAAGGCTTCAGCCGCGAAGCCGATGGGCGCCTGGTGCCCGACGGCGCGCCGATCCGCCTCGGGCCGGGCCAGGTCGAAGCGGTATCACCCAACATCGGCGACATCCATCAAGTCAGCAATGCCTTCCACGATCGGGTGTCCATCAGCATCCATGTCTACGGCGCCAATATCGGCGCGGTAGCGCGCGCTGTGTACAGCGAAAGCGGCGAAGAAAAGCCATTCATTTCCGGTTATTCCAATGCCGGCATCCCCAATTTCTGGGACTTGTCCAAAGAGCGCCCGCCAAAAGAGAGTTCACCCGCATGAGCCAGATTGCCGTACGCCCCTACTCCACCTTGCGCCAGGCACTGCTGGACGGCCAGGAAGTGGCATTGATCGATGTCCGCGAAGAGGCGCCTTTCGCCGAGGCTCACCCACTGTTCGCCGCCAATATCCCCCTGTCCCGGCTGGAACTGGACATCTACGCCCGGGTACCGCGCCGCGATACGGCCATCACCGTCTATGACGACGGCGAAGGCCTTGCCGCCGTGGCCGCGCAACGCTTGCAAGCGCTCGGTTACACCGATGTGGCGCTGCTGCAAGGCGGGCTTGCCGGCTGGCACGATGCAGGCGGCGAGCTGTTTCGCGACGTCAACGTACCGAGCAAGGCCTTCGGCGAGCTGGTCGAAAGCCTGCTGCATACACCGTCACTGGCGGCCGAGGACGTGCAGGCCCTGCTCGACAGCCGGGCCGACGTGGTGGTGGTCGACGCACGACGTTTCGACGAATACCAGACCATGAGCATTCCGGGCGGCATCAGTGTGCCAGGCGCCGAACTGGTGCTGCGCATCCGCGAACTCGCGCCCGATCCGCAGACCCGAGTGATCGTCAACTGCGCCGGTCGCACCCGGAGCATTATCGGCACGCAGTCGCTGGTCAATGCGGGCATTCCCAACCCGGTGTCGGCACTGCGCAACGGTACCATCGGCTGGACATTGGCAGGTCAGACACTGGAGCACGGCCAGCAACGTCGCTTCGGCGAAGTCGCCGAGCACACCCGCGCGGCAGCGGCGCAGTCGGCACGCGCGGTCGCGGACAGGGCCGGTGTGCAACACGCGACGCTTGCAGCGCTGGCCCGCTGGCAAACCGAACAGGGCCGCACCACCTATGTGTTCGACGTGCGCACCCCGGAAGAATACGCGGCCGGGCACCTGCCTGCGGCGCGCTCCACCCCGGGCGGCCAGTTGGTGCAGGAAACCGATCATTTCGCCAGCGTGCGCGGTGCGCGGCTGGTGCTGGTGGACGACGACGGCGTACGCGCCAACATGAGCGCGTCGTGGCTGGCCCAGATGGGTTGGGACGTGTTCGTGCTGGACGATGCACAGTCCAGCGATTTCACTGCCGACGGCGCCTGGCAGACGCCACTGCCGACCCTGCCGGAAGCCGAGACGATCAGCCCGGCGACGCTCGCTCGGTGGCAACGCGAGGGCAACACCCAGGTGTTCGACTTCACCAGCAGCGCCAACCACGTGCAACGTCATATCGCCGGTGCCCATTGGGCACTGCGCGCGCAATTGCCCCAGGCCCTGGAGAACGTACCCGTGGCCGAACGCTACGTGGTGACCTGCGGCAGCGGCCTGCTGGCACGCTTTGCGGTGGCCGATCTGCAGGCGTTGACCGGCAAACCGGTGTTCCTCCTCGAAGGTGGCAACGCCGCCTGGGTGGCCCAGGGCCTGCCGGTGGAAGCCGGCGAACGCCATCTGGCCGTGCCCCGCAGCGACCGCTACCGGCGCCCCTACGAGGGCACCGACAACCCTCGCCAAGCCATGCAAGGCTACCTGGATTGGGAGTTCGGTCTGGTCGAGCAACTGGCCAGGGACGGCACCCACGGCTTCAAGGTGATCTGACACCGCAACGCCCCTACATCACTGGCTGCTCGGGACCTGATGAAACCGGACCGAGCGGCGATCGCACTCATGTGCCGTCGCCGCCGGCACGCACGTTTTTCAGGAGAGACCCGATGACTTCGTTGTCCGTTCTGCACGATTCCACGCCCACGCTGCGCCAGCGTGTCACGCCGCAGGAATGGGAGGTGCGCGTCAAGCTCGCGGCCGCCTATCGCCTGGCCGCGCAACTGCGCTGGACCGACCATATCTACACGCACTTCTCGGCCCGCGTGCCGGGTGATCAGGAGCACTTCCTGATCAACGCCTTCGGCCTGCTGTTCGATGAAATCACCGCATCCAATCTGGTCAAGGTGGATATCGACGGCGAGCTGATCGACGATCCACTGGGGCTGGGCATCAACCACGCCGGCTACGTGATCCACAGCGCCATCCACCGCGCACGCCCCGACCTCAAAGCCGTGTTGCACACCCATACCCGCGATGGTGCTGCAGTGTCGGCCCAGCGCAACGGCTTGCTGCCGTTGTCCCAGCACGCATTGCTCTACTACAGCCGCGTCGCCTACCACGGTTATGAAGGCATAGCCCTGGACCTGGACGAACAGACGCGCCTGGTTCGCAACCTGGGCAACAGCAACATCCTGATCCTGCGCAACCACGGCCTGTTGACCGGAGGCGTCAGTGTCGAACATGCCTTCCGCGAACTGCATGGGCTGGAGCGGGCCTGCAACATCCAGATCGCCGCCCAGGCCGGCGGCAATGCCGACCTGCTGCTGGCGCCGCAGGCGGCCATCGACAAGGTGCATCAGCAATCTGCCAGTGCAGCCAGCGGCGACAACCCCAAGATCCAACTGCACTGGGACGCCCTGATCCGTCAGCTCGACCGCGAGGGCCAAGACTATGCCACCTGAAATCGCCTCTGCGCCGATCGCCAGGGCGCCCATCCACATGCTCGAAGTCACGCCCAGCGCATCCCGGCGCGGCGTGCAGGTGCCAGGCTTCGTACTCAGGCTGCTGAGCCCGCTGGCGATCCTGGTGCTCTGGGAGCTGGCCTCGCGGGTCGGGCTGATCCCGCCGCGTATCATCGCCGCGCCGTCGAGCATCGGTGTGACGTTCTGGGCGCTGACCATCAGCGGCGAGCTCCCGGCGCATCTGCTGATATCCCTGCAGCGCGCGGTGTCGGGCCTGGCCATTGGTGTGTTCATCGGCACCGCTGCGGCCCTGCTCACCGGCCTTTCGCGGCGTGGCGAAGTGCTGCTCGACTCACCCATGCAGATGCTGCGCACCGTACCCTCACTGGCGCTGGTGCCACTGTTCATTCTGTGGTTCGGCATCGGCGAATTCACCAAGGTCGCGCTGATCGTCATGGGCACCACCTTTCCGGTGTACCTGAACCTGTTCGCCGGCATCCGCAGCATCGACCCCAAGCTGATCGAAGCCGGCAACACCCTGGGGCTGAACCGTCGCGAACTGGTCTGGCACGTGATATTGCCCGGCGCGCTGCCGTCGTTCTTCGTCGGCCTGCGCTATTCGCTGGCGATCTCCTGGCTGGCGTTGGTGTTCGTCGAGCAGATCAACGCCACCTCCGGCATCGGCTTCCTTGCCAGCGACGCGCGCGACTTCATGCGCACCGACATCATCGTCATCTGCCTGCTGGTGTACAGCCTGCTGGGGCTGCTGATCGACGGCATCATCCGCGCCCTGGAGCACTACGCCCTGGCCTGGCGCCCCTCCTTCGTGAAGAGCTGATCCCATGACCGCACACAACGTCACCCGCCCGTTGCACCCACAACCCGCCGTCAGCCTGCAGAACGTGGTACGTCAGTTCGGCGCCAACCGCGTCATCGATGGCTTGAACCTGGACATCGCGCCCGGCGAGTTCGTTGCCCTGCTGGGCGCCAGCGGCTCGGGCAAGACCACCCTGCTGCGCTCGCTGGCCGGGCTCGACCCGATCGAAGGTGGCCGCCTGCTGGTGCCTGCGGCCCGCTCGGCGGTGTTCCAGGAACCGCGCCTGATGCCGTGGAAGCGCGTGTGGAAGAACGTCACCTTGGGCGTGCGCACCCCCCAGGCCCGCGAGCGTGCGGTCAAGGCGCTGACCGAAGTGGGTTTGGCGCATCGGCTCGATGCCTTTCCCGCCACCCTGTCCGGGGGTGAAGCCCAGCGCGTGGCATTGGCCCGCAGCCTGGTGCGCGAGCCCCGCCTGCTGCTGCTGGACGAACCGTTCGCCGCCCTCGATGCGCTGACCCGCATTCGCATGCATCAGTTGATCATCGATCTGTGGCGTGCCCACGGGCCTGCAGTGCTGCTGGTCACCCACGATGTCGAGGAAGCGATCCTGCTGGCCGATCGCATCATCGTGCTCAAGAACGGGCGCATTGCCGAAGCGCTGCCCATTGGCCTGGATCGCCCTCGGGAAAAAGGCACACCGGCCTTCAATGCCATTCGCCGACGCCTGTTGGGGCTGCTGGGCGTGGAAGCCGGCCCGCCTCAGGTGGCCGATGGACCCTTGCCGCAGGCCAACAGACCACGAGCGCTCGCTACCTGAATCGAAGTGGGGCCATTCGCGGGCAGAGCCCCGCTCCCACAGAGAACTTGCCGCCCGCCCCGTTCCCACAGGCACCACCAACCTCTGTGGGAGCGGGGCTCTGCCCGCGAAGGCCCGCACCCCAAACCCAAGCCGATCACAGCACTACAAAGGACAGTCACCCATGCCCCACCCAACCCACCCATCGGCTTCGAACCTGCCCCAACGCCCCCGCCTGCTGGCACTGGGCATACTGCTCGCAACACTGGCGGGCTGCTCGCCCTCGGCCCCCGAACACGCCGACAAGACCCTCAAGATCGCCTTCTTCGGCGACAACACCACCCTGGTCAGCGTCGACCCGTTCCAGGTCTATTGGCTCGAACATCGCGTGCTGCTGCGCAACGTCGCCGAATCACTGACCGACCAGGACCCGGACACCGGCAAGATCATTCCCTGGTTGGCCAAGAGCTGGGACATCAGCGACGATGCCCTGAGCTACACTTTCCAACTACGTGACGACGTCACCTTCAGCAACGGCGAGCGCTTCGACGCCCACGCCGTGAAGGCCGCCTTCGACAGCGACAAGGCATTCGCCCAGGAGCTGCCGGCGACCTTCGGCGCAACCTACCTGGCCGGCTACGACCATGCCGAAGTGCTCGACGACTTCACCGTCAAACTGGTGCTGTCACGACCCAACGCCGGCTTCCTGCAGGCCACGTCCACCACCAACCTGGCGATTCTTGCACCGGCCTCCTACCAGTTGACCGCCAAGCAGCGCTCGCTCGGCCAGATCATCGGCACCGGGCCGTTCGTGCTCGAGCACTACACGCCGGAGAGCGGCGCCCGACTGACCCGTCGACCGGGCTACCACTGGGCGTCGGCGAACATGAAGAACAAGGCCGACGCCCATCTGGATGCCGTGGAAATCAGCTACATCGCCGAGGAAAGCGTACGCAACGGATTGTTCCTGCAGGGCAAGGTCGATGTGCTGTGGCCGCGCAACCCGTTCTCGGAAGTCGACCTCAAGCTGTACCAGAGCAAGGGCGCTACCATTCAGAGCCGCGCCTTGCCCGGCCCCGCGTTGAACCTCTACCCCAACACCCGCAACGGCCGTGTACTGGCCGACAGGAAAGTGCGCCAGGCACTGCTCAAGGCCATCGACCGCAAGAGCTACGCCAGCACCGTGTACAACGCCGATTTCCCCGTCGTCGACGGTGTGTACGACAGCACCACTCCGTACTTCAAGGCCCAGGGCGCCAAGCTTGGCTACGACGCTGTCGGCGCCGCACGCTTGCTGGACGAGGCAGGCTGGGCACCGGCTGCCGATGGCTATCGACACAAGGACGGCAAGCGCCTGAGCCTGGCCTACAACATCAACGGCAGTGAAACGGCCGGCGATGTGCTGGTGCAGGATCAACTGCGCAAGGTGGGTATCGACCTGAAACTCAACGTGGTGACCCGCGCCGAATGGACCGCCGCCAATGCCCAGGGCAACTACGACCTGACGTCCACCTACATGACCCGCGCCGATCCGATCATTCTGCAGACCATTCTCGATCCGCGCAGTGCCAACAGCTCGACCCTGGCCACCAATACCTACGAACCGGCGACCCTGAACCGGGCCACCGCGCTGTTCGACGCTGGCATCACTGCCACTCGAGCCGAGCAACGCGCCAAGGCGTACGGCGATCTGCAGGACCTGCTGGTGGACGAGGCCTCGGCCATCCCGATCTACGAGCGTGTCTGGCAGGCAGCCACGGCGGCTCGGGTGAAGAACTTCCACTGGACCGCAGAAGGCTTCGCCTTCCTCGGTGACATCGAGGTCGGCACGCCATGAACCGTTACCTGCTGGGGCGTGTCGGCCAGGCGCTGCTAGTGCTGTGGGGCGCCTATACCATCACCTACTTCATCCTCTACCTGCTGCCCGGCGACACGCTGTCGATCATGCTCAGCGCCTCGGGCCTGGAAGTCGATGCGCTGTCACCGGCGGACCTGGCCAAGGCGCGTGCCTACTACGGGCTGGATCGCGGGCTGTTCGAGCAGTACGTGCATCTGCTCTGGCAGGCCCTGCACGGTGACTTCGGCCAGTCGCTGTCGCTCAACCGGCCGGTGACTGCGCTGCTGGCCGAGCGCCTGCCACAAACCCTGACCCTGGCCGGGTCGGCCATCGTGCTGTCGTTGATCGGCGGCATCGGTCTGGCCTACCTGACCGCCTACGTGCGCTGGCAACCCCTGCAATCGGCCATGGCGCGCCTGCCGTCGCTGGGGTTCTCGGTGCCGATATTCTGGCTGGGCCTGCTACTGATCCAGGTGTTCGCCTTCGGCCTGGGCTGGTTCCCCGCCACCGGCAGTCAGGGCCTGGACAGCCTGGTGCTGCCGGCCATCACCCTGGCGATCCCCAGCGCAGCGGTGTATGCCCAGGTGCTGCAACGCGGATTTCAGCAGGTGTGGCGCGAGCCCTACATCACTACGGCCTACGCCAAGGGTCTGAGCCGCGCCCAGGTGCAGTACCGCCACGGCCTGAAGAACGCCGCGCTGCCGATTCTCACGCTGTTCGGCCTGCAGGTCGGCAACACCGTGTCAGGTGCGGTGCTGGTGGAAACCATCTTCAGCCGCAACGGTGTCGGGCGCTTGGCCCAGGAAGCCGTACTGCGCCAGGACATTCCGGTGGTGCTGGCGATCGTCGCCATCTCCGCGGCCGCTTTCGTGGTGGTGAACCTGTTGGTGGACCTGCTCTACCCGATGTTCGACCCCCGTATCACCCACGCGCCCCGTGCGCCCAGTGCGGCCTAGGCCTGCCAAGGATTCCGCTCATGCCTTCATCCAACGCCGTGCACAACCTCGACCGTCGGTTCGGCTCGCCGTCGATACAACGCTTGCCGGCTACGACGCCATCCGCGCCATTGCCAGTGGAGGCCACCACGCCATGGCGACGGCGCAATCGCTGGTCACGCCTGCTCAGCGCTTCACGTCCCCTGTTGCGCCGGCCCGGCTTCATGCTGGCCGCGCTGGTAGTCGCCTTTGCTTTGCTGGCTGCGCTGGCACCGGGCGTGCTGAGCGGCTTCGACCCCAATGCCACGGCGCCGCTGGCCAAGCTCACCGCGCCCAACGCCACCCATTGGTTCGGCACCGACGAGCTGGGCCGCGACCTGTATACCCGCGTGATCCACGGCGCCAGCCTGTCGATTCAGGCAGCGCTGCTGGCGGTTGGCCTGGCCCTGCTCGGCGGCTTGAGCCTGGGCGTGCTGTCGGGGTTCGCCGGGGGCCGCGTGGATGCGCTGATCATGCGCGTGATCGACGTGCTGCTGGCCCTGCCCGGCTTGCTGCTGGCCCTGGCCATCGTCACCGCCATCGGCTTCGGCACCTTGCCGGTAGCCCTCGCCGTGGGTGTAGGGATCATTCCCGGTTTTGCCCGCACCACCCGCGCCGAGGTGCTGCGCGTGAAGACCCTGCCTTACGTGGAAGCCGCCCGCTTGGGCGGTGCGAGCTGGTTGCAGACGTTGTGGCGGCACATTCTGCCCAACGCCTGGGGGCCGGTCGCCGTGCTCGCCACCCTCGACTTCGGCGCCGCCATTTTGGCCACCGCAGGCCTCAGCTTCCTGGGTTTCGGCGCCGCGCCACCGGCGCCGGAATGGGGCACGCTGATCGCTACCGGACGGCATTTTCTGATCACCGCGCCGTGGGTGGCGCTGTTGCCCGGCGCCTTTGTCGTGGCGGTGGTGTTCAGCCTCAATCACCTGGCCCGCACCTTTGAAGAGATCAAGCGATGAACGCGCTCATTGAAGTCCACAACCTGGGCATCGCCTACCGCCAGGGTGCGCAGCACACCCAAGCGGTGACGGATGTATCGTTCAGCCTGGCCCAGGGCGAGACCCTGGCCATCGTCGGAGAATCGGGCTCGGGCAAGACCACTGTGGCCAACGCTATCCTCGGCTTGCTGCCTGACAGCGCCGTGCTGACTGCCGGTCGGCTGGTGGTGGCCGGGCAGGACCTGAGCCAGGCCAGCGAACGCGTCAAGCGCCAACTGCGCGGCCGCACCATCGGTCTGGTACCACAAGACCCGATGGTCAGCCTCAACCCCACCCAGCGCATCGGCGTGCAGATCGCCGAGGCACTGGTGCTGGCCAGAGGTGGGCGCTACCGCGGGGTAGACAACGATGTCAGCGAGCTGCTCGCCCAGGTCGGCCTGGACAACCCGACGCTGCGCGCCCGGCAGTACCCTCACGAGCTCTCCGGCGGCATGCGTCAACGCGTGCTGATCGCCATCGCGCTGGCCGGCAATCCGCGACTGATCATCGCCGATGAGCCGACCAGTGCGCTGGATGTGACCGTCCAGCAGCGGATTCTCGATCATCTCGAGGGGCTGGTGCGCGAGCGAGGCATCTCGTTGCTGATCATCACCCACGACCTGGGCGTGGCCGCCGACCGCGCCGACAGGGTGCTGGTGATGAAGTCCGGGAGGCTGGTCGAGCACGGCACGCCGCAGCAGGTACTGGCAAAGCCGACCCAGCCTTACACCCGCGCCTTGATCGCCGCCGCGCCAGCCTTCGCCGAGCCCCGCGCACCGCGCGCTGCGGCTGCGCCAGGGCAACCGCCGCTGCTGGCGCTGACTGCGGTGAACAAGCATTACCGGCTGCCACGGGTCCGTGGCCAGGCCGACCGCTTCCAGGCGCTGGCCGATGTCAGCTTCAAGGTCTGCGCCGGGCAGACCCTGGGCATCGTCGGCGAATCCGGGTCGGGCAAAAGTACGGCGTTGCGCATTGCCCTGGGGCTGGAGAAAGCCGACAGCGGCCGTATCGAGTTTGCCGAGCAGGACGTGACCGATTTCGGCTGGCGACAATTCCGGCCGCTGCGTCGGCGCATGCAACTGGTGCAGCAGAACCCGTTCGCAGCGCTGGACCCGCGCCTGTCGATCTTCGACAGCATCGTCGAACCTCTCGTCTCGTTCGGCCTGGCCCGAGGGGCGGAGCTCGATCGGGCTGCGCGTGAATTGATCGAACGGGTGCATCTGCCGGCCCACTTCCTCGACCGCGTGCCCAGGGAGCTGTCCGGCGGCCAGCGCCAGCGTGTGGCCATCGCCCGGGCCCTGGCACTGCAGCCCGACCTTCTGCTGCTGGACGAGCCGGTGTCGGCCCTGGACGTTTCGGTGCAGCGGCAGATCCTCGATCTGCTCGACGAGCTGCAACGCGAGCTGGGCATCGCCTACGTCATCGTCTCCCATGACCTGGCAGTGATTGCCAACGTCGCCGATGAGGTGCTGGTCATGCGCCAGGGCCGCATCGTCGACCAGGGCCCCACTGCGCAGCTGTTCAACCATCCGGGGAATGCCTACACCCAGGCCCTGCTGGACGCCGTCCCCGGCAAGCGCCAACGCGCCCTGGCCTGAGCCACGTCATCCCGCCCCCCGTAGGAGCGGTCATCGGCCGCGAAGAAAGCACCGCGGTACGCCTGAACCACCGCAGCGCCCATTCGCGGCCACGGACCGCTCCTACAATACTCCGCGCAACCCCCGTAGGAGCGGTCATCGGCCGCGAAAAAACACCGCGGTATGCCTGAACCACCGCAGCGCCCCTTCGCGGCCACGGACCGCTCCTACAATACTCCGCGCAATCCCCGTAGGAGCGGTCATCGGCCGCGAAGAAAGCACCGCGGTATGCCTGAACCACCGCAGCGCCCATTCGCGGCCACGGACCGCTCCTACAATACTCCGCGCAACCCCCGTAGGAGCGGTCATCGGCCGCGAAAAAACACCGCGGTATGCCTGAACCACCGCAGCGCCCCTTCGCGGCCACGGACCGCTCCTACGAGACAGACCCATACAAAAATATGCTAGCTACGCATATTGCCATCACCTAAGAATTCATAAAAAGAATAATTAACTTAGAACTAAATGTCATTTCACAGCGCCTCGTTAGAGCTTTAGCTTGAATGCAGACCGACCCCTCGCCTGGTGGAGGTAACTCAATCCCTCTTCAGGAGTCGCTGTCCATGACCCGTTCCCGTGTCCTTTCCCTCGTCTTGGCCGTCGGGCTGTTGGCCACCGGCCCCCTGGCCTGGGCCGACAAGCTCGAACCATTGCGCGTTGCCAATCAGAAATCCACCCTGAAGCTGCTGCTCACCGCCGCCGGTGAACTCAAGAACGTTCCCTACCCCATCGAGTTCTCGGAATTCGCAGCCGCCGCGCCGCTGGGCGAAGCGCTGAACGCCGGCGCGGTGGACGTGGGTTATCTGGGCGATGCGCCCTATGTCTTCGCGCTGGGTTCCGGCGCGCCGCTCAAGGCCGTCAGCATTACCCATTTCGAAGGCCGCTATACCACGTCCATCCTGGTGCCCAAGGACTCGCCGCTGCAGTCGGTCGCCGACCTCAAGGGCAAGCGGGTCGTCACCAATCGCGGTTCCATCGGCCACTTCCTGGTGATCAAGGCCTTGCGTGACGCGGGCCTGAAGACGTCCGACATCACCTTCGTCAACCTGCTGCCCAGCGATGCCCAAGGCGCCCTGCAGTCCGGCGACGCCGACGCCTGGTCGACCTGGGACCCCTACACCACCATTGCGCTGAACCAAGGCAACGCCCGCATCCTGCGCAAGGGCACCGACCTGCTGACCAACAACACCTACCTGGTCGCCACGCAGCAAGCCACTGAAACCAAGCGCGCGCAGGTCGAGGACTTCGTCGTGCGCCTGGAGCGTGCCTACCAATGGGCCAACACCCACCACGACGAGTTCGCCGCAGCCCAGGCTCAGGTCACCCGCCTGCCCCTGGCGGTGCACCTGGCCTCGGTCAACGAGACCCGCTACACCCGCGCCGAGATCACCGACGCGGTGATCGCCGACCTGCAGCAAACCGCCGACATCTATCTGGAGGAAGGCGTGCTGGCCCAGCCGGTCAAGGTTGCCCAAGGTTTCGACAAGCATTTCAACGCCTACCGTGCACCCACCCAAACCCCACTGGCCAGCGCGCCATAACAGGAGATTCCCATGAGCACACGACAACTGAAACTGGGCGCCATGATCCACGGTGTGGGGCACGGCTGGGGCGAGTGGCGCCATCCGCAGGCGTTGGCCGACGCCAGCACCAACCTGCGCTACTACCAACAGCAGGCGCGGCTGGCCGAAGAGGCGCGCTTCGACTTCGCCTTCATCGCCGACAGCCTGCACATTCACGAACGCTCGAGCCCGCACTACCTCAATCGCTTCGAACCGCTCACCCTGCTCTCGGCGCTGGCCGCCACTACCGAGCACATCGGCCTGGTGGCTACCATCACGGTCAGCTACACCGAGCCCTACCAGGTGGCGCGGCAATTGGCTTCGCTCGACCACATCAGTGGCGGGCGCGCCGGCTGGAACGTGGTCACCTCCTGGCTGTCCGGCACCGCCGACAACTTCAGCAAGGCCGAGCACCCGCCCCATGCCGTTCGCTACCGCATCGCCCGGGAGCACGTGGATGTGGTCAAGGGGCTGTGGGATTCCTGGGAAGACGACGCCTTTACCCGCAACAAGGCCACCGGCGAGTTTTTCGACCGCAGCAAGCTGCACGCACTGAACCATCAGGGCGAATTCTTCCAGGTCAAGGGACCCCTGAACATCGCCCGCTCGCGCCAGGGTCAACCGGTGATCTTCCAGGCCGGCGTTTCCGAAGACGGCCGTACATTCGCGGCGCAGAACGCCGATGCGATCTTCTGCCGGCACGAGTCGTTCACCGAGTCGCACGCCTATTACCAAGACCTCAAGCAACGTGCTGCGAAGGCCGGTCGCAACCCGGACAAACTGTTCATCCTGCCCGGCATCAGCCCGATCGTGGGCCGGGACCGCGACGAGGTCGAGCGCCGCTATCAGGAAGCTGCAGACCTGGTGGGCATCGAAGACGCCATCGTCGCCCTCGGCCGCCCGTTCAACGACTACAACTTCAACGGGCATGACCTGGACGCGGCCTTCCCCGATCTGGGCGACCTGGGCGCCAATAGCCACAAAGGTACGTCCGAGCGTATCAAGCACGTGGCCCGTGAAGAGAACCTGACCTTGCGCCAAGTGGCGCTGCGCTTCGCCAAGCCCGACCGGGATTTCGTCGGCCTGCCAGAAGAAGTCGCCGACGCGGTGCAAGCCTGGTTCGAGGGTCACGCCGCCGATGGCTTCATCATCAACTCGCTGTTGCCCAACGGCCTTGAATACTTCACCCGCTACGTGGTGCCGATCCTTCAGCAACGCGGCCTGTTGCGCACCGAATACCCCGGCCTGACCCTGCGCGACAGCCTCGGCCTGGAGGTGCCGACCAATCGCAACGCAACCGCGCGCCGCAACGAAGAAGTGGCCTGAATTCCCTTTCCCCACCCGCCGTGGCCGTGGGCTCCGGCACTCGATTGCAAAGGACATCTGCCATGTTTGCCGAAAAAATACCGCGCCCTGCCACGGCGATCCGCGCCACTGCGCTGGAGCCGACCATCGGCGCGCAGATCGAGGGCCTGGATCTGCGACGCCCACTCGACGCGCACGCCCGTGATGAAATACGTGCCTTGCTGCTCAAGCACAAAGTGTTGTTCTTCCGTGACCAGCACATCGATACCGCCCAGCAACTGGCGTTCGCCCGTCAGTTCGGCGAGCTGTACCAGCATCCGACCACCCAGAAGCAGGACCACGAGCGTCCCAACGCCCACCTGATTCTGGGAAGTGAAGCCCGCGACCGTTACGGCGACGCCCGCAAGGGCCGCTGGCATACCGATACCAGTTGGATGCTCAAACCCACCTTCGGCGCCGTGCTACGCGCGGTGTCGCTGCCCGAAACCGGCGGCGACACGCTCTGGGCCGACACCGGGCTGGTGTACCGCAGCCTGCCGGCGGCCCTGCGCGAGCGCATCGACAATGCCTTCGTCACCCACAACTTCAAACCCGCGCTGGACAAGGTCGGCTACAACTACCCGATCCTCGCGCACCCGCTGGTGCGTACGCATCCGGAGACGGGCGAAGATGCGTTGTTCATCAACTTTTCGATGTCACCGCAAATTCTGGGTCTGTCACTGGAAGAAAGCCGCGAGATCGTCGGCCTGTTGCTCAAGGAAGTGAGCAACCCGGAGTACCAGGTGCGTTTCAAGTGGCAAGCCGGAGATGTAGCGTTCTGGGACAACCGTGGGGCATTGCATTACCCGGTGTACAACTACGGTGATTTCCCGCGGGCAATGGAACGGGTATTGATTGCCGACGACGACATTCCCCATCGGCGCCGGGTTCAGCCCGACAGCCCGCAGTGAACCCTTCGCGGCCGCTGACCGCTCCTACGGTCGGCTCGCTACTGCGCAGGAGCGGTCATCGGCCGCGAAAGGCACGCCACGGTGCATGACTCATAAATCACGCACGAACAAAAACGCCGCTCATCTCTGAGCGGCGTTTTCATTGAATTTGGAGCGGGAAACGAGACTCGAACTCGCGACCCCGACCTTGGCAAGGTCGTGCTCTACCAACTGAGCTATTCCCGCAAATGGCGTCCCCTAGGGGACTCGAACCCCTGTTACCGCCGTGAAAGGGCGGTGTCCTAGGCCACTAGACGAAGGGGACACGCTGACCGAAACACATGGTGTGTATTCCGGGGCCCAGACCCAAGTCCGAAGACTGGATGCTGGTTTCACTCAGTGCCGCCCGAAGGCCACACTGCTTAAACTGGAGCGGGAAACGAGACTCGAACTCGCGACCCCGACCTTGGCAAGGTCGTGCTCTACCAACTGAGCTATTCCCGCAATGGCGTCCCCTAGGGGACTCGAACCCCTGTTACCGCCGTGAAAGGGCGGTGTCCTAGGCCACTAGACGAAGGGGACACGCTACAACTTCACTCCCTGCCGCGCTTCGCTGTGTGCTTTACGCTGCAAGTGGCGCGCATTCTATGGATGCTTTCGAGGGTCGTCAACCCCCTGTTATAAATTTATTTAAATCAATGACTTCACCGTGCTTTGCGGGCCAGCCGGGCGTGCTGATGAAGCAGCGAGACACGTGGACATGAATAAGCTTTTGACAGCAGTAATAGCACAAAGCCATAGTTGCGACGGACAGCGCTGGTACCTCTATAAATGCGTTGCAGCGTGTTGTGCTATCGGTGTCGGCAGACCGGCCCTACACTTCAACCTCACTCAACCTCGAGAGCTCCCCGGTGACTCCACTCATGATCACCCTGTTCATCGTAACGGGGATCGCCATCCTTATCGTCATCGGCCTGCTCAACAACATGGTCGAGAGCAACAAGCTGGCCAAGGCGCGCGACAAGCTCGAGCTCACCGACCGCCTGCGCCGCTGCGGGCGCATCGGCGAGACGTTCCCCGGCCAGCTGATGACCCCTGCCCTAAAGCAACTGCTTACCCGGCTGGAGCTGAACATCAGCCAGCGCCTGCTGCTGCTCGACAGGCAGAACGCGCCGCTCAAGACGCGCCTTGAAGAGCTGCAAGGTGAGATCGCCAAGGGCGATGACATTGCAATCGGCAATCCGCCCTTCCCGATCCTGACCGAAGACCAGGCCAAGGAAGTGCGCTTTCTGCTCGAAGCTTTGCATGCGCAGGTCACGCGTGCCGCTCAGGAGGGCTTTCTCAACCCGGCCGAAACCAAGCACTGGGGCCGCGAGATCCGCAGCATTCTGGTCCTGCTGCACATCGAATTCTTCAACAACCTGGGCCAGCAACTGCTGGGAGAGGGCCAGCCGGGCCGCGCGCGGCTGGCATTCGAGCGGGGCGTGCAATACCTCAAGGGTCAGCCCGACGCTGCGCTCTACCAAGAGCAGCTGGAGTACTTGCAGAAGATGCTCAAGCGCACCAATGCCATGGTGCTCAGCCAGATGGAGCCGACCGGGAACGAAGTCAACGAACTCACCGACGGCTTGAAGGCCGACGAGAAGGAAGACCCATTCCAGAAGAAGACCAACTACGACTGAACAGGCTGGCGCTTCAGTAGCGGCTGCAGTCGGTCGCTTCGAGGAAGATCGCCGCCAGCTGTTCCAGGCCCTGCTGGTCCGCTTCGCTGAAGCGGGCAGTACGTGGGCTGTCCAGATCCAGTACGCCGATCAGCACGCCGTCCTTGACCAGCGGAATCACCAGTTCGCTGTTCGATGCGCTGTCGCAGGCGATGTGCCCGGGGAACGCATGCACGTCCTCGACCCGCTGGGTCTGCCGGGTCGCCGCAGCGGCCCCGCAGACGCCACGGTCAAACGCAATGCGCACGCAGGCCACCTGCCCCTGGAAGGGCCCCAGTACCAGCTCCTCGTTGCGGTTGAGGTAGAAGCCCGCCCAGTTCAGGTCGTCGACCTGGTTGAACAGAAACGCCGAGAATTGCGCCGCATTGGCGACGAAGTCACGCTCGTCGGCCAACAGCGATTGCAGTTGAGCGCACAGCATGCGGTAGCCTTCCAGCCCCGCGCCTGCGGCGTGCAAATCGATCATGCTTGTTGCTCCAGCAGTTTGAGGCCTACCCAGTAACGGGCGAATTGATAGGCGCAGCGGCCGTTGCGGTTGCCCCGTCCGGTCGCCCAGCGCACGGCAAGGATATCCAGTTGCTCGTCACGCGACCATTGCAGGCCGCTGTCGCGAGCGAGTTCGCCGATCCAGTGCTCCACCACACGCAGGAAGTGCTCCTGGGTGAACGGATAGAACGACAGCCACAGGCCAAACCGGTCGGACAGAGCGATCTTGTCTTCGACCGCTTCGCTGGGGTGCAACTCGCCGTCGACCCGGGACCAGTTCTCGTTGTCGCTCTGATGCTCGGGGACCAGATGGCGACGGTTGGAGGTTGCATACAGCAGCACATTGTCAGGCGCCTGCTCGAGGGAGCCGTCGAGCACGCTCTTGAGCACCCGGTAGTCGCCCTCGCCCGCTTCGAACGAAAGGTCGTCGCAAAACAGCACGAAACGCTGCGGCAGTTTCTGCAACTGCTCGACCACCCGCGGCAGGTCGGCCAGATGGTCGCGCTCGATCTCGATCAGGCGCAGCCCTGCGCCCGCATGTTCGGCAAGCAGCGCTCGCACCAGCGATGACTTGCCGGTGCCGCGCGATCCCCACAGCAACGCATGATTGGCTGGGTGGCCATCGAGAAACTGCTGGGTGTTGCGCGCCAGCTGCTGGCGCTGCTGGTCGACACCGATGAGGTCGCTCAGACGCATGTCCAGGCTGACCTCCAGCGGCAACAGGTAGCCGCTGCGGCCTTCACGCTGCCAGCGCGCGGCCAGGCACTGATTCCAGTCGATTTCGCTGCGAAGCGCGGGCAGCAACGGCTCGAGCCGCGCCAGCACGGATTCGGCGCGCTCAAGAAAGGCATTCAAACGAGAGTCCACGACTTTTCCTCAAGGCAAGTTGCGTGTAAAAGGTTCGGCAAGGCGGACATGCCGTCGCACGCTGCGGCGCACACACATGGTCCATGCTTTGGCCCTGCGCACGGAATGGAAATTGGCCCAGTACCCATGGATATAAAATTCACCCAGCGGCTGTCCTATAAACAAGCACGCCTGACGGTACTGGTCGGCTTCATTCTGGGGGCTTTGCTCAGTGTTATCCAGATCGGCATCGATTATTCCAACGTCAACGAAGCCATCGATCGGCAGATGCGCTCGCTGCTCGAAATCAGCCACAACCCGGCCTCGCGTATCGCCTACAACATCGATGCCGAACTCGCCAAGGAACTCACCCTGGGCCTGCTGCAGTCGGAGTCGATCACCGGCGCGCGGCTGACGGACAACAACGGCAACGTGCTCGCCAGCGTGCAGCGACCGCGCCTGGAAAGCAGCTACCGCTTCCTCAGCGACATACTCTTCGACGCTCAGCGCCAGTACGAAGACCCCCTGTTTCTGTCGCACATGCCCAACGACCGCCTGGGCACCCTGCAACTGAGCGTCGACACCTTCGCCATCGGCAACCGATTCCTGCGCCGCGCCGAAATCACCCTGGCCAGCGGCTTCCTGCGCACGGCGCTGCTCACCGGCATGCTGCTGGGGTTTTTCTACCTGATGCTGACCAAGCCCCTCAACCGGGTCATCCGCGCCTTGAGCAGCAGCGATCCGCACCAGCCCAAGCCCGCGCGCCTGGACTACCCGCCGGGCCACGAGCACGACGAGATCGGCGTGCTGGTGAAGGTCGCCAACCAGCAGTTCATCAGCATGGCCACGGAGATCCAGCAGCGGCGCAGTGCCGAGAATCGCTTGACCGAGTACCTGGGTGAGCTGGAAAACATCGTGTCGGCGCGCACCACCGAGCTCAAGGCCAGCAATACGCGCCTGAGCATGTCCAACGAAGAATTGGAAAAGGCCCGCCGCACTGCCCTGGACATGGCCCAGGCGCGCGCCTCCTTCCTGGCCAACATGAGTCATGAGATTCGTACCCCGCTCAACGGCCTGCTGGGCATGATTGCCCTTTCGCTGGACAGCCCGCTCAACGCCGAGCAGCGTCAGCAGCTGTCCATCGCGCACGACTCGGGCAAGGTGCTGGTCGAGTTGCTCAACGATATCCTCGACCTGTCCAAGTTCGACGCCGGCCAGTTGGAGCTGGAGCGCATCCCCTTCGACCTCGGCGCCCTGATCGAAGACACCGCCAACCTGCTGTCGCAGAACGCGGCGCCCAGCGTCGAGCTGACCTGCCTGATCGATCCGCACTTTCCCGCCCTGGTCCTGGGCGACCCCACCCGGGTGCGGCAGATCGTCAGCAACCTGTTGTCCAACGCATTGAAATTCACCCGCTTCGGCCGCGTCGACGTGCGCCTCTATACCCGTCCGGGTGGCGTGCGCATCGAAGTCAGTGACACCGGGATCGGTATCGCCCAGGAAGCGCAGGTCAAGATCTTCCAGCCCTTCACCCAGGCCGGCGCCGGCATCACCCGGCAGTTCGGCGGCACGGGCCTGGGCCTGGCCCTGACCAACAACCTTTGCGAGGCCATGCAGGGGCGCTTGAGCATCAGCTCGGAAGCCGGTTTCGGCAGCCAGTTCTATGCCGACCTGCCGCTCATGGCGCACAGTCCGGCCTACGTTCCGCCGTTGCTGCGTGGCCAGGTGTTGCTGGTCGGGCACGCCGGCAGCGGCCTGGCAGAACTGTTGCACGATCTGCTGCCGCTATGGGGCATCGATTACCAGCGCTACGACCTGGGCGCGGACCTTACCAATATCACTCCAGACCTGGTCGTCACCGACAGCCTGGACTGCCTGTTCGGCCTGCGTCCCGGTATCCAGGCACCGATTCTGCTGGTGACCGCCTACGGCAACTTCCTGCCCACCGAGCAGGCCAACGCGCTGATGCCGTTGCAGCAACAAGCCCGGCCGCTGGCACGCAATGCGCTGTATCAGGCGTTGCGCCGCAGCCTGGTGGGTGACGAACCCACCGCGCTCGACCACTTGGCCAACCGGCGCAGCGCGCAACGGCGGGCACGCATCCTGCTGGTGGAGGACAACCCGGTGAATCAGCTGGTGGCCAAAGGCATGCTGAGCAAGCTGGGGTGCGAGGTCACCGTGGCCGCGCACGGCGGCGAGGCACTCAGCGAGTTGGAGAAGCACGAGTTCGACCTGGTGCTGATGGACTGCAACATGCCGGTCATGGATGGCTACGAAGCCAGCCGGCAGATTCGTCGAAGCGGGCGCTGGCCGCAGCTGCCGATCGTGGCGCTGACGGCCAATGCCATGCCCGAAGAACGCGAGCGCTGCCGCGCGGCGGGCATGAGCGACTATCTGGCCAAGCCGTTCCGCCGAGAGGAACTGGTCATGCTGATCGACCAGTGGGTACCTGAATAGCAACCAGGTTCAGCGCAGCGCTATTTCCAGATTCAGCGCAGCGCCATTTCGATCTCGTGGGCCAGCGCGGCGGGTTTGGTCAACGGCGCGAAGCGCTTGACGCGGCCGTCGGGCGCCACCAGGAACTTGGTGAAATTCCATTTCACTTTCTCCGACCCGAACAGCCCCGGTGCGCGCTTTTTGAGCTGCACGAACAGCGGGTGGGTCAGGTCGCCGTTGACATCGATCTTGCGAAACATCGGGAAGCTCACGCCGAAGTTCTTTTCACAGAACTGCACGATGTCCAGGGTATCGCCGGGCTCCTGATTGCCGAACTGGTTGCAGGGAAACCCCAGCACCACCAGGCCCTGCTTGCGATACGTCTGCCACAGCTCCTCCAACCCCTTGTACTGTGGCGTAAAGCCACACTGGCTGGCCGTATTGACCACCAGCAGGACCTTGCCGGCGAAATCGCCGATGGTCTTGTGCTGGCCGTCCAGGGTGATGCACGGGATGGAAAGAAGGTCTTTGCTCATGGTCGCTTTCTTGTCAGAGGTCATGCCGGCTGGTCGGCCCGCGGCTGGAAGTCCAGGCACACCGAGTTGATGCAGTAGCGCAGGCCGGTCGGGGCCGGGCCGTCGGGAAACACGTGACCCAGGTGCGAGTCGCACGTGGCGCACTTGACCTCGGTACGGACCATGCCGTGGGTGGTATCGCGGATCTCGACCATCGCCTGCTCGCCGATCGGTGCGGAGAAACTCGGCCAGCCGCAGCCGGAATCGAATTTGCTGCGCGAGTCGAACAACGGCTCTTCGCAGCCGACGCAGGTGAAGATGCCGTCACCCTTGAAGTCGTTGTACTTGCCCGTGAAAGGCCGCTCGGTCGCGCTCAGGCGACACACATTGTACTGCTCGGGATCGAGCATTTTCTTCCATTCTTCTTCGCTTCGCGTGAGCTTGCCCATCGGTACACCTCGGCAGTTCAAAAAGCCCGATCTGTGTCTTTTGCAACGATCAGGCGGCACGTATGATTGCGCCTTTGGACAGCAATCTGTCACCCGCGTTGCAGCGAATCGTTTTTTTCATCATCAGGGCCGGCGCGGGCCTTGCCATCTTTCGGGACCTCACCATGCAGTTCAGCAAATCGAACAAGCTCGCCAACGTCTGCTATGACATCCGCGGGCCGGTGCTCAAGCACGCCAAGCGCCTGGAAGAGGAAGGCCACCGCATCCTCAAGCTGAACATCGGCAACCCGGCGCCGTTCGGCTTCGAGGCACCCGTGGAAATTCTTCAGGATGTCATCCGCAACCTGCCCACCGCCCAGGGCTACAGCGACTCCAAGGGCCTGTTCAGTGCGCGCAAGGCGGTCATGCAGTACTACCAGCAGAAGCAGGTGGAAGGGGTCGGCATCGAGGACATCTACCTGGGCAACGGCGTCTCCGAGCTGATCGTCATGTCGCTGCAGGCCTTACTCAACAATGGCGACGAAGTGCTGATCCCGGCGCCCGACTACCCGCTGTGGACAGCGTCGGTCAGCCTGGCCGGCGGCCATGCCGTGCACTACCTCTGCGACGAGCAGGCCAACTGGTGGCCAGACCTGGCCGATATCAAGGCCAAGATCACCCCCAACACCAAGGCCATGGTGATCATCAATCCGAACAACCCCACCGGCGCCGTGTATTCCAGGGAAGTGCTGCTGGGCATGCTGGAAATCGCTCGCCAGCACAACCTCGTGGTGTTTTCCGACGAGATCTACGACAAGATCCTCTACGACGATGCCGTACACATCTGCACCGCCTCGCTGGCCCCGGACCTGTTGTGCCTGACCTTCAACGGCCTGTCCAAATCCTACCGCGTGGCCGGTTTCCGTTCCGGCTGGATCGCCATTTCGGGGCCCAAGCACAACGCCCAGAGCTACATCGAAGGCATCGACATCCTCGCCAACATGCGCCTGTGCGCCAACGTGCCGAGCCAGCACGCGATCCAGACCGCGCTGGGCGGCTACCAGAGCATCAACGACCTGGTGCTGCCCAACGGTCGCCTGCTGGAACAGCGCAACCGCACCTGGGAGCTGCTCAACGACATTCCCGGCGTCAGCTGCGTCAAGCCCATGGGTGCGCTTTACGCCTTCCCGCGCATCGATCCCAAGGTCTGCCCGATCCTCAACGACGAGAAGTTCGTGCTCGACCTGCTGTTGTCGGAAAAGCTGCTGGTGGTCCAGGGCACGGCGTTCAACTGGCCCAACCCGGACCATTTCCGGGTAGTGACGCTGCCGCGGGTCGACGACCTCGAGCAGGCCATCGGTCGCATCGGCCGCTTCCTGAAGAATTATCGCCAGTAAAAACCGAACGTGTTCAAGTGTCCGTGCGCATATACACAGTTTGAAATAGTCCCCCGGTTGAATCGACCGGGCTCGGGCCTTATATAGCGCATACGCAACACTTCTATCCGTCAGGAGAACGTTACAACCATGATGCGCATCTTGCTGTTTCTGGCCACTAACCTTGCGGTTGTGCTGATTGCCAGCATTACCCTGAGCCTGTTTGGCTTCAATGGGTTCATGGCGGCCAACGGGGTGGATCTGAACCTCAATCAGCTGCTGATCTTCTGCGCCGTGTTCGGCTTCGCCGGTTCGCTGTTCTCGCTGTTCATCTCCAAGTGGATGGCGAAGATGAGCACCGGCACGCAGATCATCACCCAACCGCGCACCCGTCACGAACAATGGCTGCTGCAGACCGTCGAGGAGCTGTCGCGCGAGGCAGGCATCAAGATGCCCGAAGTCGGCATCTTCCCGGCCTACGAGGCCAACGCCTTCGCCACCGGCTG
The DNA here is from genome assembly GCF_014841725.1 of Pseudomonas sp. CFBP 8758. NCBI lineage: Bacteria > Pseudomonadati > Pseudomonadota > Gammaproteobacteria > Pseudomonadales > Pseudomonadaceae > Pseudomonas > Pseudomonas sp. CFBP 8758. The sequence goes on along the minus strand of NZ_JACYUK010000002.1, from coordinate 446,676 downwards.
GAACAAGAACGACGCCCTGGTGGCCGTCAGCCAGGGCCTGCTCGAGCGTTTCTCCCCCGACGAAGTCAAGGCGGTGCTGGCCCACGAGATCGGCCACGTGGCCAACGGCGACATGGTCACCCTGGCGCTGGTGCAGGGCGTGGTGAACACCTTCGTGATGTTCTTCGCACGAATCATCGGCAACTTCGTCGACAAGGTGATCTTCAAGAACGAGCAAGGCCAGGGCATCGCCTACTACATCGCGACCATCGTCGCCGAACTGGTGCTGGGTATCCTGGCCAGCGTCATCGTCATGTGGTTCTCGCGCCGCCGTGAGTTCCGCGCCGACGAAGCCGGTGCCCGGCTGGCCGGCACCAACGCGATGATCGGTGCGCTGCAGCGCCTGCGCTCCGAGCAGGGCGTTCCCGTGCAGATGCCAGACTCGCTGAACGCCTTCGGCATCAACGGTGGACTCAAGCATGGCCTGGCCTGCCTGCTCATGACCCACCCGCCACTGGAAGACCGTATCGAAGCGCTGCGCCGTCGCGGTTGAATGCAACGGGCTTGATCGAGGGCGACGCGAGTCGCCCTTTTTTGTGGGTTGCGGCAATGCACCTGCGACCCCCTGCCGGTTGCAACTTCGCTGCGCGTTCCCCATCAATAGATCATGAACCTACCTGCACAGCACGATTCGGCACTGGCCAACTTCCATCCAGCAGTAAGCGCCTGGTTCCGCCGGCAATTTGCTGCCGTCACTCCCGCCCAGGCCCAGGCCTGGCCGTTGATCCAGCAGGGCCACTCGACCCTGATCGCCGCACCCACCGGCTCGGGCAAGACCCTGACGGCCTTCCTGGCCGTTCTCGACGAGTTGGTGCAGCTGGGCCTCGCGCAAGGAGGCGAGCTGCCGCGACGCACCCTGGTGCTGTACGTCTCACCGCTCAAGGCCTTGTCCAACGACATCCAGCTGAACCTGCAACGTCCACTGCAGGGTATTGCCGAGCAATTGGCCGGCATGGACCTGCCCGCGCTGACCCTCACCGCCGGGGTACGTACCGGCGATACGCCGCAGAAAGAGCGGGCCGCCATGCGCCGGCACCCTCCGCACATCCTGGTTACCACGCCCGAATCGCTCTATGTGCTGCTCGGATCCGACTCCGGCCGCCGCATGCTCGCGGATGTCGGCACGGTGATCGTCGATGAGATCCATGCAGTGGCCGGCAGCAAGCGCGGCAGCCATCTGGCCTTGAGCCTGGAGCGTCTGCAGGCACTGTGCAGCAAGCCGCTGCGACGTATCGGCCTGTCCGCCACGCAAAAGCCGATCGCTCAGGTGGCGCAGTTCCTGGTCGGTGCGCAGCGGATGTGTTCGATCGTCGACATCGGTCACGCCCGCCCCCGCGACCTGGCCATCGAAGTACCCGCGGTGCCGCTGGCGGCGGTCATGCCCAATGACGTCTGGGAGTTGGTCTACAACCGCCTGGCCGAGCTTGCCCAGGCGCACCGGACCACCCTGGTGTTCGTCAATACCCGGCGCCTGGCCGAGCGTCTGGCGCGCCATCTGAGCGAGCGGCTCGGGCGCGAGCAAGTGGCGGCCCACCATGGCAGCCTGGCGAAGGAGCAGCGTCTGGATGCCGAACAACGGCTCAAGCGTGGCGACCTGCAGGTGCTGGTCGCCACGGCCTCGCTGGAGCTGGGCATCGACATCGGTGACGTGGACCTGGTCTGCCAGATCGGCTCGCCCGGCTCCATTTCAGCGTTTCTACAACGGGTGGGCCGTTCCGGCCACCACGTCGGCGGTATTCCCAAGGGCCGCCTGTTTGCAATTTCTCGGGATGACCTGATCGAATGCGTAGCGTTGCTGGACTGCGTGCGGCGCGGCGAACTGGACATCCTGCGCATTCCCCAGGCGCCGCTGGACGTACTGGCCCAGCAGATCATCGCCGAGGTCAGCTGCCAGGAATGGCCGGAGCAGGCGTTGCTGCAGATGTTCCGTCAGGCAACGCCCTATGCGGCCTTGGACGATACGCGCTATGAAGCGTTGCTGCGCATGTTGGCCGAAGGTTACAGCGGGCGTCAGGGCGTGCGCGCCGCCTATCTGCACCGTGATGCAGTCACCCAGAGCCTGCGCGGCCGGCGCGGCAGCAAGTTGACTGCGGTCACCAGCGGAGGCGCCATAGCCGACAACGCCGACTATGCGGTGCTGCTGGAGCCCCAGGCGTTGAGCATCGGCAGCGTCAACGAGGATTTTGCCGTGGAAAGCCTCGCTGGCGACATCTTCCAGCTGGGCAATCGCTCCTACCGCATCCTGCGCATCGAAGGCGGCAAGGTACGGGTCGAAGATGCCCACGGTCAGGCGCCGAACATCCCCTTCTGGCTCGGCGAAATACCCGGACGCAGCGCCGAGCTGTCAGCGGGCGTGGCGCGCCTGCAGGCCTCGATAGACCAACGCCTGGCGCTCAGTGACGGGCTACCCGAGCCCGTGCTGCCGTGGCTGCAGGACGCGCTCGACCTGGCCCAGGACAGCGCTGGGCAATTGCTCGATTATCTCTCCCGTACGCGCGAGGCGCTTGGCGCGCTGCCGTCCCAGGACACGCTGATCATGGAGCGTTTCTTCGATGCCTCGGGTGCCACGCAGCTGGTCATCCACACGCCATTCGGCAGCCGCATCAACCGGGCCTGGGGCCTGGCCTTGCGCAAGCGGTTCTGTCGCACGTTCAATTTCGAGCTGCAAGCGGCAGCCAGCGAAGATGCCATCGTGCTGTCGCTGTCGACCAGCCACAGCTTCGCCTTGGAGGACGTCTGGCACTACCTGCACAGCAACAGTGCCGAATCGATATTGACCCAGGCGCTGCTCGACGCTCCGCTGTTCGGCGTGCGCTGGCGCTGGAACGCCGCTACGGCCCTGGCCCTGCCCCGTTACAGTGGCGGACGCAAGGTGGCCCCGCAGCTGCAGCGAATGAAAAGCGAGGACCTGATCGCCACGGTATTCCCCGACCAGATCGCCTGCCTGGAGAACATCGTCGGCGAACGGGAGATTCCCGACCACCCGCTGGTCGCGCAAACCCTCGACGACTGCCTGCACGACGCCATGGACAGCGAGGGCTGGCTGGCCCTGCTGCGGCGCATCGAAACCGGTCGGATCAGCCTCATCCAGCGTGATCTGCCCCGCCCTTCGCCGCTGGCGGCAGCGATCCTCAATGCCAGGCCCTATGCGTTTCTCGACGACGCTCCGCTGGAAGAGCGACGTACCCAGGCGGTGCTCAACCGGCGCTGGGACGAACCGCGCACAGCGGACGACATGGGCGAACTGGACAAGGATGCCATCGCGGCAGTAGCCGCCGAAGCATGGCCCTCCCCTGTCAGCAATGACGAGATGCACGAGGCGTTGATGAGCCTGGGCGCATTGGCCGAACGCGAGGTTGGGGCCAGCGAGCTACTGCTGTTGAAGGCCCTGGCCGGTACAGGTCGCGCGGCACGCCTGACCCTGGGCGACGGCAGCCACCTGTGGCTGGCCCTGGAACGGGTGGCCTGCCTGCAGGCCATCTATGGGGGTATCGAGCTGTCGCCAGCATTGCGGATGCCCGCGCACTTGGCGCAGACGCGGACGAAGCAGGAAGCGACACTGGAACTGATCCGCGCTCGCTTGAGCGGGTTCGGCCCGCAGCGGCTGGGTGAAATCGCCGCCCCGCTGAACCTGCATCCCGCGCTCGTCGAACAAGCCCTGCTGGTGTTGGAAAACCAGGGCTACGTCATGCGTGGCCGGTTTATCGCACACCTCGAGGAAACCCAGTGGTGCGAACGGCACCTGCTGGCGCGCATCCACCGCTACACGGTGAAGCGTCTGCGCCGCGAGATCGAACCGGTCAGCCTGCAAGTGTTCATGCGCTTCCTCCTCGACTGGCAGTGCCTCGCGCCCGGTACGCGCCTGCAAGGCGAAGCGGCAATGAGCCGCTTGCTCGACCAGCTCGAAGGCTACAGCGCGCCGGCCAGCGCCTGGGAGAACGACCTGCTGCCGGCTCGACTGCGCGGATACGATCCGTCGTGGCTGGACCGCGCCAGCCGCAGCGGCAAGACGGTCTGGGCGCGGCTGGCCAGCAGTGGCAAGGGTGCGACCCTGCGCAACACGCCGATCGTGCTGCTGCCGCGCGCGCGCCTGCCTTTGTGGCGCAGCCTGGCTGCGGCAGTGCAGCCGCAGGAACTGTCCATGCGTGCGCAGAAGCTGGAGCAGACCCTGGCCGCGCAAGGCGCCATGTTTTTCGACGACTTGGTCCACCAGACACGCCTGCTGCGCACCGAAGCCGAGAACGCCCTGCAGGAGCTGGTCGCCGCGGGTCGCGTGAATGCCGACAGTTTCGCCGGCCTGCGCGCGCTGATCACCCCGGCCGGCAAACGCCAGGCGCGCAGCAGTCGCCGCGGTCGTGGCGCGTTCATCGGTGGCATGGACGATGCCGGCCGCTGGGCTCTGCTGCAGGCGCCCGGTTGCGCGCCCGATGAAGCCGTGGAACAGGTCGCGCTGGTGCTGCTGCGCCGCTACGGCGTGGTGTTCTGGCGTCTGCTGCAACGCGAAGCCGACTGGCTGCCCAGCTGGCGCGACCTGTTGCGCGCGCTGCAGCGCCTGGAGGCACGTGGGCAGATCCGCGGGGGGCGTTTCATCGATGGTTTGTCCGGTGAGCAGTTCGCACTGCCCGAGGCTATCCCAGCCCTGCGCGAGGTGCGCAAGCGACCGGTCGATGGCACCCTGGTGTCGATCACGGCCAGCGACCCGTTGAACCTGGTCGGTACCCTGCTGCCACTGCCCGGAGCCGACCCACTGCAGATCCAGAAAAGTGTGCCGGCGCTGCCGGGCAACCGCGTGCTGTACCGCGACGGGCTGCCCGTGGCGGCGTTGATCGCAGGCAAACCGGTGTACTGGAGCGAAGAAACCACGGAAGTGCGCTGGCAACTGATCCACCCATCCCTGTAGCAGCGGCGCAAGCCGGGTCATGGGTGCGCACGGTGAGCCTGAAAGCGGTGAGGCCGGACACAGCTTGCGCCGCGACCACAAGGGCTGCGTCAACTCAGCCTTGTGACATTCCGTAATAGCCAAACTTTTGCAATTCGTTGCGAAACCGGCCAACCTCCGCGCCGCTGATCGATAATGGCCGCCGATACGGAACCGTAATGCCCGGTGCCCAATCCCTACTACATCCTTCCTATTCGCAAGAGCCTGTCGCCATGACTAACGATCGAGACCATCGGATCGATTTCTATCGAGGTTTGGCGTTGATCTTCATTTTCTGGGATCACATACCGCAAAACCCACTGGCCAGCTTCACGCTGCGCAACTTCGGCTTCAGCGATGCGGCGGAGGTGTTCGTGTTTCTCGCCGGCTACGCAGCCGTGCTGGCCTACGGCAAGATCGCCCTGCGCGACGGCTACCTGGTCGCCACGGTGCGCATACTGCGCCGCGCCTGGGTGTTGTACGTGGTGCACATCTTCCTCCTGGCGGTGCTGATGGGCATCATTTTCGTTGCCAACAATCACGTCGAAACGCGCGACATGATCCAGGAAATGAACCTCACCTATTTCGTCTCCAACCCGCAACAGGCCATGGTCGACGAACTGCTGCTGCGCTTCAAACCCAACCTGATGGACCCTTTGCCGCTGTACATCGTGTTGCTGCTCGGCCTGCCGATCGTCCTGCCACTGCTGATCAAGCGGCCAGCGCAGGCCATCGGCTTGTCGCTGGTGTTGTACCTGGCAGTGCAATGGCTGGGCTGGAACATCCCGGCGCACGACAACGGCCTGTGGTATTTCAACCCCTTGGCCTGGCAAGTGCTGTTCGTACTGGGTGGCGCCACGGCGCTGCATGCGGCACGCGCGCCAGTCGCGGTGGCACGCCCGTTGGGCCGCCAGCCGCTGTTTCTCGCGTGCGCCACACTGGTGACATTCAGCGCGCTGGTCGCCCTGGGCTGGCGCTGGCCGGTGCTGCACGAGGCGCTGGTGCCCGGCTGGTTTGGCGAACTGCTCTACCCCATCGACAAGACCAACCTGTCGCCGTCACGCCTTTTGCATTTCGTGGCCCTGGCCTACTGCGTGGCCAAGCTGATACCTCAAGGCGAGTGGGTGAATAACCTGCTGGCACGCAAAGTCGCGCTGATGGGACGTTATTCGCTCGAGGTCTTCTGCCTCAGCGTGGTCCTGGCACCGCTGGCCGACATGGCCAATGCCCTGGCCGACGACCAACTCGCGATGCAGATCGCAAGTGCGCTGGTGGGCGCGGGCCTGATGCTGGCCCTGGCCGAATGGCTGGAACTGAACAAACGACTCGGCCGTCCGCGGCCAGAGTTGCCGAAGCTTGAGCTGGCGAAGTCCGAACGGCCTGTGGTCGCGCTGGGCAAAAGCCTCTGATCAGGCGTTGCCGGCCAGCTTCAGGCGCGCGGCCTGGGTGAAGTCCAGCATGCGCTTGAGCGGCCGGATGGCCTGGGGAATCAGCGCCGCATCCACAGTGATTTCGTTGCTGCCCGCGCGCAGGCATTCCAGGGTGCGCTGCAGGGTGTTCATGGCCATCCACGGGCAATGCGCACAACTGCGACAGGCGGCACCGTTGCCGGCCGTAGGGGCCTCGATCAAGGTCTTGCCGGGAACTGCCTGCTGCATCTTGTAGAAGATACCGCGGTCGGTGGCCACGATCAGGGTCTGCTGCGGCAGTGTTCGGGCGGCGGCAATCAGTTGGCTGGTCGAACCCACGGCGTCCGCGAGAGCGATCACTTCGGCCGGCGACTCGGGATGCACCAGAATCGCGGCGTCGGGGTACAGCGCCCGCATGTCGGCCAACTGCCGCGCCTTGAACTCCTCGTGAACGATGCAGGCACCGTCCCACATCAACATGTCCGCGCCAGTGTGGGTCTGGATGTAGTTGCCCAAGTGCTTGTCGGGCGCCCAGATGATCTTCTCGCCGTTGTCCATCAGGCTTTCGACGATCTCCAGCGCGCAACTCGACGTCACGACCCAATCGGCACGGGCTTTCACCGCAGCCGAAGTATTGGCGTAAACCACCACGGTGCGTTCGGGATGCTGGTCGCAGAAGGCCGAGAACGCGTCCACCGGGCAACCCAGGTCCAGCGAACAGGTCGCCTCCAGGGTGGGCATCAGCACACGCTTTTCCGGATTGAGAATCTTCGCCGTTTCGCCCATGAACCTGACACCTGCCACCAGCACCGTTCGGGCCGGATGCTGATTGCCAAACCGCGCCATCTCCAGCGAGTCGGAGACGCAGCCACCGGTTTCCTCGGCCAATGCCTGGATCACGGGATCGCAGTAGTAGTGGGCAACCAGAACCGCATCCTGAGCCTTGAGCTCGGCGGCGATGGCAGCACGATAGTCGGCTTCCTGTTCCGGTGTCAGAGGCCGGGGCTGCTTGGCATCCAGGTGAGCCTGGACCAGAAGGCGTTCGGATATCTGCGTCATGGGGCAAGACCTGCGGGCGCTGATGCGCGAGAGTCGAGTATAGGCCGGGCCGACAAGGCCTGGGAGTATATGCCCTGGCTTTCGTGAGGCTTTTGAGGGCTGGCGCAGGCTACAGAGAAACCAGCCGTTAGCAAAGCCTTATAGACGTGGCAGGCACCAGCGCCGAATCACGGGCATAAAAAAACCCGCAGCCTTTGCAAGCTGCGGGTTTCGAAATGGTGGGTCGTGTGGGATTCGAACCTACGACCAATTGGTTAAAAGCCAACTGCTCTACCAACTGAGCTAACGACCCGTTTCGTGGGGCGTATAATACCGAATTCTTTTGGTAATTCAACACCCTACAGAAAATAAATCAAAAATAGCGTGTGGGATCGCTGACACCTGCCGCAGCGAAGCCCTCGGCACGCAGGCGGCAGCTGTCACACTTGCCACAGGCTTGACCCTGATCATCGGCCTGGTAGCACGACACTGTCAGGCCATAGTCCACACCTAGCGCCACGCCTGCCTTGACGATGTCAGCCTTGCTCATGTTCTGCAGCGGTGCCTGTATGGTGAAGCCATTGCCTTGCACTCCCGCCTTGGTGGCCAGGTTGGCCAGGCGCTCGAAAGCCTCGATGAACTCGGGTCGACAATCCGGATAGCCCGAATAGTCCACCGCATTGACGCCAATGAAGATGTCGCGCGCTTCGAGCACCTCGGCCCAACCCAGCGCCAGAGACAGAAACACCGTGTTGCGTGCTGGAACGTAGGTGACCGGGATGCCCTCACCCAAGGTTTCCGGGACGTCGATCGAGGTGTCGGTCAGTGCCGAGCCGCCCATGCCATCCAGGTCGAGCCTGATGACCTTGTGCTGTATCACGCCCAGGTCCCGCGCCACACGTGCCGCGGCATCGAGCTCGGCCCGATGGCGCTGGCCATAGTCGAAGCTCATGGTATAGCAGGCATAGCCCTGGGCCTTGGCCATCGCCACGACAGTGGCGGAATCCAGGCCGCCGGAAAGCAGAATGACTGCCTTTTTCTCGTGTTGGGTATGGTTCATCTCAGCGCCCCGGCTCGTCGTTCCAAAGAAGTTTGTGCAGCTGCATCTGCAGGCGCACCGGCAGGTTGTCGGCCACGATCCAGTCGGCCAGATCGGTAGCGCGCAGTTGATCCTTGCTCGGCGAGAACAGCACTTCGCCGGCACGACCGTCCAGCCCGTACTGAATCAGCTTGGACACGGCCCAGTCATAGTCCTCGCGCGAGCACAGGACGAACTTGACCTGGTCGTTGCGGGTCAGCAGCTCGATGTTCTCGTAACGGTTGCGATGGACTTCGAGAGAACCCGGTGTCTTCAAGTCGAGCACGCGACTGACGCGGGTGTCGACCGCGCTGATGTCGAGTGCGCCGCTGGTTTCCACGGAAACTTCATAGCCGGCATCGCAGAGCCGCTGCATCAACGGGATGGCATTGGGCTGAGCCAATGGCTCGCCTCCGGTAACGCATACATAGCGAGGCTTGTAGCTGGCCACCTGTTCCATGAGCGAATCGAGCGTGCGCTGGGTTCCCCCACTGAACGCGTAGGCGCTGTCGCAATATTGGCAGCGCAAGGGGCAACCAGTCAGGCGTACGAAAACCGTGGGCAAGCCGGCGGTCCGCGTCTCACCCTGCAACGAGTAGAAGACTTCGGTAATACGTAGTGTGTCTTGCATAGGGTCCACGGGCGTGACAGCGAAACAGGCTGACCGCCTCCGTTGGGCACTTCAGGCGGCCCGCGATCGCGCGGCCTCAGGAAGCGTGTTCATAAAATGGCGGCAAATTCTAACGAAAAAACCCGCGACAGGCGCGGGTTTCTTCGAATCACATGGCAGGCTTCACAATCTTTGCAGGTCTTTCTGCGCCAACTGCGCAGCGGACGTGCCCGGATATTGGGTCACAACCTGCTGCAGAATGCCTTTGACTCGGTCGGTATGGCCCAGGCGGCGCTCGACGTCGGCCAGCTTGTAGAGCGAATCCGGCACCTTGTTGTGCTTGGGATAGAGCTGGCTGACCTTGGCGAAAGCCTGGCCTGCGCCCTGCAGGTCACCCTTGGCGAGGTTGACCTCGCCCAGCCAGTACTGGGCATTGCCCGCATACTGGCTGTTCGGGTATTTGCGCAGGAACGCGGCGAAGGCCTGGCTGGCCTTGTCGAAATCCTTGGCCTTGATCAGGTCGAAGGCTGCATCGTAATACAGCTTCTCCTTGGCCGGATCGCCAGGCTCGGCGCCTGCGGACGACTGGCCGGCAGCCGATGAAGCACCAGCGCCGCTAGACGCGCCGCTGGCTGAAGAATTATCCGGTTGGGCACTGGGTGCAGGTGCAACCCCCGAGCCAATCCGACGATCGAGTTCCTGATACCGCTCGAGCCCTTCCTGTTTCAGGCGCTGGATATCGTTCTGCTGGACTTCGACCTGACCTCGCAGACGTGCGATGTCTTCCTGCATTTGCTGCAGTTGCATGAACAGCTCGCCCTGAGCCGAGACAGGCGCTTGCGCGACTGTCCCGGCCGAGGCGCCGTTCGTACCGTAACCTGAGGGCGGATAGCTGCCACCAACGGCGCCACTGTTACCGTAGCCTCCATTGTTGTTGCTATCGACCACAGGCACCGCGCCCCAAGCCATCACAGGCAGGGCGAAAGCCAGAACAGTTACAGCACGACGGCACGTTCGCATGACGAATTACTTACGCAGTTCGACGCGACGGTTCTGAGCCCACGACTGTTCGTCGTTGCCAGTAGCCACTGGACGCTCTTCACCGTAGGAAACCAGTTCCAGCTGGGCTGGCGAAACGCCTTGCAGTACCAGGTAACGCTGAACGGCCTTGGCACGACGCTCGCCCAGTGCCAGGTTGTACTCGCGAGTACCGCGCTCGTCGGTGTTACCTTCCAGGACGACGCGAGCGCCGTTGGCTTTCAGGTCCTTGGCGTGAACGTCCAGAGCGCGCATGGCTTCTGGCTTCAGGTCCGAGCTGTCGTATTCGAAGTAGAACGTGGTGATAGCGCGCAGAGCAGCTTCTTCGCTCAGGGAACCGTCAACGGCACCGGTGTTTGCGCCGTAACCAGCGTTAGGGTCGACAGCAGCGCCGCCTTGACCAGCATCTTCGCCGCCTTTGGACGAGCAACCTACAGCTACGGACAAGGCCAGGGCCAGCGCAGCGAACTTACCAAACTTCAGCATTTCCATCGTGAAACTCCTAATGAACCCCAATGTGTTAAGTACAACGTATTACGCCGCGTCAGTTCAGGTAAGGGGACCAGGACGGTTCTCTGACTTCGCCTTGAGCGGTAGGAAGCGGGAGCCTCACGCGGCCGTTTAGCGACACGAGCATCAAGACTCCCCGGCCCTGCTGGCGGGTGGCGTAGATTACCATGGTGCCGTTGGGCGCAACAGTAGGCGACTCATCAAGAGTTGAATCTGTGAGGATCTTTACGCTTCCGCGCTCCAGGTCCTGCGCCGCCACCTTGAAATTGGTGAAACCATCTTGCCGATGGATCATTACAAGGGTCTTTTCATCAGCCGAAAGTTTCGGGTTGGCATTGTAGTTGCCGACGAACGTCACACGCTCGGCATTGGCGCCACCGGATGTGCTGGTCTTGTAGATCTGTGGCTTGCCGCCACGGTCCGACGTGAAGTACAGGGTCGAACCATCCTTGCCCCAGAAGGGTTCGGTGTCGATGGCCGGGCTGTTGGTCACGCGGGTCAGCGCGCGCGACGCCAGGTTCATCACGTAGATCTCCGGGTTGCCGTCCTTGGACAGCACCAGCGCCAGGCGATTGCCGTCCGGCGAGAACGCCGGTGCACCGTTGAGGCCTTCGAAGTTGGTCAACTGCTCGCGGCGACCGGTGTCGACGTTCTGCAGGAAGATCCGCGGACGGCGCTGTTCGAACGATACATAGGCAATGTTGCGGCCGTTCGGCGAGTAGCGTGGCGACAGGATCGGCTCGCGCGACTGCAACAGGGTCACCGCACGGGCGCCGTCGTAGTCCGAACGCTGCAGGGTATAACGGGTGGCATTGGTGCCGGCCCGTTCGGCGGTCACGTAGAGCATGCGCGTAGAGAACGCACCCTTGATCCCGGTCAGCTTCTCGAACGACTGATCGGAGATGAAGTGGGCCATGTCACGCAGCTGGTCGGTGGTGCCCGAGACGCTGCCGGTCAACACCTGTTGCTGGGTGTTGACGTTGAGCAGTGCGTATTGCACCTGCAAGCGGCCGCCGGCCGGGGTGATGCTGCCGACCATGACGTACTGGGCACCCAGCGCCTGCCAGTCGCGGTAGATGACTTCGCTGGCCTGGGAAGGCTGGCTGATCATGTTCTGCGGTGGAATGGGTGCGTAGTAGCCCGAGTTGCGCAGGTCGTTGCCGACGATCTCGGCAATGTTGTCAGGCAACACGCTGCCGCCCTGGAAACCGAACGGCACGACGGCAATCGGCGTGGCACGGTCGGCACCGCTGGTGACCAGAATGTTCTTTTCGTCCGCAGAGGCCATGCCGGCTGCGCAGCAAAGGACGACGAGCAGTCCTCGAAGAAGGGTAATCACAAGGCAAGATCCTCAGGTGTAAATGTCATCTTGAAGGAACGATAGGGGTTGAAGTCAGCTGGTTTCAAGCCCTGCATTTCCGTTAAACGGCCAATGTTCTTGACCGCAGCAACCGCCGAACTGTCGAAGGGACCATCGCCACTGGAGCGTGAGACGCTGACATTGGTGACGGTGCCATCGGGCAACATGTTGATCTGCAATACCACGGTCATGTTCTTGCGTGCCGAAGGCGGACGCGCCCACCCTTCGGCTGCTCGCGAGCGGATCAGATCGTCGAAGTTGCCCGCGACCTCATCACCCTGCTCGTCGGCGAGCGCCTGCTGGCGTTCAGGCTTGTCGGAAAGCAGATCGGCCAATGCCTGCGCCTTCTTGTCCTCCGCTGCCTTGCGAGCTGCGTCCTGAGCCTTCTTCTTCGCAGCATCGGCCGCAGCCTTCTTCTTCGCGTCCTCGGCGGCCTTCTTCTTCGCTTCCTCGGCCGCAGTGGCTTTCTTGGCGTCGTCTTCGGCTTTCTTCTTCGCGTCTTCGGCGGCCTTTTTCTTGGCGTCCTCGGCAGCCTTCTTCTTGGCGTCCTCGGCTGCCTCCTTCTTGGCCTCTTCCTGCTCGGCCTTCTTCTTGGCGATGTCGGCCAGCTCGCTCTTCTTGGCTTCGGCCGCTTTTTCAGCGGCTTCGGCCTTGGCAGCCTCAGCCTTGGCCGCTGCCGCAGAGGCGGCTTCCGCCTTGGCGGCAACATCGGACTTCTTGGCTTCGTCGGCCTTCTTCGCCGCTTCGGCCTTTTGAGCGGTTTCCTCTTTCTTTTGTTCCGCGGCCTTGATGGCTTCCTGCTCCAGCTTCTTGGTCTCCATCTGCTCGACTTCGGTCTGCCGCGCAGCAGACTTCTTCGCCTCGCCCGCCAGTTTCTGGTTGGTCTGGGTGGTGGCCTGGCTCTTGGACTTGAGCTGATAGAGCGTAGCCTGCACGATGGGTCGCGCTTCAGGCAGTTCGGGCGTCATGGCGAAACTGACGAACAGCATCCCGAAGATCAGCACGTGCAGGGCTACCGCCCAGACCGTGGGCCAGAAGAAGCTTTCCGAGGCTGAATGCTCTCGCTTTCGCATCAGGGGGCCTCGGTAATCAAGCCAACGTTACCGACACCTGCCTGCTGCAAACCACCCATGGCGCCCATGACAGCACCGTAATCCACGGTCTTGTCACCGCGAATGAAGACCTGGGTCTTCTTGCCGCTGGCATTGCCCTGGTTGATGATCGCGGTGGCGGCCTGGGTCATCTGCGCCAGCGTCATGGCCTTGTCCTGCTGCTTTTCAGTGTCTACTTCCTTGCCGACGTTCCAGTAGTAGGTCTTGTCGGCCTTGATGGAAATGGTGAGCACCTGAGTGTTGTTGTCCTGCGGCAACGCTTCGCTGGAAACCTTGGGCAGATCGACCTTCACACCTTGGTTGATCATCGGAGCGGTGACCATGAAGATGACCAGCAGTACCAACATCACGTCGATGTAGGGCACCACGTTCATCTCGGCGACCGGCTTGCGTTTTGGGCGACGACCTCGAGTCATTGGGTTATCCCTGCTCACTCTTCGCTGGTGTGCACTTTACGGTGCAGGATGGCCTGGAACTCGTCAGCGAACGTGTAGTAGCGGTTGATCAGGGTTTCGCTGCGGGCAGCGAAACGGTTGTAGGCGATGACGGCCGGAATCGCTGCGAACAGGCCGATGGCCGTGGCAATCAGTGCTTCGGCAATACCTGGCGCAACGGTGGCCAGAGTGGCCTGCTGGGCCGAGGCGAGGCCGCGGAACGAGTTCATGATGCCCCATACGGTACCGAACAGGCCCACGTAGGGGCTGGTGGAACCGACGGTTGCCAGGAATGGCAGGCCCTGTTCGAGCTTCTCTTCCTCGCGCGAAATCGCCACGCGCATGGCGCGCCCCACCCCCTCCATCACGGCATCGGGATCGACGCCCTGCTGCTGACGCAAGCGGGAAAATTCCTTGAAGCCGGCGCGAAAGATCTGCTCGACACCCGAATCCGGGTCGGGATTGCTGCCGGCCTGGCGGTACAGCTTGGACAGGTCGATGCCCGACCAGAAGCGTTCCTCGAAGCTGTCCAGGGCACGACGGCCGGCGCGCAGCATCGAACTGCGCTGAAAGATCATGACCCACGAGGTGACCGAGGCGGCCACCAGAATAAGCATTACCAACTGCACCACGACACTGGCATTGCTGACCAAACTCCACATGGAGGTATGGTCGACGACGTTAGCTTCCACGCTTAATCTCCTGCACTGGATTGTTTGCCCAGGCCGCCTGCGTCGGCAAAGGCCGTACGCAAGGCTGGGGGAATGGCCCGGGGTCTGAAGTTATCGGCGCGCACACAGGCCACCATGAACTGCCCTTCGCAGAGCAGCGTTGTATCTTTCACACGCCAGACCTGCTGTTTGAAACGCAGGCTGGCGCGATTCAATTCGGTTATTTCGGCGGTCACCGTCAGCTCGTCGTCCAACCGCGCCGGCGCATGGTAGCGCGCCTCTGCCGAATGCACGACGAACAGCAGGTTCTCACCTGCCAGCTGCGACTGGACGAAACCCAGCGCACGCAGGTGCTCGGTACGAGCCCGCTCCATGAATTTGAGGTAGTTGACGTAATAGACGACGCCGCCGGCGTCGGTGTCTTCGTAATAGACCCGACACTGATGGGCGAACGCCTGAACCCCGTTTTGCGCGCGCATACTCTAGTGCTTACTCCTCAGGTTGCCAATCCGCCCGGGCAACTGTTTTTTCGTCGCGTGTGCAGGCAAGGGCCATGCAAAAGCCGTGTCAGCCCCTAGGACCACGGAAAGCCGAATTAGGTCGCTGTGCGAGGGGCCTTTCATGCGTCGATTTCTTCGGACATGGCATCGCTGCCCGGCATGTCGCCCAGCCGGTTGGGAATGTTCAGACCGAAATGCAGGTAGGCGTGGCGCGTCACGACCCGGCCGCGCGGGGTACGCATGATGTAGCCCTGCTGAATGAGGTAAGGCTCCAGGACGTCCTCGATGGTGTGGCGCTCTTCGCTGATCGCTGCGGCGAGACTGTCGACACCCACCGGCCCACCGTCGAACTTCTCGATCATGGTCAGCAGCAGCCGGCGATCCTGGTGGTCGAAGCCGCGCTCGTCGACGTCGAGCATGTTCAGCGCCAGGTCGGCGATGGGCTTGGTGATGTGCCCCTTGCCACGCACCTGGGCGAAGTCGCGCACGCGGCGCAGCAGGCGATTGGCGATTCGCGGCGTACCGCGGGCGCGGCGGGCGATCTCGAAGGCGCCTTCGTCCTCGATCTCTAGGTTGAGGATATTGCCCGATCGACTGACGATGGTTGCAAGGTCCGCGGTGCTGTAGAACTCCAGGCGCTGGACGATACCGAAGCGGTCACGCAGCGGATTGGTCAGCATGCCTGCCCTGGTGGTGGCCCCGACCAGGGTGAACGGCGGCAGATCGAGCTTGATGGAACGTGCCGCGGGACCCTCGCCAATCATGATGTCGAGCTGGAAGTCCTCCATGGCCGGATACAGGACTTCCTCGACGATGGGCGACAGCCGGTGGATCTCGTCGATGAACAGCACATCGTGGGGTTCCAGGTTGGTAAGCAGGGCAGCCAGGTCGCCCGGCCGTTCCAGTACCGGCCCCGACGTGCTCTTGATCGACACGCCCATTTCCTGGGCGATGATATTGGCCAGGGTCGTCTTGCCCAACCCGGGCGGGCCGAAGATCAAGGTGTGATCCAGGGATTCACTGCGCCCGCGCGCAGCCTGGATGAACAGCTCCATCTGCTCGCGCACGGTGGGCTGGCCAATGTAGTCGGCCAGGCTGAGCGGGCGGATGGCCCGATCCTGTACTTCTTCCCGATCGCGGCCGGTGGCGGCGATCAGACGGTCGGCTTCGATCACTTAGATCATTCCCTTCAACGAGCGGCGGATCAATTCTTCGCTGCTCAGCCCCTTGGCGTCGATGGCCGCCACGGCGCGACTGGCCTCCTGGGGCTTGTAGCCCAGGGAGATGAGCGCACTGACGGCATCGGCTTCGGCGCTGTTGACCGGCGCCGGCCCCTGCGGCCCACTGGGCACCAGCTCGAACATGCTCGGCGTGGTCTGCCAGGCCTTGAAGCGATCCTTGAGTTCGACCAGAAGCCGCTCGGCGGTCTTCTTGCCCACGCCGGGTATCTTCACCAGCGCCGAGGTGTCCTGAGCCTGCACGCAGCGCACGAGTTCGTCGACGTCCAACCCCGACATCAGCGCCAGTGCCAGCTTGGGGCCGACGCCGTTGAGGCGGATCAGCTCACGGAACAGCTCGCGCTCGCGCTTTTCATAGAAGCCATAGAGTAACTGAGCGTCTTCACGCACAACCAGGTGGGTGTGCAGGGTCACGCTTTCGCCGACCGGCGGCAGCCGATAGAGCGTGGTCATCGGCACTTCGAGCTCATAGCCCAGCCCGTTGACGTCGAGAATCAGGTGCGGCGGCTGCTTTTCAGCCAAGGTACCGCGCAGGCGTCCAATCACGTATGAATCCTTTGTCGGAAGGCGCAGTCACGCCCTGTTCATGCGGGCCAGTTCAAGGGCCATCATTACAGGACTGAGGTGAGCTGCAAGCAAAAAAGTTTGAAACGATGTAAGCCGCTACAGGCGCAGGCGCCCACCGCGACTGCGGGCGGCGCTCAGGCCGTGGGGCATGAGGCTGGATCGGGTGTGCGCGTGGGTGAGTGCGATGGCCAGGGCGTCGGAGGCATCGATCTGGGGTTTCTGGGTCAGTTTGAGCAGGTGCATGACCATCATTTGTACCTGTTCCTTGTTGGCCGCGCCGGTGCCGACGATGGCCTGCTTGACCTGGGTGGCACTGTACTCGGCGATCTCCAGCCCCTCCTCCGCCGCCGCGACGATGGCAGCGCCACGCGCCTGGCCCAGTTTCAGGGCCGAGTCGGCGTTGCGCGCCATGAACACCCGCTCGATGCCCATGGTCACCGGACCGTAGGTCTGGATCACCTCACGCACCCCACGAAAAACGATCTGCAGACGATCATGCAGCAGTCCGCCGCCGGTACGAATACAACCCGAAGCCACGTATTCGCACCCGCGGCCGGTTTCACGCACGACGCCAAACCCGGTGATGCGCGAGCCTGGGTCGATTCCAAGAATTAATGTCATAAAGCCTGCAGTAGTGAGAAACACGGCTGACGCCTTCGCGGGTATAACCCGCTCCCACATGGGTGTGCATAGCATGTGGGAACGCTGCGGGCGGCGAGCCATCTACCGGCCAAGAGGCCGGCACTGGTAAAGCATGGCTTAGATGAAACACACGGGCCGATCAGCCAAGCTGCTCCATCACGGCGTCGGATATCTCGGCGTTGGAATAGACGTTTTGCACATCATCCAGATCTTCGAGCATGTCGATCAGCTTCAGCACCTTCTCGGCACCTTCCGCATCGAGTTCGGCACTGGTCGTCGGCGCCATGACGATCTCGGCTTCATCGGCATTGAAACCGGCCGCCTGCAGCGCATTGCCCACCGAGTAGAAGCTGGCGAACGAGGTGAACACGTCCATCGAGCCGTCGCCATGGGTCACGATGTCGTCGGCATCGGCCTCCATGGCCGCCTCCATCAACGCATCCTCGTCCACGCCCGGTGCGAAGGACAACTGCCCCTTGCGCTCGAACAGATACGCCACCGAACCATCGGTGCCCAGATTGCCCCCGCATTTGCTGAACGCATGACGCACGGCGGCAGCGGTGCGATTGCGGTTGTCGGTCATGCATTCGACCAGTACGGCGACGCCACCGGGACCGTAGCCCTCGTAGCTCAGCTCGACCACGTCGTCGCTGCCGGCTGCCCCGGTGCCCCGTGCAATCGCGCGATCGATGATGTCGCGACTCATGTTGGCGCTCAGGGCCTTGTCCAGCGCCAGGCGCAGACGCGGATTGGAACCTGGCTCGCCGCCGCCCTGGCGGGCAGCGACGGTCAGTTCACGAATCCACTTGGTGAAGATCTTGCCCCTCTTGGCATCCTGGCGCTCTTTGCGGTGCTTGATGTTCGCCCACTTGGAATGACCAGCCATAACGCAACTCCAGTTTCTGTGTGTTACCCATACGAACCCTGCCCCTGGCAAGGTTTTTCCACCGCCCAACGCAAGGGCGCATCCGAAGATGCGCCCTGTCAGCAGTTACTCGGCCTTGGGCTGTTCGCGCAGGCGAATGTGCAGTTCACGCAGCGCCTTGGCATCGACCACGCCAGGCGCCTGGGTCATGACGTCGGCGGCGCTCTGGGTTTTCGGGAAGGCGATGACTTCACGGATCGACTGCGCACCGGTCATCAGCATGACCAGACGGTCCAGGCCGAAGGCCAGGCCACCATGGGGTGGTGCACCGTATTTCAGCGCGTCGAGCAGGAAGCCGAACTTCTCTTCCTGTTCCGCAGCTTCGATACCGAGCAGGCGGAACACGGCCTGCTGCATGTCCTTGCGGTGGATACGGATCGAACCGCCGCCCAGCTCGGTGCCGTTGAGGACCATGTCATAGGCGCGCGACAGGGCAGTGGCCGGGTTGGCCTCCAGCTCTGCAGGCGTGCACTTGGGTGCGGTGAACGGATGGTGCAGCGCACTGAAGCTGCCGTCGTCGTTCTCTTCGAACATCGGGAAGTCGACGACCCACATCGGCGCCCATTCGCAGGTCAGCAGGTCGAGATCGTTGCCCAGCTTGATGCGCAGCGCACCCAATGCCTCGCTGACGATCTTGGCCTTGTCGGCACCGAAGAACACGATGTCGCCATCGACCGCGCCAACGCGATCCAGGATCACGTCGAGGTTGGCTTCAGGGATGTTCTTGACGATCGGCGACTGCAGGCCCTCGACCCCCTTGGCGCGCTCGTTGACCTTGATGTAGGCCAGGCCCTTGGCGCCGTAGATGCCGACGAACTTGGTGTAATCGTCGATCTGCTTGCGCGGCATGCTCGCCCCGCCTGGAACGCGCAGTGCGGCAACGCGGCACTTGGCGTCGTTGGCCGGACCGCTGAAGACCTTGAACTCGACATCCTTGAGCTGATCGGCGACGTCGACCAGTTCCATCGGATTGCGCAGGTCGGGCTTGTCCGAGCCGTAGCGGCGCATGGCTTCTTCGAAGGTCATGTGCGGGAAATCGCCGAACTCGACGTCGAGCACTTCCTTGAACAGCTTGCGCACCATGGTTTCGGTGATGCCGATGATTTCGCTCTCGTCGAGGAAACTTGTCTCGATGTCGATCTGAGTGAACTCGGGCTGACGATCGGCACGCAGGTCTTCATCGCGGAAGCACTTGGCGATCTGGTAGTAACGGTCGAAACCGGCCACCATCAGCAACTGCTTGAACAGCTGGGGCGACTGCGGCAGGGCGAAGAAGCTGCCGGGGTGGGTACGGCTGGGCACCAGGTAGTCACGTGCGCCTTCGGGGGTGGCACGGGTCAGGATCGGCGTTTCGACGTCGAGGAAACCGTTTTCGTCGAGGTAGCGGCGAATGCTGGTGGTGATGCGCGAGCGCAGGCGCAGCTTCTCGGCCATTTCGGGACGACGCAGGTCGATGAAGCGATAGCGCAGGCGCGTTTCCTCACCCACGTCGGAGTACTCGTTGAGCGGAAACGGCGGGGTTTCCGCTTCGTTCAGCACTTCGAGCTCGTAGCCCAGCACTTCGATGGCGCCAGACGCCATGTTCGGATTGACTGCGCCGGCGGGCCGCGCACGGACCTTGCCGGTGACCTTGACCACGTACTCGCTGCGCACGCGATCGGCGGCGGCGAAGCTGTCGGCGCGATCGGGGTCGAAGACCACCTGGGCCATGCCTTCACGATCCCGAATGTCGAGGAAGATCACCCCGCCATGGTCGCGACGGCGATGGACCCAGCCGCACAGGGTGATTTCCTGACCTTCCAGGGTCTCGTTCAGTTGGCCGCAATAGTGGCTGCGCATCATAGTAGTGGTTTCACTTCTCGTAATTCATGATTCGATGACGGCGTGTAGCTGGACACGCGGCACCCTGGACATAGTGCAGGAGCAGGCCGGGGCCGGGCAATTCACTCGGCCTTGTCGCCGCCTGCCAGATTCTTCTTGTTGCCGGTCTTGAAATCGGTCTCGTACCAGCCGGTGCCGCTGAGGCGGAAGCCCGGCATGGAAAGCACCTTTTTCAGTTGTGGCGCCTGGCAGGCAGGGCAATCGGTCAAAGGCTCGGCGCTGATCTTTTGAATGACTTCCATCTGATGACCGCAGGAAGCACATTGATAGTCGTACATCGGCATGGGTAGTGTCTCGGCAACCAAATGACCGCGGCGCAAGCGGCGCCAGGGCGAAACGCGGGATTATATCCGGTTAATCGACGCTGCGCAGCCGTCCAAGGTAACAGACGACGTTCGATCACGTCCCATCAAGTAGGTGACACAGACTACCCGCACCAGTCCGCTGAAATTCTTGACGCCGCCATGGCGCAGGTGCACTTCGCGGTCGACGTAGGAAAGCAGCGCGTTCACCGTGCATTCATTGGCCAGGGCGATGCGCTCGAGAATCTCCCAGTAGATCCGTTCCAGGCGCAGGCAGGTGGCGAAACCGTTCAAGCGAACCGAACGCGAGACAGGCCTGGCCAGGCCCATGTCGAAGTTGTCCGAGTAGGGATCGACGGCAAGCTTGCTCGATCGATCGAGCTGGCGCGCCCGGGTGACGATGATGTTCCGTTCCATGGATCAGTGCTTCCTTGATGATCGCCCCTCCAACCCTGGAGGTGTGCTGACGGATCTATGGAAGCGTATCGGCGAACGATGACGACAGGGGAATACGGAAGTGCATACGTACGAAGAGCGGCGTCGTTGGGTAGGAGCGAACCCCCGCACCCAGGCCGGTGGCAAGCGGGAAAAGCTGGATCGACACGGCGGGCGCAGCAGTGCAAAAGGCGCCGCCGTGTCGCCAGGGATCAGCCTTCGAGCAGCGAACGCAACATCCAGGCAGTCTTCTCGTGCACCTGCATGCGCTGGGTCAGCAGGTCGGCCGTCGGCTCGTCGCTGACCTTGTCCAGCAGCGGGAAGATACCGCGGGCCGTGCGGGTAACGGCTTCCTGGCCTTCGACCAGTTGCTTGATCATGTCCTGGGCCGAGGGCACCCCTTCCTCTTCCTTGATCGAAGACAGGCGGGCATAGACCGAATAGGCGCCAGGCGCGGGAAAACCGAGGGCACGGATACGCTCGGCGATGGAGTCCACGGCCAGCGCCAGTTCGGTGTATTGCTCTTCGAACATCAGGTGCAGGGTACGGAAAGCCGGGCCGGTCACGTTCCAGTGGAAGTTGTGCGTCTTGAGGTACAGGACGTAGGTGTCGGAAAGCAGACGGGACAGGCCGTCCACGATCGATTTGCGATCTTCTTCGCTGATGCCGATATCGATTGCCATGTGATGTCCTTGATGACGATGAATGTATACCACCACGGGTGGATGCCCACTTTACCAAGACCCATCGACCCACGCAGCTCCGGCCTCGGGCAAGTTGCGCAGGCTATCCGCCCGACGGCGTCGGGCGCCGCTCTGGCCGATTTGAGAAGGATCGGGCTTTGCTGTTAAATAGACCGCGTGCCGCCGGGGCGATTCATCAAGCCGTGGCGCATAGGCTGATCCCTGCAGATGCTCGGCAATTATTGTCACCCCAACGCTGTGCTTGTTGCGGTATCAGCTCTTCCTGATGCCTGATCTTAGAGTGAGCCAATCAAATGTTGAAAATCGTCCACCTCCTGACGGGCGCAGCGGCCGTGCTGTTGTCGTTCATACCAAGCCTGCGGGCCGATGTAGCGCCTTACCTGCAACAACCCGACGCAATCTACCTGGCGCTGTTCGGTCTGCTCAACCTGCTTTTGGCTCCAGTGATACCGCGCTGGAACAAAGGCCCACGTCATCTGTTGCAAAATCTGGTCAGTGTGCTGCTGGTTGCCTCGGTGATCACCCAGACCCTGACGTTGCTGGTGCCGCTGCCGGCCATCGGCATCCTGCCGGGCCTGTTGTGCGCACTGCTCGCGTGCCTGGCGCACCTGTCGATCAGCTTCTACCGCGCGTCACCGGCACCCAGCGCCGTGCAGTACGACATGACCAACCGCGATACCGGTACGGTGAAGTGGTTCAACACGTCGAAGGGCTTCGGCTTCATTTCGCGTGATTCGGGCGACGACATCTTCGTGCATTTTCGTGCCATTCGTGGTGAAGGCCATCGCGTGCTGGTCGAAGGTCAACGGGTCGAGTTCTCGGTCATGAACCGTGACAAGGGTCTGCAGGCCGAAGACGTGATTGCGGCATCGCCACGTCGCTGACTCTATAGAGGCAATAAAAAAACGCGGGCACTGCCCGCGTTTTTCATTGCCGCGAAAAAGGCTTCAGTAATGCGGCGGTGGCGCCTCCTGGGTAGCCGTTTCGAACTGGCCGACCATTTCTTCCTGACGCTTGAGCAGCGCGGCCAACTGCATCTGCAGGCGCTCGATCGCCCGCTGTTGCAGGATCAGTTCGTCGCTGAGCGAAGACAGGGTGTCATCCTGAAAAGCCAGACGTGTCTCCAGCTCCATCACGCGATCTTCCAGGCTCATGCCCTGCCCTCCGTGAAAACGAAATCGGTGCCCAGCACGCCTGCCAGCCTTTGGCGAACCGCCACCAATTGCTCGGCAGTGTAAGGCATGGACGGCAGCTTGCCCCACACGGGCGCAGGCCAGGCCGCGTCGGCCCGGTAGCGAACGATCACGTGCATGTGCAACTGACTCACGACATTGCCCAGGGTTGCGATGTTGATCTTGTCGGCGCCATAGTGCTGGTGAAGCAACTTTGCCAATGCATTGGTTTCGCTCCACAGCACTTCACGGTCTGCGTCATCGAGTTCGAACACCTCGGTGATCTCCGGCCGTCGCGGCACCAGGATGAACCAGGGATACCTGGCGTCATTACTGAGCAGCAGGCGACAAAGTGCGAAGTCACCGATGACATGAGCGTCTCCGGCAAGTCGGGCATCCAGGCTGAACACGGGCGTTCTCCACAGGAAGGAATGGGGGATCGAGGCATGGCCGCGAATCATCGAATGCCAAGGATAGCGTGCCTGATCGGTTTTTTCCGAACCCACCGGCATCAACTCGATATGCCTGCAACCGGCGCATCTCGCACCGAGTCGTAAGGGAAGCACGGTTTTGGTGCCTTCCGCCCCAGGATCGCCCGCGGCATCAGGGCTTGCAGAACCGCCTTTCGCTGCAGTTCACGCGCTTTATGCAGTACCGCGCGTAACTGCCTGACAAGCGGTCCTTCTTTACGTGGGCACAGCGTTGCCAATTCCTGTCGGTGGTCTAGCCTTGCCATTCAGGACGTCACCTTTCGCACCAAAAAGGTCCACCAGGGAAGGTCTCGGTGCATGAAGGCCTCGCAATCTACCCACTCTTGTCACCCTGCGGTAACGTTTGCGCCGCGAAACAGGATTCACTCGCACAGCGGTATTCGTTACCGAGGAAAGCAGGAATGGCCCGATGCGCCGGTTTTACGCGGGCTTGGCCGAACCACTGGAAGAAAAGTGAAAAATATGTGAACTGCTGGCACGTTTGTGCACGCTTGTTGCATTCATCCCAGCACGGTCACCGGGGACGTGGGAAGACGAAACCGGAACAAACGGAAACAGTGAATCAATGACGCACGTTAGTGCAGGCACACAACCCAAGTGTGGTTGTAAGCCTGGACATGCAACAGCGGACTTGAAGTATCGCCAACATGACCGGCGTGGTATACGTTCCGCGCCGTCATAAAAAGAAAGAACTGCCTCAGATAAAAAAACAGGTGAGGCAGTGGTTACTCTTCTTAAAAACCAAAGGAGCAAATCACGATGCGCGTGATGAAGTGGAGCATGATCGCACTGGCTGTAACAGCCGGCACCTCGCAGTTGGCTTTGGCCTCCGCCCAGGACGAGTCCAAGGGTTTCGTGGAAGACAGCACCCTGAACCTCAAGCTGCGTGCCTTGTACATGAACCGTGACTACAAGCACGGCGCAGGCAACCCTACCGCAGGCAGCGACAAGGGCTATCGTGAAGACACTGGCCTTGGCGCCCAGATGTTCTACGAATCGGGCTTCACCCAAGGCACCATCGGTGCCGGTGTCGATGCAATGGGCTTCGGTTCGGTACGCCTGGACGGCGGTACCGGTCGCCGCAGCAACGGCCTGTTCGCAGCCGACGACGAAGGCAACCTGGAACACAGCCAGACCAAGGGCGGAGCGGCCGTCAAGTTCCGCTTCTCCAACACCGTACTCAAATACGGCCAGCAGATCGTTGCCAGCCCGGTCTTCGCGACCGATGACGGCCGTCTGTTGCCTGAAGTCGCTACCGGCACGTCGATCACCAGCAACGAAATCGACAACCTGACCCTGAACATCGGTCGCTTCACCTCGATGAGCGCGCAGACCGGCATGGGTCACGACTCCCTGGGCCTGAAGTCCGCCGACATCGCCGGCGCCACCTACGCCTTCACCAAGAACTTCACCGGTACGGTCGCTGCGTCCGACGTGGAAGATTACTGGAAGCGTCAGTACGTCAACCTGAACTACACCCTGCCGATCGACGACCTGCAGTCGCTGAACTTCGACTTCAACGCCTATCGCACCAAGAGCCAGGGCGAAGATCTGGGCGGCGACGTCGACAACAAGATCTGGAGCACCGCGGTTGCCTATAGCCTGGGCGCGCACAAGTTCACCCTGGGCTACCAGCGCAGTTCCGGCGACACCGGCTACGCCTACGGCGTGGACGGCGGCGGCACCGTGTTCCTGAACAACTCCGTTCAGTACTCCGACTTCGTCGGCGCCGAAGAGAAATCGTGGCAGGTTCGCTACGACATCAACATGGCAACCTACGGCGTACCCGGCCTGAGCTTCATGACTCGCTACATCACTGGCGACAACATCGAAGCCAGCAACGGCGAAGAAGGCAAAGAGCACGAGTGGGACTTCGAAACCAAGTACGTGGTTCAGCAAGGCCCGATCAAGGACATGTCCTTCCGCCTGCGTAGCGCCATCTACCGCGCCAACAACGCCTACGATGCCGACTACGGTCCGTCGAACAACGACCTGCGTTTCATCGTCGAGTACCCTCTGAGCATCATGTAACCGCCCAGCAGGTCGCTTCACCTCGAAAAGCCCGGCTCTGCCGGGCTTTTCTGCGTCTGGACGGCAACGCCCGGCAAAGCCCGGCCCTACGCCTGTACGTCGCCCAATCACCCCCGTACAATGCCAGACCTCGATAAAATTTCGCGAAGACAACGGTCAACCATGCGCACCAGTCAATATCTGCTCGCCACACAGAAAGAAACCCCTTCCGATGCGGTCGTGATCAGCCATCAGCTGATGCTGCGTGCCGGCATGATCCGCAAGCTCGCTTCGGGCCTGTACACATGGTTGCCGATGGGTCTTCGGGTGATGCGCAAGGTTGAGCGGATCGTGCGCGAGGAAATGGACGCCGCCGGCGCTCTCGAAGTGCTCATGCCCGGCATCCAGCCGGCCGAACTGTGGCAGGAGTCGGGACGCTGGGAGCAGTACGGTCCCGAGTTGCTGCGCCTCAAGGACCGCCACGACCGTGACTTCTGCGCCGGCCCCACCCACGAAGAAGTCATCACCGACCTGATGCGCAACGAGCTCAACAGCTACAAGCAGTTGCCCATCAATCTCTACCAGATCCAGACCAAGTTCCGTGACGAGATCCGTCCGCGCTTCGGCCTGATGCGCGGTCGCGAGTTCATCATGAAGGATGCGTACTCCTTCCACGCCGACCAGCCCTCGCTGCAGGCCACCTATGACCGCATGCACCTGGCCTACAGCAACATCTTCACCCGCCTGGGCCTGAAATTTCGCGCAGTGGAAGCCGACAACGGCTCCATCGGCGGCGCCGGCTCCCACGAATTCCATGTGCTGGCAGAGTCCGGCGAAGACGACATCGTCTTCAGCGATACGTCCGACTACGCAGCCAACATCGAGAAGGCCGAGGCGATCCCCCGTGAAACCGAGCGTGGCGCCGCACTCGAGGAACTGCGCCTGGTCGACACGCCCAACGCCAAGACCATCGCCCAACTGGTGGAAAACTTCGGCCTGCCGATCGAGAAGACCGTGAAGACGCTGGTGGTCCACGCCGCCGAAGAAGGCAAATTGATTGCCTTGATCATCCGTGGCGATCACGAGCTGAACGAGATCAAGGCCGCCAACCAACCGCTGGTTGCCAATCCGCTGGTCATGGCCAGCGAAGCGGAACTGCGTGATGCCATCGGCGCGGGCGCAGGCTCCCTGGGCCCAATGAACCTGCCCCTGACCTGCATCATCGATCGCTCGGTAGCTTTCATGAGCGACTTCGCCGTGGGCGCCAACATCGACGACAAGCATTACTTCGGCGTCAACTGGGAGCGCGATCTGCCCCTCCCGGAGATTGCCGATCTGCGCAACGTGGTCGACGGCGACACCAGCCCGGATGGCCAGGGCACCCTGACCATCAAGCGCGGTATCGAGGTGGGTCACATCTTCCAGCTGGGCACCAAGTACAGCGAAGCCATGAAGTGCCAGGTGCTGGGTGAGAACGGCAAGCCGGTGACCTTGGCCATGGGCTGCTACGGCATCGGTGTGTCGCGCGTGGTGGCCGCTGCCATCGAGCAGAACAACGATGCTGGCGGCATCATCTGGAGCGATACCCTGGCGCCTTTCCAGGTCGCCCTGGTGCCGTTGCGCTACGAAACCGAGCAAGTGCGCGAAGCCACCGACCGGCTGTACGCGGAATTGACCGAGGCGGGCTTCGAAGTGCTGCTGGACGACCGCGACAAGAAAACCAGCCCCGGGATCAAGTTCGCCGACATGGAGCTGATCGGCATTCCCCATCGGATCGTCATCAGCGACCGTGGCCTGGCCGAAGGCAACCTGGAATACAAGAGCCGTACCGAGGAAGCCGCACAGGCCTTGCCTGTCGACGACGTCCTGTCTTTCATCCAGGCTCGCGTGCGCCGCTGACAGATTCGAGAAACCATGTTCAAGCGAACTACCTTGGCCTTCGGTGGTGCTGCCCTGTGCAGCACCCTGCTGGTCAGTGGCTGTGCCAACCAGATGTCGCAGCGCAACGAACACGAAGAGCGCATCGAGCGCAAGCTGCTCGAACACAGCGTGCAGATCGACCTGGGCAAGCCCGAGGTGCTGCAGACGCCGCAACGTCGCGTGCGCATTCGCGAACTGAAGGATTTCGAGGTCACGGCGTTCGAGACCACACGTCACTACGACCGCTACACACCCTATCAACCCTGGCGTGAAGTCTACGAGATTCCGCTAGGGGTGGTGGCCGTGGTCGCCGGCGTCGGCGCCAACGTGGTGAACGTGGCGACCTTCGGCAGCCTGCCCGACAGCGTGACCAAGGACTGGGTCAGCTATGGTTTCGCCGGACTCAATCCGTTCATGAACGTGCAGTCCAACGGCCGTGCCGAGCAGAACCTTGCCGGTATCGACGAGGTGCAGACCGACAGGCGCGTGGAGCACGACAGCACGCCATGGAGCGAGCGGCCTGTACAAGTGGGCACCGGCCGCAAGACCTATGACCTGGAAACCGACGCCAACGGTGTGTTGCGCATCAACCTGCTCGACAACCCGTTTGCGGAACAGGATCTGACCCACGTCACACGTCTGCAACTGAGCGTGGTGGACGAGGAAACCCAGACCCGGGCCAGCGCCCTGCTGCCGGTGAGCCCGGACCTGCGCGGCAAACTGGCCGAAGCGCACACGCTGATCTTCGACGACCTGGAAGGTGACGAGATCGGTCAGTGGGTGTATCGGGTCAAGCGCCTGGCCGAACTGGGCCTGGAAGACGAAGCCAGCGAACTGGAACAGAGCCTGATCGAGCTGACCCGCAACGACCCCGAATTGCAGCAGGATTTCCTCAAGTCGCTGCGCAGGGACACCGGCCGACTGGTCGCCGATCCCGGGACCTGAGCCAGCCGGTCAGCCGTCGCTGAACAGTTCCAGCTGCTCGTGGGCCCCACGCAGGTCCAGCAGGCGCGCGCCGATGCCCAACAGGCGCACCGGCTTGCCGCCACGGGCGAAGGCCTGACCCAGTAGCTGCCGGTAGCTTTCCAGGTCCCTGCCCGCCCCTGCCTGTTCCAGGGTGGTCTGGGTAAAGTCGTGAAACTTCACTTTGACGAAAGGCTTGCCCGGACGATAGCTGCTGTCGATCCGGTCGATGCGCTCGGCCAGGGTCTGCATCAGCTCTGGAAGCTTGTCCAGGCAACTGGCCAGATCCGGCAGGTCCGTCTCGTAGGTGTTTTCCACGCTGATGGACTGGCGCCGACTGTCGTTCTGCACCACACGCTCGTCGATGCCCCGTGCCAGGCTGTAGAGACGCTCGCCAAAGCTGCCGAATTCGCGCACCAGCGCCAGCTTGGTCCATTCACGCAGTTCCAGGCAGCTGTCGATCCCCAGGCGGGCCAGCTTGTCGGCGGTGACCTTGCCTACGCCATGCAGCTTGGTGACCGGCAAGGCGGCGACGAAGTCTTCGATCTGTGCCGGGGTGATGACGAACAGGCCATCCGGCTTGCGCCAGTCGCTGGCAATCTTGGCCAGAAATTTGTTCGGCGCCACCCCCGCCGAAACCGTGATGTGCAGGCGCTTGGATACCTTGCGCCGGATGTCCTGGGCAATTCGCGTGGCGCTGCCGGAAAAATGCGGGCAGTCGGAAACGTCGAGGTAGGCCTCGTCCAACGACAGCGGCTCGATCAGGTCGGTGTATTCGCGAAAAATCCCCTGAATCTCCCGCGACGCTTCTTTATAGGCATCCATGCGCGGTTTGACGATGGTCAGGTCAGGGCACAGCTTGAGCGCGTGCCGCGAGCTCATGGCTGAACGCACACCATAGGCGCGGGCTTCATAGTTGCAGGTGGCGATCACCCCGCGACGCTCCGCCGAGCCGCCGACGGCCAGTGGCTTGCCGGCCAGCCGGGGGTCGTCACGCATTTCGATGGCGGCATAGAAGCAGTCACAGTCGACATGGATGATCTTGCGCTGCGTCATGGTCTGGGCGGGGTACCAAGCTGGTAAAAGATCGTACAAAAACAACGGTATTATCTCACTCGCAGCGATAAGCGCCATGGCCAAAGCCCGGCGCGCATTCTTTTGCCCATCGACAAATCCCCCCAATACCGCTGGAAGCCCCGCCCCGCCTGACTCGTAGCACTATCGGCAAAGCTAAGCGATTGATGGAAAAGAGTTTTCTTGAAATCAGGGTTTGACAAGCAGGCGCTGCGCTGTAGAATAGCCCACACAGACGCGGGATGGAGCAGTCTGGTAGCTCGTCGGGCTCATAACCCGAAGGTCGTCGGTTCAAATCCGGCTCCCGCAACCAAACAACGAAGAAGGCCACTTGAAAAAGTGGCCTTTTTTGTTGCCTGCAATTTGTTCGCCGACCTGTTACCCCACGAGGTCGCCTGGCCGATCCACATCGCGATAGATCCCTGGGTCGTCGCACGCCACCCGCTGCGTGTGTGCCTCGGCGAACAATCGTCGAGCCCCCTGATCACCCTGCAGCGACAGCAACTGCTCACGAAAGGTGCGGCCAAAGCCTACCGGGTGCCCGTGACCCTGAGCGCCATGGGCAACGCAGATACGCTCCGGCGCCATGCACTGGCTTACCCTGGCGAACGTTGCGGGAGTCACGAACGGCATGTCGCCCAGGCACACCAGCCAGCCATCGGCATCCAGACTGGCTTCGACACCCGTGCGCAGGCTGTCGCCCATGCCTGCGGAGTCGAGCAATACCACCTCGCAGCCGTAGGTTTCGGCCAGCTGTATCAGCTGCGTCTTGTGCGCACGGGTGACCAGCACACGCCGCTCGAGCGTATCACCGAGGTTGCGCATCACCTGTTCGATGACGCTGCGCTCGATGCCGTCCAGCCCGCTGCACCGTGCAAGCAGTTTGTCGCTGCCCTGCCCTGCGGCGTCCTGGAAACGGCGCCCTTGCCCTGCAGCGAGAATCAAGGCACAGGGGGCGGTGATGGCTGACATGGGGGTAAGCTCCGATAGTCACGATGCGCCGTACGGACGCTCAATACAGATTGGGTTCCATCTCCAGCACCACACCGAAGCGTGACTGGATATCGTCCTGGATCCGCTGGGCCAGGGCATGCAGCTGCTTGCCCGATGCATTGCCGTGATTGACCAGCACCAATGACTGCAAGCGGTGCACGCCGGCGTCGCCCTCGCGATGGCCCTTCCAGCCGGCGCGCTCGATCAGCCAACCCGCCGCCAGTTTGTACAGGCCATCGGCCTGGGGATAGGCAACCACATCGGGATGCTCGCTGCGAATGGCGTCCAGCACCGAGGCGGTCACGACCGGGTTCTTGAAGAAGCTGCCGGCATTGCCCAGCTCGGCAGGGTCGGGAAGCTTTTCTCGACGGATGCTGCAGATGGCGGCGCTGACGTCGGTGGGCGTCGGGTGCTGGATACCCTGTTCGGCCAGCCGCTGACGCACTGGGCCGTAGTCCAGATGCACCGGCGCGGAACGTGAAAGCGTGAAGCGCACGCGCAGGATCACCCAGCGGCCGGGCTGGCGCTTGAACAGGCTGTCGCGATAGCCGAATGCGCATTCGGCGGCGCTGAAGTCGCGTATCTGCAACGTATCCCGGTCAAGCGCAGTGAGGCCGGCGAACACGTCTTTGATCTCGACGCCGTAGGCACCGATGTTCTGCATCGGCGCCGCACCCACGGTTCCAGGAATCAGGCTGAGGTTTTCCAGGCCCGCCAGACCCCGTTCCAGCGTCTGCAATACGAAGGGATGCCACGGCTCGCCGGCTTCGGCTTCCAGCAGCACCTGATCACCGGCCTCTGCGAGCACGCGCACGCCGCGGCTGGCCATGCGCACCACCAGTACGTCGGAGAGGTCGGCGGTCAGCAACAGGTTGCTGCCACCACCGATCACCAGCGCACGCAGACCGTTCGTGGTGGCCCAGGCCAAGGCCTGGATCAGCTCGATATCGTCATGCACCGCGACCAGAAACGCCGCCTTCACCTCGATACCAAAGGTGTTGTACGGCTTGAGCGACTGATTGGCGCGAATGTCCAGGTTCACCAGCTCACCTGCCGGAACGTTGCCATGGGCTGCCATCAAGCCTCCAGCAGGCGCCGTACGCGCTCCAGGTCTTGCTCGGTGTCGACACCGGCGGGCGGCGCCTGCACGGCATCGGCCACATGGATGCGTACCCCGTGCCAGAGCGCACGCAGCTGCTCGAGGCGCTCGGTGTTTTCCAGCCAGCACGGGCCCCACTGCACGAAGTCCTGCAGAAAGCCGGCACGGTAGGCATAGATACCAATGTGACGACGGTAGGGCACCTGAGCCGGGAGGGCATCGCGATCGTTGGCGAACTCGTCGCGCGCCCACGGCAGCGGTGCTCGGCTGAAGGTCAGCGCCAGGCCGTTCAGGTCGGTGACCACCTTGACCACATTGGGGTTGAACAACGCTTCCACGTCCGTGATCGGCTCGGCCAGGGTTGCCATGGCGGCCTCGTGGCTGGCAGCGAGATTGGCCGCCACCTGGTCGATGACCACGGGCGGAATCAACGGCTCGTCGCCTTGCACGTTGACCACGATGGACTCGGCATCCAGCCCCAATGCCTGGCATACCTCGGCCAAACGGTCGGTGCCCGATTCGTGGTCGGGGCGAGTCATCACCACTTCGGCGCCGAAGGCACGGCAGGCGGACTCGATGCGGCCATCGTCGGTGGCGACCACTACCCGTGCAGCCGAACTCTTGCAGGCCTGTTCCCAGACATGCTGGATCATCGGCTTGCCGGCGATCATCTGCAGTGGCTTGCCCGGCAGGCGGGTCGACTGGTACCGCGCGGGTATCACTACGGTGAAAGCCGTGCTCATTTATCCAGGCGCTCGTCGTCGGTCAGGGTCCGCGCTTCGGTTTCCAGCATCACCGGAATGCCGTCGCGGATGGGATAGGCCAGGCCAGCGCCCTTGCTGATCAGCTCGCGCTTGTCGGCGCTGAGCTTGAGCGGACCCTTGGTGATCGGGCAGGCGAGGATATCGAGCAGTTTGGTGTCCATGGAAAAATCCTTCAGGGCAAGGGGATCAGGGCAAAAGGCTGGTCAGGCGCTGGTCGAGCCAACCGATGAAATGGGGCGAAGGCTGGGCGTCGACGGCCAGGTACCACCAATCCGCAGCGGCGAACTCGCGGCACTTCACGGCATCTTTCTCGGTCATGACCACGGGCAACGGTGGCTCGAAACACAGGGCCTGCGGCGTTAACCGGGCATGATCGGCGAAAGCGTGAGCGACAGGCTGCCAGTGTAGCGCCTGCAAGGTGTCGAAGAAACGTTGCGGATTGCCGATCCCGGCCACGGCGTGTACTGCCTGCCCTGGCGGGAAGTGACTCAACGGCCGGCGCTCGCCGCTGCGCACGTGGATCAGCGCCCGGGCTTGCAAGGTCAGGCCGTAGCCTTGCGCCGAATCGCCGGCGGCACCGTTGCACAGCACAGCATCGACCGACTGCAGGCGCTCGACTGGCTCGCGTAACGGGCCGGCGGGCAGGCAGCGACCGTTGCCCAGCCCGCGCGCCGCGTCGATCAGCACCAGTTCGATGTCGCGCGCCAGGCGGTAGTGTTGCAAGCCATCGTCGCTGAGCACCAGGTCCACAGGCTCGGCTTCGAGCAGCGCACGTACGGCACGGCCACGGTCGGGGTCGATCACCAGCGGCACCCCGCTGCGCCGCACGATCAGCAACGGCTCGTCGCCCGCCTGGGCAGCGTCCTGATCGGCGCGGACCCGCCATGGCAGGCTCGGTGGCCTGGCGCCGTAGCCGCGACTGACCACGCCAACGCGCAGGCCGCGCGCCTGGCAGTGCTCGATCAGCCAGAGGATCATCGGGGTCTTGCCGGTGCCACCCACGGTGATGTTGCCGACCACCAGCACCGGCACCGGGGCGCGGTAGATTGCGCCCTGCCCGGCCTCGAATCGCCGACGCTTACGCGCCACGACACTGCGATACAGACATTCCAGCGGACGCAACAGCCACAGCGCGCGATGACCG
Organism: Pseudomonas sp. CFBP 8758; assembly: GCF_014841725.1. Taxonomy (NCBI): domain Bacteria; kingdom Pseudomonadati; phylum Pseudomonadota; class Gammaproteobacteria; order Pseudomonadales; family Pseudomonadaceae; genus Pseudomonas; species Pseudomonas sp. CFBP 8758. The sequence goes on along the minus strand of NZ_JACYUK010000002.1, from coordinate 413,635 downwards.
GCATACCAGGCGGCGGACAATCGGTCGGCGAAGCTCATCAGGGATTCGCCTGCGCCTCGACGGTGATCATGCTGATCTGGCTGAAACCCAGCTTGCCGGCCGCGTCCATTGCGCTGATGACCGCTTGATGTGGCGTCTTGCCGTCGGCGCTGATCGACAGTGGCAGCGAGCTGTCACCGGCCGATGCGGTACGCAGGGCGTCGAGCAGGGTCGGCAGGTCGCTTTTCGGTAGCAACTGGTTGTTCACCGCATAGACGCCTTCGGCGCTGATGGCGATGTCGATGCGTTTGAGGTTGCTGGCCTGTTCCGGCGCGCCGTTCACCGCTTCCGGCAGCTCGACACGCAGCTGGGTTTCGCGGGTGAACGTGGTGGTGATGACGAAAAACAGCAACAGCACGAACACGACGTCTATCAGCGAGATCAGGTTGAGCTCGATGTTTTCCCGACTGCGACGACGAAACTTCACGCTTTTTCCTCGGCCAGGTCGACCTCGCGATCACCCTGCACGACTTCCACCAGTTTGATGGCTTCCTGCTCCATGCCCACCACCAGCTCGTCGATGCGCCGTTGCAGCAGGCGATGGAAGAACAGCGCCGGGATCGCGACGATGAGGCCGGAAGCCGTGGTGACCAGCGCTTTGGAGATACCGCCTGCCATGACACCGGGGTTACCGCTGACGGCGCCTCCGGTGAACGAGCCGAAGATCTCGATCATGCCGATCACCGTGCCGAGCAGACCCAGCAGCGGCGCCATGGCGGCAATGGTGCCCAGGGTACTGATGTAGCGTTCCAGCTCGTGGATGACCCGGCTGGCCGCCTCCTCGATGCTTTCCTTCATGATTTCGCGGCCATGGCGTGAATTCGCCAGGCCAGCCGCGAGGATCTCGCCAAGCGGCGAGTGGGCACGCAACTCCTTGAGCTTTTCCTTGCTCAGCTGTTTGTCTTTCTTCCAGCGCCAGACCTGGCCGACCAGGTGGGCAGGCGCAACACGGCTGGCACGCAAGGTCCACAAGCGCTCGGCGATGATAGCCAGGGCGACGATGGAGCTCACTATGATTGGCAACATCATCCAGCCGCCAGACTTAACCAATTCCCACACAGGTACGATCCCCTCGAAAAAGTTCGCCACTCTACCATAGGGGTGAGGCGCGTCGAAGCGTGCGATGACCGTTGGAAAGCTCAGGGGTGGTCGGGTGCCTCGCGCCAGAAACGTCGCTGGGAGCGCTGCCGCTGCACCGGGCCAAAGGTACCCAGGCGGACACGCAACGCGCCGTCCTCGGCGGTGTCGTGGGTGGCGATGCCCAATGCCTGAAAACGCGCCAGTACGGAGGCATGGGGATGGCCGAAGGTATTGCCATGCCCCCTGGAGATCAACGCTGCCTGTGGACGCACTGCATCCAGCAAGGGCTTGCTCGATGACGTCCGGCTGCCGTGGTGCGGCACCTGCAACCAGTGCGCCTGAACCGGCAAACCGCTCGCGACCAAAGCTTTTTCGGCCGCCGCGTCGATGTCGCCGCTGAGCAGCAGGCGCTCGCCATTGGCTTCGACCCAGAGTACGCACGAGGCGGGATTGCCGGGCACGGCCGACGGCCAGCGCCACAAGACGAACTTCACCTTGTCCCACTCCCAACTGCGCCCGGGCTCGCAAGGCTGCGCCTGCCACGCGGCGGGCAAAAGGTCGGGCTCACCGGCCAGCGTCTGGTCGACCGGCAGGCGTCGCATAACGGTGCCAGCACCACCGGAATGATCGAGGTGCGCATGACTGATGATCATCGCATCCAGGCGCCGCACGCCCAGGGCTACCAGGCTGGGCACCACCACACTGGCGCCGGCGTCGATTTCGCCCAGGCCGGGACCGGTGTCGTAGAGCAACTGGTGGTGGGCGGTGCGCACGAGCACACCCAGCCCCTGGCCGACATCCAGCACCCAGATATCGGCCTGGCCCACGGGCGGTGCCTGACGCGGGCTGAACAACAGCAGCCCGGCCATCGGCACGCCCAACCAGCGCAATGGAATACCGGCCGGCAGCAACAGCAGCAGCACGCCGATGACCAGCACCAGCCATACCCCGGGCGACAGCCCCGGCGGCAGCCAGGAAGGCCCCCACTCGGCGGCCCAGGTCAGCCATTGAAACAGGCCGCGCAGTGCGCCTCCGGCCAGCCACAGCAGGGTTTCGCCCACCCAGGGCACTGGCAGCAGCACGGCACCGGCCATGGCCACCGGCAGCACCAGCAGACTGATCCAGGGCACGGCCAGCAGATTCACCAGCGGCCCGCTGATACTCACCGGCAACGCCAAGGCCACCATCACCGGCAGCAGACCCACCGCCACGCAGCACTGCGCGCGCGTCCAGGCCTGCCACCAGCGCCAACCGCCCAGACGTCCGGAAAACGTCAGCAGCAGCACTCCCACCGCGCAAAACGACAGCCAGAATCCCGGCTGCAGGCTGACCAGGGGGTCGACCAGCAAGACCGTGGTGAATGCCAGCAGCAGCGGCGACCACACGCCCAGGTGGCGGAAGCGCAGCCGCCACAACAGCACCAGGGCGATCATGATGCAGGCTCGGCGTACCGGCACCTGGAAGCCGGCCAACAGCCCATACGCCAACGCGCCGGTGAACGCAAATGCGCAGGCGCAGGGCAACCAGGGCCAACGCGCCGGCCAGACACCGAGTTTTGCCAACAGGGCAACCAGGCCATACAGCAACCCCGCAAGCAGGCCGACGTGCTGGCCGGAGATAACCAACAGATGCACGGTCCCCGTGGCCTGGAGAACGTCCCACTGCTGGCGGGACACGCCCGAACCGTCGCCCAGCAGCAAGGCGGCGAGCGTGCCGCCCTGCTGCTGGCTGTCCACAGCCAGCAGCCGCTGGCGCACGCCATCGCGCCAGGCCAGACGGGCCGCCCGCACCCGCTGGCCGGCCTTGACGCTGCCGGTGGCGCCGATGCCCTTGGCCAGGGCCCAGGCCTGGGCGTCGAAACCTCCGGGGTTGACCAATGCCCGCGGCCGCTTGAGTTTCACGGCCAGCCGCCAACGCTCGCCGCTGACGACCCGCGGGCCGCCATACCAGGCCAGGCGCAGGTGCGACGGTAGCTGCGCACGGCGCGACCAGGCCTCGGCCAGTTCGAAGCGCACCGTGCTGCCGTTGGTTGCCGGCAGGCCCACCACCTCCCCTTCGAGCCACAGGGTTTGTCCGTCCAGCGCCGCCACCAACTGGCCGTTCGTCGCCCAATGAGCGTGCAGGCAGGCCCAGCACAGACCCAGCAGGAAAAGCCCGCAATGCCAGCGGCGCACTGCCAGCAACAACACCCCGCCCGCGCTCATGCCTACCAACCAACCCAGCGACGGAAGCGCCGGCAGCCAACGCAGACACACCATCCCGGTCGCCAACGCCAACATCGCTGTGCGCATACCTTCCTCCCTGGAAAAACCGCCGGGCAAGGCTAAGGGCAAACGGGCCGCGTCGCGCCTTATCAAATGTCACAAAGTCTGAGCTCGGACTTCAGGCAACTTGTGCATACTGCCGGACACATCCAGACAGATACGTGCGAGACCGCTATGCCGCGTCGCCTGTTCAAGCGCTACATGCCGGACCCAGAGACGATTCGTGAACACAAGTCGCTGCGATTTTTGGGTCGCCTCCTGCATGACGCCAACCTCTGGCACCTGAACCGTCATTCCGTGGCACGGGCGATGGCGGTCGGCCTGTTCGCCGCGTTCATGCCCATCCCGCTGCAGATGCTCCTGGCGGCGGCCCTGGCCATCATGGTGCGCGGCAACATGCCCATCGCGGTCAGCCTGGTGTGGCTGACCAACCCGATCACCATGCCGCCGGTGTTCTATTGCACGTACAAGGTAGGGTCCTGGCTGCTGGGTCAGCCACCGCGGCAGCTACCTGACTCCTACAGCTGGGACTGGGTGATGAGCCAGATGTCCACGCTGTGGCAGCCGTTCCTGCTCGGCTCGGTGGTGACTGGCGTGGTACTGGGAGCGTTGGCATACTTCCTGACAATGTTTTACTGGCGCTGGTGGGTCAGTCGCCAATGGCGGCGACGCAAGCAGCGGCGGTAGCACTGCTCACTGTGGCGTGCAGCAGGTCGGAGCACGCGCATCGAGTGGTGAATTCAGTGTATCTTGCCGCCGGTCAGGACGAGTTGTTGTGTTAAAAACCCAGCGGCTTGGCAACTTGCCACCAGTGCGCTTGTCCTAGCCTCGAACGTCAACACAGCATTCTCCTCTAGGGACTCCGTCATGCTCCGATCATTGCGCTTCGCTGCCCTGCTTGGCGGCCTCATCATGAGTGCGTCCGCGTTGGCGAAGGATATCGACCCCGCCACCTATGGCTATCCGCTCACCAACCCGTTCGAGGCCACGATCGCTTCGACACCGCCGGAGCTACGGCCCAAGCTGCCCCTGGACGAAGACATCGATCAGGCCGACTACAGCCTCAACGTGCGCCCGGAGCGAGAGTTCATCCTGCCGGACAATTTCTGGGCCGTGAAGAAGCTGCGCTATCGCCTGGCCCAGCAGGACCATGCCGCGCCGCTGATCTTCCTCATTGCCGGCACCGGTGCGCCCTACAGCAGTTCGCTCAACGAATACCTGAAAAAGCTGTATTACCAGGCCGGCTACCACGTGGTGCAGTTGTCCTCACCCACCAGCTTCGACTTCATCAGCGCCGCGTCGCGCTTCGCCACTCCGGGCGTGACCCGCGAAGATGCCGAAGACCTGTACCGGGTCATGCAGGGCGTGCGCGCCCAGCATCCGAAGTTGCCGATCACCGATTTCTACCTGACCGGCTACAGCCTCGGTGCGCTGGACGCCGCGTTCGTCAGCCAATTGGATGAAACCCGCCGCAGTTTCAACTTCAAGAAAGTGCTGCTGCTCAACCCGCCGGTCAATCTGTACACCTCGATCACCAACCTCGACAAGTTGGTGCAGACCCAGGTCAAGGGCATCAACAACAGCACGACGTTCTACGAGCTGGTCCTCAACAAGCTGACGCGCTACTTCCAGCAGAAGGGCTATATCGACCTCAACGACGCGCTGCTCTACGATTTCCAGCAGTCCAAGCAGCACCTGTCCAACGAGCAGATGGCCATGCTGATCGGCACCTCGTTCCGATTCTCGGCTGCCGACATCGCCTTCACCTCCGACCTGATCAACCGCCGCGGGCTGATCACGCCACCCAAGTATCCGATCAGCGAAGGCACCAGCCTCACGCCGTTCCTGCGCCGGGCGCTGCAGTGCGACTTCGACTGCTACCTGACCGAGCAGGTGATTCCGATGTGGCGCGCCCGCACCGACGGTGGCAGCCTGCTGCAGTTGGTGGATCAGGTGAGCCTGTATGGCATCAAGGACTACCTGCAGAACAGCACCAAGATCAGCGTCATGCACAACGCCGACGATGTGATCCTGGGCCCTGGCGACCTGGGCTTTTTGCGCAAGACCTTTGGCGATCGCCTGACCGTTTACCCTTATGGCGGCCATTGCGGCAACCTCAATTACCGCGTCAACAGCGACGCTATGCTGGAGTTCTTCCGTGGCTAGAACATTCCTGTTGATGGCAACGCTGCTGTGCGCAGGCGTTGCCCAGGCCGACGACAGCACCGTCCAGAAGGTCGACAGCGACGGCTTCAAGCAACCGTTGCAGGTACTCAAGTTCAACCCTGGCCTGGACCAGCGCGAGTTCGAGCGCTCCACGCTCACGGCGTTGAATGTCTACGACCCGTTGGAAAACCTGAACCGGCGCCTGTATCACTTCAACTATCGTTTCGACGAGTGGGTATTCCTGCCGGTGGTCAACGGCTATACGTACATCACGCCGTCGTTCCTGCGCACCGGGGTGAGCAACTTCTTCAGCAACCTGGGCGAAGTGCCGAGCCTGGTCAACAGCCTGCTGCAGTTCAAGGGCAAGCGTGCCCTGGATACATCTGGACGGTTGTTGGTGAACACCACGCTGGGCGTGGCGGGCCTGTGGGACCCGGCCACCTGGTTCGGCCTGCAGAAGCAGGCCGAAGACTTCGGCCAGACTTTGGGCTTCTACGGTGTGCCGAACGGCGCCTACCTGGTCTTGCCGATCCTGGGGCCGTCCAACCTGCGCGACACCACCGGCCTGGTGTTCGACTTCGCCGTCGAGAACCAGATCAATTTCCTCAATGTGTCCGAGGTCAGCAGCAATCATCCAGAGTTGTGGGCGTTGCGTGCCGTGGATCGGCGCTACAGCAACAGCTTCCGCTACGGTCAGCTGAACTCACCGTTCGAGTACGAGAAGGTGCGTTACGTGTACACCGAGTCGCGCAAGCTGCAGATCGCCGAGTAAGCGCATCGCGCACGGGCCTCTTCGCCGGTAGCAACCGCTCTCACCAGAGCTGAGCCTCAGGCGATTGTGAGAGCGGGGTCGACGCTGGTTCGTCTACCCCACCCCGCTCAGCGCTTCTCGTACAGTTTCGGTGCGCCGACAGGCCGCGACTTGAAGCGGCGATGGGCCCACAGGTACTGCTCGGGGCATTCGGTCACGGCCTGTTCCACCCACTGGTTGATGCGCAAGGCATCGGCCGCTTCGCTCTCGCCGGGAAACCCCTGCAGCGGTGGATGCAAAACCAGCCGATAGCCAGAGCCGTCTTCCAGCCGCCGTTGCGTGAACGGGATGACCCGTGCCTTGCCCAGTCGGGCGAAATGCGTGGTAGCCGTCACCGTGGCCGCCTCGATACCGAACAGCGGCACGAAGATGCTCTGCTTGGCGCCATAGTCCTGATCGGGTGCGTACCAGATAGCGCGGCCCTTGCGCAGCAGCTTGATCATCCCGCGCACGTCCTCGCGTTCTACCGCCAGCGAATCGGGATTGTGCCGTTCGCGGCCCTGGCGCTGGACGAAATCGAACAGTGCATTGCGATGCTCGCGGTACATGCCGTCGATGGTGTGGCGCTGGCCCAGCAACGCTGCACCGATTTCCAGGGTGGTGAAATGCAGCGCCATCAGAATTGCGCCCTCGCCCTCACGTTGCGCCGCCTGCAGGTGTTCGAGACCTTCGATGTGCGCCAGCCTGGCCAGGCGCGCCTGTGGCCACCACCAGCTCATGGCCATCTCGAAGAATGCAATGCCGGTGGATACGAAGTTTTCCTTGAGCAGGCGTTTTCTTTCGACGGGCGGCATCTGCGGGAAGCACAACTCGAGGTTGCGCGCCGCCACACGGCGACGTTCGCTGGCCACGCGGTACATGCCCATCCCCAGCCAGCGGCCCAGCCTGAGCAAGGCGCGATAGGGCAATTGCACGACCAGCCACAACGCGCCGAGCCCCAGCCACAGGGGCCAGAAGCGCGGATGAAGAAAAGATCGGCGAAAACGCGGGCGGTCCATTGACGATTCCGAACAGGCTACAAGGCGGGGCATTCTACATGGGTTGACCACCCATCGCTGCGTCGCGGCTTGCAGGGGAAGGTGGTTCTCGCTATAAGTCTCGGCACTTTTTTTAGTTACAAGGCGCGTTTTGCCGACCATGAGCCAGACCGATCAGCTAGACCAGGAACCTGTGTTCCAACTCAAGGGCAGCATGCTCGCCATCACCGTGCTTGAGTTGGCGAAGAACGATCTTGCCGGCCTCGACCGCCAGTTGGCGGCCAAGGTCGCGCAGGCCCCGAACTTCTTCAGCAACACGCCGCTGGTGCTGGCGCTGGACAAACTGCCCGCCAACCAGGGCAGCATCGACCTGCCGGGCCTGATGCGCATCTGCCGTCATCATGGCCTGCGGACCCTGGCGCTGCGTGCCAGCCGCATCGAAGACATCGCGGCGGCAATCGCCATCGACTTGCCGGTGCTGCCACCCTCGGGTGCCCGCGAACGACCGCTGGAAGTCGAAGAGCGCAAGTCCGAGAAGCCTCCGGAAAAGCCTCCAGAGCCCTTGATCCAGCCGACTCGCGTGATCACCACGCCGATCCGTGGCGGCCAGCAGATCTACGCCCAGGGCTGCGACCTGGTGGTGATCAGCTCGGTGAGCTCGGGTGCCGAACTGCTGGCCGATGGCAACATTCATGTGTACGGCCCGATGCGTGGCCGCGCCCTGGCGGGCATCAAGGGCGACCGCAAGGCCCGCATCTTCTGTCAACAGCTGGGCGCCGAACTGCTTTCCATCGCCGGGCAGTACAAGGTCTCCGAAGACCTGCGTCGCGACCCGCTGTGGGGTGCGCCCGTTCAGGTGAGCTTATCGGGGGATGTGTTGAACATCACCCGTCTTTAACGGATACTGCCGCCATTTTCAGCGCAACTTTCAAATAGCGCGGTTGTCGAGCGGTACGCTTCCGGTACCGCAGGCACATGCAGTCCGCCGATGTTTTGAAGTCATGTTTTTTCGGGGATTAACAGTCCCTTTTTAAGTAGGGGTGATACACCTTGGCCAAGATTCTAGTGGTTACATCCGGCAAGGGTGGTGTGGGCAAGACCACCACCAGCGCCGCCATCGGCACCGGCCTCGCACTGCGCGGCCACAAAACCGTCATCATCGACTTCGACGTCGGCCTGCGTAACCTTGACCTCATCATGGGCTGCGAACGCCGCGTGGTGTACGACTTCGTCAACGTGGTGAACGGTGAAGCGACCCTGCAGCAGGCCCTGATCAAGGACAAGCGCGTCGAGAACCTCTTCATCCTGGCTGCCAGCCAGACGCGCGACAAGGATGCCCTGACCAAGGAAGGCGTCGAGAAAATCATCACCGAGCTGTCCAAGACCCACGACTACATTCTGTGCGACTCCCCGGCAGGCATCGAGAAAGGTGCTCACCTGGCCATGTATTTCGCCGACGAAGCAATCGTGGTGACCAACCCCGAGGTGTCCTCGGTACGCGACTCGGACCGCATGCTTGGCCTGTTGGCGAGCAAGTCGCGACGCGCCGAGAACGGCGAGGATCCGATCAAGGAACACCTGCTGATCACCCGCTACAGCCCCGAGCGCGTCAGCCGCGGCGAGATGCTGGGCGTGGAAGACGTCGAGGAAATCCTGGCCATTCGCCTGCTGGGCGTGATTCCGGAATCCGAAGCAGTGCTCAAGGCGTCCAACTCGGGTACGCCGGTGATTTTCGACGACCAGAGCGACGCCGGCCAGGCGTACAGCGATGCCGTCGACCGCTTGCTGGGCAAGGAAAAGCCCCACCGCTTCCTTGATTTCAAGAAGAAGAACTGGGTCGAGCGCCTGTTTGGAGGTCGCTAATGAATATTTTCGACTTCTTTCGTGACCGCAAGAAAGGCAACACCGCGTCGGTCGCGAAAGAGCGTCTACAGATCATCGTGGCGCATGAACGCGGCCAACGCACTACCCCTGACTACCTGCCGGCTCTGCAGAAAGAGCTGGTGGAAGTGATTCGCAAGTATGTGAACATCGAGAGCGACCAGGTACAGGTTGCGCTCGAGAATCAGGGTAGCTGCTCGATTCTGGAATTGAACATTACCCTGCCCGACCGCTGAGCCCCGCGCTCGGCTCCACGGCGGCCCGCCGGCCCTTTGCTGAAAAGGGTCGACGCGCCGCCGTTGGCGTTTCTGAGAGATAGACCTTTCATGCCGTTGTCGAACATTCGCATCATCCACCAGGACGCCGCCGTGCTGGTCATCGACAAGCCGACCCTGTTGTTGTCGGTGCCCGGGCGCGCCGACGACAACAAGGACTGCCTGATCACCCGCCTGCAGGAAAACGGCTTCCCCGAGGCGCGCATCGTGCATCGCCTGGACTGGGAAACCAGCGGCATCATTCTGCTGGCGCGCGATGCCGACAGCCACCGCGAGCTGTCCCGGCAGTTCCACGACCGCGAGACGGAAAAAGCCTATACCGCCCTGGCCTGGGGCCAGCCTGCGCTGGACAGTGGCAGTGTCGACCTGCCGCTGCGCTACGATCCGCCGACCAAGCCACGGCACGTGGTGGATCACGAGCACGGCAAGCATGCGCTGACCTTCTGGAAGGTGCTGGAGCGCTGCGGCGAGTGGTGTCGCGTGGAGCTGACGCCGATCACCGGGCGTTCCCACCAATTGCGCGTGCACCTGTTGTCGATCGGTCATCCGCTGCTGGGTGACCGGCTGTATGCCCACCCCGAGGCGTTGCAGGCACACGAACGGTTGTGCCTGCATGCCAGCATGCTGGCGTTTACCCATCCGGTGACGGGTGAGCGGATGAAATTCGAGTGCGCCGCACCCTTCTGAACAGCGGTGAGGCTTTCGCGGGCGATGACCGCTGCTACCGGTATGCCAGGTCCTGTGTGGGAGCAGCAGCCACACGGGTGGGCAATCGGGTAAACTCGGTGGCATTGCTGTCTGGAGTTTTCTATGCGTGAAGCTTTGAACCAAGGCCTGATCGATTTTCTCAAGGCCTCCCCTACCCCATTCCACGCCACTGCGACGCTGGCTCGCCGCCTCGAGGCAGCCGGTTACCAGCGGCTGGACGAGCGCGAAAGCTGGAACACGGTGCCCGGTGGGCGCTACTACGTAACGCGCAACGATTCCTCGATCATTGCCGTCAGGCTGGGCAAGCATTCGCCGCTGCTGAGCGGCTTGCGCCTGGTTGGCGCTCACACCGACAGCCCCTGTCTGCGGGTGAAGCCGCAACCCGAGTTGCAGCGCCAGGGCTTCTTCCAGCTGGGCGTCGAAGTCTATGGCGGTGCGTTGCTGGCGCCCTGGTTCGACCGCGATCTGTCGCTGGCCGGCCGGGTCACCTTTCGCCGTGACGGCAAGGTCGAAAGCCAGCTGATCGATTTCCGCCTGCCGATTGCCGTGGTGCCCAACCTGGCCATTCATCTGAACCGCGAGGCCAACCTGGGCTGGGCGATCAACGCACAGAACGAACTGCCACCCGTGCTGGCTCAGGTGGCCGGCGACGAGCGGGTCGATTTCCGCGCGCTGCTGACCGAGCAATTGGCACGCGAACACGGGCTGAACGCCGACGTGGTGCTCGATTACGAACTCAGTTTCTACGACACGCAAAGCGCCGCGGTGATCGGCCTGCACGGTGATTTCATCGCCGGCGCGCGGCTCGACAACCTGCTGTCCTGTTATGCAGGCCTGCAGGCCCTGCTCGATGTCCAGGGCGATGAAAGCTGCGTGCTGGTATGCACCGACCACGAAGAAATTGGCTCCAGCTCTGCCTGCGGCGCCGACGGGCCGATGCTCGAACAAGTCCTGCAGCGCCTGTTGCCCGAGGGCGACGAGTATGTGCGCAGCATCCAGCGCTCGCTGCTGGTATCGGCCGACAATGCCCATGGTGTACACCCCAACTATGCCGACAAGCACGACGCCAACCACGGGCCCAAGCTCAATGCCGGGCCGGTGATCAAGGTCAACAGCAACCAGCGCTACGCCACCAACAGCGAGACGGCGGGGTTCTTCCGCCACCTGTGCATGGCGGTGGAAGTGCCGGTGCAGAGTTTCGTGGTACGCAGCGACATGGGTTGCGGCTCGACCATCGGTCCGATCACCGCCAGCCACCTGGGGGTCAGGACCGTCGACATCGGCCTGCCGACGTTTGCCATGCATTCGATTCGCGAGCTTGCCGGCAGCCATGACCTGGCGCATCTGGTCAAGGTGCTCGGGGCGTTCTACGCCAGCAACGAGCTGCCCTAGCTGCGCGCACGCGGGGGACGCTCACGGTTCCATTCTTCGTGGCCGGCCCTCGGCGGGCCCAGGGCGGACCACGCAAACACCGATCTACAGGTGATTCCACTGATGGCCCTTTTCCTGCGCCTGGCGCTTGCAGTCCTGTTGCTACTGCCGATCACCGCCCAAGCCGTTGCTTTGCCTGGGTTGCTGGGGGGGAGTTCGGAAAAACCCGCCGAGCAACCAGCCCAACCCTTGGGTCAGTCCCTGGATCAGGTGATCCAGACCCTGGAAAACGACCAGCAACGCACCAAACTCTTGAGCGACCTGAAAAAACTGCGGGACAGCACCCGGCAAGCCCAACCTGCGGCCGAGCAGGGCGTGTTGGGCATGATCGGCAGTGCCCTGGCGCACGTCGACCAGCAGTTTTCCGGCGATAACAGTCCGTTCCAGCGCTGGGGCGCGGAAGTCGCCCTGGCCCATGAAGAGCTAGAGGCGCTGGCCCTGCCGATGGCCGAATGGCCGCCGATCATCGGCGCATTTCTGTTGATCATTCTGGTGTGGAGCCTGCTTGCCTACAGTTTGATCTGGATCGGGCATCGCGTGCGTGTGCGCTTTGGCCTGTCGGAAGAGTTGCCGCAGCATCCGCGTACCCTCGACCTGCTGCGCTTTGCCTTGCGCAAGCTCGGGCCCTGGCTGGTGGCGCTGGTCATTACCGTTTATGTGGGCTACGCCCTGCCCTCTTCATTGGGCAAGAGCCTGGCGATGGTGATGGCCTACGCGCTGGTGGTCGGCACACTGTTTTCCGCGATTTGCGTGATCGCGTTTTCCCTGCTCGACGGACCGCATCGACACCGCGCGCTGAACATCCTGCGTCACCGTGCGTTTCGCCCCCTGTGGTTGATCGGCAGTTTCGCCGCCTTCGGCGAGGCGTTGAGCGACCCACGGATGGTCGCTGCGCTCGGCCAGCACCTAGCACACAGCGCGGCGACCCTGGCCAATGTACTGGCGGCCCTGTCGACCGGGCTGTTCATCCTGCGCTTTCGCCGGCCCATCGCCCATCTGATCCGCAACCAGCCGCTGTCGCGACGCCTGACCCGGCGAGCCTTGAGCGACACCATCGAGATCCTCGGCAGTTTCTGGTACCTGCCGGCGCTGGTGCTGGTCGGCATCTCGCTGTTCGCCACGTTCTTCTCGGCCGGCGACACCAGCACGGCCCTGCGCCAGTCGCTGATGTGTGCGGTGCTGTTGATCCTGTGCATGGTCATCAATGGCCTGATCCGGCGTCACGCCTTGCGCCCGCCCAAGGGCCCGCGGCGTCATGCCTTGTATTCAGAGCGCTTGAGTCACTTTGCCTACACCTTGATGCACCTGCTGATCTGGGTGGTTTTCGTCGATCTGGGCCTGCGCGTGTGGGGCATGTCGCTGATCGGCTTCACCGAAGGCGATGGCCACGAGATCTCGGTGCGCCTGGCCAGCCTGGTGGGCACGCTGATCTTCGCCTGGCTGGTGTGGATCCTGGCTGACACAGGCATCCACCATGCCCTCACGCGCTCGCGCAAGGGCATGGCGAATGCGCGCGCGCAGACCATGATGCCGCTGATTCGCAACGTGCTGTTCGTGACCATTTTCATCATTGCGGCGATCATTGCCCTGGCCAACATGGGCATGAACGTCACGCCACTGCTGGCGGGTGCGGGTGTGATCGGCCTGGCCATCGGTTTTGGCGCGCAGTCGCTGGTGGCGGATCTGATCACCGGGCTGTTCATTATCATCGAGGATTCCCTGGCCATCGATGACTACGTGGATGTAGGTGGGCACCTGGGCACTGTGGAAGGCCTGACCATCCGTACCGTGCGCCTGCGCGACATCGACGGCATCGTGCACACCATTCCGTTCAGCGAAATCAAGAGCATCAAGAACTACTCGCGGGAATTCGGCTATGCCATCTTCCGCGTGGCGGTGCCCTACAGCATGGGCATCGACGACGCCATCAAGATGATGCGCGAAGTGGGCCAGAAGATGCGCAGCGATCCGTTGCATCGGCGCGATATCTGGTCGCCGCTGGAGTTTCAGGGCGTGGAGAGCTTCGAGTCGGGTACGGCGATCCTGCGGGCGCGGTTCAAGACCGGCCCGATCAAGCAGTGGGAGGTGTCGCGGGCCTTCAACCTGGCACTCAAGCGGCAGATGGACGAGGCCGGGCTGGACCTGGCGACGCCGCGCCTGAGTGTGCAGGTGATCACGGCAGGGGCGGTTGGCGAGAAATAGCGGGGCGCCCTTCGCGGCCACTGACCGCTCCTACAGGGGGTCTAGGCTTTCGCGGCCGATGGCCGCTCCTACGGCGATCCAGATCTCCCGTAGGAGCGGCCATCGGCCGCGAACGGGGCGCCGCGGTGTTACAGGTTCACCACATTGGCGATCCGCACCGGGGCGCTGTCGTCGATGCGCAGGTTGTGAAAGTCGAACAGGTTGCGGTCGGCCAACTGCGATGGCATCACGTTCTGCAGGCTGCGGAAGATGCTGTCGGTGCGGCCGGGCGTCTTGCGCTCCCAGTCAACCAGCATGTCCTTGACCACCTGGCGCTGCAGGTTTTCCTGGGAACCGCACAGGTTGCAGGGAATGATCGGGAACTGCTTGAAGTTGGAGTAGGCCTGGATATCCTTCTCGTGGCAGTAAGCCAACGGCCGGATCACCACGTTGCGCCCGTCGTCGGCAAGCAGCTTGGGCGGCATGGCCTTGAGCGAACCATTGAAGAACATGTTGAGGAAGAACGTCTCGACGATGTCGTCGCGGTGGTGCCCCAGGGCCATCTTGGTTGCACCGATCTGGTCGGCGAAGTTGTACAGGGTGCCGCGACGCAGGCGCGAGCACAGCGAGCAGGTGGTCTTGCCTTCGGGGATCAGCTCCTTGACCACCGAATAGGTGTCCTTCTCGACGATGTGGTACTCCACGCCCAGTTGTTCCAGGTAGGCCGGCAGCACCTGCTCGGGGAAGCCCGGCTGCTTCTGGTCCATGTTCACGGCGACGATGCTGAAAGCGATGGGCGCCACCTTCTGCAGGTGCAGGAGCACATCGAGCATCGTGTAGCTGTCCTTGCCACCCGAAAGACAGACCATGACCTTGTCGCCGTCTTCGATCATGTTGTAGTCGGCGACGGCTTCACCGGCCAGCCGGCGAAGGCGTTTCTGCAATTTGTTCTGGTTGACCGAAAGAGTGCCCATGGCGACAGGATCCGCGAGGTGTGTGACAAAAGCCGGGCATTTTACGCGCTTTGATGTATTGGGTGTAGCGCCGCAGCAAGCGATACCTGCGCGTGGTACCGACGGGTGGCTCGGCAATGCCTGGACGTTGCGGCATAATCGGCGCATCTGGAGTGTGTCAAAGAATGCCCGAGCAACTCAATCAACGCGTCGAAGCCTGTTTCTGCCAGGCCGAACTGTTTTTCAAGCGGCCTTTCCGGCGCCCGGTGGTCAGCACCAAGCTGCGCGGGCAGAAAGCCGGTGTCGCGCACCTGCATGAAAACCTGCTGCGCTTCAATCCACAGCTCTACCGCGAGAACACCGAGGACTTCCTCAGGCAGACCGTGCCCCACGAAGTCGCGCACCTGGTCGCCCATCAGTTGTTCGGCGACCGCATTGCGCCCCATGGCGAGGAATGGCAACTGATCATGCGCGGTGTCTACGAGCTGACACCCCACCGTTGCCACAGCTATGCGGTGAAACGTCGCCAGGTTATCCGTTACCTCTACAAATGCCCCTGCGCCGACGGCGACTTCGCCTTTTCCGCCCAGCGCCACGGCATGGTTGGCAAAGGCCGCCGCTACCTGTGCCGCCGGTGCCGCCAGACCCTGGTGTTCAGCGGTGAAACGCGCGTGCAATGATCGTCATTCCCTTGCACGACGAGGCTGGGCAGAATGCGCACATGAATACAGCCCTCCCCGCTTGCCTGAGCGATCTGCGCCAGCACTGGCCACTGCCTGAATCGGTGCCCGGCGCACGGTTGTTCAGCAACCGTTTCGAGCACAGCGCGTTCACGACCGAGGATTTCTCGCGGTGCGGCATCGTGGCGCCTGCGTCGATCCAGCGTTCGGTGGCCAAGCGCCAGGCCGAGTACCTGGCTGGGCGTGTCTGCGCACGCGAGGCACTGCTGGCCCTCACCGGCGAAGCGCAGGTGCCGGTCATCGGCACCGACCGCGCGCCGATCTGGCCTGAACAGACCGTAGGGTCGATTACCCATGGCAGCGGTCGGGCCGCAGCCGTGGTCGCCAGCCGCGATGACTGCCAGGGACTGGGCCTGGACATCGAGAGCCTGCTGCCGCTGGCGCGCGCCGAACGGCTGCGCGCGGAAATACTGACCCTGGACGAGCAGGCCCGGATGGACCCCAACCAGGTGGCCATGGTGGTGACCCTGACGTTCTCCCTCAAGGAAAGCCTGTTCAAGGCGCTGTATCCGCTGGTCGGCAAGCGCTTCTATTTCGAACATGCCGAAGTGCTGCATTGGTCTGCCCAAGGGCAGGCACGCCTGCGCCTGTTGATCGACCTCTCACCGCAGTTCGCCAGCGGATTCGAAATCGACGGGCAGTTCGCCTGGCTCGATGGGCAGCTGTTGAGCCTGGTGGCGGTCCGTTGAGACCACCCCGACGGCAGCGTGCTCGGCGTGCAGCGGCCTTGCTGGTTGCACTGGCGCTGTGGGCCGGCCTCACCGGCGCCGCCGATCTCGACAGCCCGCGCCTGCTCGATCAGACGCTGAACAGCCAGGCTGCACGGCAATCCATCGCGCGAATCCTCGCTTCACAGCCGTCGGTGAGTACGCCCTATCGAGGTGCCCGGGACTTTCTCCAGGCACAAGGGCTGGCCAACCAGGCGACAACCACTTGGGACGAACTGGACACGCTGCCTGCACGCGGCCACAGCCTGATGCTGCTGCACCGGCAAACGCCGCTGTCGGCCCAGCAAGTCGACCGTCTGCTGGGCTGGGTGCAGCGTGGCGGACGCCTGCTGGCGGTCGCCGACGCCTTGTGGGACGAGGCCCGCGCCAGCAGTGGGGATGCTTTGCTCGATCGCCTGCAGATTCGCGTGCAGTCGAGCTCGCAGTTGCCGCAACTGCCGCCTGCGGCGGGCGACGACTACCCTTCGCTGACCAAGCTCTATCTGGAAGACGAATCGGCGCCGGCCTACATGGGTTTCGACACGCAACGCCATCTGGATGACCCGACCGGCAAGGTCCAGTCCTGGGCCAACAGCAACGGCGCCACGCATCTGATGCAGATGGCCTACGGCGAGGGCCTCATCACCCTGGTCAGCGATGCCCGTTTGTGGACCGACGAGCAGATCCAGCGCTACGACAATGCCTGGCTGCTGTGGTACCTGAATCAGGGCAGCGAAGTGACCTGGGTGTTCGAGCCGGTGCCTGAGCCGCCTGGGCGATACGCGTTGTGGGTGTTTGCCGCGCTGCTTCTGGCAGCCGTGCCGGGCCTGTGGTGGATGAGGACGCGACAGCGGCCACAGCGTGCGCCGAACCTGCTGGACCGAGGTCAGTTGCAGGGCATTCGTGAGCAAGGACGTCGATCCCTGCGCGAGCTGGGGCCGGGAGAAGTGTTGGCCGCCCTGCAGAAAGACCTGCTGCAGCGTGCCTGCCTGCACCATCCGGGCTTCGACGCGCTTGCAGTGGCCGAGCAGTGGCAGGTGCTGGCCCAACTCTCGCAGCAATCGACCCGCAGCATCGGTGCCGCACTGATGCCCGTGCGCGGTCGGCGGATGCCCGCTCGAGTGTTCACCCGCACCGTGGCGCAATTGCAACGCTTGCGGGACAGCCTGGGGCCGATGTCGGCCGCTGCGCGGACCGGCCACCCCGTCGCTGCTGCAGTGGGGACGGTCGGGCCGTCCGCCATGCCGGCCGAGCGGGCGGTGATGATCCTGCTCGAGTGTGGCGCGTGGTCCAGTCACCCAGGTGCCCACTCAAGCGACCTGAAACACGCCGTACACGCTTGCCTGCAACTGGCTGAAACGGTACTGGCTGACGGATTCGCCGTCGGCCTGCACGTGTCTTCCAGCACGTCGCCCGTACACTTGAAACCGCAACCCGGCGCCGAACAGTTGCAGCGCCTGGGTGAAGCGCTCGCGCAGCTCGAGCCCTGCCCGATAGACGGCGATCCCGCCACGGTCCTGGATGCCCTGCACCGCGACGAACACGACTACGCATTGCTGGTGATGGTGACCGGCTTTCATGCCGGCATCGAATCGACCTGGCCCCTGGCGTTGAGCAGGGCCGCGCAGCGCTGGCCGGTATTGCTGGCCAGCCTGCGCGACGAAGCACTCGAGCGCCTGCGTCAACAGCCGGTCCGAACCCGCCGCGAAGCACTGCTCTACTGCGGAGTGATGCAGCGCCTGCTGCTGCGCCAGCGCCTGCATGATCGGCTGGCCGCAGGCGGCGTGAATGTCGTGGACGCATGGCCTGGCGAGATCGCCGCAGAATCGCTGATGCGCTATCGAAGCCTGCGGCAGCCGCGTACCTGAACCCTGGATGCCCCGTCAGGCCGACGTGCCATGGGGATGGAACGTGAAATACTGACGCAGCGCGTCGACCAGCTTGAGGAACTCGGTGGGCACCTGGCCCTGCAACTCGAAGCCCGAATCGTAGTGCCCCGGCGTGGCGTCTTCATGGCACCACAGGCACTGCGCCGAGAGGTCGATGAGCTTGGGCTCGCCTTCGACCGAAGGGATTTTCACCTGCAGTTCGAACACCGGCCCGACCAGCAACGGCAGCTCGCTGATCAGCATCAGCCCGACATCCGACACGTTGCCCATGTAGCCCATGGCACGACCGGTGTGACGGTTGTAGACCTTGAGGTAGTACGGCAGTTGATGCCGCTCGATCCGACGTTCGGTGTACATGATGGGCCTGCTGTAGATATCCGGCATATGTGTCGTGTTCATCCTCTGTCGTTTCGTAGCTCCACTCGTCCAGCGTAGCCCAGGCCTTCTTCAAGGCCGTTTCAGAGTACAGGAAATTTACCTCAGAATGCCGCCGGCCGTGGCTGCGCGGGCACACCCGGACCCACGTGGCCCAGTTGATCGAGTGTCTGCAGACGCGCCTGGGCGCGGTAGGCGTACTCGCTGGAGGGATAGCGGTTGATGATGTACTGGTAGGTCTGGGCGGCGTCGACGTACAACTTCTGGCGCTCCAGGCACTGGCCACGCAGCATCGAGACCTCCGGTTGCACATAGGGCCGCGACCGGCTTTTGCGGTCGACCTGGGACAGTTCCAGCACGACTTTCTCGCAGTTGTCGTCGTCGTAGGCGCGATAGGCGCTGTTCAAGTGCTGGTCCATCGACCAGCGGGTGCAGCCTGACACGGCGATGGCCAGGGCAATCAATACAAGCGCGCGCATGGGATTCTCCTGCCGCAGGGGGTTATCAGGGTTTATCGACCCATTGCCGGGAATCTTCAATACCCAGGCATTGGATGCCGGTGCGTGCAAATCCTCCCGGCCAATTCCTGGACATGTTGTGCAGAGGAACGATGACTACAGCGCAATTGAGGAGTAGCCTTTGGCAGCGCTTCAATAAAGGAGTCAGTGCATGACCGTTCGCCGTACCAAAATCGTTGCCACCCTGGGCCCCGCCTCCAACTCGCCGGAAGTGATCGAACAACTGATCAAGGCTGGTCTGGATGTCGCTCGCCTGAACTTTTCCCACGGTACACCGGATGAGCACAAGGCTCGCGCCCGTCTGATCCGCGAGATCGCCGCGCGCCTGGGGCGTCACGTCGCCCTGCTCGGCGACCTGCAAGGTCCGAAGATCCGCATCGCCAAGTTCACCAACAAACGCATCGAACTGAAGGTCGGCGACCGCTTCACCTTCTCCACCAGCCATCCGCTCACCGACGGCAACCAGGAGGTCGTGGGTATCGACTACCCGGACCTGGTCAAGGATTGCGGCGTGGGCGACGAACTGTTGCTCGACGATGGCCGCGTGGTCATGCGCGTGGAAACCGCCACCGCCGACTCGCTGCACTGCTCGGTACTGATCGGCGGTCCGTTGTCCGACCACAAGGGCATCAACCGCCGCGGTGGTGGCCTGACCGCACCGGCCCTGACCGAGAAAGACAAGGCGGACATCAAGCTTGCCGCCGAGATGGACCTGGACTACCTGGCCGTGTCTTTCCCGCGTGATGCGTCGGACATGGAATACGCGCGTCAGTTGCGCGACGAGTCGGGCGGTACCGCCTGGCTGGTGGCCAAGATCGAACGCGCCGAAGCAGTCGCCGACGACGAAACCCTCGACGGCCTGATCCGTGCCAGTGACGCGGTCATGGTGGCGCGCGGCGACCTGGGAGTGGAAATCGGCGACGCCGAGCTGATCGGCATCCAGAAAAAGATCATCCAGCACGCTCGCCGCAACAACAAGGCGGTGATCGTGGCGACCCAGATGATGGAGTCGATGATCCAGAACCCGATGCCGACCCGCGCCGAAGTGTCCGACGTGGCCAACGCCGTGCTCGACTACACCGACGCCGTGATGCTTTCGGCCGAAAGCGCTGCCGGCTCCTACCCGATCGAAGCCGTGCAGGCGATGGCGCGGATCATCGTCGGCGCGGAGAAGCATCCGACCAGCAAGAAGTCCAGCCATCGCCTGTACACGCAGTTCCAGCGTTGCGACGAAAGTATCGCGCTGGCTGCCATGTACACGGCGAACCATTTCCCGGGCGTGAAGGCAATCATCGCGCTCACGGAAACCGGCTATACCTCGCTGATCATGTCGCGCCTGCGCTCATCGGTGCCGATCTTCGCCTTCTCGCCACAGCGGGCCACCCAGGCCCGTGCCGCGATGTTCCGCGGGGTCTACCCGGTGGACTTCGATCCGGCCGTTCTGCCGCCGAGCGAAGTGAGCAAGGCTGCCATCGACAAGCTGCTCGAGATGGGCATCGTGCAACAGGGCGACTGGGTCATCCTGACCAAGGGCGACAGCTACGCACAGACGGGTGGCACGAACGGGATGAAAATCCTGCACGTGGGTGACCCGCTGGTCGACTGATAGCCATTGGCTGCAAGACCAAAGGCCCCGAGGTGAACACCTCGGGGCCTTTTGCATTTCTGTAGGAGCGGTCTGTGGCCGCGAAGGGTGCACTGCGGTGGGTCAGATGCATCGTCTAAACCCTTTCGCGGGCAGAGCCCGCGAATGCGTGTTGCGACTCAGCCGCGGCCGACGAAGACATCGCTATACAGCTGACTTCTGGGCAGGCCGGCCAGGAACAGCCTTCGGGAAAACTCTTCCACGCTGATCGGCGAGCCGCACACCAGGGCGATGGTCTGGCGCGACAGGAGGCGCAACGGCGGCGGCTCGCCTGCCGGGAACTGCTCTATCGCAAGGTTGGCATGAAGCTGGGCAAGCGCGCGCAACGGTTCATCCAGGTAGTGCTCGTTGGCCATGTGCAACAACCGGATCGGGCCGTGATGACCTTGTCGCAACGCTTCTCGCAGCACACCCCACAACGGAGCCAGACCCGTGCCGGCAGCGAACAACCACAATGGCCGGGCCTGCCATTCAGGATCGTAGTGCAAGGCTCCACCACGCACTTCGCCCAGCTGCAGAGTATCGCCAACCTTCAGGCGACGAGCCTGGTCGATGAAAGCACCGGGGCGCCGACAGTCCAGATGAAACTCCAGAAAGTCATCGGCCTGGGCGAGGCTGGCGATGGAATAGGGCCGCGCGATTTGCACGCCGTCGGGTGCAACCGTCCACAGCAGCATGTGCTGACCGGCCTGATACCGCAGCGGGCGCTGCGCCTCTAGTCGAAGGCGCAGCACGTTTGCCGAAGGCCAGTCACAGCCGATCACATGCGCCGTCACGCCGTCGCCCTGTGGATCGAAGACTGCCACCTGCAGATCCTCGACGACTTGACATTGACAGGCCAGGCGCCAGCCCTGTTCACGTTTGCTGGCATTCAAGGCGTCGGGCTTGCGGTCCTGTGGCTCACCGCCAACACAGCGCACCAGGCAGGCGTGGCAACTGCCGGCGCGACAACTGAAGGGCACCTGCAAGCCGGCCTGGTTGAGGGCGTCGAGCAGGTTACTGCCCGCCGCCACCGTCCAGCGCCGGCCACCGACGTCCAGCTCAGGCATCGGCCATGTCCCAGGCCGCCGCGCAGCGGTTGCGCCCCTCACCTTTGGCGCGATACAGCGCCTGGTCGGCACGCTGCAGCGCATCATCCAGATCATCGCCCTGCTTGAGCATCGTCATGCCCACCGACAGACTCAGATTGGCTGCGCCCAGCCCTTGCGGATCGGCGTCGGCAAAGGCGCTGCGCAGCCGCTCGCAGCACCGCACCAGCTGGTCTGCGTCGACTTCGGGCATGAGCAGCACGAATTCTTCACCGCCGTACCGGGCCAGCACGTCGCCGTCGCGCAGGCAATCCTGGGTCAAGGCCGCGAAGGCTTGCAGCACCTGGTCACCGGCCGCATGGCCGTGGATATCGTTGATGCGTTTGAAGTGATCGAGGTCGATCAGCGCCAGGCCATGCTCGACATCGGGCTTGAGCGTGGCCAGCTCGCGCGAGGCCAGGCGCAGGAAGTGTCGACGATTGAACAAGCCTGTCAGCTCATCGGTGGCGACCAGGTCTTCAAGCTGGCGCATCATGCCCCGCAGGGTGTCCTGATGGGCCTGCAAGGCATAACGGCGTTGGCGCATGCGTTGGCGCGAGGTTTGTACGTAGCTTGCATACATGCACAACCACAACAGCACCACCAGCATGGCGCAGATCTGCAGGGTGGCCAGGCCCGGGTCCGGCAGGGCCATGCGGTAGGCCTCCCACAGATTGACCCCGACGAAGGCGACGAACACCACCAGCGCACAGCGTACGAAGGCGCGACGTGGCAGGTGGAAAACGCCGAACAGCAGGATCAACACATACATCACCATGAAGGTGCCGCGTGCCACTTCCAGATTGCCGATCAACCAGGTGTGCCAGGCCACTGCCAGCAGCACTTGAAACTCGGTGAGGCTGGGATCGCTGAAACGTTGATTGGCACCGCTGCGAAATACCCAATACAGCGCGCCCTGGCTGATCGCGACCAGGCAGGTGGTGCCTACCGCCGTCACCAGAGACACGCGGCAATACTGCGTCAGAACCGCCACCCACACCAGCGCCACTACCAAAGCGTAAGTGCCGGCGGCCAGTGAGAAACGCTTGATCAGTAGATGTTGCAGGGTGGACTCGGTCACTCGCAAGCTCGCTGTGCTGAATGGGAATCCCTCCCCTGATTGCACCGTAATAGTGCAAAGGCGTGATGCCATAGTAATGGCCAAGGGGTGAAATAACTATTCAAATTTGGATTGCTCGACGAAGTCTACTGGCTACCGGACCAACGGCGTATCCGCCTCGACACCACGCCTACCCGCCATTGCGGAGTGTCAGCTCGATCCAGCCGCGGTATACTGCCGCGCCTTTTTCGCGCCGACCTGCTACAAGTTGACGCACCTCGAAAGCCATGCGCCAGGCAAGACCTGACCGGCTTTTTCAACGAATGTTCCCCACAAGAGGAGCGCGCCCCATGACCGTGATCAAACAAGACGACCTGATTCAGAGCGTCGCCGACGCCCTGCAATTCATTTCCTATTACCACCCCGTGGATTTCATTCAGGCCATGCACCAGGCCTACCTGCGTGAAGAATCCCCGGCGGCGCGCGACTCCATCGCCCAGATCCTGATCAACTCGCGCATGTGCGCCACCGGCCATCGGCCGATCTGCCAGGACACCGGCATCGTCACCGTGTTCGTGCGGGTAGGCATGGATGTGCGCTGGGACGGCGCCACCATGAGCCTGGACGACATGATCAACGAGGGCGTGCGCCGCGCCTACAACCTGCCGGAGAACGTGCTGCGCGCGTCCATCCTGGCCGACCCGGCTGGCGCTCGCCGCAACACCAAGGACAACACGCCGGCCGTGATCCACTACTCCATCGTTCCCGGCAACACCGTGGAGGTGGATGTGGCCGCCAAGGGCGGTGGCTCCGAGAACAAGTCGAAGATGGCCATGCTCAACCCGTCCGACTCGATCGTCGACTGGGTCCTCAAGACCGTGCCAACCATGGGCGCCGGCTGGTGCCCGCCCGGCATGCTCGGCATCGGTATCGGCGGCACGGCCGAAAAGGCTGCGGTGATGGCCAAGGAAGTGCTGATGGAGTCCATCGACATCCATGAGCTCAAGGCACGTGGCCCACAGAACCGCATCGAGGAGATCCGCCTGGAGCTGTTCGAGAAAGTCAACCAGCTGGGCATCGGCGCCCAGGGCCTCGGCGGCCTGACCACCGTGCTCGACGTCAAGATCATGGACTACCCGACCCACGCTGCCTCGCTGCCGGTGTGCATGATCCCCAACTGCGCCGCCACTCGCCACGCCCACTTCGTGCTCGACGGCTCCGGCCCGGCTGAACTCGAAGCGCCGGACCTGGACGCTTACCCGGAAATCGTCTGGGAAGCCGGCCCGTCGGCGCGCCGGGTCAATCTCGACACGCTGACGCCCGAAGAGGTGCAAAGCTGGCAACCCGGTGAAACCATCCTGCTCAATGGCAAGATGCTCACCGGCCGCGATGCGGCGCACAAGCGCATGGTCGAGATGCTGAACAGGGGTGAAACCCTGCCGGTCGACCTCAAGGGCCGCTTCATCTATTACGTCGGCCCGGTCGATCCGGTCCGCGAAGAAGTGGTAGGCCCTGCCGGCCCGACCACCGCCACGCGGATGGACAAGTTCACCCGGCAGATCCTCGACCAGACCGGCCTGCTGGGCATGATCGGCAAGTCCGAGCGCGGCCCAACCGCCATCGAGGCGATCAAGGACCACAAGGCCGTGTACCTGATGGCCGTGGGTGGCGCCGCCTACCTGGTGGCCCAGGCGATCAAGAAGTCGCGCGTGGTGGCCTTCGAAGAACTGGGCATGGAAGCGATCTACGAGTTCGACGTCAAGGACATGCCGGTCACCGTCGCCGTCGACAGCAAGGGTGAGTCGGTGCACATCACCGGGCCGGCCATCTGGCAAGCCAGGATCGCCGAAAGCCTGGCGGTGGAAGTGCAGTAAGCGTTTCGTGCTGAACCGAGAAGCCCGGCCCTGTGCCGGGCTTTTTGCGTTCATGAGCCGGATTCAGCTGGACTGGCGACCCTAACCGCGTTGCCAGGCTTTGCCTACCTATCAGTTCTGTGGATACCCCGCTCTCGGCAGGCCCGCTAAAAAGTCGGCCCTGATTACCCCCTTGAGCGAGGCACACCATGAACACACCTGAACTCCCCGACCCAGTTTTCGACGACGGCGACCACCTGCCTCCCGAGGTCGAGCTGCCCGAGCTGGCGGATCCAACACCCAACCCGCTGTTCGACAACCTTGTTCCACTCACTCCGGAAAATCGCCTGCTGAGCAGAATGAGCTTCACCGACGCGATGCCGGAAATGGGCATGAGCTCGGTGTTCGACATCATTCGCCAACCCAAGGCCGAATTCACCCGTCAGCTACGTACCCTCAGCGATGCCGATGGCGAACTGGCCTACGACAATGCCCTGTGCTACGCCACCCAGATCGCCCGTTCCTATCGTGAAGACGTCGTGTCCTCAGGCCGCAACCTGCCACTGATCGCTCCGCAGACCGGCGTGCGTGCACTGGTCGACATCGGCCCGAGCTACCCCAACCTGTTCAAGGAAAACTGGGACCAGTTCTGCAAGGTCGGCGCCATCGAAGCCATGGACGGCCCGGTGGCCTACCTGGGCTCGCTGCGCCGCTTTGCCGAGCAGAAGATCGAAGGCGCGTCCACGTCGCCCAAACGCATCCCACTGGCCGTGCGCCGGCCCGATCTGGACACGCTGGTGATCGATGAGCAGAGCACCTACCAGAGCGTGCCGATGCTGGACCTGGTGAACACTGTGTTGAGCCAGGGCATTGCCAAATACCAGACGGAAAAAGGCGACACGCGGCCGATTCATCAGCTTCTGGCAGAAAAGAAGCATCCGTTCGTGTTTCCGTATCACTTTGCGCATCAGCAGGTGAGTTTGGCGTTGAGCGGTGAAAAGCCGACGCTGGGGGAGTTGAACTACCGGATGAGTATCTCGCCGCTCGGCGAGGAGTCTGCTTATGGATCCGTAGGAATAAGCGCTACCGTCGCCCAAATTGGATTGGCAGGTTTGAGTCCAACTATCGAGACGCTGGTGACATCGGCCTCCCCGTTCAGCCATTTCTATGTATCACTGCGCGATCTACTGGGTAATAAACAATTCCTGACGCCAGGCGCCGAACAATTCAAGTCACACAAGCACTTCACTAGTGGCTTTCTGATGCCGTCACAAACCTCCGTTAAGTCGGTCGAGCCTCCGGCTTTGCAGTTGGAGTGGTCTTCATCGAGGGATGACACACTTGCTCATCTAGTGTTCACAGGGGCCGAGCAGTCTATTAGAGAGCTGCCCGTCAAGTTTGCCAGTCAGGATTTTCCAGCCGCCAAAAAATGGCACATGCACAACGCTGTCTACGGCAGCACGCTGAATACCAAGACACTAATAATTACCTATTCGGGCACCGATGCTGCGTTGAGCGACGCCGCTGGCCGCCGCTGTGATGTGTTGATCACGGCACAATCCTGGTCGCAGCTCGAGGACTGGGCACCTTCGAAGCGGGTTGCACCTTGGAAATTCACCTTCACGCCTGACGACGACTGTGCTCTGAATGACCAAGAGCGCGCGTTTTTTGTCACGCACTACGGAGTGGATTTTACCCATGGCTCGATGAATCCACTGGTTGGCCTGGACCGTTTTCTTCACTCCACAGACCTTGACAGTAAGGCCACGGAAAACCTGCTCGCAGTCAAGGCATTCGCCCCCATACAGTCGCCTAACTTCATCTCCCTCAACCGCATGGCCACCGGCATTCGCGGTTCCAGACCTTTCCCCCGCTCCAATCACTACGGAGCCAGCTACATAAACGGCATTGGTGGGAAGGACTCAGGCACAAAATCTTATGACAACTACGACAACACTATCGGCCTGGCCAAAGCCACCTCTGGCGATAAATGGCAGCTGACCAATACCAGCCTCGAGCGATACGACCGGCTGCAACGCATGATCCGGCTGCAGAAGGCTACCGGCCTCTCGTTCGCTCAGCTGGACATTCTCATGATCGGCGCCATGCGTTCTGAAAGTGATGCCAATGCTGGACTGCTAATCAACGGCAATACGCTCAGGACACTCGGGATGTACCGCTACTTCAGCCGCGAGTACTCGATTGCGGCTGATGAGTTTGCCGCATTCGTACACCATGTCTCGCCCTACGCCGCGACGGGTCAGGTTTCCATGCTCGACAAAGCGTTCAATACACCCGTGCTCTTCGATAGGCCTTTGGTGATCGATGACGGTGGTTTCAACCTGAACTCCTCTGATCCACTGCACCAGAAAACCGTCGCGCAACTTTGCGCAAGCCTGGGCGTTCAACCAGGGCAAGAGTTCGAACGCTTGGTCGCCGACACCCTGACTGCCGTGACGCCATTGAAACGCTCGCTGGCAGTGGTGTCCTCGCTTTACCGCCAAGCCCGTATCGCGCAGATGTTCGGTCTCTCGGCCAGCGACTTCTGGGAGCTGACGACCTTGCTGGGTGGCAGCGCCTATCGCGGGTCGATTGCCAGCGGTCGCTTGAAAGCGCTGGACTCCGCTGGCAAGGACATCCTCGACATCCTGATGGAACTGGACTGGGCCGTGCGCTGGCTCAAGGCCAATAAACTCACGGTCACCGGGCTGCTCGCCTTGTTGAGCACGGACGCTGCACAGGAGCCATGCGACGCCCTGCTCGAGCGCCTGCAGCAGATGGCCGATGAGGGCCGTACCTTGGCCGTGAACGCCGCTACGGTTTCCGCCCTCGGTCTGCCCAACACAGCCACCGGCGCGGCTATCGACTGGCACACGGAACTGGGCAAAGGGACCTCAGCCATTATCGATGCGGCTGGGCTGGTGAAGCCGCTTCAACCAACGCTGACCGACACCGATCAGCAGCAGTTGGCAGAAAAGGTTCGCTCCCTGGTCGCCTCGCTGGGGCTGGCCGCCAATGACGTCCAGATCGCCGAAGACACACTGAATACGTATCTGGCCAACGCCCTGTGCCGCCAGCAGAGGCTTGTGGAAGGCCTGCTGCAGGAACACACCACGCTCCTGCCGGAATTGGCGGTATGGGTCGCTCACTGCGCCGATGTTTCACCTTACCGCCTGCTCGAGCGCACCTTCCAGGCCTGGCCGATGGACGCCGAGCCCGATGCCGCCAAAGTGAGTACGGTTCTGGCCGACCTGCGCCAGATCGGCACCTGCGCACGCGCTGTCAGCTGGGCCAAGGTTGGCGCCGCCGCATTGCGCAGCTTCGTCGTCAACCCGGTGTGGCTGGGGTGCGAAAGCCTGTGGCCGTTGTCCTTGAACACCCTGCACCTGCTCAAGGCCTACGACAGCCTGTTCAACACCCTGGGCCAGCCGGAAGAGCGCCTGCTCGGTTACGTGCAGCAGGCCAATGCATTGGTATCCAGACGCCCCGGCAAACGCCAACTGGCGGTCCAGTCGCAAACCTGCAATGCCGCACTGGCGAGCTTGCTGGGCTGGAGCGAAAGCGAGGTGGCGGTGCTCACCGCGCTGCTGCCTCAGCAAACCGCCAAGACGGTTGCCCATATCGACTGGGTGCGCCGCGCACAGGCCCTTTCGCTGGAAACCGGCCTCGACGCCGCGACCCTGCTCAAAGCCTGCTCCCTGCATGCCGACAGCCCCGAAGCTGACTGGCAAGCGGTGGGCCAGGCGGCCATGGCGGCCGTGAGCCGCTGATTCACCAGATGTTCAGGCAGGCCTCTTCGCGGGTAGAGCCCTCTGCCCGCGAAGGCCGCGCCGCTTTTACAAGGTGATTCGCTTACCCAACAGCCCTGGGAAACCAGCCCAGGTCGGCCGGTCACGCCAGTGCCGCTGCCCTGTTGTCCTGCCCGGACGCTTCGTTTAGCTCGATATCAACGACATGCCCACCTGCCTGCTTTATCTCAGGCGCGCAGGCCAGGCATGCCCCTGCATCCACGCCCTCCCCAGCTCACCTGCAGCCGCCAGCAACTGCGCGTCATGCCACATCGCAGCTCGCCCCGTCGCAACCTCGCACCCGTTACAGCACCTTCTCGTCCAGGCACCCAGCCTACCCGACAGCCCACCATCGACAGTGCCTGAAACGGCACCATCACCTCAGCATTCAACCTGGTCGCCTGCCAGCATCAGTATCTGCTTGGCCGCGATGATGTTATTTCTCCGCAGTAACGTGGTCGGCTACAAAACGCCCCAGTCCTTGCGACAGCTCGGCGTACACACCTGTGCAGTGCACGGATGCCCCGGTTTTCAGGGCTTTCGAGGTAGCAACAGGGCATCTCATAACGCCATTGAACAGCCCTGGCTACCTATCAGTTCTATGGATACCCCACCCTTCGCTCGCCCGCTAAAACATTGGCCTTGATCAGCCTGATGAGCGAGCCCCCGCATGACCACACCTGAACGCCCCGACCCAGTTTTCGATGACGGCGACCACCTGCTTCCCGAGGTCGAGCTGCCCGAGCTGGCGGATCCAACACCCAACCCGCTGTTCGACAACCTTGTTCCACTCACTCCGGAAAATCGCCTGCTGAGCAGAATGAGCTTCACCGACGCGATGCCGGAAATGGGCATGAGCTCGGTGTTCGACATCATTCGCCAACCCAAGGCCGAATTCACCCGTCAGCTACGTACCCTCAGCGATGCCGATGGCGAACTGGCCTACGACAATGCCCTGTGCTACGCCACCCAGATCGCCCGTTCCTATCGTGAAGACGTCGTGTCCTCAGGCCGCAACCTGCCACTGATCGCCCCGCAGACCGGCGTGCGTGCACTGGTCGACATCGGCCCGAGCTACCCCAACCTGTTCAAGGAAAACTGGGACCAGTTCTGCAAGGTCGGCGCCATCGAAGCCATGGACGGCCCGGTGGCCTACCTGGGCTCGTTGCGCCGCTTTGCCGAGCAGAAGATCGAAGGCGCATCTACCTCGCCGCTGCGGATACCACTGGCGGTGCGCCGGCCGGATCTCGACAGCCTGGTGATCGACGAGCAGAGCACCTACCAGAGCCGCCCGATGCTGGACTTGGTGAACACGGTGCTCACCCAGGGCATCGAGAAGTATCAGGTAGAAAAAGAAGACCCACGGCCGGTGCATCAACTGCTGGCCGAGAAGAAACACCCGTTCGTCTTTCCCTATCACTTTGCCCATCAGCAGGTGAGTTTGGCGCTGGAAGGTGACAAGCCAGTACTGGGTGCGCTGAACCTGGCGCTGAGGACGGGTCTGCAAGCATCTGCCCATCCTGTGGATCAACGTAACGCCTTGGCGCTGTTGTCCGGTTTGAGCCCTGCGCAGCAACATCTGTTAATGGCCGAAAGGCGCTTTCCAGCCTTCAACTTGTCGCTGCAAGGCCCTAGCTGGTACACACCAATCATTTCAAACATCCACCTGTGGGACAGCAACACCACTCATATCGAGATACCTGAGCAAGAGTCGGTCATAAGCGTTTTACACACTGACAGCGATACGCTGATAGAAATGCGCCTGATCAACAATGGCCGATCCCAGACAGTCAAACTGCGTGGTCGAGTGCTTCAGGAAGGTGCTGGCGGCAGTTGGAAAATGAGCCATCAGCACGCGGATGGTAACTTGGGCATTTGTTTTGTTCTCTATTACAAAGCCGAAGATAATCCCGGAGTGGAGTTGGCACTTCACTATGATGCCCCTCTGGTATTGAACGTCATGGTGACCGTTGCCGGCCAATCGCGCATCGGTCGCCAGATGGTGTTCGATGTCAGTACGCTTGGCGATCCTGTTCTGGGCCGTGATTTGAACGTTGCCGAGCGCGACTATCTCCAGGCCCACCTGGCAATTGACCAACGTAACCTCGGCGAGTCGCTGTTGAACCGGGCCAAGGTCTTCTGCGACAAGACCGGCGTCGATGCCGAACAGCTGACGGCACTGCTCTCGCAAAAAGACCATAGCCCTCACATCTCGCCCAATTGCCCCATCCGCAACAAGACCGGTGCCAGCAACCCGCTGCGACGTTCGCCTACACCGATGAACTATGGCGCTGTTTTCATCAACGGCAACGGGGCCATTGATCGCTTCAAACCCCGCGACAACAGCTATCAGTACAACAACGCTGTTTCCCTTGTGGAAGAAACGCTGGGCAGCGAGCGTACTGTCTATCTGGCCTATACCTCACTGGATAGGTTCGACCGAATGCAGCGCATGATCCGCCTGCAACGTTGGACCAAACTGCCATTCGCCGAGTTGGATACCCTGATCGTCTCGGCCATGCGCGCGGAAGGCGATGCCAACCCTGACTTGACCCTCAATCCTAATACATTGCGCATGCTGGGCGCTTATCGCTATCTCAATGGCCGCCATGGCATTGGCGCTGAAGAGTTCGCCGCGTTCGTTCATGATGTGTCTGCGTTCGCCAGCGGCACCCGCACACCGCTGTTCGACCAGGTATTCAACAACCCGGTACTGTTCGGCACACCCCTGGTTCTGGACCACGGCTCATTCAGCCACACCAGTGACGACCCTGCCCACCAAGCCACTGTCAATCAGCTGTGCGCAGGGCTTGGCTTGACACCTGAGGCATTCGCCGCGGTCGCGCTTCAGACCATCGAGCATGTCGGTCCTCTCAACCGCTCACTGCTCACGGTGTCGGCTTTGTACCGACTGACCCGAATCGCACGCCTGTTCAGGCTCGAGGTAGAAGACTGTCTTTACCTGATCGAGTGCCTGGGCGGCCGCACCTACCTGCGCCATTGCACTGTTGGCACGCTCCTGCAAGGTAATGAAACGCAAACGGACGTGCTGGATATCCTCATTCATCTGGATGGCGTGGTCGACTGGTTGGGGCGCCACAAGTTGAGCGTTGCCAAGGTGAGGACGCTACTTGCGGTGGATGCCGAGGCCAGCCCGACCACAGGCGTGCTCGAACGTCTGCAACAGCTGGCAAGCGACGGTCGCAGCACTGCCGTGACACCGGTGGCAGTGGCCGCCTTGGCTTTGCCCGGCAAGGCCACAGGGGCGACCATCGACTGGTTCAGCGAACTGGGCAAGGGCGCCAACGCCTTCATCGACAGTGCAGGGTTGATCAAGCCACCGAACGCAAACGTGGCAGGCAGTGATCACGCGCAACTGGCCGCGCAGGTCCGCGCCTTGATCGCAACCCTGGGTCTGGGGAGTGACGACGTGGCTGCCGCTGAAACCCGGCTTACTGCTTTCTTGCTCGACGCCTGGGCCCGCCAACAGCGCTTGGTCGAAGGCCTGCTGCAGGAACACACCACGCTCCTGCCGGAATTGGCGGTATGGGTCGCTCACTGCGCCGATGTTTCACCCTACCGCCTGCTCGAGCGCACCCTCCAGGCCTGGCCGATGGACGCCGAGCCCGATGCCGCCAAAGTGAGTGCGGTTCTGGCCGACCTGCGCCAGATCGGCACCTGCGCACGCGCTGTCAGCTGGGCCAAGGTCGGCGCCGCCGCACTGCGCACCTTCGTCGTCAACCCGGCGTGGCTGGGGTGCGACAGCCTGTGGCCGTTGTCCTTGAACACGCTGCACCTGCTCAAGGCCTACGACAGCCTGTTCAACACCCTGGGCCAGCCAGAAGAGCGCCTGCTCGGCTACTTGCAGCAGGCCAATGCACAGGTCTCCAAACGCCCCGGCAAACGCCAACTGGCGGTCCAGTCGCAAACCTGCAATGCCGCACTGGCGAGCTTGCTGGGCTGGAGCGAAAGCGAGGTGGCGGTGCTCACCGCGCTGCTGCCTCAGCAAACCGCCAAGACCGTTGCCCATATCGACTGGGTGCGCCGCGCACAGGCCCTTTCGCTGGAAACCGGCCTCAACGCCGCGACCCTGCTCAAAGCCTGCTCCCTGCATGCCGACAGCCCCGAAGCTGACTGGCAAGCGGTGGGCCAGGCGGCCATGGCGGCTGTAAACCGCTGATTCACTGGGTGTCCAGGCCGGCCCCTTCGCGGGCAGAGGGCTCAGCCGCCCGCCCCACTCCCACAGGGGATCGTCGCTGCACCACAGCACTCTGTGGGAGCGGGGCGGGCGGCTGAGCCCTCTCCCCGCGAGGGGGCCGGGCCTGACACCCATCCATACATCCTCAATAACGGAACTCATTGCATGACCATCGCAGCCACACTCAACGAAAGCTTTCGCGACGCCCTCGTCGCCTACTACCTGGGCGAAGTCGTGCCCAACGACGCCACCCTGGCCGACCTTGGCCTGGCCAATAAACTGAAAACCGAAAACGACCTGTACGAATACCTGCTGCTGGACACCCAGGTCACCCAGGCCGTGGAAACCAGCCCCGTAGCCAGTGCCATCGCCAGTCTGCAGCAGTACATCAACGGCGCGCTGCTGGGCATGGAGCCGGGTTACAACGACGTACGCTTCAGCGAAGCGCTGCTCGGCGAATGGCGCGACCAGCGTAGCCAGTACCCGTTGTGGGCCGCCAACCAGCAGTTGGCCTGGTACCCCTCGCTGTACATTGACCCCTCGCTGCGGATGAAGAAATCCAGCTATTTCCAGCAGCTCGAGAACGACATCAATCAGAACCGCATCAGTTTGGACACTACTCAGGAGGCGGTGCAGAACTACCTGGCCAGCTTCGAGGAAGTGGCCAATCTGAGCATCATCAACGGTTACATCGCCGGCACCGACTTCAAAGAGTCCACCTACTACTTCATCGGCAAGTCCCGCGCCGAGGGCGCCTACTACTGGCGCTCGGTGAACATGGCCGAACGTACCTACGTCAGTGGTACTCAAGGGCCGAAGGTGGACAATCCGAACCCAGGGGCTTGGTCGGATTGGAAACGGGCAAACCTGCCGATCTCCGACGGCGCCATCGAGAAGACCATCCGTCCGGTGTACTTCAATAACCGCTTGTTCGTGGTGTGGGTGGAGCACGCAAAGGGTCTGGAGCCCGCTCAAACGGGCGAGCTCGAGGCTACGCCGCCTGGGACCGGTAACACTTATCCGCATCGGACGCTCGAAAACGCCAAGCCAAAAAGCTCTGCCAAGCTAAGGTTGAATATCACCTACAAGAAATACGACGACAGCTGGAGCGCGCCCCAGTGCTATCTGGAAGTCGAGGCAGACCAGCACGCAGTAATCAGCGCCGATGGCTCTCTGGACGTGAATGTCATCGCTGTGGTGGACACTTCCACGTCGCCAGAGGCGCTATTGCTGGCCATGTATGGCGGATACAACGCTGGCAGCAGCGCCGACGGCAGCAACGACACCTACAAAATGCTCAAGACCTTGAAGCTTGACAAGAACTTCAACGCGATTGCGCTTTTCCCTATGCGAGGCTTGGTGGACAACAACACCGGTGACACCGGCGCAATGCGCACCTTGGTATTGCGCGCGTGCAGGCTGTTGGGAAATGCCAATGCCGGTCGTTTTCAATTCCCTATGGCCGGGGCAACGATCACGATCAAATCAGTCACCACCACTGCTCCTCATACCAATAACGCGGCTGGCATCAGAGGCTGGAACCATGAAGGCTGGCAAAGCCGGATCGCTCAGAGTCAGAGTGGAAGCTCAGTAAGATTCAACGCCGCCGACAACAAACTCACGTTCACCACAGATGTAGCGCAAGCCTTCACACGCCGCAGCACCCCGACGAAGATCGTGTTGACGGTTACGGGCACTCACGACTGCGTCATTTCCCTCTCTCTACCGGCCACAAATGCCACTACGGGCTGGGTGAAACTGACGGAGAGCTCGACGTTTTCGGCCACAGGACCGTACAAACGCAACGGTGCCTTTCAATTCTGGATTTTCGCCAGTCTCGAACCATTCAACTCCCTCCTAAGTGACAGCGCCAGCGGCGGAGCTGTGAACTTGAACGCTGCTGGTGGCAGCGCGAACTTAGTCGGCAAGTACGTAAACATGGCGATGCTGCGATACCTAATCGACCATATCGGCAACGGTGGCGGATCAACCCTATGGATCTATCAGCCTGAAGTTTTCATTCTTCCGGTTCGTGCAGAGTATACCTGCGCGATTCCACCATCGGTGACCACTCGCTATCAGCACTTCCTTGCCCGTCCGTCCTCGATGAACACCCCTACCCCTGCCAGCATGCTCGACAAAGTAAATTTGAGCGTCGCAGGTGTTAGCTTCGAACTGTTACCCACGCAGCATGCGCGGACCATCACCATTCCCATTGATCCAGAGACCCTGCGACCGGGCTGGTCCACCAGTTGGCCTGACAATAGCTTTACCGTGATGCACGGTGTCTATGTTACCCACGACACAAGCGGGGCCGTCAGTAGTGCCGGCCATTGCGTCAAAGCCACCAAGATCGAGTTGCAAGCCATCGGCAGCCAGGATGCACTGCGCGCGCCCAAGATATCCCTGCATGCCCATCCGACCTTGGGGACCGCTGAATTCATCGACTTCACCGGGTCGACCGTCGCCCGAAACGATGCCAATAATGGTGCCCGTAGACCCATTCGCATGAACACGCTGTTTGCGCGCAATCTGATCGAACGCGCCAACATTTCTCTGGAAAACCTGCTGTCCTGGGAAACGCAGAACCAACCAGAACCAGCGCTGAGCGCGGGGGGTCAAGACCCGCTGATGGACTTCAAAGGCGCCAACGGCCTGTACTTCTGGGAACTGTTCTTCCACCTGCCGTTCCTTATCAGCCACCGCCTGAACACCGAGCAACAGTTCAGCGAAGCCGAGCACTGGCTCAGCTTCATCTTCGACCCGAGCCGACGCGCCGACAGCAGCGGCCGTCCCGACTACTGGAACGTGCGCCCGCTGGTGGACGACCTGAGCCGCGAGCGTGCCACCCGCGCGCCGATCGATCCGGACGGCATCGCCAGCGACAACCCGGTGCACTACCGCAAGGCGGTGTACAGCCACTTCGTTCGCAACCTGCTGGACCGCGGCGATGCGGCGTATCGCCAGTTGACGCCGGATGCGTTGAACGAAGCCAAGCTTTGGTATGTGCGCGTACTGGACCTGTTGGGCCCGCGTCCGGACAAGCGCCTGGTCAGTGGCTGGAAGCCGCTGACGCTGAAAAAGCTGTCGGATTCGGTCAGTGGCGGGCTGCGCGCGTTCGAGCAACGTTTGATCGAGCAGGAGCGCCTGGTCGCCGAAAGTGCCGCCGAGAACGACGGTCGGTCACTTATCATCTTCCAGCAGCCGCCGCTGGCGCTCATGCCTTTTGCGGTCGACCCTTCGCTGGCCGAACTCGACAGCCCGCATTTCCGCGTGGCCCTGAACCGCGAACTGGTGCAGAACTGGGACACTGCCGAAGCGCGGCTGCGCAACCTGCGCCATAACCACACCCTGGACGGCAAGCCGCTGCAGTTGCCACTGTTCGCCGCACCGCTGGATCCACGCGCGCTGATGTCGGCGTTCGGCTCCGCAGCCGCCGGGGGCGGTAGCGGTCGGTTGCTCGGCCAGGAAATCCCGCACTACCGTTTCAGCGTCATGTACAACCGTGCCAGTGCTGCAGTGGAAAACCTGATCCAGTTCGGCAGTACGCTGCTGTCGCTGCTCGAACGCAAGGACAACGCTCAACTGCAGGAAATGCAACAGCAGCAAGCCTGGGACATGGCCAAGCAGGCCATCGTCCTGCAGCAGCTGGTTCAGGGTGTGGAGGCCGAAGGCCGCAAGGCGCTGTTGGCCAGTCGTGCAATCGCTGAAAATCGCTTGAGCCATTACGCCACCCTGGCTTCTGAAGTCGTGAGCGCCGGCGAAGTGTCTGCCGGCGCCCTGCACCTGCAAGGTCGAGTCGCCGAAGGGGTGGGCTTCGTCTCCCAGGCCATCGGCGAGGGCCTCAAGGTAGCGCCCAATCAGGTCGGTGCAGTGGGCGGTGTGATCGCCGGCATGGCCGGTGGCGCAATCGTCGGCGCCACCACGGGCGGCTGGCGCCTGGAAGGCGTCACCGGTATTGCCACCGCCGTGGCGCAGGGCATGGCCACCGCGTTCCATGGTGCAGCCGAAGCCCTGGACCGTACCGAGCAATACCGTCGTCGCCATCAGGAATGGATGCACGCCGAAGACCAGGCCAAACGCGAGATCGAGCAGATCGATGCGCAACTGGCGGTGCACGACGAGCAGGCCAAGGTCACCGCCGAGCAGTTGCGGCAGACCGAACTGATGGTCGATCAAGCGGCCACCACCTATCAGTTCCTCAACAAACGCTTCACCAATGCCCAGCTCTACCAATGGCTCAACGGCCAGTTCGCCACCTTCTACTACCAGGCCTACGACACCACCCTGTCGCTGTGCCTGGCGGCCGAAGCCTGCTGGCAGTACGAGATCGCCGACCTGAAGACCCGTTTCATTCAGCCGGGAGCCTGGAAGGACAGCTACCGCGGCCTCACCGCCGGTGAGTCGCTCAAGCTGAACCTGATGAAGATGGAAGCGGCGTACCTGCAACGCAATGCGCGCTCGCTGGAGATCACCAAGACCGTATCTGTGCGCCGTCTGCAGGAAACCGAGGCCAAGCCGTGGGCGACCATCGTCGAGGACCTGGGCAAGACCGGTGGGCTGGAAATCAAGCTGGAACAGGGCCTCTTCGACAACGACTACCCCGGCCAGTACCTGCGCCGCATCAAGCGCGTCAGCGTGACCTTGCCAGCGGTGCTGGGCCCTTACGAGGACCTGGCGGCCGTCCTTACGCAAACCTACAGCAAGGTGGAAATGGCCGACACGGTGGGTGCCAACGTCTGGGAAAACATGCGCGCCAGCCAACAGATCGCCCTGTCCAGCGGTGTCGACGACGACGGCATGTTCACCCTGAACTTCGACGACGAGCGCTACCTGCCGTTCGAGGGCACCGGCGCGGTGTCGACCTGGAACCTGCGTTTCACCCGCTCCACGCCCGAGCTGTTGGCGGCGTTGAGCGATGTGATCGTGCGGGTTAGCTACACGGCGAAGTCGGCGTAGTTCGGGCGGTCGCTTTCGCGGGCAGAAGGCTCGCAAACAAGGCGACTCATCATTCAAAGGACCGGGCCACGCGCTCGGTCTCTATCCCATCTTCAGTGATACCTACTCATGAATACACACCACGACACCCCACTGGCGATCAACACGCCTTCACTCCCCAAAGGCGGCGGCGCCATCCAGAGCATCGGCAAGGGCTGGGGCTCGGTGGGCGCCAGCGGCGCTGCCTCGTTCAGCATCGCGCTGCCACTCTCACCTGGCCGCGGCGCCACCCCACAACTGGGCTTGAGCTACAGCAGCGGCGCCGGTAACGGCCCCTGCGGCATGGGCTGGGGGCTGAGCCGCCAGAGCATCGCCCGGCGCACGCAAAAAGGCGTGCCGGCGTACACCGCCGACGACGAAATGGTCGGCCCGGGCGGTGATGTCCTGCTGCCACAGCGCGACGCCCAAGGCGTCATCGTCAGCACCACCGTCCATACCTTTCGCGGCCAGGCGCTGGGGGCCAGTTACCGAGTGACTCGCCACTGCCCCAGAGTGGAAGGCAGCTTCGCGCGTATCGAGCATTGGCAGCTGGACGATGCCGACGCCGGGTTCTGGCTGGTCCATGGGAGCGATGGCGGCCTGCACCTGTACGGCAAGCGCGCCAGTGCGCGCGTCTTCCCAGCCCACGCGCCGCAGCAGGTGGGCGAATGGCTGCTGGAGGAATCGGTAACGCCCACCGGCGATCACGTCGTCTACGAGTACCGCGCCGAAGACGGCGTTGGTCTGGCTGAAGGCGATGAACGCGACCACAGCGCCCAGCGCTACCTGAGCCGCGTGCGCTATGGCAACTTCACCGCCCATGCACCGCTGTATTTGTGGGATGAAGCGAGCCTGCCCGAGCATTGGCATTTCGACCTGGTGCTGGACTATGGCGAACGCGCCATCGAGCAGGGCAGCGTACCGACCTACGCCGCCAGCCAGCCCTGGCCGCTGCGGCCCGACCCCATCGCCAACTTTGCCTACGGTTTCGAACTGCGCAGCTTGCGGCGGTGCCATCAGGTGCTGATGTTCCATCGGTTCGACGAACTGGGCAGCGCGCCCGTGCTGGTCAACCGCTTGTGGCTGGAATATCGCCAGTGTCACGGTTACAGCCTGCTGACGGCCGCCATCGCTCAGGCCTGTGAAGGCACCGAGATGGTCGAACAGCCGCCGCTGGAATTTCGCTACGAGCATTTACGCTTCGAAGACGCGCGTTACCGCGAGTTCGAAGCGATGCCGGGCCTCGACGATGGCCAGACCTATCAGTTGGTTGACCTGTACGGCGAGGGCCTGCCCGGCGTGCTCTACCGCCAGGACGACAGTTGGCGCTACCGCGAACCGGTGCGCGGCGATGACTCGGCCGACCCAGATGCCGTGGCCTACGCACCTTGGCAGCAATTGCCCAGGCAACCGGTCGCGGACGCGCGCAAGCCCGCTCGCCAGTTCCTCAGCGACCTGACCGGCGACGGCCGTCTGGATTGGATCGTTGCCCAGCCCGGGTACAGCGGTTTCTTCACCTTGGGCAACGATCGAGCCTGGTCCGGTTTCCAGCCGTTCGATGCCTTTCCATTGGAGTTCTTCAATGCCGAAGGGCAGATGGCCGACCTCGTTGGGGATGGCCTGCGCGACTTCGCGATGATCGGCAGCCGCAGCGTGCGCCTGTACCCCAGCGCGCGCGACAAAGGCTTCGCCCTGCCCCGTGACGTTGCCCACGCCGACGACGCGCTGCCATTGGCCAGCAACAGCCAGCATGAGTTGGTGGCGTTCAGCGACGTGCTGGGCAGTGGCCAGCAGCACTTGATCCGCATCCGCCATGACGAGCTGCGCTGCTGGCCGAACCTGGGCCGCGGCATGTTCGGCAAAAGCTTCAAGATGGCCAGCCTGCCGTTTGCCTTCGGTGAGTTCGATGCGTCGCGGGTACGTCTGGCTGACCTGGATGGCTCCGGCGCCGCCGACCTGATCTACCTGAGCAGCGAGCATGCGCAGGTGTTCCTGAACCAGAGCGGCAACGGCTTTGCCGAACCGGTGCTGCAGGCCTGGCCCCAAGGCCTGCGCTACGACAACACTTGGCAGGTGAGTGTCGCCGACTTGCAGGGGCTGGGCTGTTCGAGCCTGGTGCTCAGCGTACCGCACCTGCCGGGACAGCATTGGCAGCTGGACTTCAATTCAGGTCGCAAGCCCTATCTGCTGGTGGGGTCGAACAACAACATGGGCGCCGACACCCAGGCCTGCTACCGCAGTTCGGCTCAGGAATGGCTGGATGAAAAAGCCGAACGGCTGGCCGCAGGGCTCACACCGGTTGCCGAACTGCCGTTTCCGGTGCACGTGGTGGTGGGCCAGACCCAGCACGACGAGATCACCGGCAATACCTTGAGCCAGCGCGTGCAGTATCGCCGAGGTCATTACGATGGCCGTGAGCGCGAGATGCGTGGCTTCGGCCTGGTAATCGCCACGGACTCCGAAGCGCCGTCGGCGAGTGCCGAGCCAACCTCGCCAGTGCTGCTGACCAAGACCTGGTACCACACCGGCCGAGCAGTGGATGAAGTCCTGCATGGCACCGTCGAGCATGATCCGCAGGCACGGACACTGGGCCCGATTCTGCTGCTGCGCCACGATGCCCAGACCGGCAATGACAGCATCGTCACCGAACAGGACGAAGGCTTGCGCCACGACATGGCCCGGGCGCTCAGCGGTCAGGTGCTGCGCACCGAAGTGTTCGGCCTGGACGGTCAAGCCTGCGCGGCGGTGCCTTATTCGGTGCAGGTACAACGCCCTGCCCTGCGCCTGCTGCAACCGCGCAGCGCCGGGCAGCGTTACGCCACCCTGCTGCCCATGACCCTGGAAACCCTGAGCTACCAGTACGAGCGCATCGCCGACGACCCGCAATGCAGCCACAGCGTGCAATTGCGCGCCGATGCGTTCGGCGCAGTGACCCACGCGGTCAGCATCGCCTATGCCCGGCGCAAGCACGAGATCGACACCCCGCCCTACAGCGACGAACACGAGCAGACCTGGTGGCGAGATGCGTTCGACCCGGCCCAGCATCGCTATTACTTCAGCGAAAGCCGTACCCAAGCCATCCATCTGGCCGATGACCCACAGTACTGGCGCTTGCACCTGCCCTACCGTGCACGGGGCAACGCCTGGTCGCTGCCCAAGGCCGACGTGACACTGGACCAGCTCGGCTACGAAGCGCTGTTGCGTGACGATGGGCTGTTGGGCAACAGCGCGCCCAGGACCCTGACCGCCTTGAGCATGCAACGCTATCAAGGGTGCAGTGACGGCAGCGCCAGTTTCCTCGCCCTGGCCGACTTCGCCGAGGCGGCTGAGCTGGATGAAGCAGCGCTGCAAGCCTATGAAGAGGTATTGGAACCGCAGGCGCTGGACGCCAAGCTGGTGGAACTGGGTTATCAACCCATGCCGGCATTCCTGCCCGAAGAGCCGGACCGCGTGCTGTGGTCGGTGCGCCAGGGGTATGCCACCTACGGCGACGCCCAGGCGTTCTACAAGGTCCAGGCCTACCGGCAGAGCCCCGCGATGGGTGAAACACGCGTGCAGTACGATGCCTACCAGTTGCTGCCAGTGAAGGTAATCGCCGCCGATGGCTGCACTACCCAGGCACGGTATGACTACCGGCACTTGCAGCCGGTGGACGTGGTCGACCCCAACGACAATCGCCAGCAAGCCAGCTATGACGCCTTCGGACGCTTGTCGCTGAGCAGCTTCTTCGGCACCGAGATGGGCGAGCCGGTGGGCTTTGCACCGTTGCAGGGCCAGACCATGGCCGGCAGTATTGCCGAAGCGATTGCCGACGACGCCGCTGGCCTGGGTGACTGGGCCATGGCCTATATCCATGAAGGCGATGCCTGGATGGGCGAGGTGCCCGCCGTTGGTGTGACCGACAGCTACGCGCTGGGCGAGCAGGTAATGGCCGGTCGCGTGACCCTGAGTGGGCAGTTGCGTGCCTCGGCTCGCAAGGGATGGCAGCAGGGCCTGTTGGCCGACGCGGTCGCCGAGACTCTGGCGCCACTGGCCAGCTATCCTCGCCAGCCGGTTCGCGTGGCGGCGTTCCAGGCCGATCGCTACCCCGGCGACCCCGAGCGCCAGGTACGCATGAGCATCGAGAGCTTCGACGGCTTCGGGCGCAACCTGCAAAGCAAGCAGCGGGTCGAGCCCGGCAAGGCCCACCAGGTGGACGGTGACGGCATGCTGCTGGCCGAGGATGCCCATGCCGATCCACGCTGGCGGGTCAGCCAGCGCGTGGAGTACGACAC
Source organism: Pseudomonas sp. CFBP 8758 (assembly GCF_014841725.1). Lineage (NCBI taxonomy): Bacteria > Pseudomonadati > Pseudomonadota > Gammaproteobacteria > Pseudomonadales > Pseudomonadaceae > Pseudomonas > Pseudomonas sp. CFBP 8758. The sequence continues at coordinate 371,778 of NZ_JACYUK010000002.1, read as the reverse complement.
CAAGGGACAGGTGATTCGTGTGTACCGTCCGTACTTCGCCAACAGTGATCGCTATATCGATGACGCCAGCCATCGCGATGCCGAGCACAGCTACCATGATCTGCAGCGCTATGACGCCCTGGGACGGCCGACGGAAACCTGGACTGCGGCGGGCTGGTTGCGCCGCCAGCGCCATACCCCTTGGTACAGCATCAGCGAAGACGAGAACGACACGGCCGAGGAGGTGCTGGCGATGCGCGCTGCCGAGGCTTGATCCCTGCCGCCGCTAGCCCGGCGGACACTGCTCGCAGGGCGGCATGTCGCCGCCCTGTCGAGCCATGAAGTGACAGCGTCGCTTGCCAAGCCCGGTGAGCGTCAGTTGTCTAGTGGGCCTGTGGCGAGGTTCACCAAAAGTCTGGGGACAAACGGTCATTTGCCTCCAGTCCAGACACGGCGCGGGCTAGCGCCGTCACCCACACAATACCCACATGTTATCCACAGTCTGGCACCTTGCAATGACCCCCAGACCGCATTATCTTGTATCCCCGGCGCGCAAAACCACTACATGTAGGGTTTCGCCTGAAAAACCAAGCATAAGTCAAAGCAAGAACTCAAGCCCTTGCAGCGTGCTTTCCCCGAGTTTTTTCGCCCACGAATTCTCCGCCTGCCGCTACCTGCGGACGGCCGCATTTTCCGCTCTTTCCTACACCCGGCTGAAGGCCTCGGCCTTCCGCGGACAGCTTTTCGGTGACGGACCCAACGATTGGCGTCCGCTCAAATTTTTGAACGTGGAGATACTCACCCCATGCAAACCGACACAACTCGCGAGAACTCGCCGGCCAAGGCGCCGCAGGCCAACGATGCCAATCTGGATCTGGCCGCGACCGCTCCAGGCCAACTGCGCGTGATCAAGCGCAACGGTACCGTGGTCGGCTACACCGACGACAAGATCACCGTGGCCATCACCAAGGCGTTCCTTGCAGTTGAAGGCGGCAACGCCGCCGCCTCGTCGCGCATCCACGACACCGTCGCGCGCCTGACCGAACAGGTCACCGCCACCTTCAAGCGGCGCATGCCATCGGGTGGCACCATCCACATCGAAGAGATCCAGGACCAGGTCGAACTGGCCCTGATGCGCGCCGGCGAGCAGAAGGTCGCGCGCGACTACGTGATCTACCGCAACGAGCGCTCCAAGGAGCGCGCCACCCGCACTCCGGCCGATGCACCGGTCGAAGCGCACCCCAGCATCCGCATCACCAAGGCCGACGGCAGCCTGGCGCCGTTGGACATGGGCCGCCTGAACACCATCATCAACGAAGCCTGCGAAGGCCTGGCCGAAGTCGACGGTGGCCTGATCCAGAAGGAAACCCTGAAGAACCTGTACGACGGCGTGGCCCTCACCGACGTCAACACCGCCCTGGTGATGACCTCGCGCACCCTGGTCGAGCGCGAGCCGAACTACTCGTTCGTCACCGCCCGCCTGCTGATGGACACCTTGCGCGCCGAAGGCCTGAGCTTCCTGGAAGTGGCTGAAAGCGCCACGCACCACGAGATGGTCGACCTGTACGCCAAAGCGCTGCCCTCCTACATCGCCAAGGGTATCGAGTTCGAACTGCTGAACCCCGTGCTGGCCACCTTCGACCTGGAAAAACTGGGCCGGGCGATCAACCACGAGCGCGATCAGCAATTCACCTACCTGGGCCTGCAGACCTTGTACGACCGCTACTTCATCCACAAGGATGGCGTGCGTTTCGAACTGCCGCAGATCTTCTTCATGCGCGTGGCCATGGGCCTGGCGATCGAAGAGAAGAACAAGGAAGACCGTGCGATCGAGTTCTACAACCTGTTGTCGTCCTTCGACTACATGGCCTCGACCCCGACCCTGTTCAACGCCGGCACCCTGCGTCCGCAGCTGTCGAGCTGCTACCTGACCACCGTACCGGACGACCTGTCGGGCATCTACGGCGCGATCCACGACAACGCCATGCTGTCCAAATTCGCCGGCGGCCTGGGCAACGACTGGACCCCCGTTCGCGCGCTGGGCTCGTACATCAAGGGCACCAACGGTAAATCCCAAGGCGTCGTACCTTTCCTGAAGGTCGTCAACGACACCGCCGTGGCAGTGAACCAGGGCGGCAAGCGCAAGGGCGCGGTCTGCGCGTACCTGGAAACCTGGCACCTGGACATCGAGGAATTCATCGAGCTGCGCAAGAACACCGGTGATGACCGTCGTCGTACCCACGACATGAACACCGCCAACTGGATCCCCGACCTGTTCATGAAGCGCGTCTTCGACGACGGCAAGTGGACCCTGTTCTCGCCCAACGAAGTGCCGGACCTGCACGACCTGACCGGCAAGGCCTTCGAGGAGCGCTACGAGTACTACGAAGCGCTGACCGAGTACAACAAGATCAAGGTATTCAAGACCGTCCAGGCCAAAGACCTGTGGCGCAAGATGCTCTCGATGCTGTTCGAAACCGGCCATCCATGGCTGACCTTCAAGGACCCGTGCAACCTGCGCTCGCCGCAGCAGCACGTGGGCGTGGTCCACAGCTCGAACCTGTGCACCGAGATCACCCTGAACACCAACAAGGACGAGATCGCGGTCTGCAACCTGGGCTCGATCAACCTGCCGAACCACATTGCCGACGGCAAGCTGGACACCGCCAAGCTCGAGCGCACCATCAACACCGCCGTGCGCATGCTCGACAACGTGATCGACATCAACTACTACTCGGTGCCGCAGGCGCGCAACTCCAACTTCAAGCACCGCCCGGTCGGCCTGGGCATCATGGGCTTCCAGGATGCGCTGTACAAACAGCACATCCCGTACGGTTCCGATGCCGCCGTCGAGTTCGCCGACAAGTCGATGGAAGCGGTCAGCTACTACGCCATCCAGGCGTCGTGCGACCTCGCCGACGAGCGTGGCGCCTACGAGACGTTCCAGGGCTCGCTGTGGTCCAAGGGCATCCTGCCGCTGGATTCGCAACAGATCCTGATCGAGGCCCGTGGCCAGAAGTACATCGATGTCGACCTCAACGAATCGCTGGACTGGGCGCCGGTACGTGCGCGCGTGCAGAAAGGCATTCGCAACTCGAACATCATGGCCATCGCGCCGACCGCGACCATCGCCAACATCACCGGCGTGTCGCAGTCGATCGAACCGACCTACCAGAACCTGTACGTGAAATCGAACCTGTCGGGCGAGTTCACCGTGATCAACCCCTACCTGGTTCGCGACCTGAAAGAGCGCGGCCTGTGGGACTCGGTCATGATCAACGACCTGAAGTACTACGACGGCTCGGTACAGCAGATCGAACGCATCCCGCAGGAATTGAAAGACCTCTATGCGACCGCGTTCGAAGTGGACACCAAGTGGATCGTCGACGCAGCCAGCCGTCGCCAGAAGTGGATCGACCAGGCCCAGTCGCTGAACCTGTACATCGCCGGCGCTTCGGGCAAGAAGCTCGACGTGACCTACCGCATGGCCTGGTACCGTGGTCTGAAGACCACCTACTACCTCCGTGCCCTGGCCGCGACCAGCACCGAGAAGTCGACCATCAGCACCAGCAATCTCAATGCAGTGTCGAGCGGCGGCAACAGCGCGCCGATGCAGGCCGCGCCAGCAGGCCCGGCACCCGTGCCAAAGGCCTGTGCAATCGACGAGCCGGATTGCGAAGCTTGCCAGTAAGCGACCGCTAGACCCTGAAGCCCGCCTCACGGTAACGTGAAGCGGGCTTTTTTGTGCTCGGCGCGCGGACGCTGTTCTCGCACATCCCGAAACACCGCACGGGGAACCTTCCCCACGGTTACCCGTCAACCCCTCGAACCCACCTCGGATTGGTCACTACCATGAAAACCACCGCTGCCCTGCTCCTGGCCTGTATGGCCGCCCCAGCCTTTGCCGCCGAAATGTCGCACAGCAACAGCGACATGACCCCAATGCAGCACGAGTACATGATGAGCATGGAGACCATGCAGAAATCCATGCACGAAGGCGGCATGGAAACCGACGCCGACGTTGCTTTCGCCAAAGGCATGCTGGCCCACCACAAGGCCGCACTGGACATGGCCAGGATCGAGTTGAAATACGGCAAGGACGCTGAGATGCGCAAGCTGGCCGAGGACATCATCAAAGCCCAGCAGGCGGAAATCGATCAGATGGAGACGTGGGTCAAGAAGCATCAGAAGTGATGTAAGCTTTCGCCCTATCGCGCTCGCCCCCCACTTCAAGGAGTCCGCCCATGAGCAACCGCCAAAGCGAAATCGCAGCCGCCCTGGCCGTGATCCCGCCGTTCGCCGACGACCACGCCATCGACCAGGAAATGGAACGCCGAAAGGCGTTCATCAAGCAGTGTCTGACCACGGCCGGCTTGAAGGCTCTAGTACTGGGCATCAGCGGCGGCGTCGATTCGCTCACGGCCGGGCGCCTGGCCCAGGTGGCCATCGAGGAACTGCGCGAGAGCAGCGGCGACCCTGACTACCGATTCATCGCAGTGCGCCTGCCCTACAACGTCCAGCACGACGAGGACGACGCTGCCGCCTCGTTGCGCTTCATCAAGGCGGATGTCGAAGAAACGGTGAACATCGCCGATGCCGTGCAAGGCCTTGCCCAGCAGACAGCACAACTGCACGGTCTGAGCGATGCCCGTCGCGATTTCGTCATGGGCAACGTCAAGGCACGGATCCGCATGGTCGCACAGTACACCATCGCCAATGCCAACAATGGGCTGGTGATCGGCACGGACCATGCCGCCGAGGCCGTCATGGGGTTCTTCACCAAGTTCGGTGATGGGGCGTGCGACCTGGCGCCGCTCAGCGGGCTGGTGAAAAACCAGGTTCGTGCCATCGCCCGCCGGCTTGGGGCACCGGACAATCTGGTGATGAAAGTGCCAACGGCCGACCTCGAAGAACTGCGACCCGGCAAGCCGGACGAAGACGCCCACGGCGTGAGCTACCAGCAGATCGACGCGTTCCTCCACGGTGAGCCGGTGGGCGACGAAGCCTATGGGATTATCGTGAAGGCGTACGACCAGACGCATCACAAACGTGTGTTGCCGTTTTCGCCTTGATTTCCCTTCGATGTGCGGTTGATCATCTGAACAGGTCAGGGAGATCAACCCACAATGAAATTGCATCAACTGCGCGCACTTGTCTGTATTCATGAAACCGGGAGCCTGCAAGACGCCTCGCACGTGCTGCACCTGACGCAGTCGGCATTGAGCCGGGCGATGAAGGAACTGGAAAACGAACTGGGGGTTACCCTTCTGGTTCGTTCCAACAAAGGCATGAGCCTGACCGAGCATGGCCAGCGCATGCTGACCCACGCTCGCCAGGCGCTGGAAAGCGTGCGGCGAGCGCGTCAGGAAATCGAAGACATGAAGGGGCTGACCGTGAGCGAGATCACCCTGGGAGTGACGCCCGTCACCGCGCTGCTGCCGCCACTGCAACAGACCCTTCTGCGTTTCCAGCAGACCTACCCAAACGCCGCGCTGAAGGTACTGGAGATGCGCCCTGCCCAGTTGCTGCAGCATCTGCGCGATGGCCTGCTGGACTTTGCCCTGACGTCGCAAGTGCCAAGCCATGCCGTAGGCCTGGACTGGCAGCCGCTGTGCCGCATTCCCGGCAGCGTGGCGGTGCGCAAGGATCATCCGCTGCGCCACGTGAGATCGCTGCGGTTACTGCAGCAAGCCCAGTGGATCAGCGTCGATCCTGTTGCAGACAGCCAATCCCAGTTCAATCAACTGTTCGCTGGCAGCGCGCTCGGCCGCCCGTCCAAGGTGTTCGAATGCACCGCAATGAATCTGGCGCTGAAGATGCTGATCGAGAGCGATGCCGTGATGGTGGTCAGTGAGAGTGCTCTCGGACCCTGCTGGGCGGGCATGACCGATATGGCCAACTACCTGCATACGCTTGGGTTGCAAGAGGCGGTTCCCGATTTTTCGGTCAATGTGGTGTGCGTGAACCAGGCCTACCTGACCCGGACCGCGAGCCTGTTGTTCGGTCAACTGCAGGCCAGCTTTGCGTAAACGGCCACTTGGACCAATACCCTGACGGCGACCCCTTCAAAACAGCGGATTCAGACATTTCGAGTTGAGCAATACTCAAGCCCTTGCACGGACCGTAATTTCAGACCCTCAACTTTGCCGAATCCCCAGGCTAGAGCCTACGGTCAGTGAATGAAACGGCTTCAGCTCAGCAGGCAACGGCTCCCACGGTTACCAACCTTCCCATTTTCCGCTACTCATCTGGATGGTTTCGGGTCGCTCATTCCCCGCCAGCAGCGCCATCCGGTATCAGTCGACGCCTCCAGCGAAACCAAGCCATAAGCCCTTGATTAAATGTGATGTGCAGTGACTGAGCCCATCCCCGACACTGGCCCGCACCACGATTCCGGGTACAGGCCTTACCTATGAAAAGCACTCTTGCCAGCGATTCACCTCTTCCTGTCGCCGATGCACCGCCCGCACCGCAGCCCAACAAGATGCGTCGGGTCATCATCGCTTCTTCCCTGGGCAACGGCCTGGAGATCTACGACTTCACCGTGTACAGCTTTTTCGCAGTCATCATCGGTCAGTTGTTCTTTCCCGGGTCCTCGCCCATGGCCTCGCTGCTCATGTCTCTGGCGACATTTGCCGTCGGCTTCGTCATGCGGCCCTTGGGTGCGTTGCTCATCGGTCGAGTCGCCGACCGCCGAGGGCGCAAGGCTGCACTGTCGCTGACCATTGCCCTGATGACGGTGGGTACCGGCATCATCGCCTTCACACCCACCTACGCCAGTATCGGCATCAGTGCCAGTGTCCTGCTGGTGATCGCCCGGCTGCTGCAGGGGCTTTCGGTCGGTGGCGAAGTGGGTTGCGCGTCGGCGTTCATGATGGAGTCGGGCCGCACCGACAACCGTTGCTTCGTGGTCAGCTGGCAGGGCGCCAGTCAAGGCGCTGCCGCATTGCTGGGTGCGGGCACGGGCTTGCTGCTGACCAGCAGTCTCAGCGAGGCATCGTTGCTGGAGTGGGGATGGCGGGTGCCCTTCGTGATCGGCCTGCTGATCGGCCCGGTCGGCTGGTTCATCCGCCAGCATCTGGATGAAACGCACACGGCCACCGCCACTGCACCCTCGCTGGGACAGTTGCTCAAGACGCAAAGCCGCACCCTGATGCTAGGCATCGCCTGGATGTCGGCGACCACCGTGACCATGTACATGGTGGTCTATTACATGCCCACCTACCTGACCCAGACACTTGGCCGCCCGCAGAGCCTGGGGTTTGCCCTGGTCGGCCTGGCCAGCGCCCTGCTCGTCGTCATTACGCCCATCGCCGGCCGTTATGCGGACGGTTTCATTCGCCGCAAGCCGTTGCTCTATGGGGTTACCGGGCTGGCGCTGCTGACGGTCTACCCGGCATTCATGCTCTTGAGCCACGAGAACGTTCTGCTGTGCATCGTGGCCATTATCCTGCTGATTCTACCGATGGCGATCGGACTGGCGCCGAGCATGGCCATGCTGCTCGAAGCATTCCCCCGGGAACAGCGCGTGACCGGCATGTCGATCATCTACAGCATCAGTGTGACGCTGTTCGGTGGATTCTCACCGCTGCTGGTGACATGGCTGATCAACGTCACCGGCAACCCATTGACCCCGGCGCTGTACCTGTTGGCCACCGTGGCGCTCAGTCTGTGTGCCCTGCGCCTGCTGCCAGAGCATCCCGGCCGCGACTGATCGTTCAATACACTGCAACACAGAGGAAGATGCCCATGAGCGAGCCCATGGTTCACCCGCACCTGCTCAGCACTGCAACACGATTTGCGACACTGCGCCAAGACATTCACCGCCACCCCGAACTGGGGATCGACACCTGTCGCACCGCGGCAATCGTGGCCGAACGGCTCGCTGCATGGGGTTATGAAGTCCATGCCGACGTGGGCAAAGGCGTTGTGGGCGTACTCAGGCGCGGGCAATCCACACGTACGCTGGGCATCCGAGCGGACATGGATGCATTGCCCATCCTGGAGCGTAACGGGCTGCCCTGGGCAAGCGAGCGCCCAGGCTGCATGCATGCCTGTGGCCACGATGGGCATACTGCAACCTTGTTGGCGGCGGCGGAGCATCTGGCGGCAGACGCTCGATTCGACGGCACCTTGAATTTGATTTTCCAGCCGGACGAGGAAGGTTTGACGGGGGCGCGCTCGATGCTGCAAGCCGACCTGTTCGCCAGGTTTCCCTGCGACGCGGTCTATGCCTTCCACAACATGCCCGGCTTGCCGGTCGGGGTGGCCGTGGTTCAGTCCGGCGCCTTCATGGCGTCTTCGGAAGAAGTGCAGATTACCCTGACAGGCCGAGGTGGCCATGGCGCCATGCCGGAACGCGCCATTGACCCTATACCAGCCCTGGCAGGCATCATCACGGCGTTGCAAACGGTGGTTTCGCGCAACCTTTCGACCAGCGACGCTGCGGTGGTGAGTGTGGGCAAGGTCCGCGCCGGTACCGTCTACAACATCATTCCAGAGAGCGCCACCCTGATGCTCGGTGTGCGTACCGCAACGCCTGCCGTACGCGAAAAGGTGGAGCAACGGATCCGCGAAATCGTGCAGGGGCAGGCAGCCAGCTTCGGCGTCACCGCAGCCATTGAATACCGGTTGCTGGCACCCGTGCTGGTCAATGCGCCCGAAGAAACCGCACGTATGCATGCCGCAGCCTGCGCGGTGTTGGGTGCGGACAATGTGTTGGAGCAGATGCCGGTGCGCTTGATGGGCAGCGAGGACTTCGCCTGGATGCTGAACGAGCGCCCAGGCTGCTATTTCGTCCTGGGGAACGGCACTGGATCGTTCAATGGCTGCTCGGTGCACAACGACCACTATGACTTCAACGACGCGGTCATTCCCTTGGGCGCCGCGTGCTGGGCGAAACTGGTGGAAGACTATCTGCAACCACTGGGCGACTAGCGCTTGCTTGCCGCCTGAATCAACGCCTTCATCTCGGCTACCGCGGCCTTGAAGCCCACGAACAACGCGTGGGCCACCAGCGCGTGACCGATGTTCAGCTCGTTGACCCCGCGAATCGCGGCCACCGGCTCGACGTTGTGATAGTGCAGACCATGGCCGGCGTTGACGATCAGCCCGTGGCCCAGACCGAAACCCACGCCGTCGACGATTCGTTGCAGCTCATCGGCGACATCGGTCGGGGTCTGGGCGTCGGCATAGCGGCCGGTGTGCAGTTCGATAGCCGGCGCACCCACCCGCTTCGAGGCTTCGATCTGGCGCTCGTCGGCATCGATGAACAGCGACACCTCGCACCCCAGCTTGCCCAGACGCTCGACGGCGGCCTTGATCTTGGCTTCCTGACCGGCGACGTCCAGGCCGCCCTCGGTGGTCAGTTCTTCGCGGGTTTCAGGCACCAGGCAGACGTGAGCCGGGCGAATCTGCTCGGCAAAGGTCAGCATGGCCTCGGTAACGCCCATTTCGAAATTCATTCGGGTCTGCAACACGTCCTTGAGCAGCAGCACGTCGCGCGGCTGGATGTGCCGACGGTCTTCACGCAGATGCACGGTGATGCCATCGGCTCCGGCTTCCTCGGCGTCGAGCGCGGCCTTGACCGGATCGGGGTAGCGCGTGCCACGGGCCTGGCGCAGCGTCGCCACGTGGTCGATGTTGACGCCCAGCAGAATGCGGTTACAGGTATTCACGAGAACTCTCCGAAAAATCCAGGCCACAGCATACGTGTTGGTCAGGGCTTGCGAAACAGCTCGCGACTGACCAGCGGCCGACCGCCCAGGTGCACCGCCAGGGCCTGGCGCATGAGGCGCTTGGCCGCGGCCAGTGCACCTGGCGTTTCCCAGCTGGCCTGGGCCATGGCCAGCAACTCGGCGCCCTGGAACAACCCTGGCTGCAACAGCTCGACCCGTTCCAGGCCAGCATCCACCAGCAAGCGGTACAAGCCGTCGACCGCCACAGGCTCACCATTGACGTCAACGTCCAAGGCAAAGCCATAACCGAGCTGATCCAACAGGCGCCACTCGAAGGAGCGCAGCAAAGGCTCCAGCGCCCGCCCTGCGCCAAGTGCCTGAAGGGTGGCGGCATAATGCTCGAACAGCTGGGGGTGGGGGTCTTCACTGGGCAACAGGCGGATGATCAGCTCGTTGAGGTACAGGCCGCTGAACAGCGCGTCGCCGAGCATCCACACCGCCACCCCGGCGGACTCCATACGCGAAACGTTCTTGAGTTCGCCCTTGCCGCGAAACTCGACCTCGAGCGGTACGAACGGACGCGCCAGGGTGCCCGCCTTGCCGCGCGCATTGCGCAGCACGGCGCGCAGGCGGCCCTGGGGGGTGAGGAAATCGACGAGGGCACTGGTTTCGCGATAGGCGCGCGAGTGCAGGACGTAGGCAGGTTGTGGCGTCGGGGCATTGGACATGACTTACGCAAACCTGTAGCAGCGGCGCAAGCCGCGTCACGAACCCACGCGAACGAACAGAAGATCTGCTGCACCCTGTGACGCGACTTGCGCCGCTGCTACAGGGTGTCGTCCGCGATGTGAAATTACTGGTCGTTGTAACCCAGCGAACGCAGCGCTCGCTCGTCGTCGGACCAGCCGCCCTTCACCTTCACCCATAGATTGAGCATGACCTTGGAGTCGAACAGCACCTCCATGTCCTTGCGCGCTTCCATGCCGATGCGCTTGATACGCTCGCCCTTGTCACCAATGATGATTTTCTTCTGACCATCACGCTCGACGAGGATCAAGGCATGGATGTGCAGCGTCTTGCCCTGCTGCTTGAATTCCTCGATCTCGACGGTGATCTGGTACGGCAGCTCGGCGCCCAGCTGGCGCATGATCTTCTCGCGCACCAGTTCGGCAGCGAGAAACCGGCTGCTGCGGTCGGTGATCTGGTCTTCCGGGAAGAAATGCTCGTTCTCCGGCAGATGCCCGGCAATCACTTTTTCCAGCGCTTCGAGGTTATGCCCGTGCTGCGCGGAAATCGGCACGATCTCGGCGTTCGGCAGCTGCTCCTGCAGCCAGGCCAGGTGCGGCATCAGCTCAGCCTTGTCCTCGATGCGGTCGGTCTTGTTGATCGCCAGGATCACCGGCCCCTGCACGTACTGCACCCGCTCCAGAACCAGTTGGTCTTCGTCCGTCCACTTGGTGCGGTCGACCACGAAGATCACCACGTCGACGTCTTTCAACGCTGCCGAGGCGGTCTTGTTCATGTAGCGGTTCAGGGCCTTTTCATTGCCCTTGTGCATGCCCGGGGTGTCGACATAGACGGCCTGGATCTCGCCCTCGGTCTTGATGCCCAGCATGTTGTGGCGGGTGGTCTGCGGCTTGCGCGACGTGATCGCCAGCTTCTGCCCCAGAATGTGGTTGAGCAACGTCGACTTGCCGACATTCGGACGGCCGACGATGGCTACATAGCCACAACGGGTAACGGGTGCATCAGTCATTGCCATTCTCCACGCCCAGGGCGATCAGGGCAGACGCGGCGGCCACCTGTTCGGCGATGCGACGGCTGACGCCCTGGCCCCGGCTTTTCTCATTCAGAAGGACGACTTCACACTCGACGAAGAACTGTCGGCAGTGCGGGTCGCCCTGGATATCCACCACTTCATAGCGCGGCAGTTCAGCACCGCGCGACTGCAGGAACTCCTGCAGGCGGGTCTTGGGATCTTTGTTGGTGTCGACCAGCGTCAGTCCTTCGAACTGCCCTTCCAGCCAGGCCAGCACGCGATCACGCGCTGCATCCATACCGGTGTCCAGGTAGATGGCCCCGATCAGTGCTTCGAGGGCATCGGCCAGGATCGATTCGCGGCGAAAGCCACCACTCTTCAATTCGCCCGAGCCCAGGCGCAGGTAATCGCCCAGATCGAAGCCGCGGGCCAGTATGGCCAGGGTTTCACCCTTGACCAGACGCGCCCGCAGGCGTGAAAGCTGGCCTTCGCGGGCTTGCGGAAAACGCTCGAAAAGCGCTTCGCCAGCGACGAAATTGAGGATAGCATCGCCGAGAAACTCGAGGCGCTCGTTGTTGCGCCCGGCGAAGCTGCGATGGGTCAGTGCCAGCACCATCAGGTCCTGGTCCTTGAAAGTGTAGCCCAGCTGGCGTTCGAGGCGGCCCAGGGAAGCAGTCACGGCTTGACCACGCTGAACTCACGATCGAACTTGACCACCACATCCAGATTCTGGATCAGTGGCTCACGCTTTTCGTACTTGAGGTGGGCCTTGAACGTGTTACCCGCCTCGGTGATGCTTAAAACCTTGTTCAAATCCAGATCCTGAATATTGTTGACCTGCATGGCCCGGCTGACGTGGCCATAGAATTCACCCACCGTATCGACCCGGGTGGACTTGTCGGCACCCGCCGACTCGATGGCCTGGGTCAGCGTCCGGTAGTCCATGTAGTGCGGCACCAGCTTGAAAGCCGTACTGGCCACGAACGCGATCACCGCCAGGGTGAGCAACCAGCCAACGATGGACATGCCTTGCTGGGACTTCACTGCGTTCATGCTGGACACCTCTGAAAACATTCGGCGCCGTCCGTGGACGGCGCCGGCGGCGCTACTTGATCAGCCCGACTCGCGAGAAGTTGGGCAAGTGGCTGAGCTTGGGCTCGGGCCAGCTCATCCAGATGGCAAAGGCCTTGCCGACGATATTCTGGTCGGGGACCATGCCCAGCAGTTCCTTGGGAATCGACGGATCGTCCCAGTAGCGGCTGTCGTTCGAGTTGTCGCGGTTGTCGCCCATCATGAAGTAGTGCCCGGAAGGCACCGTCCACTGGCTGTCGGGCGGCGCGCGATAGCGCGACATTTCCTGGCGGATGACGTGCTCGACTTCGCCCAGCTTTTCCTTGTACAACTCGGCGCTGCCCAGGCTGCCCGGCTCGCTGCCAACCAGTTGCCGCGCGATCAATTCGCCGTTGACGTACAGCTGCTTGTCCGAGGTGTAGCGAATCTGGTCGCCCGGCAAGCCGATCACGCGCTTGATGTAGTTGACGTTGGGGTCGCTGGGGTAGCGGAACACCATGACGTCGCCGCGCTTGGGATCGTTGACCTCGATGATCTTCTTGTCCACCACCGGCAGGCGAATGCCGTAGGAGAACTTGTTCACGAGGATGAAATCACCCACTTCCAGGGTCGGGATCATCGAGCCCGAAGGAATCTGGAATGGCTCGACCAGAAACGAGCGCAGCACCAGCACGATGAACAGCACCGGGAAGAACGACTTGCCGTACTCGACCAGCAGCGGTTCCTTGTCCAGGCGCTCGACCACCGCCGGCTCGGGCTGGCTGACGCTGCCCTCGTAGGTGGCGATCGCAGCCCGTCGTCGTGGCGCCAGGACGACCAGATCAAGCAAGGCCAGCAGACCACAAACGGCTACGGCGATGACCAGCAACAGCGGGAAATTTAGTGACATAGGACTCGACTATTCCAACCTGAGCACAGCAAGGAAGGCTTCCTGTGGAATTTCCACGTTGCCGACCTGCTTCATGCGTTTCTTACCGGCCTTCTGTTTCTCCAACAGCTTGCGCTTACGGCTCACGTCGCCACCGTAACACTTGGCCAGTACGTTCTTTCTGAGCGCCTTGACAGTGGTCCGGGCAATGACCTGTCCGCCAATGGCGGCCTGGATTGCCACATCGAACATCTGCCGAGGGATCAGCTCCTTCATTTTCTCGGTCAACGCACGGCCCTTGTAGGCCGCATTGTCGCGGTGCACGATCAGCGCCAGGGCATCGACCTTGTCGCCGTTGATCAACACATCCAGCTTGACCAGGTTGGCCGACTGGTAACGCTCGAAATGGTAGTCCAGCGAGGCATAGCCACGGCTGGTGGATTTCAGGCGGTCGAAGAAGTCCAGCACCACTTCATTCATCGGCAGGTCGTAGCGAACCTGAACCTGGCTGCCGAGGAATTGCATGTCGCGCTGCACGCCGCGCTTCTCGATGCACAGGGTAATGACGTTGCCCAGGTGCTCTTGAGGCACAAGAATCGTCGCCGACACGATCGGCTCGCGGAAGTCCTCGACGGACGAGGCGTCCGGAAGCTTCGACGGGTTGTCCACATAAATGGTTTCACCGGTCTTCATGACCACTTCGAAGATCACGCTCGGCGCGGTGGTGATCAGGTCCAGGTCGTACTCGCGCTCCAGGCGCTCCTGGATGATTTCCATGTGCAGCATGCCCAGGAACCCGCAGCGGAAACCGAAGCCCAGGGCATCGGAGCTCTCCGGCAGGTACTGCAGCGAGGAATCGTTGAGGGTCAGTTTCTGCAACGCGTCGCGGAAATCTTCGAAGTCTTCCGAGCTGACCGGGAACAGCCCGGCGTAGACCTGCGGCTGAATGCGCTTGAAGCCGGGCAGCACGGCAACATCGGGCGTGCTGCTCAAGGTCAGGGTGTCGCCGACCGGCGCGCCGTGAATGTCCTTGATGCTGCCGATGATGAAGCCCACCTCGCCCGCCTTGAGGTCGGCCGTGGCGGTGTGCTTGGGCGTGAAGACGCCGACGCTGTCGACCAGGTGCACCTTGCCGGTGGACTTGACCAGAATCTTGTCGCCCTTCTTCACCCGGCCATGGCGCACGCGCACCAGCGAGACAACGCCCAGGTAGTTGTCGAACCAGGAGTCGATGATCAACGCCTGCAACGGTGCTTCGATATCGCCGGTAGGGGCTGGAATGGTCTGCACCAGGCGCTCGAGCACGTCGATCACGCCCATGCCGCTCTTGGCGCTGCAGGCCACGGCGTCGGTGGCGTCGATGCCGATGATCTTCTCGATCTCGTCCTTGACCTTGTCCGGGTCGGCCTGGGGCAGGTCCATCTTGTTCAGCACCGGCATCACTTCCAGGCCTTGCTCGATGGCCGTGTAACAGTTGGCCACGGACTGGGCTTCGACGCCCTGCCCCGCATCCACCACCAGCAGCGCGCCTTCGCAGGCCGCCAGCGAGCGGCTGACCTCGTAGGTGAAGTCGACGTGCCCTGGGGTATCGATGAAATTCAGCTGGTAGGTTTTGCCGTCTTGCGCCTTGTAGTGCAGGGTGACGCTGTGCGCCTTGATGGTGATCCCGCGCTCACGCTCCAGGTCCATGGAGTCCAGGACCTGGGCCTCCATTTCGCGGTCGGCCAGGCCGCCGCACATCTGGATGAACCGATCGGCGAGGGTCGACTTGCCGTGATCGATGTGGGCGATGATGGAGAAATTACGGATATGACTCAAATCACTCACGGGTCAACACTCAAAAAGGCTGCGGGCCGAACGCCCAACGAAAAATAGCCGGGAATTGTACCTGAATAACGTTCGGGTGTGGGAGCGGTGGGTCGAGGGGTGGTTGTACGGACGTCTTCGCGGGCACAGGGCTCGCGAAGGCCACACCACCGCTCACAAAAAAGGCGACCCGAAGGCCGCCTTTCGTTCATACAGCCAACCTGCTTACTCAGCCAGCTTGAAGGTGATAAAGCTCGCCCTGCCCTGACGCAGCACGCGCATGGACACCGAACGATTCTTCGGCAGGCCCTTGGCGATATCGGCGAACTGCTTCGACGACTCGATGGCCTGGTTGTTCAGGTGCGTGATGACGTCGCCGGGCTGCAGGCCGATCAGCGCCGCGGGACCGTCCTGCACCTCCTTGATGACCACGCCGCCCTTGAGCTCGAGTGCCCTTTTCTGCTCGGTGGTCAGCTCTGCCACCGACACACCCAAACGATTGCTGCTGCGCTCGGTCTGGGCCTTGGCGCCTGTGTCCAGATCCTGATCGTCATCCGGCATCGCACCAACGGTCACGTCGATCGTGCGGCGCTTGCCTTCCCGGATCACTTCCAGGCTGGCCTTGGCACCGGCCTTGAGCCCTCCGACCAGATGCGGCAGGTCGGCCGACATATCGATCGGCTGGCCATTCATGCTCAGGATCACATCACCCACCTGCAGGCCGCCCTTGGCTGCCGGGCCTTCTTCGAGCACCTGGGCAACCAGTGCACCGGCCGGCTTGTCCAGGCCGAACGACTCGGCCAGGTCCTTGTTGACCTCTTGAATGACCACGCCCAGCCAGCCGCGGCTGACCTTGCCGTCCTTCTTGAGCTGGTCCGAAACGTCCAGAGCAACGTCGATCGGAATGGCGAAGGACAAGCCCATGAAGCCGCCGGAACGGGTGAAGATCTGCGAATTGATACCCACCACTTCACCGTTCATGTTGAACAGCGGGCCACCCGAGTTGCCCGGGTTGATCGCCACGTCGGTCTGGATGAACGGCACGTAGGCGTCATTGGGCAGTGTACGGCCCTTGGCGCTGACGATGCCCTTGGTGACCGAATGGTCGAAGCCGAACGGCGAGCCGATGGCCAATACCCACTCGCCTACTTTCAACTTGGCCGAATCGCCCAGCTTGACCGTAGGCAGGTTCTTGCCGTCGATTTTCAACAGCGCCACGTCGGTGCGCGGATCGGTGCCGACCAGCTTGGCCTTCAGCTCACTGCGATCGGACAGGCGCACGATGATTTCGTCGGCGTCGGCGATCACGTGGTTGTTGGTGAGTACATAGCCGTCAGCCGACACGATGAAACCCGAACCCAACGACTGCGCTTCGCGCTGACGATCGCCGCGCTGCGGGGAACGCGGCCCACCGCGCGGCATGTTGCGCTCGAAGAACTCGCGAAACATCGGCGGCAGGCCTTCCAGATCTGGCATCTGGCTGGCAGCCACACCGCGATCCGGCAGCTTCTGCGTGGTACTGATGTTCACCACGGCAGGCGAAGCCTGTTCGACCAGCGTGGTGAAATCAGGCAACGCTTCAGCCTGCACGCTGGCAACGTTGCCCAGCATCAGCACTGCCGCGAACAGTGAAAGAAAGGGGTTGAAACGTGTTATCGACATACGGCTCCCGTTCGTAACGAGCATGGTTGAGCAATAGGGTTGTGCGGTCGGCAAGACCGGGATTCGGCCCTCTGGCAATCCCGTGTTCCAGCGCGGCGCACGGCAGCGAACCAGCAACTGCATAACGGTTCGCCCCCGAAGCACAGACCTATAAGAAAAAAACCGGCGGTTTGCAACCTGCATGAAACAGCTTTCACGTTACGTCGCGATGATTAAACCAGCATGAAGGCCTGTCGCGAAGCATGGACGGTGCCTTGGGGCGCGCACAGTTCAACGCCGAGCCTGAACATCCTGGCGTTGCATCGACAGGGCTATTCGCTCAGCGGTGCCCAGCGGGATTTCACCCACTACCGTGATCATCATTTCACCCTCCGAGGTCTTCAACCGTCGCGACACTGCCGCCGTCGGGCCAAGCTGGACGCGGGTATCGCGCGCAGATGCACCATTGAGCGGTTCAACAAATACAGAAAAATGCGCAAGCCCATCGGCATACAGCAGACTGGTCACACTGGCATTGCTGGCCGAAGATTTGCGCAGGCCTGTCTGGGCCAGTTCGAAGCCAGCCGGGATCCATTTGGAGCGCCACGCGGAGACATCGCGCGGTGCAGTGGCAGCGAGCGCGTGCAATACAGGCTTACAATTTGGTGTCGCCTTCAAGTCAGCAGACGCAGGGGTTCCCACTGCCAGACGCGTGTACTGCAAGCGTTCGAGCAGTCGCCCTTGCGCGTCGATCAACAAAGACTTGAGCAACAGGCCGGTACGTGCGTCCAGATGCATCTCGAAGGCATAGCGGTCGCGATCCCTGGGAACCAGGGTCACCACCACCGCCTCGCGGCCGGCCACTCTGGAAGCTCCGGCAACGCGCAGGTCGTACCACGACATCAACTTGAGCGGATCGACAACGCCATCGGAGCCAACAGGACCTTGCACCACGCCGAGCACTGGGTTGCCCGTTGCGCAGGCCGTACGGCCACCGGCCTGGACACGCTCGGACGCGATACCATCCAGCTTAAGCACACGCTCACGCACCCCGCCGTCGCCAGCACGGTGCCAAACCTGATAAGTGGAGAAATCACCGTCACGTTCGTAGACGAATGTGCCTTCGAAACTCTGCGTGCGCTCGGCGCGCGTCATGCTTTCGAGCCACTGAGCTGCATCGGGTGCAGCAGCGGCCGGTGCGGCCAGGCCAAGGAGAAATGGCAGGAGCAGAGCCGCACGCATGATCGGGATTAACGGTTTTCCATGCTCGCGGAACGGGCATAAGGCAGAGCGCTTTCCGAACCTTTGGCGGCAGCTTCCTGCGAATGTTGACGCAGATAACCCGGCAGGCGCTGGTCGTTCAAACCTTCCTCACCTTTAAGCACACCGTTGGCCATCGGCCCTGGTGCGTCGGAGCTGTCGGGCGTGTAGCCCGCCAGAACGGCCGGACCTTGCACCATCGGCGTCGACGGCGCTTGCTGCGCAGGCTGCTGTTGCGCCAGCTCGGCGCCGGTAATGTCGTCCTGGTTGTACATGCGCACGCCTGCCAGCACGGCGACGGTCACCGAAGCAGCCACGGCCAGACGACCGAGGCTGCGCCATGGGCCGCGAGTAGCCGGTGCCGGCGCAACGTCTTCGGCAATGGCTGCCGACACTGCAGCCGACAGGTCCAGGCGCGGATCCAGAAGGTCCTTGTGCATGACAGCACGAGCGACCTGAAAACGTGCCCATGTGGCACGGGTTCCGGCATCGTCCAGCGCGGTCAGTACCCGACGCAGTTCCAATTCGTCCGCTTCGTTATCCATCACTGCGGACAGCGATTCCTGCAGGGCTTCACGACTCATGGCGTTCCTCTCTTGGCTATCGCCGCTGTCTCAGGATTCCTGCAACAACGGCTGCAGGGCTTTGTCGATGGCTTCCCGGGCACGGAAAATCCGCGACCGCACGGTCCCCACCGGACACTGCATGACACTGGCAATGTCTTCGTAACTCAAACCGTCGAACTCGCGCAGGGTCAATGCCGTGCGCAGGTCTTCAGGCAGCTGCTGGATGGTTCGATGGACGGTGCCCTCGATCTCATCGCGCAGCAGTGAACGTTCCGGTGACTCGAGGTCCTTGAGGCCATGATCGCCGTCATAGAACTCCGCGTCCTCGGAACTTACGTCACTGTCCGGTGGCCTGCGTCCGCGGGACACCAGATAGTTTTTCGCCGTGTTGATGGCGATACGGTACAGCCACGTGTAGAACGCGCTGTCTCCGCGAAAATTGCCCAACGCGCGGTAAGCCTTGATGAAAGCTTCCTGCGCCACGTCCTGGGCTTCATGGGTGTCGTGCACGAACCGCACGATCAACCCGAGAATCTTGTGCTGGTATTTCAGCACCAACAGATCAAACGCTCGCCGATCACCGCGTTGTACACGCTCGACCAGCTGCTGATCCTCTTCCTGGGTTAGCATGAACACTCCTCATGGGTCCGGAAGGAGCGCTGCTCAGGCCATCGTTCAGGCTTGCAACCATAGACTCGGGCTATTCGCAAAAGTTCTCCCCTCCAGGCAAGTTTCCCGCAGGCCTGGATCAAGCCTGCACGGAAAGCGCAGCTCGAACGTGCCGGGCTGCGCCGATAATCTTTCCGTCGAGCGCTGCAACCTGGCATTGCCAATGCAACCACTGTTCGACGCTGTTTCCTTCCTATAGGCAACCTTCTATTGATTGCAGGCTTTCTTGGAAAGTTCCCACAAAAACGAAGGTTTAGGCCTATACGCACGGCTTACTCGGTCCTACAACCGTTCCTATAACTGAAGTGATTCAGCTCGCGCAGCC
The DNA here is from genome assembly GCF_014841725.1 of Pseudomonas sp. CFBP 8758. Lineage (NCBI taxonomy): Bacteria > Pseudomonadati > Pseudomonadota > Gammaproteobacteria > Pseudomonadales > Pseudomonadaceae > Pseudomonas > Pseudomonas sp. CFBP 8758. The sequence continues at coordinate 352,157 of NZ_JACYUK010000002.1, read as the reverse complement.
CAGGTCGAGCGCCTGTTCGCGTAGCGCAAGCGTCGATGCGGCTGCTATAAATGCCGCGCCACGCCAGCGGAAAACCCTGGACTCCGTGCGTCGAAGGTGCCGCTATTGTGCCGCTACCCCCTTGGATATACCAGCGGGACGTGCACAACAGGCGCGAACGGCACGCTGGATGGCGCTTCACGCAACCTTACTTTCGACCTGCGGATGACCTTCGAATGGGCAAGCAACTGCAACACGATGTTCTGGTGATCGGTAGCGGAGCCGCAGGCTTGAGCCTCGCGCTGGCGTTGCCCGACACGCTGCGCATCGCGGTCATCAGCAAAGGTGGGCTGGGCGATGGCTCGACGCCCTGGGCACAGGGCGGCGTGGCGGCCGTACTGGCCGATACCGATACCGTCGAGGCTCACGTTCAGGACACGCTCGAAGCGGGCGCCGGCCTGTGCGATGAAGAGGCCGTGCGCTTCACCGTAGAGCACAGCCGGGCGGCGATTGAGTGGCTGGTCGAGTTGGGCGTGCCGTTTACCCGTGAACACGAATCGGATCCCGAGCACACCGGCTTCCCCTTTCACCTGACCCGTGAAGGCGGCCACAGCCAGCGCCGGATCATTCATGCGGCGGATGCCACCGGCGCGGCGATGTTCGACACGCTGTTGGCAGCGGCGCGCCTGCGGCCCAACATCGAACTCATGGAGCAGTGCGCGGCCATCGACCTGATTACCGAACGGCGCCTGGGCCGCGCTGAGGACCGCTGTCTCGGCGCCTACGTGCTGGATCATCGCAGCGGCGCGGTGAACACTCACGCGGCGCGCTTCACCGTGCTGGCAACCGGTGGCGCCGCCAAGGTCTACCTGTACACCAGCAACCCCGACGGTGCCTGCGGCGATGGCATTGCCATGGCGTGGCGCGCGGGCTGCCGGGTCGCCAATCTGGAATTCAACCAGTTCCACCCGACCTGCCTGTATCACCCCCAGGCCAAGAGTTTTCTCATCACCGAAGCGCTGCGTGGCGAGGGCGCCCTGCTCAAGCTGGCCAACGGCGAGCGTTTCATGCCTCGCTTCGACTCGCGTGCCGAGCTTGCCCCGCGCGATATCGTGGCGCGCGCCATCGACCACGAAATGAAGCGCCTGGGCGCCGAGTGCGTGTACCTGGACATCAGCCACAAACCGGCAGACTTCATCCGCAGCCATTTCCCGACGGTGTACCAACGCTGCCTGACGTTCGGCATCGACATCACCCGCCAGCCCATTCCCGTGGTGCCAGCCGCTCACTACACCTGTGGCGGCGTGCAGGTGGACCGGCACGGCCGCACCGACGTCCCCCATTTGTATGCCATTGGCGAAACCAGTTGCACCGGCCTGCACGGCGCCAACCGCATGGCCAGCAATTCCCTGCTCGAATGCATCGTCTACGCCCGCTCCGCCGCCGAGCACATCGTTTCCTGCCTGGCCGAAGTCGCACCGCCCGGACCGTTGCCGCAGTGGGACGCCAGCCAAGTGACCGATTCGGACGAAGACGTGATCATCGCCCACAACTGGGACGAATTGCGGCGCTTCATGTGGGACTACGTGGGCATCGTGCGCACCACCAAACGTCTGCAGCGCGCGCAGCACCGAGTGCGCCTGCTGCTCGACGAGATCGACGAGTTCTACAGCAACTATAAAGTCAGCCGCGACCTGATCGAACTGCGCAACCTGGCGCAAGTGGCCGAGCTGATGATCGCGTCGGCCATGCAGCGCAAGGAAAGCCGAGGCCTGCACTACACGCTCGACTATCCAGACCTGCTGTCCGAGGCGCACGACACTATTCTGGAACCGCCCACCTTTGCCGACTGAACTTGAGCCGCAGGCGCAGGCGTCGATGGGTGTCTGCATCCAGGCAGTCAGGCATGACACAGGCGCTGCGCACCCGTCGCTGACCGGCCAGGCGGAAGCGCAGCACGACCACATGGGGCAGCGCCATGCTGTCGGGGCGCAGCTGCACCGTTTGCCAGCTACCAGCCTCGGTCCACACGGACCAGCCGCTCCGATCACGGCGCAGGCCGGTCACGGCGTGGGGGCTGCCGAGCAACACTTGCCGCGGCAATACGTACAGTGCGTGCGCGATGCATAGCGCCGCCGCGGCCAGGTGCACGAGTACGGGCGCATCCATCAGCAGGTTTGCCAGCCACGCCGAGGCCTGCGCCAGCACGTAGAAGGCCAGCAGCCTCCGCGAGGGCTGCCAGTGGCACTCGAAGCGGTTACTTGGGCTGGACACGATCCAGGATCATCCGAACCATGCGCTGCAACTCGGGGTCATCGGACTCGTTACGCTCCATGAACCAGCCGAACATGTCCTGATCTTCACATTCGAGCAGGCGTACGTAGACATCGCGATCCACCTGATTCAAGTGGGGATAGACTTCCTTGACGAAAGGCACCAGCAACACGTCCAGCTCCAGCATGCCGCGACGGCTGTGCCAGTACAGCCGGTTGAGTTCAACGTTTTCGACCATGGGGGGCTCCTTGAATAGGCGCGCAGTATACAGAGGCGCCGGTGGGGTGTCAGGGCGGAGGGGATAGCATTCCCCCGGCGCGGGGCTCTATGATGACGTCCAGTCTTTTCAACTCAGCGATGACCCATGTCCGATAGCGCTATGTTCTGCAACCTGACCCACGAGGGCGTCCTCGCCGTTCGCGGCTCGGACGCCGGCAAGTTCCTGCAGGGCCAGCTCACCTGCAACCTCAACTACCTGGACGAGCACACGGCCGGCCTCGGCGCGCGCTGCACGCAGAAAGGCCGCATGCAGTCCAGCTTTCGCATCCTCTTGCAGGGCGATGGCTGTGTTCTGGCCATGGCTCGCGGCCTGCTCGAAGCACAATTGGCGGACCTGAAGAAGTACGCGGTGTTCTCCAAGTCCAAGCTCACCGACGAGAGCGACGCCTGGGTGCGCTTCGGCGTGCAGCACGGCGATGGCGCGCTGAATGCGCTGGGCCTCGACCTGCCCCTGGAAACCGATGCCGTGGTGCGTCACGGCGCGCTGATCGCGGTGCGCGTCTCGCCGGCTCGGGCCGAACTGTGGGCGCCTGCCGAGCAGGCCGAGGACCTCGCCACGCGGCTGGCCGAACAATTGGCCCAGGGCTCGCTCGACGATTGGCTGCTGGGGCAGATCCGCGCCGGTATCGGCCAAGTGCTGGAGCCGACTCGCGAGCTGTTCATCCCACAGATGCTGAACCTGCAGGCCGTGGGCGGCGTGAGCTTCAAGAAGGGTTGCTACACCGGCCAGGAAATCGTGGCGCGCATGCAGTACCTGGGCAAACTCAAGCGACGTCTCTACCACGTGCAACTGGCCGGCCCGACACGGCCGGAACCGGGTGCTGCGCTGTTCTCGCCGGTGCATGGCAGTGCCATCGGCGAGATTGCCCTGGCCGCACCGACGGCCGAGGGCTACGAGGCCCTGGCCGTACTGCAGGACAACGCCGTCGAGGATGGCCGCATTCATCTGGGCAGTCTCGAAGGCCCTGCGCTGGCACTTCTGACCTTGCCCTATACACTTGATCGAGACCGTGAAATACAGCGCTGACACGGCCCGTAGCAGGGCCTGCGCACCCCTCTCCCGCTATGCCGAGGCGTCGAATGAATCAGCTGGCCGATACAGTACAAAGGGATTTGCTGGCCGCCATCGACCGTGACGAGCTGGTGTTGCCGACCATGCCGGAAGTGGCCCTGAAAATTCGTGAAGCGGCCGAGGACGACAACGTCAGCGTCAATCGCCTGAGCCAGGTCATCGCTCAGGACGCGGCGCTGTCGGCGCGCCTGCTCAAGGTGGTCAACAGCCCGCTGCTGCGCGCCAGCTTCGAGGTCACCGACGTGCGCACGGCGATCAATCGGCTGGGCGTCAACTACAGCAGCAATCTGGCCATCGGCCTGGTCATCGAACAGATCTTCCACGCCCGCGCGCCCGCTGTGCAGAGCCGCATGCGCGAGGCCTGGCGGACCAGCCTGGAGGTGGCCGGCATGTGCACCGAGCTGGCGCGGCGATTCACCACGCTCAAGCCCGACCGCGCTGCTCTTGCCGGCCTGGTGCACCAGATCGGCGTATTGCCGATCCTGACCTACGCCCAGGAGCACAACGAACTGCTGGCCGACCCGGTGAGCCTCACCCATGTGATCGAGCATATCCATCCGCGGATAGGCGACCACATCCTGCACAAGTGGGACTTTCCGGCCATGCTCGCGCAGGTGCCAGGCCAGTTCCTGGACCTGAACCGGCACAACACGGAAACCGATTATGGCGATCTGGTGATGATCGTCACGCTGTTGCGCCTGCCGCACAATACGGGCCTGCCGACCCTGGTCGAGCATCCGGCGTATCAACGCCTGGAAATCAAGCAAAGCCCGGTGCTGCTGGCCAGCGATCTGCTGCAGGCACAGTCGCTGCTGAACTAGAGCGCGAAGTCGACGCGCACTTTCAAGCCGCCCCTGGCGCCATCGTGCAGGCTGATGCGCGCCATGTGCGCGCGGCAGATTTCACCGACGATGGCCAGCCCCAACCCGGTTCCGCTGCTCTGCGCATTGCGCCGGTAGAAGCGCTCGAAGACTCGATCGCGTTCATCCGCCGGAATGCCTGGCCCGTCGTCCTCGACCTCAAGGACGCCAGGGGCCAGCACGCGCAGAATGACGTTACCGCCGGCCGGGGTATGCGCCAAGGCGTTGTCCACCAGGTTGCTGAGCAGTTCGTTGAGCAACGTCGGCTCGCCGCGCAGCCAGATGGGCTCGTCGGCCTCCAGCGCCAACGCCACACCCCGGCCGTGGGCCAGGGGGGCCATGGCCATGCCTAGTTCGCGGGCCAGCTGGCTCAGGTCCAGGCGCTGGGCGCCGCCTTCGGCAATGGCTCGTGCGCCGTTCTCGACGCGGGCCAGTGACAGCAACTGATTGGCCAGGTGGGTGAGTTTGTCGGTGCCTTCCACTGCCTGCTGCAGAGTGGTGCGCCAGACTTCCGGCTGTTCGGCGCGCAGGCCCAACTCCACCCTCGCCTTGAGCGCTGCCAGCGGCGTGCGCAGCTCGTGGGCAGCATCGGCAATGAACTGCGCCTGCCGCTCGAACTGGACACGCAGGCGTTCGGTGAAATGGTTGAGGGCCTGCACCAGCGGCCACAGTTCGCGCTGGACCTCGACCAGCGGCAGGGGCCGCAGATCGTCGGGCTGACGGTCTTCGACTTCGTCGCGCAGACGCTCCAGTGGGCGCAGGGCGGCGCTGACCGTGACCCACACCAACAACAAGGCGCCGCCGCCGAGCATGCCCAAGCGCAGCAGGGTGTCGGCCATCAGGCTACGGGCCATCGACACGCGCGCTTCTTCGGTCTCGGCCACGCGAATTTCTGCCATGCCGATCATGTTCGGTTCGCTGACCGCCTTGAGCAGGCTCACCACACGTACGTTCTGCCCCAGATAACGGCCGCTGTAGAACGTGGCCAGGGCCGGGTAGTCGTCCGTGCGCGGAGTGCCGCGCGGCGGCGCCGGCAGGTTTTCGTAGCCGGAGATCAGCTTGTGGTCGATGTCGTTGACCTGGTAGTAGATGCGCCCGGCGCTGTCGTAGGCGAAAGTATCCAGGGCCACGTAGGGCACGTCGGCACTGAGCGTGCCGTCGCGCTGGGACAGCCCGGCGGCAATGGTGCGCGCCGAGGCCAGCAGGGTCCGGTCATAAGCCGTGTCGGCCGCTTCGCGGCCATTCCAGTAGGCACTCAGACCGCTGGCCAGCATCAGGAAGACCAGCAGCATGGCGAGGTTCCACAGCAGCCGCCAACGCAGGCTGCTGACTTCACGCATCGCGGCTTTCCAGCAGGTAGCCCAGACCGCGGAAGGTGACGATGGCGATCGGTTGCTTGTCGAGCTTCTTGCGCAGGCGGTGCACGTAGATCTCGATGGCGTCGGCACTGGCCTCTTCGTCCAGCCCGAACACCTGGGCCGCCAACTGCTCCTTGCTCATCACCCGTCCCGGACGGGCAATCAGCGCCTCGAGCACCGCCTGTTCGCGCGAGGTCAGGGTCAGCAGTTCCTTGCCCAGGGTGAAGCGTCGCGTATCCAGGTCATAGGTCAGCGGACCACAGCGTTGCTGGCGCTCACCACCAAGCACGGTGCGCCGCAGCAGGGCCTTGACCCGGGCTTCCAGCTCGGTGAGCTCGAACGGCTTGGCCAGGTAGTCGTCGGCGCCCAGGTTCAGGCCATGAACGCGATCCTTGACGTCGCTGCGCGCCGTGAGCATCAGCACCGGCAAATTCTTGCCCCGCGCCCGCAGGCGCGCCAGCACTTCAAAACCATCGAGCCTGGGCAGGCCGACGTCGAGTATCGCGGCGGCGTACTCCTCGCTGGCCAGGGCCAGGTCTGCCGCGACGCCGTCGTGCAGCACATCGACGGTCAAGCCGGTGGCCTTCAGCGCCTGGGCGACACTTTCGGCCAACTGCAGGTGATCTTCTACAAGCAGGACACGCATCGGTATTCCTCACGGCCAATCTTTTCTATGTCGGGATGATGTTGCCGTAGTACGGTATTCGCTGCTGCCAGAGCCAGCCGCGAAGGCTCATCAACCGCTTTATGTGCCCGAGTTTACAGGCCCGTGCCGGACTGTGAAGCAGTCTTGGCAGATTGACCGCCACTGAAAGCTTGGTGAAAGGTTCGCAACATAAGGTTTCAGCAAGGCGAGTCCGTAGAGACCTGCCACGCAAACGTCACGATACGTTTTCGATAACAAGAACAACAATGGAGAAATACCCATGATTCGCGCCATGCGTCCGCTTGCCCTGGCTGTCAGCTGCCTGTTCATCAGTGCCCCGCTGCTTGCTCAGGAAGAACCCAAACGTCCTGAATGCATTGCCCCAGCCTCGCCTGGCGGTGGCTTCGACCTGACCTGCAAACTTGCGCAAAGCGCGCTGGTCAACGAGAAACTGCTGTCCAAACCGATGCGCGTCACCTACATGCCCGGCGGTGTCGGCGCCGTGGCCTACAACGCGGTAGTCGCCCAGCGCCCGGCCGACGCAGGCACGTTGGTGGCTTGGTCCAGCGGCTCGCTGCTCAACCTGGCGCAAGGCAAGTTCGGCCGTTTCGACGAGAACGCCGTACGCTGGCTGGCTGCGGTAGGCACCAGCTATGGCGCCATCGCGGTCAAAAGCGACTCGCCCTACAAGACCCTGGACGACCTGGTCAAGGCGCTCAAGGCCGACCCGAGCAAAGTCGTGATCGGCTCCGGCGGCACCGTCGGCAGCCAGGACTGGATGCAGACCGCGCTGATCGCCAAGGCCGCCGGGATCAACCCGCGCGACCTGCGCTATGTCGCCCTGGAAGGTGGCGGCGAAATCGCCACGGCCCTGCTCGGCGGCCACATCCAGGTTGGCAGCACCGACATCTCCGACTCCATGCCGCACATCCTCAGCGGTGACATGCGTCTGCTCGCGGTGTTCTCCGACAAGCGTCTGGACGAGCCGGAAATGAAGGACATCCCCACTGCCAAGGAGCAGGGCTACGACATCGTCTGGCCTGTGGTGCGCGGCTTCTACCTGGGGCCGAAGGTGACCGACGCCGAATACGACTGGTGGAAAGCGGCGTTCGACAAGCTGCTGGCCTCCGAAGAATTCGCCAAGCTGCGTGACCAGCGCGAGCTGTTCCCGTTCGCCATGACCGGACAGGAGCTGGACACCTACGTGAAGAAACAGGTCGCCGAGTACAAGACCCTGGCCAAGGAATTCGGGCTGGTTCAGTAATCGGCCTGGGTCCGCGGGGAGCCATTCGCGGGCAGAGACCCGCTCCCACAGGGCTGGATATACAAGCCCACCGTGAGAGCGGATCTCTGCCCGCGAAGGCTTCCCTGCCGACACCACCATCGTCCTCCTTCACGAAGGAACATGACCATGATCATGATCGTTCAACGGCTTTTCGCCCTGCTGTTGCTGCTTGTCTGTGCCGGTCTGGCACTGATGGCCTGGCCTTACCAGGCACCCTTTTCCTATGAGCCGGTAGGCCCGCGCGCCTACCCGTTGCTGATGCTGGGCCTGATGAGCCTGGCCTTGCTGTACTTGGTGTTTCGTCCCACTCCGATCGTGCACAGCGAGGAAGAACCGCCGCTGGACCGTCCGACCTTGAAGAAGATCGCCATGTGCATCGGCCTGCTGCTGGTGTTCGCCGGGACGTTCGAACCCCTGGGCTTCATTCTCAGCAGCATCCTGATCGGCATTCCGATGGCCTTGCTGTATGGCGGCCGCGCAATGCCCAGCGTGATCATCATCACCTTGATGAGCATCGGCCTGTACGTGCTCTTCGACAAAGTCATGGACGTGCCGCTGCCCCTGGGCCTGCTCAGCGTTCTGGAGAACTGACATGGATACTCTCGGCTACCTGGGTCAGGGCTTCGGCGTTGCACTGACCCCTTACAACCTCATCACCGCCCTGTCGGGCACCCTGATCGGCACCGTGGTCGGCCTGCTGCCGGGCCTGGGACCGATCAACGGTGTCGCCCTGCTCATCCCGATCGCCTTCGCCCTGGGCCTGCCGCCGGAATCGGCACTGATCCTGCTGGCGGCGGTGTACCTGGGCTGCGAATACGGCGGTCGCATCAGCTCGATCCTGCTCAACATCCCTGGCGAAGCATCGACCGTGATGACCACTCTGGACGGCTACCCGATGGCCCGCCAGGGCCTGGCCGGCGTTGCGCTGTCGTTGTCCGCGTGGAGCTCGTTCATCGGTGCATTCATCGCCACCTGCGGCATGGTCATGTTTGCCCCGATCCTGGCCAAATGGGCGATTGCCTTCGGCCCTGCGGAATACTTCGTGTTGATGGTGTTCGCCATCGTCTGCCTGGGCGGCATGGCCGGTGACAGGCCATTGAAGACGTTCATTGCGGCGCTGATCGGCCTGTTCCTGTCCAGTGTCGGCATCGACGCCAACAGCGGCGTGTACCGGTTCACCGGCGACAACATCCACCTGACCGACGGTATTCAATTCGTCGTGCTGGTGCTGGGCCTGTTCTCGATCAGTGAAATCCTCCTGCTGCTGGAAAAGACTCACCACGGCAGCGTGGCCGTCACAGCCACCGGGCGCATGATGTTCAACCTCAAGGAAGCCGCTTCGGTGTTCTGGGTGAACATCCGCTGCGGCGTGCTGGGCTTCATCATGGGCGTACTGCCCGGCGCCGGCGCCACCCTGGCCAGCGCCGTGGCCTACACCACCGAGAAGCGCCTGGCGGGTGCCAGCGGCAAGTTCGGCCAAGGTGACAAGCGTGGCCTGGCCGCGCCGGAAACCGCCATCGGCGCCACTGCCTGCGGCGCCCTGGTGCCGATGCTGACCCTCGGCGTACCGGGTTCGGGCACCACTGCAGTGATGATCGGCGCCCTGTCGCTGTACAACATCACGCCAGGCCCGCTGCTGTTCCAACAGCAACCGGACATCGTCTGGGGCCTGATCGCCTCGCTGTTCGTCGCCAACATCATGCTGGTGATCCTGAACATCCCCATGATCCGCATCTTCACCAAGATCCTCGCCGTGCCGAACTGGGCACTGGTACCGGTCATCGCCATCATCACCGGCATCGGCGTCTACGCGGTCCACGCGACCACCTTCGACCTGTTCCTGATGATCGGCATCGGCATCTTCGGCTACATCCTGCGCAAGTTGGATTTCCCGCTGTCGCCCGTCCTGCTCGGCTTCATCCTGGGTGGCCTGATGGAGCAGAACCTGCGTCGCGCGCTGTCGATTTCCAACGGCGAGCTGCAGATTCTCTGGGGCAGCCCGATCACCGCAGGTGTCTGGATACTCACCGTTCTGATGCTGCTGCTGCCGGTGGTTCGTATCTGGCGCAAGCGCGCTGCCATGCGTCGTGCCGCTGCCGATGTTTGATCGGTTCCTGCACAACTGGTGGGGTACACCGTTCGTAGGTCTGGCTGGCGGCTATGTCGCCAGCCTGATCGGCTGGCCGCTGCCCTGGATGATCGGCTCGTTGCTGGCGATCATCCTGGTGCGCTGCCTGACACCGTGGCAATTGGCGGAAATACCCAATGGCCGCAAGCTGGGCCAGTGGATCGTCGGCATAGGCATCGGCCTGCACTTCACCCCCCTGGTGATGGAGCAGGTTGGCGGCCATTTCGGCCTGATTTTTTTCGGAGCGCTGATCACCAGCGTTTCCAGTGCCGTGGGCGTGTGGCTGATGCTGCGCACCGGTGAAGACCGGGCCACGGCTTTTTTTTCCAGCATGCCGGGCGGTTCCGGCGAAATGGTCAACCTGGGCGCGCGCAATGGCGCCGACCTCAGCCGCGTCGCTGCAGGGCAGAGCCTGCGGGTGCTGGCCGTGGTGCTGTGCGTGCCGGCGCTGTTCAAATTCCTGATGGGCGACGGCACACCGATCAGCCATGAAGGCGGCGTCGACTGGGCCTGGCTAGCGTTGATCTTCCCTCTCGCCGGGGTGGCGGCCTGGATCTGGCAGCGACTGGACCAGCCCAACCCCTGGCTGTTCGGCCCCCTGCTGGTCAGCGCTGCCATGAGCGTCAGCTTCGATCTGCACATCGGCCTGCCGGACGGTGGCAGCCAGATCGGCCAGTGGCTGATCGGCAGCGGCCTGGGCTGCCACTTCAATCGCGCGTTTTTCCGCCGCGCGCCATCGTTTCTCGCGCGTACGCTGGTCAGCACCGCCTTGACCATGGCCATTGCCGGCGGCTGCGCACTGGCCCTGAGCGCCCTGACCAACCTCGACCTGCGTTCGCTGACCTTGGGCATGATGCCCGGTGGCATTGCCGAGATGAGCCTGACCGCCGAGGTGCTGCAGCTGTCGGTACCGCTGGTGACAGCGATGCAGGTGATGCGCCTGCTGTTCGTGCTGTTTCTGGCCGAACCGCTGTTTCGCCAGTGGCAGAAGCGTCGACCGGTGCCTTAGGGCAGGCGCCAGTCGATGGCGGTCAGACCGTTCTGTTCTAGAAACTTGTTGGCGCGGCTGAAGTGGCCGTTGCCGATGAAGCCCTTGTGCGCCGACAACGGCGAGGGATGCACAGAGGTCAGCACCAGGTGCTTGCTGTTGTCGATCAGCTTCTGCTTGCTCTGCGCATGCGCGCCCCACAGCATGAACACCACGCTGGACTGCTGCTCGCTGACCACTTCGATGATGCGGTCGGTGAACGGCTGCCAGCCTTTCTTGGCATGGGCGGCGGCGTTTGCCCTCTCCACCGTCATGGTGGTGTTGAGCAGCAATACACCCTGCTCCGCCCAGCTCTGCAGATAGCCATGCTTGGGGATGTCGATGTTGAGGTCGCGCTTGAGCTCCTTGTAGATGTTCACCAGCGAAGGCGGCGTAGGAATGCCCGGCTGCACCGAGAAGCACAAGCCATGCGCCTGGCCCGGACCGTGGTAGGGATCCTGACCGAGAATCACGACTTTCACCTGGTCCAACGGCGTGGTGTTGAGCGCGTTGAAGATCATCGGCCCGGGCGGATAGATTTCTTTCCCCAGCGCATGCTCCTGGCGCAGGAATTCGCGCAACTGGGCCATGTAAGGCTTGTCGAATTCCTCACGCAGTGCAGCTTTCCAGCTAGGCTCGAGTTTGATGCGGTCGTCTGTGCTCATATGTTCCTCAACAAGAAGCAGGCACCCTAAAACAACAGGCACCAGAAATCAGTGGGCGGACGGTAGGAATGCGGACACAGAAAGTCAAATCCAGACTGGACAGCGCACTGCGACCCTCCGTCGGCCCTTCGCGGTCATCGCTGCGCTGCTGCCGCCCCTTTTGATGCGAGGTCAGGATGGATTTGAATTTCGAAGAACTCAGCGCCGGTAATGGCGCGCGGATCGGCGTCGCCTCCCTGAATGCTGAGAAAACCCTCAATGCTCTGACCTTGCCGATGCTCGAAGCGCTCGCGGGAAAATTCGATGAGTGGGCGCAGGATGACCGGGTGGTCTGTGTGGTGCTGCGCGGCGAAGGCGAGAAAGCCTTTTGCGCCGGTGGCGACGTACGCAGCCTTGTCCAGGCCTGCCGAGCCCACCCCGGTGAGGTGCCGCCGCTGGCGGCACGATTCTTCGCTGCCGAATACCGCTTCGACTACCGCCTGCACACCTACCCCAAGCCGGTGATCTGCTGGGGCCACGGCTACGTACTGGGCGGTGGCATGGGCTTGCTGCAGGCTTCGAGCATTCGCATCGTCACGCCGAGCAGCCGCCTGGCCATGCCCGAGATCACCATCGGCTTGTACCCGGACGTGGGTGCCAGCGGATTCCTCTCGCGCATGCCCGGCAAGCTCGGTCTGTTCCTGGGCCTGACCGGCGCGCAGATCAACGCCCGCGATGCCCTCGACCTGGGCCTAGCCGACCGCTGCCTGCGCGACGACCAATACGAAGACCTGCTCGACGGCCTGCTGCAGCTGAACTGGCAGGAGCAGACACCCATGCAGCTGAACAGCTTGCTCAAGGCCCTCGAGCACGATGCGCGCGACAGTGCCCCAGCAGCGCAATGGCTGCCGCGCCGTGCCGCCATCGACGCCCAGCTGGACGTCAGCGATGCGCCGGGCGCCTGGCATGCACTGGTGCAATGGCAACGACACGACGACCCCTTGCTGGCCAAGGCCGCCGGCAACCTCGCCAAGGGCTGCCCGCTGACTGCCCATTTGATCTGGGCGCAATTGGCCCGTGCCCGCCACTTGTCGCTGGCCCAGGTGTTCCAGATGGAATACAGCTTGAGCCTGAACTGCTGCCGTCATCCCGAATTCAGCGAAGGCGTGCGGGCACGCCTGATCGACAAGGACAACCAGCCGCACTGGCACTGGCCCGATGTCGACCATGTACCGCAGGCAGTGGTCGAGGCGCATTTCGGCAAGGCCTGGGAAGGCCGTCATCCGCTGGCGGATCTTTGTGATTACTGAATGGCAGGTGAAAAACGAAAACGGCGCCCTGAGGGCGCCGCTGCTGGTTAGTGCCGACCGCCCCGGCCCGGGCCGCGGTCGGAGCCTCGACCCCGGTTCCAATCCTGGCCGTAATGCCGCGCCGGCCCGTCGCGCCAGCGTGGATCGGGGCCGCGCCCTGGCCTGAACCCCGGCCGGTAGTGCGGAGCAGGCGGACCGTAGTAGCGCGGCGGCGGCACCGCGTAATACCGAGGCGAAGAAAAGTAGCGCGGCCCCTCGTAATAGCGCGGCGCCGGCGTCACGTAGTAACCGCTGCCGTAGGGCTGGCTGTAGGGGTAGTAGCCGCCTCTGGGCGAACTGTCCACGGAATAGACTTCGGTGCGGTAGTAACCTCCCCCTCCATAGGGCACACAGGCACTTGTCAACAAGCCCAATACCACGATCAAAAGAGCTCTAGGGGACATAAGCGGCCTCCTGGACCGCGAGAGGGATCGAACCAGCACGACTGGTCGTTACCCGGAACGGTGGTTCTGGGCATAACTCAGACAGCAGGAAAGATACTGCATTTCACTCGGCAATAAATTGATACAAAGCGCTCTGCATTGACGCTTTTCGCCGACCCGCAGGGCGCTGAAGTAGAATGCCACGTTCATACCTTCACGGATCGCTCATGACCACGCTCGCGCTGACCGACAGCCGCCTTTGCCCAGCCTGCGGCGGCCGCAACGACTGCACATTGGCCGATGCCAAGACGGCCGCACAGCCGTGCTGGTGCTACACGGTCAGCATCGACCCCGCTGTGCTGCGGGCTTTGCCCGAGCATCTGCGCAACGCCGCCTGCTTGTGTCCGCGCTGCGCGCGAGTGAATGAGCAACTGCCTGAGTCGGAGGCATAGCGCAGCGATGCGTCTGGACAGGTTCCTTTCCAATTTCGAACGCTTCAACCGGCAGCAGGTGCGCCTGGCCTTGACCGCAGGACGGGTACAGGTGGATGGCAGCGTGGTCCGCGACCCGCTGCACGCTGTCTCTGAGTTCAGCGAAGTACGGCTTGACCAAGCGCTGTTGCAGGCCGGCTATCCTGCTCGCTACCTGATGCTGCACAAACCACCTGGTTGCGTCAGCGCCACGCAGGATCCGCAGCATCGGACCGTGCTCGACCTGCTCGAGGTGCCCGACAAGCACCAGTTACACATTGCCGGGCGACTGGATTTCAACACCACCGGGCTGATGATCCTGACCAACGATGGGCAATGGTCACGCCGCCTGACCCAACCGGCAACCAAGCTGCCCAAGGTGTACCTGGTCGAGACCGAGCAGGTCATCGAACCCCATTACGTCGAGACGTTCGCCAAGGGCATCTACTTCGCCTTCGAAGACCTCACCACCCTGCCCGCCCACCTCGACATCCTCGGCCCGCGCCTGGCGCGCCTGAGCATCGTCGAAGGGCGTTACCACCAGGTGAAGCGGATGTTCGGCTACTTCCAGAACAAGGTGCTCACGCTGCACCGAGAGCGCATGGGCGCGCTGGTACTCGATGACAGCCTGCAACCCGGCCAGTACCGCAGCTTGAGCGCAGAGGAGATCGGTCTGGTTTGAGGGGAATCGAGCAGAGAAACGAAAATTAGCGCTTCAAATTGCCAGGCGCTTCTGGTACAAAGTCAGCCGCCCGGAGCAGGTGTCGAAAGACGCAGTGCACCGAGGTCGCCAAGCTGGCAATCGAGTTCGCAATGAACTGCCAGCGGCACGGAAACAACGCGTCATGCGGGTATAGTTTAGTGGTAAAACGAAAGCTTCCCAAGCTTTAGTTGAGGGTTCGATTCCCTCTACCCGCTCCATGTTTCAGGCAGTATTTTGATTTTCTCCCCCTCCCCGCTCAGCCTCTTATCCGCCGAACCTTGTTCGCCATACTCCGCAGAACTCTGCCTCCGGCGTAACGAAGCTCGGGCCATCGGCTTCGCCAGCTCATGGATATCATCAGCCAATGCACAGGCGCCGATTTGCCCCCCCCTTCTACATCATGCAAATCGAGCACGGGAACGTACGGTCAATCGCCAACTGGATATGATCGGGAACTTGCGCAGACCGGTATCCCTCTCCTGTAGGTGATTCCTCAAGAGTGATAAACCATGGAAACCTAGATTTTCTGGGCGGCGTCCGCCGTGATCGTTCTGTTGCTGGACGCTTGGGTACTGACGAGCGTCTGGCGAAGCGCCAAAAGCTCCGGCACGAAGCTGGGCTGGACGGTGCTGATCTTTGTACTGCCCCTTGTCGGACTCGCTATATGGGGCATCGCGGGGCCGCGAGGGGTTGCCATCCCGCCAACATCGGATAAACACAGCAAAGGCTGATGCCGATCCTACCCATCTGATACGCGTTGGCTGGCATGTATTTAATTCGCCATCCCCAGGCGTTTGGCTGAAGGCGTTCATATCGCCCAGCCAAGCGTGATCGCGGTCAGTGCCAGATAGCGGAACGCCTTGGCCAGTGTAACCACGACCAGAAAACGCCAGAGCGGCTCACGCATGACGCCAGCGATCATAGTGATGGGATCACCGATGATCGGCACCCAGCTGAACAAGAGCGCCCAGTATCCGTAACGCAGGTAGGCATTCTGCGCTTTATCCAAGTGGCGCTCACTGATGGGAAACCAACGGCGGTGCCGAAAACGTTCGATAGAGCGGCCCAGGTACCAGTTCACGACAGAACCCAGCACGTTGCCCGCCGTGGCTATCCGTAAGAGCAACACCGTTGCGTAGTGTTGCGAAACAAGCATGCCCACCAATACCGCTTCGGATTGCAAAGGCAGAAGCGTGGCGGCACCGAACGCCACGACGAAAAGGCTTACATAGCTGGTCAGTTCGAACACCTTGTCATCTCGCGTGTGAAGGCCTGCTGCGGAGTGAACGTTTCAAACGCAGTTATCCGCAACAGCTCGCAGGTTTCAAGGGCTGATACCAGCTCTGCTGTACCGCATGGTGTGGAAACTGTCCCATTGGCACCAGCTATACAGATAAACAAGATGCAGATGTAGCGCATCGATCAGCACAGATTCGTTGCTCGCAACCTTGCAAAGCCCCCCGCCCAGCACCCTTCATTTCTCGATCAAACAGCCAGTTACGCCAACTCAATCAGAAAACCACCCAACATTGCGAAGAAATTTCTGACACTGATGTTGACGGTTCAGTTACCTATCCAGCCTAGTAATATCCTCTTACTTGATAGGGACATCCATCATGATCATCCTGGTAGCGGGTATTCATGGCGTGGGCAAAACCTGGCATTGCGAGCATTACGGGCACCGTCGGGGCGTGTTGCACAGCAGCGCTTCGGGTTTGGTCAGGCAGGTGCTGGCCTGTGTGAAATGGAGCGATGATCGCTACGCGACCAATCGAGACCGCAACCGCCAGGCACTGGAACTGGCCGTGACCAGCATCGCCGCCAGTGGCAAGTCGATGCTGCTGGAAGGAAACGTGGCGTTGATGGGTAAGCGCCCACGTTCGTCGGGCACCGATCTGACAGCGTTCGAGCGGCTTTCCCTGGGGGCGATTCTGTTGCTGGAGAGCGATCCGTGGACGGTGTTGAAGCGCTTGCCGGCCAGCCACGCTTCGCCGACCGAGGTCGAGGTGTTCCAGCATCAGGAGCGTGACAGCGCGCGAGCGGTGGCGCGCCATCTGGACATTCCGCTGATGCTGCTGCGCGATTGCAGTGACCACACCTTTGGCCAGGCCCTTGATGCCTGGCTGAAGCGCGGGCAGCCTATCTCCATTGATACAGCCAGACGCCATCCACCTGGATTTCATCGCCAATACCGCTGAGAAGCATTGCTGCGACGAGATGCCGCTCGTCGCCTCGACGGCACCTTGCGTGCAAGACGCTGGCCCAATGCTTGTACCCCAATCACTGCGGAGATGCACCATGATGATTAGCAAAAAGCTTGCCTCGCTGGCTCTGGCCGGTCTTCTGTCGGCCTCGTCGTTCGCGGCGATTGCGGCATCCAATGACAGCAACCCTACTGCCACCCCGGAAGCACCATCGGGCAAGCAGGTCATTCCAGGCACCGACAAATCGCCCGACAATGGCAACGCCACCGGTATCGACGGCAAGACCGGTTCCATGAGCCAGGGCGCAGACGCCGGCACCACCGACGGTGGCCCTACCCCGATGGGCGCGACCAAAGGCGATGGCAGCTCGGGCAACAGCGGCGGCAACGGCAGCGGCGCTGGCAAATAAGCCCACCGCACCTTCTGCAGCGGCGCGAATTCCGTCCTTCAAATTGCCAAGCGCAATTGCAAGGTCAACCGGATTCGCGCCGTTGGCGTTTCCGCAGATCAGTAACCGTTGCGTTGAAGAACCTCGATCACCGATTCAGCGGCAGGACGCTTGTAGAACTTCAGCAGCTCGCTGGTACGGTTGGTGAAGATGCCATCCACGCCTGCGTCACTGACCTTCTTGAAATCGACCGGCTCGTCCACGGTATACACGTGCACCAGAAGACCTTTGTCGTGGGTCAGCGTGTTCATCCACGGCTGAACCAGGTCCATGTAGCTCTGCTCTCCCCCCTCGGTCAACGCTGCCGAAAGCCCGGTACCCACCGCGCCGTTGGCTTTGGCAATGTCCAGCCAGCGCTCGAACTCGGCACGGTCGCGGGGCCGTTGCTGGGCGTAGTAAGCCGCTTTGTCCTTCATGCCGGACGCTGCGAACGTCACCTTGGATTCGGGCTCGATGCTGCCCTCGCCTACCCATAGCAGCAATACCTTGGGCACCTGCGGCATTTCCTTGGCCAGCAGTTCCAGGCTGCCTTTTTCGAACGTCTGCAACACGACCCGGTGCTGACCATCGAGCCAGCCACGCTGCTCGAGTTTGGCCTTGAGGTCACGCTCGATACCAGGAAACTGCTGCGGCACCTTGGTTTCGATGTACACCCCAGGCGTGTGCGTACCGCCTTGCGCCACGTCGAGTACCTCATCCAGGGTGAGAATCTTCAAGCCTTTGTAACTGTCACGGGCGCGCTCGGGGTGCGCTGCGTTGAACCAGCTGCCGGCATCCAGGGTTTTCAGCTCCGCCAGGGTGAAGTCGCTGGCCGGGTTGTCCTTGCGCTCGGGAAACTTGCTGGCGATGTCGGTGGTGCGCAGCAAGGTATCGTCGTGCAGTGCGATCAGTTGCCCGTCGCGAGTGCGCTGCACATCGAGCTCCAGATAGTCGGCGCCCAGGTCACGGGCCAGCAGGTAGGCCGGCAGTGTCGATTCCGGCGCATCGAACGAAGCACCTCGATGGGCAATGACCGCAGGGTGCGGAATGTTGGCGGCATGAGCCAACTGATCGGGGGTTTGCCCCTGGGCCGAGGCAGCTGCGCCCATGGCAGCAGTGAGGCAGAGCGTCTTGTACAGGTGTGCCAACATGTGTAGTCCTTCCACGGATGATCGAAAACGGCGCGGTTTGATGCCGGTGAACCGACCCAGCATAGACGGCGTCGGATGACAGGACATGGCGTGATAGAGTCGCGCCCTTGCCCAAGACACGAGTAGAACGAATCATCACCATGGCACATGACACCTTCGACGCCCACCTCGACGATTGGCAAACCCTGCATAGCCGTCAGCCTGCACAAAGCCTGTTGCTGGGCAACGGCGCCAGCCGCGCGGTGTGGCGCAGCTTCGCCTACGACGGGTTGTTCGAGCGCGCGCAAAAGGTGCGCAACAAACCCTTGAGCCTGACCGACCTGGCCTTGTTCAAATCGCTGCAGACCCACAGCTTCGAGCAGGTGCTGGCGGTCCTCAACAGTACCGTTCGGGTCAATGCCGCCCTGGCGATCAGTTCCACCGCCCCGCTCAATCGCTACTATGCGATCAAGGAAGCGTTGATCCATGCGGTGCGCAGCGTGCACATTCCCTTTCGCCTGCTCGATGAACAGCGCCTGGCCGCGCTCAACCTTGCACTGCGCGCGTTCGACACGGTGTACAGCAGCAACTACGACCTGCTCTGCCCCTGGGCCGTGCAGCACGACCCGCAGGGTTTTGCCGAGCTGATGGACGTGGACACCGGTTTCGACATTCGCCACACCGCCGCCACAGGCTGCCGCGTGCTGTACCTGCACGGCGGTCTGCACCTGATCAAGAACAGCGACGGTACGACCCGGCAACGCACCGCCGAGGGCGAAGCCTTGCTCGACGGGTTTGCGATCAACACGCCTGGCGATGTGCCGTTGCTGGTCAACGAAGGCCCCAGTGCGCAGAAGCTGCGCACCATCCGTGATTCGGACTACCTGAGCTGGTGCCACGGCGAGTTGAGCCGGCAAGACGGCACGCTGTGCATCTTCGGCCACAACCTGGACAGCGACGATGCGCACATCCTTCAGGCGCTGCGTCTGGCGCCTGCACAGACCCTGTATGTGTCGATCTTCCCGCTCAGCGATGCCTGGATCATCAGCCAGAAACAGCGCTTCGAAGAACTGTTCGCCGGCTGCGGCAAGACACTGTATTTCTTCGACGCGACCAGCCATGGCCTGGGCAGTGCGCAATTGAACGTGGCCGTGCCTGCGGTGTTGAAGAAGCGTCGTTGAAGACGGGAGCGCAACCAGGCGCTCACCACAGCGATATCAACCCTTTCTCCAGTGCCAGCAGCACAGCCACGCTGCGTGAACCCACGGCGAATTTGCGACGAATGTTGGCGAAATGGAAATTCACCGTTGCCTCGGAGCAGGCCAGTATCCGCGAGATTTCCCACGAGGACTTGCCTCTGCCACTCCAGACGAGCACTTCCTGCTCACGGGGCGTCAGCTTGATGTCGAACGTCACTGCAAACTCCAACCCTTGACTTGAGCGCTCATGGTGGCGCTCGCCAAGGATGGGTAACAATGCCGGCGACTTGTAGTCCCGATGCCTCACAGCGCCTAGCTGAGAAGGCCGTCTTCCTGCAGCAGGGTCTGCAGACGCTGCTCGCGAATGCCGTAGAAGGCTTTCAGTTCCTCGATCTTCGCCAGCGCTTCGGCGGACGGGCCGGACGTGTCGCGCTTGACCGCCAGAATCATCTTGTTCTTGTTGGTGTGCTCCAGAGAAATGAACTCGAACACCTTGGTCTCGTATCCGCAGGCGTCCAGCAACAGCGCGCGCAGGCTGTCGGTGACCATCTCGGCCTGCTGGCCCAGATGCAGGCCATATTGCAGCATGGGCTTGAGCAGGCCCGGGCTCTGGATCTGCAGGCGGATTTCCTTGTGGCAGCACGGTGAGCACATGATGATCGCCGCGCCACAGCGGATACCGGTGTGAATGGCGTAGTCGGTGGCGATGTCGCAGGCATGCAGGGCGATCATCACGTCGATCTCGCTGGGCACCACCGAACGCACGTCGCCGCACTCGAACACCAGCCCCGGATGTTCCAAGGAGGTGGCAGCCGCGTTGCACAATTCGACCATGTCCGGACGCAGTTCGACGCCGGTGACCTGGGCCTGACGCTGCAGCGAGTTGGCCAGATAGTCATGGATGGCGAAGGTCAGATAGCCCTTGCCCGAGCCGAAATCGGCGACCCGTACGGGAACAGTCGTCTTGGCCAGCACCGACGAAGCGAAGGCGTGGGAAAACACCTCGATGAACTTGTTGATCTGTTTCCACTTGCGCGACATCGCCGGGATCAGTTGCTGCTGCTTGTCGGTGACACCCAGGTCCTGCAGAAACGGCCGGCTCAGCTCCAGGTAACGCTTCTTCTCCCGATCGTGACCCAATTCCGGCGCGGCCCGCTCCTGTTGTTGCTTGTTGCGGTGCAGGCTGGCCTTGTTCTTCTTGCTGAATTCGAGCTGCAACTCGTCGGTCAAGGTCAGCAGGTGCGCGTTCTTGAAGGTGTCGGGCAAGGCGTCGGCAATGAACTGCTGGCCATCGACCAGACTGAAGTTCTTGGTGATGTCGCGCGTCTTGTAGCGGTACACGAACGACAGGCAAGGCTCGCCCTTGATGGTCGCCAACTTGACGATCAGCCGCTGCAGGTCCGGTTCCTGGCCGACATGGCGGGCCAGCACCACTTTGATGAAAGCGTTCTGCGCCAGGCTGGTGTCGAGCAGGGCAAGGAATTCGGCGCGGGGGTCGGTGACGGACATGGCGAAACGGATCTCGGGTCTATTCAGGCAGGCATTTTAGTGGCTGTGAATGGACTTGGGGGATTTGATTCGACGCTGCTTGCGCGAATGCATTTGTATCAATCCCGGCACCCGACTGGATTGACGAGCGCCGATACGTTAAAACACCTCCGGCAAACTATAAAAACACTGTCACCCGTAATCGGCTGCGGCATCCCTGCGGTAGGCCAGAGAGAAGAACTCAATGAACAAGCTGTGTCTGCTGGGTGTCGTCGTTGGCCTGGCCTTGCAAACCGCGTATGCCGATAGCCCTTCCCAAGGTCCGCAGAACAAGGATGCATTCGTTGCCGACCTGCTCGCACGCATGACCCTGGACGAGAAGATCGGCCAGTTGCGCCTGATCGCCATCGGTGGGGAAATGACTCACCAGCGCATCGAGGCCGAGATCGCCGCAGGGCGCATCGGCGGCACTTTCAATTCGGTCACTCGCGCGGACAACAGGCCCATGCAGGATGCCGCGCAGCGCAGCCGCCTGAAGATTCCCATGTTCTTCGCCTACGACGTGATCCACGGTCACCGCACGCAGTTTCCGATCAGCCTGGGCCTGGCCGCGAGCTGGGACATGAACGCCATTGCCTTGAGTGCCAGAACCTCGACCGCCGAAGCGGCGGCCGACGGTATCGACATGACCTTCGGGCCGATGGTCGACATCTCTCGCGATCCGCGCTGGGGCCGCATCAGCGAGGGGTTTGGCGAAGACACCCACCTGGTGTCGAAAATTGCCCGGGTGATGGTGGAAAACATACAGGGCCCCAGCCCGGCCAACCCGGACCGAATGATGGCCAGCGCCAAGCACTTCGCCTTGTACGGCGCGATCGAGGGCGGGCGCGACTACAACACCGTCGACATGAGCCCGCAACGGATGTTCCAGGACTACCTGCCGCCTTATCGCGCCACGGTCGATGCTGGCGCAGGTGGCATGATGGTCGCCCTGAACTCCATCAACGGTGTGCCGGCGACCTCCAATACCTGGCTGATGCAGGATGTGCTGCGCAAGCAATGGGGGTTCAAGGGCGTCACCATCAGTGACCACGGTGCAATTCATGAATTGATAAAGCATGGCGTGGCCAGCGACGACCGTGAGGGGGCCAAGCTGGCCATCAAGGCCGGCATCGACATGAGCATGAACGACCAGGCGTACGGCGAACATCTACCGGGGCTGCTCAAGAGCGGCCAGATCAGCCAGGCCGACATCGATAACGCGGTGCGCGAGGTGCTTGGCGCCAAATACGACATGGGCCTGTTCGCCAACCCGTACCTGCGCATCGGCAAGGCCCAGGACGACCCGGCCGATGTCAACGCGGAAAGCCGCCTGCATCGCGCCGAAGCGCGTGATGTCGCGCGCAGGACGCTGGTGTTGCTGAAGAACCAGAAGCAGACGCTGCCGCTGAAAAAAGACGCGCGCATTGCCCTCATCGGGCCCCTCGCCGACGCGCCGGACGACATGCTCGGCAGCTGGTCGGCAGCCGGCGTCGCAACGCAATCGGTGACGTTGCTCAACGGATTGCGCAATGCCGTGGCCGACCCCGCCAAGGTCACTTATGCCAAGGGTGCGAATCTCACCGATGACCGTGCGACGCTGGACTTCATCGCCCACTTCAACCCCGAGCACGTGAAGCAGGCCATCGACCCACGCTCCGGCCAGGCCTTGATCGACGAAGCGTTGGCAGCGGCACGCGATGCCGACGTGATAGTGGCCGCGGTGGGCGAATGGCGCGGCATGACCCATGAATCGGCCAGCCGTGTTGCCCTCGACCTGCCGCGTACCCAGCAAGCCTTGATCACTGCACTGCGCGCCACGGGCAAACCGCTGGTGCTGGTGCTGATGAACGGCCGCCCGCTGACCATTGGCGAACAACAGCGCCAGGCAGATGCGGTGCTGGAAACCTGGTACAGCGGCACCGAAGGCGGCAATGCCATTGCCGATGTGTTGTTCGGCGACTACAACCCGTCCGGCAAACTGCCGGTCACCTTCCCGCGCTCGGTTGGCCAGGTGCCGCTGTACTACAGCCACTTGAGCATCGGCCGACCGTTCACGCCGGGGCATCCGGGCAACTACAGCTCGCAGTATTTCGACAGCGAGCAGGGCCCGCTGTACCCCTTCGGCTACGGCTTGAGCTACACCGACTTCAGCCTGTCGGACGTCAGCCTGTCGAGCAAGCGCCTGAGCCGCGACGGCAAGGTGACGGCCAGCATCAACGTGCGCAACGTCGGCAAGGTCGCCGGCGAGACCGTGGTTCAGCTGTATCTGCGTGATGTCGCTGCTTCGATGGCTCGACCGGTCAAGGAGCTCAAGCATTTCCGCAAGGTGATGCTCAAGCCGGGCGAAAGCCAGACCCTGACATTCGATATCGTCGAGGGTGATCTGAAGTTCTATAACCAGCAACTGGTGCGGGCCGCCGAGGCCGGGCAGTTCACCGTGATGATCGGGCTGGACTCCGAGGACGTCAAAGAGGCGACCTTCGAGTTGTTGTAGGTCGGCAACGGCTCGATAGCGCCCGTGACCGGTTCCCGCGCCCCGCGCCTGGCCGTCATCGTGCTGGTCATCGTGGCCGGCGCGTTGTTGTCCGCCGTATGGGCGGGCCGTCACGCCCAGCTGCTGGCGCAGAACGAGGAGGCGGCACGCAGCAATGGCCAGTTGGCGCTGTACGCCAACAGCCTGCACACCCTGATCGAGCGCTATCGCACCCTGCCTGCCGTGCTGGCGCTGGATCCTCAGCTGCAGCAGTCGCTGCAGGGGCCGATCGATCCGGCCACCCAGAACATGCTCAACCGCAAGCTTGAGCGCATCAACGCGGCGGCGCGGTCGTCGACCCTGGAACTGCTGGACAGCCAGGGCCTGGCGGTGGCAGCCAGCAACTGGCGTCTGCCGACCAGCTATGTGGGTCACAACTACGCCTTCCGCCCCTATTTCAGCCAGTCGGTCAGCCAGGGCAGCGGGCGTTTCTATGCGGTAGGCGTGACCAGCGGCATTCCCGGCTACTTCTTGTCCAGTGCGATCAAGGACGCTCGGGACGGCTTTCTCGGCGCCATGGTGGTCAAGCTCGAGCTGCCCGAACTGGAACAGGAATGGGCGCAGGGGCCCGATACCTTGCTGGTCAGTGACGCGCGCGGGGTGGTGTTCATCGCCAACCGACCGGGATGGCGGTATCGCACCTTGCACCCTTTGAGCGAGGCCGACCGCGCCGAACTGCAGCGCACCCGTCAGTATCACGATCAAGCCTTGCAGCCGCTGGACCACCAGGTGCTGGGCAACCTCGATGGAGCGGCCCGGCACGTGCGCGTCAACGGCCCTCAAGGCACCGCCGACTACCTGTGGGCATCGTTGCCGATGGCCAGCGAAGGCTGGACCCTGCACTTGCTCAAGCCTCCCATGGCGAGTACCGAAGACAGCCGCAATGCCGCGCTGGCAGCGGCCGGCCTGTGGTTGAGTCTGGTTTTCGGCGGCCTCTGGCTGAATCAGCGTCGGCGCCTGGCTGCGCTGCGCCAGCGCGGTCGCGAGCAATTGGAATCACTGGTCAGGGCACGCACCCGGGAGCTGCGCGATGCTCAGGAGGGCCTGGTCCAGGCGGCCAAACTGGCGGCACTGGGGCAGATGTCGGCGGCCTTGGCCCACGAGATCAGCCAGCCGCTGACAGCGCAGCGCATGCAGCTGGCGAGCCTGCGGCTGTTGCTCGATCAGGATCGCATCGACGCGGCGCGCCAGGCCCTGGCGCCGCTGGAACAGATGTTGGTACGCATGGCGGCCTTGACCACCCATTTGAAGACCTTCGCGCGCAAGAGCCCGGCCGGCGTGCGCGAACGAGTCGACCTGGCGCAGGTGCTCGACCAGGCCTTGCAGTTGCTGGAAACACCCCTGCATGCGGCGGCTGTACGCCTGCACTTGCAGGTCCGGCGACCGGCCTGTGTCCGTGGCGACGTGATTCGCCTCGAACAGGTGCTGATCAATCTGTTGCGCAACGCGCTGGACGCCATGACCGGGGTGCCTGCCAAGGACATGCACATCAGCCTGCAGCTTCATGGCGAGCAATGGCAGCTGGACATTGCCGACAGCGGTGGCGGCATCGCCAGCGAGCACCTCGAACACTTGTTCGACCCGTTCTTCACCACCAAGCCCATCGGAGAAGGCCTCGGCCTGGGGCTGGCGGTCTCCCTGGCGATCGCTCACGAACACGGCGGCCAGTTGAGCGCGGAAAACCTGGCACACGGCGCACGTTTCACCCTTGCCCTGCCCATCGATACGGAGCCTGCATGAGCAATCAAGTGATGGTCATCGACGACGAAGCGAGCATTCGCGACGCCGTTGAACAGTGGTTGGGCCTCAGCGGCTTTTCGGTGCAGCGCTTCAGCCAGGCCGAAGACTGCCTGGCGCAGCTGCCAGCGGATTTCGCCGGGGTCATACTCAGCGACGTGCGCATGCCCGGCATGGGCGGGCTCGGCCTGCTGGCACAGGTCCAGGCCCGCGACCCCGAGTTGCCGGTGATTCTGTTGACCGGGCACGGTGACGTGCCGATGGCGGTGCAGGCCATGCGCGAGGGTGCCTACGATTTTCTCGAGAAGCCTTTCAGCCCGCAAAGCCTGTTGACCAGCCTGCAGCGCGCTCAGGACAAGCGTCGACTGGTTCTGGAAAACCGGCGCCTGCACAGTCGGGCCGATTTCAGCGAGCAATTGCAGGCGACCCTACTTGGCGCTGCGCCCGCCATCGCCCAGCTGCGGCGCCAGGTACTGGATCTGGCGCAGTTGCCGGTCAACGTGGTGATTCGTGGCGAAACCGGCAGTGGCAAGGAGTTGGTTGCGCGCTGCCTGCACGATTTCGGCCCACGGGCTGGCAAACCCTTCGTGGCGCTCAACTGTGCCGCGATTCCCGAGGCATTGTTCGAGGCCGAACTGTTCGGTCACGAGAGCGGTGCATTCACCGGCGCCCAGGGCAAGCGCATCGGCAAATTGGAGTACGCCCACGGCGGGACTCTGTTTCTCGACGAAGTGGAGAGCCTGCCGATGGCTCAGCAGGCCAAGCTGCTGCGTGTGCTGCAGGAGCAGAAGCTCGAGCGCCTGGGCTCCAACCAGAGCATTCCGGTTGACCTGCGGCTGGTCGCGGCGAGCAAGCCCGACCTGCTGGAGCAGGCACGGGCTGGGTTGTTTCGCGAAGACTTGGCCTATCGGCTGAATGTCGCCGAACTGCGCCTGCCGCCATTGCGCGAGCGGCGCGAAGACATCGTGCGGCTGTTCGATCACTTCACCGCGGCAACCGCGAAGCGTCTGGCGCGACAGGCGCCGCCGGTCAATTCGGCGCAACTGGCCCAGTTGCTCAGCCACGATTGGCCGGGCAATGTCCGCGAGCTGGCCAATGCCGCCGAACGCCACGTGCTGGGCCTGGCCGCGCCAGCGGCGGAAACGGTCAGCGTCCGGCTGTCCCTGGCGGCACAACAGGAAGCCTTCGAAGCCCAATGCCTGCGCGCGGCACTGGCGCGGCACCGCGGCGATATCAAGTCGGTGATGGAGGAACTGCAACTGCCTCGGCGCACCCTCAACGAAAAGATGCAGCGTCACGGCCTGGCCCGCGACGACTTTCGCGAGTAGGCAAGAATCCGCTCACCCCACTTCTCGTATCGGCAAGAATCCGCCGGCTTTTTTTCGTGAACCCTCTGAAATCGGGGGTACAGCGGCTGGCACGGCTCCTGCTACTGCCTTGGCAAGCGCGAACCAACGCGCTACCAACAATAATGAGAAGGATCCATCATGGATAACTCCAACACCCTGCCCGCCGGGGCAACCGCTGCATCCGCCCCGCCTCGCACCACCGCCAGCCGCGTCAAGTCGATCTTCAGTGGCTCGGTCGGCAACATGGTCGAATGGTACGACTGGTACGTCTACGCGGCATTCTCGCTGTATTTCGCCCAGGTGTTCTTTCCCAAGGACAGCCTCAACGCGCAACTGCTCAACACCGCCGCGATCTTCGCCGTCGGGTTTCTGATGCGTCCCATCGGTGGCTGGCTGATGGGTTTGTACGCCGACCGCAAGGGCCGCAAGGCTGCGCTGATGGCTTCGGTATTGCTGATGTGCTTTGGCTCGCTGGTCATTGCGCTGACACCAAGCTACGAAACCATCGGCATCTGGGCGCCCGTGCTGCTGGTGCTGGCGCGGCTGATGCAGGGCCTCTCGGTGGGCGGCGAGTACGGCACGTCCGCCACCTACCTGAGCGAGATGGCAACCAGGGAACGGCGCGGCTTCTTCTCCAGCTTCCAGTACGTGACCCTGATCTCCGGCCAGTTGATCGCGCTGGCGGTGCTGATCGTGCTGCAGCAGACGCTCACCGAAGAACAGCTGCTCAGCTGGGGCTGGCGTGTACCGTTCGTGATCGGCGCGCTGTGCGCAGTGGTGGCGCTGTGGTTGCGCCGTGGCATGGAAGAGACAGACTCCTTCACCCAGAAAAAGGAATCCAAGGAAAGCACGATGCGCACCCTGCTGCGCCATCCCAAGGAACTGTTGACCGTGGTCGGCCTGACCATGGGCGGTACCCTGGCTTTCTACACCTACACCACCTACATGCAGAAATACCTGGTCAACACGGTGGGCTTCAGCAAAGCGGACTCGACGGCCATCTCGGCGGCCACGCTGTTCCTGTTCATGTGCCTGCAACCGGTGGTCGGCGCCCTCTCCGACAAGATCGGCCGACGCCCCATCCTGATCGCGTTCGGGGTACTGGGCACGGTGTGTACCGTTCCCATCCTGACCACGCTGCACACCATTCAAACCTGGTGGGGTGCGTTCTTCCTGATCATGGCGGCACTGATCATCGTCAGCGGCTATACCTCGATCAACGCCGTGGTAAAGGCAGAGCTGTTCCCCACCGAGATCCGCGCTCTGGGCGTCGGCCTGCCCTATGCGCTGACCGTGTCGATCTTCGGCGGAACCGCCGAACTGATCGCCCTGTGGTTCAAGCAGATCGGCATGGAAACCGGTTACTACTGGTACGTGACCGCCTGCATCGCCTGCTCGCTGCTGGTGTACGTGTTCATGAAGGACACCAAGACGCACTCACGGATCGAAACGGACTGAACCTGAGCATGCCTGCGCCGCAAAGGCGGGGGCAGTTGCACTGGCCGCCATGGCCGACGCACACTGGGGGCACCTGAACGCTGAGGATTGCCCCTGATGTCGGATGACACCTACTACTACGAGCCGGCCAAGGGCCATGGTTTGCCCCACGACCCCTTCAACGCCATCGTCGGCCCGCGGCCCATTGGTTGGATCTCTTCCCACGACCGTGAAGGTCGCCTGAACCTGGCGCCCTACAGCTTCTTCAACGCCTTCAACTACACGCCGCCGATCATCGGTTTCGCCAGTGTGGGACGCAAGGACAGCCTGAACAACATCGAACAGACCGGTGAATTCGTCTGGAACCTGTCTACTCGTGCCCTGGCCGAGCAGATGAACCAGAGCTGCGCCGCGGTCGGCCCCGAAGTCGACGAGTTCGAACTCAGTGGCCTGCACCATGCACCGTCGACAATCGTCAGCGTACCGCGGGTGCTCGAAGCGCCGGTGTCGTTCGAGTGCAAGGTGACGCAGATCATTCAGCTCAAGGGCGCCGACCAGCAGGAAGTGCCCACCTGGCTGATCCTGGGTGAAGTGGTGGCGGTGCACATCGCCAAGTCATTGCTCAAGGACGGGGTCTACGACACGGCCGCAGCCGGTCCGATCCTGCGCGGCGGCGGGCCGGCCGATTATTTCGAGATCGGTCCGCAGGCGCTGTTCAAAATGCACCGACCGCAGGTCAAGTAGGCTCGAAGCGCGGCTCGCCTTCATCGTCGACAGCGGCCAGAGTCAGCAAAATCTCGGCGGCAGCGCCATCGGCCTCGTGCGCGGTACGGAACGACTGGCCGTCGAGCACCTTGTGAAACCGCGGCGCACCACCGCCCTGCAGGGCCTTGATGGCGATGGCGGCGTGGTAACTGCCTTCATTGGGCACTACCGCTGAAACCGCTTCGTGATGTTCGAATACCTTGCGTGCCATGACGTACCTCGCAGCTATGCAAAAGCCACGATTGTACGCAGCTCAGGCCGCGCTGGCCTGTTCGATCGCGGCATCCTCGAAAGTGTGCAGATCGAGGCTGGTGACCAGCAGGCCCTGGACCAGGTCGGAGAACACCTGCATACCGGGCGATTTGAACCAGGCGGTCATCGCGGCGTGATCGCGCCAGACGCCTGCCACTTGCCACAATCGCTCGTCGCCGTGGCTGCGCTGGACTGCAAAATGCAGGCAGCCGGGCATGCCCAGCGCAGGCCGCACCAGTGCCGACAACCCCAGCCCGACCTGTTCGGAATGCCCATGCCGGGCGGTGACCAAGGCACAGTGACTGACGGTGGATAATGAGTTCATGCTCGACTCTCCCTGATTGAACGGTCTGCGGTGAACAAGATTGCTGCGACAACAGTACGCAACCCCGGACCACAGGGGTTAGCCGTTTCCTGTCAAGGTCTTGCCCGATCCTGCAGGGTTGCAGTTTCAATCAACCCAAGCGGCCCTGTGTGGCGGTTTTCATGCTTATCCGCACAGTGCATGTGCGGGTTCGGACAAGACGCTCCTACAACTTGGCAGGATTGGGCAAACATCCTGCAGCTATCGTCTACCCTTGGCATTAAGCGCGGATTATCCTCGTGGTCATGTGATGCACAGATCATGGAGCCTGCATGAAACCCGCCGCACCTGCTGCCTTGCCCCTGCACCCTGCCCTGGAACGAAGTCGCTGCGAACTTGCCGAGCGCATTGCTCGTGGCGCACAGGCACCCGGCTGCCATGGCACCGCGATCAGCGGCTTGCATCTGGTGCGCTATGAAGAGTGCGTGCAGTCGTTCCCGGCGTTGGTGCAACCGGCGCTGTGCATCCTTGCCCACGGCAGCAAGGAGGTGCGCCTGGGGGAAGAGCGCTATATCTACGACCCGCTGAACTTCATGGTGGTGTCGGTGGCCATGCCGATCTCGGGACGGATCCTGGATGCCAGCCCCGGCGACCCTAGCTTGTCCCTGCGGTTGGACATCGACCCCGACGAGATCAACGCGGTGATCGCCGACGCCGGGCCGCTGGGCGTGCCTTCGCGTTCGACCCAGCGCGGCCTGTACGTGGAGCAGATGGACACGGCGTTTCTCGATGCCGTGCTGCGCCTGGTACGCCTGCTGGAAACACCGAAGGACATTGCCGTGCTGGCGCCACTGGTGCGGCGGGAAATCCTCTATCGCCTGCTGGGAGGGCAACAGGGTCACCGCTTGTATGAAATCGCCGTCGCCCACAGCCAGACCCACCGGGTCAGCCAGGCCATCGCCTGGATCAATCGGCATTTCCAGCGCAGCCTGCGCATCGAAGACCTGGCTCGCGAAGTCAACCTGAGCGTGTCCACCCTGCATCACCGTTTCAAGGCCGTGACGTCCATGAGCCCGTTGCAGTACCAGAAACAGCTGCGCTTGCAGGAGGCTCGTCGACTGATGCTCAGCGAAGATCTCGATGCGTCGGCCGCCGGGTATCGCGTGGGCTACGAAAGTCCTTCGCAGTTCAGCCGCGAATACAGCCGGCATTTCGGCGCACCACCGGTGCGTGACCTGGCACGCCTGCGCATCAGCCTCTGATGTCACGCTGGCAGGGTTGAAAAAACCGCAGATCACCAATAGAACCGATAGCTAGCTATCAAGTACACTCGAAGACCGCAGCCCGTGGCCATCTTGCCGGGGCGTCTCTTTGCAGGCCTACCTGTGACCGATCTCAGCCACTCCCCACCGGCCATCAAGAGCATTCTGGTGGCCCTGATGCTGGCCATTTTCCTGGGCGCGTTGGACCAGACCATCGTTGCGGTCTCCATGCCGGCGATCTCCGCCCAGTTCAACGACGTCGACCGCCTGGCCTGGGTGATCTCCGGGTATATGGTGGCCATGACCGTGGCCACGCCGATCTACGGCAAGCTGGGCGACCTGTACGGACGCCGACGCATGATTCTGATCGGCACGGGATTGTTCACCCTGGCGTCGCTGTTCTGCGGCATGGCGCAGAGCATGGAGCAACTGGTGCTGGCGCGCCTGCTGCAGGGCGTCGGCGCTGGCGGCATGGTTTCGGTGAGCCAGGCGATCATCGGCGATGTCGTGCCGCCGCGCGAACGTGGCCGCTACCAGGGCTATTTCAGCAGCATGTACGCAGCCGCCAGCGTGCTGGGCCCGGTGCTGGGCGGCTACATGACGCAGTACCTGTCGTGGCGCTGGGTGTTTCTGATCAACCTGCCGCTGGGCGCGTTCGCCTGTTGGTACGCCAGCCGCAAGCTGGCGGGGCTGCCCATACCGCAGCGTACGCCGATCATCGATTACCTGGGTACGGTGCTGATGATCGTCGGCCTGAGCACCTTGCTCATGAGCATCACCCGCGTTGGCCAGGGGCATGGGCTGGACGACACCCAGGTGTGGGCGCTGCTGGTGATTGCCACGGCAGCGCTGCTGGGTTTTGTCTGGCATGAACGACGTTTTCGCGAACCGCTGCTGCCGATGCATCTGTTTGCCAATCGCGCAGCGGTGCTGTGCTGGTGCACGGTGTTTTTCACCAGCTTCCAGGCCATCGGGCTGAGCGTGATGATGCCCCTGCGCTTCCAGACCGTCACCGGTGCCGGCGCGGACCAGGCGGCCCTGTACCTGCTGCCACTCGCATTGGGGTTGCCCATCGGGGCTTTTCTGGGCGGGCGTCGCACATCGCAGACCGGGCGCTACAAACCCATCATTCTGACCGGGGCGTTGCTCGCTCCGCTGGGGATTCTGGGCATGGCGTTCAGTCCGCCGGACAACCTGCTGCTCAGCGTGACCTTCATGCTGTTGACCGGGTTCGCCTGCGGGTTGCAGTTTCCCACCTCGCTGGTCGGCGCGCAGAATTCGGTGCAGGCCAGGGACATCGGCGTGGCCACCAGTACCCTGGCGTTGTTTCGCTCGCTGGGCGGCGCTGTTGGAGTGGCTTGTCTGTCGGCTTTGCTGTTGGCCATGCTGCACGGTGTGCAGTTGGCGGACGGTGCCTTGAGCGGTCATGGGCTCGAGGTGGTGAGTGGCAACGTGCTGCTGACCGGGCTCAACGCTGCGGCGGGCCCTGCCCGCGATGCCTTGCGCATGGAACTGGCGCAGACCTTCCAGCACTTGCTGTGGGCCAGTGCCGGCATCTCCCTGCTGGGAGTGGCCGTGGCACTGGCGCTGCCCAATCTGGAATTGCGCGGCCGCGGGCATGGCGAGAAGTAGCTTGTGCGAAGAGGCCCGATCAGACGGCCGGTCGCTTCTTGCGTTGGGCCCAGGCTACGGCCAGGCCGCTGAGGCAGATGACGCTGATGCCCACCACCCCGAAGATATCGGGGGTGTGGTCGAAGATCAGGTAGCCATACATCCCGGCGAACAGGATCTGCCCGTAACTGAACGGTGCCAGCAGCGCCGGCGCGGCATGGCGAAAGGCCTGGGTCAGCAACAGATGCCCGAGCATGCCGCAGGTGCCCAGCCCGACCATGAACAATGCATCGATCCACCCCGGCGCCTGCCAGAAGAACGGCAGCGCGGCGCTCATGATCAGCGTGTTGAAGATACCGGCGAGAAAATTGCTGGTGGTCGGGCTGTCGATGCTGCTGAGCTTGCGCGTCAGCAATTGGTACAGGCCGAAGAAGAACGCGGATATCAACGGCAGCAGGATGGCCGGCGTGAACAGGGCACCGCCGGGGCGGATCACGATGAGCACGCCGATGAAGCCAGTGATCACCGCCGCCCATTGCGCGCGGGTCACCACTTCCTTGAGCAGCGGCACCGACAACGCCGTCACCAACAGCGGTGCCAGGAAGTTGACCGCCGTGGCTTCGGCCAGCGGTATGTAGCGCAGGCTGGTGGTGAAGAACAGGCTGGTGGCGATCAGGCACAGCGCGCGCAACAGCTGCAGCCCCGGCCGCTTGGTGCGGATCACCGTGGACAGCCCGGTCTGCGGCACGAATATGACCAGCATCAGCAAGGTGTGCACCACGTAGCGCGCCCACACCACCACAACGATGGGGAACAGCCCGGAGAGGTACTTGGACAAGGCGTCGTGGCTGGCGAACAGCAACGTTGCCAGACAGATCAGCGCGATACCGCGCAGCGGCTGGTTGACCCCGGTGAGCAACGGGTTTTGCACGCTCATTCACACGCTCGCAACAGGATGATGAAAGGGTAACGGTCGTGACCTGTCCGCCGCACGCAGGTACTCGGGCAGCGGCTGGATGGTGTCGGGTCGATGATGGCGCGAGCGGGGGCGCTGTTACAACTTGATTCAGAACTTTATTTGCGCAACGCCGGTGTCAGGCTCAGCGTCTGCAGGCTCAGGTCCACCCAACGCTCCGCTTCCTGATAGAGATCGAAACTGTCGGGGACGAGCAACCATTGGCCGATCATGCCATCTATATAGGCGTGCAAGGCGATGGCCGCCCTGACGGTGTCCAGATCGTGCGGCAACTGCTCGCGGTTCACGGCGTTGCGCAACGACCGTTCGATGCGCACATTGCAGTCGATGCTGACCGACTGGCGCTGGCGGCGCATGTCACACATTTCATCGGTGAACTCGCATTTATGATGCAGAATTTCGTTGAGGCGGCGGGTCTTGGGGTCTACGGCGATCTGCTGGAAAAGGCGGATCAGCAACTGACGCATGCAACCCAGCGGGTCGGGCTCATCCTCGCTCTCGCTGGCCTGGGCCAGCTCCTCGAGCGGCTCCTGCAAGCTGTCGAGCATGGCCTGGACCAGATCCGCCTTGTTGCTGAAGTGCCAATAGATGGCGCCGCGCGTCACCCCTGCCAGGGTCGCGATGTCAGCCAGGGTCGTGCGCGCCACGCCGCGCTCGTAGAAGGCCTGCTCGGCCGCCTCGAGAATCTGGCTGCGGGTTTCCTGGGCTTCCTCTTTGGTACGGCGAACCATGGCAGTCGAACCTCAATCTTCAATGCACGCGCGATGCGTAACGCAGCGCCTGCTCAGGCCGGGAATCCCTTTTGTGCGGGGCTTGTCCGGAATATCGATGGGTGCGCCGCAACGTCGCGGGCATCAGGCCATCAAGTTGTTTACAAACAACCACGAATGTAAGTATATTCGTTAGTAAGCTATTAATCCAGTCGTAACATTTTTTTACCTTTCCACTATTCTTGAGCCCTCCCCCGCGCTCACGACCCGAGGATCTTCATGCAATTCAAGCCAGTTGTTACCGCTCTGGTATCCGCCGTCGCCCTGGCAACCTTGCTCAGCGGCTGTGACAAAAAGGAAGAAGCAGCCCCGCAACAGGCTCAGCAAGCTCCTCAGGTCGGCGTGGTTACCCTGAAAACCCAACCCTACACATTGACCAGCGAACTGCCGGGCCGGACCACCGCGTACCGCGTGGCCGAAGTACGGCCGCAGGTCAACGGGATCATCCTCAAGCGTCTGTTCAAGGAAGGCACCGAGGTCAAGGCCGGGCAGCAGCTCTACCAGATCGACCCGTCGGTGTACGAGGCCACGCTGGGCAGCTCCCAGGCGACGCTTGAGTCGGCCAAGTCGCTGGCCGGGCGCTACAAGCAGCTGATCGACGAGCAAGCCGTCAGCCGCCAGGAATACGACAACGCACGCTCGCAGCAGCTGCAGGCGGAGGCCTCGGTGAAAAGCGCGCAGATCGACCTGCGCTACACCAAGGTGATGGCGCCGATCTCGGGCCGCATCGGCCGTTCCGACGTGACCGAAGGCGCACTGGTGACCAATGGCCAGACCAACGCCCTGGCGACCATCCAGCAACTGGACCCGATCTACGTCGACGTGACGCAGTCGTCCGCCGAAATGCTCAGGCTGCGACGCGACCTCGACAGCGGCAAGCTGCAAAAGGCCGGCGACAACGCCGCCTCGGTCAAGCTGACCCTGGAAGATGGCAGCGAGTACGCCCAGACCGGCAAGCTGGAATTCTCCGAAGTCTCGGTCGATCAGGCTACCGGCTCGGTCACCCTGCGCGCCGTGTTCCCCAACCCGGAACACGTGCTGCTGCCCGGCATGTTCGTGCACGCCAAGCTGCAGGCCGGTGTGCGCAGCGAAGCCATCCTGGCGCCCCAGCAAGGCGTGACGCGCGACCTGAAGGGCACCCCGACCGCCTTGATCGTCAACAAGGACAACAAGGTCGAGCAGCGTCAGCTGGTGGCCAATCGTACCGATGGCGCCTATTGGGTGATCGAGAAAGGCCTGAACGCCGGCGATCGCTTGATCACCGAAGGTCTGCAATACGTCAAGCCGGGTGCCGATGTGACCGTCAAGGATGCTGGCAACCTGACTCCTGAACAGTCCGCCCCTGCCGCCAACGGCAAAGGTGAGTGATCGATGTCTAAATTCTTTATCGACCGACCCATTTTCGCCTGGGTACTTGCCCTGGTGATCATGCTGGTGGGTGGGCTGGCCATTCTCAAGCTGCCCATCAACCAATACCCGGCCATCGCGCCGACCGCCATCGACATCCAGGTCACCTACCCAGGTGCGTCCGCACAGACCGTGCAGGACACCGTGGTACAGATCATCGAGCAGCAGCTCAACGGTATCGACAACCTGCGTTACGTTTCCTCGGAGAGCAACTCCGACGGCAGCATGACCATCAGCGTGACCTTCAACCAGGGCACCAACCCCGACATCGCCCAGGTGCAGGTGCAGAACAAGCTCAACCTGGCCACCCCACTGTTGCCGCAGGAAGTGCAGCAACAGGGCCTGCGCGTGACCAAGTCGGTGAAGAACTTCCTGTTGGTGATCGGCCTGGTGGCCGAAGACGACACGCTGACCCGTGAAGACTTGTCCAACTACATCGTCTCCAACATCCAGGACCCGATCTCGCGGACCTCGGGCGTGGGCGACTTCCAGGTGTTCGGTTCGCAGTACGCCATGCGCATCTGGCTGGACCCGGCCAAGTTGAACAAGTATCAACTGACACCGGTGGAAATCAGCGCCGCGATCAGCGCGCAGAACGTGCAGATCGCTACCGGTCAGCTCGGCGGCCTGCCGGCCGTGCCTGGCACCCAGCTCAACGCCACCATCATCGGCAAGACCCGCCTGCAGACCGCCGAGCAGTTCGGCAACATTCTGCTCAAGGTCGACGCTGACGGTTCGCAGGTACGTCTCAAGGACGTTGCACGCATCGCCCTGGGCGGCCAGAGCTACAGCATCGATGCCCAGTTCAACGGCAAGCCGGCCTCGGGCATGGCGATCAAGCTGGCGTCCGGCGCCAACGCACTGGACACCGCCAAGGCGATTCGCGCCACCGTGGCCAACCTGGAGCCGTTCTTTCCGCCTGGCATGAAAGTGGTTTACCCGTATGACACCACGCCGACCGTGACCGAGTCGATTTCCGGCGTCGTGCACACGCTGATCGAAGCGATCGTGCTGGTGTTCCTGGTGATGTACCTGTTCCTGCAGAACTTCCGCGCCACGGTCATCACGACCATGACGGTACCGGTGGTACTGCTCGGCACCTTCGGCATCCTCGCCGCGTTCGGTTTCACCATCAATACCTTGACCATGTTCGGCATGATCCTGGCGATCGGGCTATTGGTGGACGATGCGATCGTGGTGGTGGAGAACGTCGAGCGGGTCATGGCCGAGGAGCACTTGTCGCCCAAGGAGGCGACCAAGAAGTCCATGGAGCAGATCCAGGGCGCTCTGGTCGGTATCGCCATGGTGCTCTCGGCGGTACTGCTGCCGATGGCCTTCTTCGGCGGCTCCACCGGTGTGATCTACAAACAGTTCTCGATCACCATCGTTTCGGCCATGGCGCTGTCGGTACTGGTCGCGCTGATCTTCACCCCGGCATTGTGCGCCACCATGCTCAAGCCGATCGATCCGGAAAAACACGGCCAACCCAAGCGTGGGTTCTTCGGCTGGTTCAACCGAACCTTCGACCGCAGCGTGGTCAGCTACGAGAACGGCGTGAAGCGCATGGTCACGCACAAGCTGCCGGCGTTCATCGTTTATCTGATCATTTTCGCTGGCATGATCTTCCTGTTCACCCGCATCCCCTCGGCGTTCCTGCCTGAAGAAGACCAAGGCGTGATTTTCGCCCAGGTGCAGACGCCTGCAGGCTCCTCGGCCGAGCGGACGCAGAAGGTCATCGACGAGATGCGCACCTTCCTGCTGGATGGGGAAAACGGCGAAGGCGCCGGTGTGAAGTCGGTGTTCAGTGTCAACGGCTTCAACTTCGCCGGTCGTGGCCAGAGTTCGGGCCTGGCGTTCGTCATGCTCAAACCCTGGGGTGAGCGCGACGCCGAGACGACTGTGTTCAAGATCGCCGAGCGGGCGCAGAAGCATTTCGCCAGCTTCCGCGATGCCATGGTTTTCGCCGTGGTCCCGCCTTCGGTATTGGAACTGGGTAACGCATCGGGCTTCGACTTCTACCTGCAGGATCAGGGCGGGGTTGGCCACGAAAAACTGCTGGAGGCACGTAACCAGTTCCTCGGCATGGCCGCCCAGAGCAAGATCCTGGCGGGCGTGCGTCCCAACGGTCTGAACGACGAGCCGCAGTACCAGCTCACCGTGGATGACGAGAAGGCCAGTGCCCTGGGCATCACCTTGTCGACCATCAACCAGACCCTGTCCATCGCTTTGGGCGGCAGCTACGTCAACGACTTCATCGACCGCGGTCGGGTGAAGAAGGTCTATGTGCAGGGCGAAGCGGCAGCGCGGATGACCCCCGAAGACCTGAACAAGTGGTACGTGCGCAACGACTCCGGGACCATGGTGCCGCTGTCGGCCATCGCCACCGGTGAGTGGATCTACGGTTCGCCCAAACTGTCGCGCTACAACGGCGTGGCGGCGATGGAAATCCTGGGTACGCCGGCACCGGGCTACAGCTCGGGTGACGCCATGGCCGAGGTCGAGGCGCTGGCAAAGAAACTGCCTGATGGCATCGGCTACTCGTTCACCGGCCTGTCGTACGAAGAACGTCTGTCCGGCTCGCAAGCCCCGGCGCTCTATGCGATATCGCTGCTGTTCGTGTTCCTCTGTCTGGCAGCCCTGTATGAAAGCTGGTCGATCCCGATCGCGGTGCTCCTGGTGGTGCCGCTGGGTGTGATCGGTGCGCTGATCGCCACCAGCATGCGCGGCTTGTCCAACGACGTGTTCTTCCAGGTGGGCCTGTTGGTCACGGTGGGGTTGGCGGCGAAGAACGCCATTCTGATCGTCGAGTTCGCCAAGGAACTGCACGAACAGGGCAAGAGCCTGGTCGATGCAGCAGCCGAGGCATGCCGCATGCGTCTGCGGCCGATCATCATGACGTCCCTGGCGTTCATCCTCGGCGTTGTCCCGCTGGCGATTTCCAGCGGCGCAGGTTCGGGCAGCCAACATGCAATCGGCACCGGGGTGATCGGCGGTATGATCACCGCCACCGTCCTGGCAATCTTCTGGGTGCCGATGTTCTACGTGGCCGTGTCGTCGATGTTCAAGAGCAAATACGACAAGGAACACGAGAAGGACAAGGGCAACGACAAAGCCATTACACACGAAGAGGCTGGCCAATGAGCAAGTCACTGATATCCATCGCTGTCGCCGCCTTCGTGCTCGGCGGCTGCTCGATGATCCCCGAGTACCAGCAGCCTGCCCTGCCAGTGGCCGAGCAGTTTCCGCAAGGCGAGGCCTACGCGCCCGCCGATGCGGCCGAAGTGGCTGCGGCCGAGCAAGGCTGGCGGCAGTTCTTCACCGACCCGGCGCTCGAGCGCCTGGTGCAGGTGGCGCTGGAGAACAACCGCGACCTGCGCGTGGCGGCCCTGAACATCGAGGCCTACCGGGCGCAGTACCGCATCCAGCGCGCCGATCTGTTCCCGGCGATCAACGCCGACGGCACCGGTACGCGTCAGCGCACACCGGCCGACCTGTCACAGCTCGGCGAGTCGGGCATCTCCAGCCAGTACGGGGTCACCCTGGGCGTCAGCGCCTATGAACTGGACCTGTGGGGCCGCATCCGCAGCCTCAACGAACAGGCGCTGCAGACCTACCTGTCCAGCGAAGAGGCACGTCGTTCCACCCAGATCAGCCTGGTGGCCAACGTGGCCAATGCCTACCTGACCTGGCAGGCCGACCAGGCGCTGCTGAAACTGACCCAGGACACCCTGGGCGCGTTCGAGCAGAGCCTCAAGCTGACCAGCCGCAGCACCGAAGTGGGCGTGTCCTCGGCCCTGGACCTGAGCCAGGCGCGCACCGCGGTGGAAACCGCCCGGGTCAGCCTGGCCCGCTACCACCGCCAGGTGGCCCAGGACCGCAACAGCCTGACCATGCTGCTGGGCACGCGCATTCCGGTGGACCTGCCCGAAGCCCGTGGCCTGGATGCCGACCTGCTCAGCGAAGTGCCCGCAGGCATGCCGTCGCAGCTGCTGACCCGGCGCCCGGACATCCTCGAAGCCGAGCACGCCTTGCTGGCCGCCAACGCCAACATCGGCGCGGCTCGCGCAGCGTTCTTCCCCAGCATCAGCCTGACCGCCAACGCCGGCACTTCGAGCCGCCAGTTGTCCGGCCTGTTCGACGCCGGTTCCGGCAGCTGGTTGTTCTCGCCCAGCATCAGCCTGCCGATCTTCAACGCCGGTGCGCTGCGTGCAAGCCTGGACTACTCGAAGATCCAGAAGGACATCAACATCGCCAACTACGAGAAGGTCATTCAAACGGCCTTCCAGGAAGTGTCCGACGGCCTCGCCGCACGCAAGACCTACAACGAGCAGTTGCAGGCCCAGCGTGACTCGGTACAGGCCAACCAGGATTACTACCGCCTGGCAGAGCGTCGCTATCGGATCGGTATCGACAGCAACCTGACCTTCCTCGATGCCCAGCGCTCGCTGTTCAGTGCTCAGCAATCGCTGATCACCGACCGGCTTTCGCAGCTGACCAGCGAGGTCAATCTGTACAAGGCCCTGGGTGGCGGCTGGTACGAGCGTACGGGCCAGGCCCAGTTGGCACAGCCAGCGCAGGCGCCGAAAAGCTGAAGCGCAACGTTGCAAGAAAAAACCACCGCCTGCGGTGGTTTTTTTATGCAGGTCAGGCGGCGACGTCGGCACGAACAGGGTAGCCCCTGAAGAAAATGTCACACGGGACTGGCCGAAAGTTCAATCTTGAGCAATAGTGGTCTGATGACCAGATAACTGACTTGTTATTAACCAGTTAGTTAGTGTTCGGTTATCGCACGTATTCCCGTGCGGTCGGTTGAATCGGGCGTCACCCCAACGCACCATCCGCGCAACACTTAGAAACATGCATGACCTGCTCGTACAAGCGTGCGTCAATCATAAAATCAATAACAATAGGTTTACCCCATGCGCCAGCACTTCCGTCGTTCACCCCGTCTGTTGCCCAACCTGATTGCGCTGACCGTTGCCACGGCCGCCCTGCCCTCCTTTGCGGCCGAGTCCGGCTTCCTGGAGGACGCCAAGGTAGGGCTGAACCTGCGCAACTTCTACTTCAACCGCAATCACACCAACCCGGCCTTCCCGCAGAGCAAGTCCGAGGAATGGACCCAAAGCTTCATTCTCGATGCCAAGTCCGGCTACACCCAAGGCATGGTCGGCTTCGGTGTGGACGTGCTGGGCATGTACTCGGTCAAGCTCGACGGCGGCCGTGGTACCTATGGCACGCAGTTGTTGCCTGTGCATGACGGCAATGACCCGGCCGACGATTTCGGTCGGTTGGGTGTGGCCGCCAAGGCCAAGATATCCAAGACCGTGCTCAAGGTCGGTGAATGGATGCCGGTGCTGCCTATCCTGCGCTCGGATGACGGGCGCTCGCTGCCGCAGACTTTCCAGGGCGGACAGGTCACCTCCCAGGAAATCGACGGCCTGACGCTATACGGCGGCCAGTTCCGCAAGAACAGCCCGCGCAACGACGCCAGCATGGAGGACATGTTCCTGCAGGGCCGCGCCGGCATCACTTCCGACCGCTTCAATTTCGTCGGTGGCGAGTACACCTTCAACGGCAAGAACACCCTGGTCGGCCTGTGGAATGCCGAGCTCAAGGACATCTACCAGCAGCAGTACCTGCAGATTCTCCACAGCCAGCCCTTGGGCGACTGGACCCTGGGTGCCAACCTGGGCTTCTTCCATGGCAAGGAGGACGGCAGCGCACGGGCCGGTGACCTGGACAACAAGACCTGGTCGGCGCTGCTGTCGGCCAAGTACGGCAGCAACACCTTCTATGTCGGTCTGCAGAAAGTCACCGGCGACAATGGCTGGATGCGCGTCAACGGCACCAGTGGCGGCACCCTGGCCAACGACAGCTACAACTCCAGCTACGAGAACGCCAAGGAGAAATCCTGGCAGTTGCGCCATGACTTCAACTTCGCCGGCGTGGGCGTACCGGGGCTGACACTGATGAACCGCTACATCAGCGGCGACAATGTGCACACCGCCACCGTCACCGACGGCAAGGAATGGGGCCGCGAAACCGAACTGGCCTACACCGTGCAGTCGGGCACCTTCAAGAGCCTGAACATGCGCTGGCGCAACTCGACCATGCGCCGCGACTACAGCACCAGCGAGTTCGACGAAAACCGGGTGATCGTCAGCTATCCGCTGAGCATTCTGTAACCCTCGCGCCGGTGACGGGCATGTCGCCCGCACCGGCCCGCTCGGGCGTCACTGGCGGGATTCGACGCCCAGCTCATCCCATACCGATTCGGCCAGGTGAAACGTCGCGTTGGCCGCCGGAATGCCACAATAGATGGCGCTCTGCATCAAGACTTCCTTGATCTCTTCACGGGTGACACCGTTGCTTGCCGCCGCACGCAAGTGCAGCTTGAGCTCGTCGTTGCGATTCATGCCGATCAGCATGGCGATGGTGACCAGGCTGCGGGTGTGCCGCGGCAGGCCCGGACGGGTCCAGATATCCCCCCACGCATGGCGGGTGATCATCTCCTGGAACTCGGTATTGAACTCGGTCAGGTTGTTCAGGCTGCGTTCCACATGGGCATCGCCCAACACCGCTCGCCTGACTTTCAGGCCTTCTTCGTAGCGTTCTTTTTCGTCCATGGACGTGCTCCTTCAGCGCAACAGAAATTCGACGACGCGGGCACTGAAAGGCGCACCGACTTCGACGTTGGACAAATGCGCCGCGGCAAACTCGGCGTACTGCGCACCGGCCACCTGCTCGACGATGAATTGCGCGTCGGCGGGCGTGGTCACAGCGTCCTCGGTGCCTGCGATCACCAACAGCGGTACCTGGATGGCACCCAACTGCTCGCGGAAATCGGCGTCGCGCACGGCCGCGCAGTTGGCGGCGTAGCCTTGGGGCGAAGTGGCCGCGAGCATGTCGGTGATGCGCCGGGTTTCGCCCGGGTTGGCTTCGGCGAACGCCGGGGTGAACCAGCGCGCGATGGAGGCGTCGCGCAGCGACTGCATGGCCGCCTCGCCCTGCCCAAGGACCATTTCGATCCGAGGGTTCCAGACGTCCTGGGTACCGATTTTCGCCGCCGTGTTGCAGATCACCAGCTTGTGCAGGCGCTCGCCAGCGTTGATCCCCAGCCATTGGCCGATCAAGCCGCCCATGGACAGCCCGCAGAAGTGCACCTTGTCCAGTCGCAGGGCATCGAGCAGCGCGAGCACGTCGCCACCCAGCTGCTCGATGGTGTAGGTGCCCGGGGTCACCAGGGATTGGCCATGGCCACGGGTGTCGTAGCGCAGCACCTGGAAATGCTCGGTGAAGGCGGCCATCTGGCTGTCCCACATGTGCCGGTCGGTGCCCAGCGAGTTGGACAGAACCAGTACCGGCTTGTCCTCGGGGCCTTGCAGACTGTAATCGAGTTCGCCGTCGGCGAGTTGTACCTGTGCCACGCTCATCTCCTCACGCATTCAAAAGATCGTGTTCGGCGACCGCCCGTTCGACCCAGACCCGGGCCTGGCCCAGGTAATGCGAAGGGTCCAGCAGACGGTCCAGTTCATTGGCGTCCAAATGCTCGGTGACCTGCGGCTCGTCGCCGAGCACTGCGCGCAGATGCCGGCCCTGGGCGACGGCCTGTTTGCAGCACTGTTCCAGCACATGATGGGCGCGGTCGCGACCGATCCGCTGGGCCAGCACGATGCTGACGGCTTCGGCCAGCACCAGGCCGTGGGTCAGTTCCAGGTTCGCCAGCATCCGCCCATCGTCTACCTGCATACCGTCGGCGATGGCCAGCGCCTGCTGCAGCGCGCCGGACACCAGGCAGCAGATCTCCGGCAGCGTTTCCCATTCGGCGTGCCACAGCCCCAGGCTGCGCTCGTGTTCCTGCGGCATGGCGCTGAACAGCGTGGCCAGCAGGCCCGGCACTCGGGTGGCGGCGCCGATCAGCACCGCCGCACCGACCGGATTGCGCTTGTGCGGCATGGTCGAGGAACCGCCCTTGCCCGGCGCGGACGGCTCGAACACTTCCGCCGCTTCGGTCTGCATCAACAGGCTGATGTCCCGGCCCAGCTTGCCCAGACTGCCGGCCAACAGGCCCAGCACCGAGGCCAGCTCGACCAGTCGGTCGCGTTGGGTATGCCAAGGCTGCTCGGGCAGATTCAGGTGCAGTTCCTCGGCCAGCGCCTGGGCCACCGGCATGGCTCGATCGCCGAGGGCGGCCAGGGTGCCCGAGGCACCGCCGAACTGCAGGCAGGCCAGCCGCGGCCTGAGCTCGCGCAGGCGCTGCCGGCTGCGGGTCAGGGCGCCGAGCCAGCCAGCGATCTTCATGCCCAAGGTGACGGGTGTGGCGTGTTGCAGCCAGGTTCGTCCGGGCATCACCGTGGCCGCATGGCGGCGAGCCTGCAGGCTCAGGCCGTCGGTCAGCAGGCGCAGGTCGGATTCGATCAGCTCAACTGCCGCCAGCAGCTGCAGTACCAGCCCGGTGTCCATGACATCCTGGCTGGTCGCCCCCAGATGCACGTAGCGCTCGGCCTCGGCGTCGGTGGCGGAAATGACCTTGCCGAGCATCTTGACCAAGGGAATGGCCGAGTTGCCAGCACTGGCAATGGCCTGCGCCAAGGCCTGGAAGTCGTATAGCTGGGCCTTGCACGCGGCCTCTATGGGAGAGACTGCCGCGCTGGGGATCACACCGACCCGCGCCTGGGCGCGAGCCAGCGCGGCTTCGAAATCGAGCATGCCCTGCACCCGGCCATGGTCGCAGAAGATCTGGCGCATGGCCGGGGCGGTGAAGTAGACATCGAACAACTGATTGTTCGGCGGTTGGTCCATGGAGCTCCCCTGCAAGGGCGCGCCAGCGATGGCGCGCCCTTGGGTTTAATGGTCGGTATGCAGGTACTTGGGCTGCTTGGGCAGCCGCAGGCTGAACAGGAAGGCGATGGCCATCATCACCGTGACGTACCAGTAGAACGCGTTTTCGTTGCCCATGTTCTTCAGGTTCAAGGCGACGAACTCCGCTGAACCGCCGAACACCGCGTTGGCTACCGCGTAGGCCAGGCCGACGCCCAGGGCGCGCACCTGCGGCGGGAACATCTCGGCTTTGACCAGGCCACTGATCGAGGTGTAGAAGCTGACGATGGCCAGGGCCAGGGTGATCAGCACGAACGCCAGGAACGGGCTGGTGACGGTCTTCAATGCCATGAGGATCGGCAAGGTGCACAAGGTACCGAGCCCGGCGAACCAGAGCATGGAGGTGCGTCGGCCGATGCGGTCGGCGAGCATGCCGAACAGCGGCTGCATGCACATGTACAGGAACAGCGCGCCGGTCATGATCAGGCTGGCGGTCTTGGCATGCATGCCTGCGGTATTGACCAGGTACTTCTGCATGTAGGTGGTGAAGGTGTAGAAAATCAGCGAGCCGCCGGCGGTGTAGCCCAATACGGTGATGAAGGCTGCGCTGTGATTCTTGAACAGCCCGGCGATGCTGCCGGCGTCCTTGTCGTTGCGCGTTTCGGCGGTGCTGGTTTCCTTCAGCGTACGGCGCAACAACAGCGAGATGATCGCGGCGACGGCACCGACGAAAAACGGAATGCGCCAGCCCCAGGCCCGCAGTTCCTGCTCATCGAGAAACTGCTGGAGGATGAC
Source organism: Pseudomonas sp. CFBP 8758 (assembly GCF_014841725.1). Classification (NCBI taxonomy): domain Bacteria; kingdom Pseudomonadati; phylum Pseudomonadota; class Gammaproteobacteria; order Pseudomonadales; family Pseudomonadaceae; genus Pseudomonas; species Pseudomonas sp. CFBP 8758. The sequence goes on along the minus strand of NZ_JACYUK010000002.1, from coordinate 307,192 downwards.
CACGGTCAGCACGGCCAGCAGTTGCCCGCCGATCAACGTTACGTACTGGAACGACGCGAAGAAACCACGCTGGCCACGCAGGGCGACTTCGGACATGTAGGTCGCCGTGGTGCCGTATTCACCACCTACCGAGAGACCCTGGAACAGCCGGGCCAGCAACAGGATGATCGGTGCCCAGACACCGATGGTGGCGTAGGTCGGCAGGCAGGCGATCACCAGCGAGCCAGCGCACATCATCAGCACCGAGATCATCATGGAGTTCTTGCGGCCATGCTTGTCGGCCACGCGGCCGAACAGCCAGCCACCGATCGGCCGCATCAGAAAGCCTGCGGCGAACACTCCGGCGGTGTTGACCAGTTGCACGGTTGGATCGTCGGAAGGAAAGAAGGCTGGGGCGAAATAAATGGCGCAGAAGGCGTAGACATAGAAGTCGAACCACTCCACCAGGTTGCCCGATGAAGCGCCGACGATCGCGAATATGCGCTTCTTGCGCTCCTCACCGGTGTAATGAACTGTTGTCATGTTTTAGTTCTCATTGAGGTCGGTAAAGGCTAGACATAACCTGTTACAACCTCAGGCACAAGGTGATTGGCGGTCTGGGAGGTTGAGGGTTGGCTTTAGGGCCTCTTCGCGGGCAGAGCCCGCTCCCACAGGAGCCTGCTCCCACAAGAACATTTGATCTATGTGGGAGCGGGCTTTCTGTGGGAGCGGGGCGGGCGGCGAGCCCTCTGCCCGCGAAGAGGCCAGTGAAGCCCCCTCAAACCCGCTCGATCGCCAACGCCAGACCCTGCCCTACCCCCACGCACATCGTCGCCAGCCCGCGCTTGCCGCCACTTTTTTCCAACTGATGCAGCGCGGTCAACACCAGCCGCGCCCCGCTCATGCCCAATGGGTGCCCCAAGGCAATCGCCCCGCCGTTGGGATTGACCTGCGCCGCGTCGTCCGCCAGCCCCAGCTCGCGCAGCACGGCCAGGCCCTGGCTGGCGAACGCCTCGTTGAGCTCGATCACGTCGAAGTCCTCGACCGCCAGGTCCAGGCGTTCCAGCAGCTTGCGCACTGCCGGTACCGGACCGACGCCCATTACCCGTGGCGCCACCCCGGCACTGGCCATGCCCAGCACCCGGCCACGGGCCGTCAGGCCATGCTTCTGCACTGCCTCGGCACTGGCGAGAATCATGGCGGCGGCGCCGTCGTTGACACCCGAAGCATTGCCTGCGGTCACGCTCTTGTCGGCGCCGTTGACCGGCTTGAGCCTGGCCAGGGTTTCCAGGGTGGTATCGGCACGTGGATGCTCGTCCTGCTCGACCACGGTGTCGCCCTTCTTGCCGGGAATGCGCACTGGTACGATTTCCTCGGCGAAGAAGCCCGCCGCCTGGGCGGCAGCGGTGCGTTGCTGGCTGCGCACGGCGAAGGCGTCTTGGTCCTCACGGGAAACCCGGTAATCGTCAGCCACGTTGTCGGCGGTCTGCGGCATCGCATCCACGCCATAGTGGGCCTTCATCAGCGGGTTGATGAAGCGCCAACCGATGGTGGTGTCTTCCAGCTTCATGTTGCGGGAGAAACCGGCATCGGCCTTGCCCATGACGAAGGGTGCGCGTGACATCGATTCAACACCACCGGCAATCGCCAGCTCCATCTCGCCACTGGCAATGGCGCGGAACGCCGTGCCCACCGCATCCATGCCCGAAGCACACAAGCGGTTGAGGGTCACGCCCGGCACGCCTTCGGGCAGGCCGGCCAGCAGCAGCGCCATGCGTGCGACGTTGCGGTTGTCTTCGCCCGCCTGATTGGCGCAGCCCATGAACACTTCGTCGACCTGCGCCCAATCCACCGTCGGGTTACGCTCGAGCAACGCCTTGATCGGCACGGCGGCGAGGTCGTCGGCACGCACGTTGGCCAGGCTGCCGCCAAAGCGACCGATGGGCGTACGTACCGCATCGCAAATGAATACGTCACGCATCATGCTTCTCCCGGCGCTTGGCCATGGGCGGCCGCGGTGCGTGCTTCCAGGGCGCGCAACGCCTCCAGTTCGGTGGTATCGGGCTCGGCCGTGGTCTGCACGTCGTCGGCGAAGCGGACCTTCCAGCCGGTGGCAGCACTGATCTGCTCGCGGGTCACACCGGGGTGGATGGAGGTGACCACGAACTCGTTGGTGCCGGCCTCCGGTTCCATGATGCACAGGTCGGTGATGATCCCCACCGGGCCTTGGCCCGGCAGGCCCAGGCGCTTGCGCGAGTCGCCGCCGTCACCATGGCCCACCGACGTGAGAAAATCGAGCTTCTCGACGAAGCTGCGGTGCGACTGCTTGAGGATGATCAGCACGCTCTTGGCGGAACCTGCGATTTCAGGCGCTCCGCCAGCGCCCGGCAGGCGTACCTTGGGCTGATGATAGTCGCCCACCACGGTGGTGTTGATGTTGCCGAAACGGTCGACCTGGGCGGCGCCGAGGAAGCCGACGTCGATACGTCCACCCTGCAGCCAGTAGCGGAAGATCTCACCCGTCGGCACGACGGTGTCGGCGGTTTCCGCCAACTCGCCATCGCCGATGGACAAGGGCAGCACGGTGGGTTTAGCGCCAATCGGACCTGATTCGTAGATCAGCACCACGTCCGGCGAGGAGGTCAGACGGGCCAGGTTGGCGGCCTTGGACGGCAGGCCGATGCCGACGAAGCACACCGCGCCGTTGCGCAAGCGCCGCGCAGCCGCGACGGTCATCATCTCGTTGGTGGAGTAAGTCATGGGGTCACCTGCGCTGCGCTGGCCAGTTTCGCCTGGTATTCGCTGAAGTTCTGCGTGCCACGGATGTAGGTGTCGATCCAGGCGGTAAAGGTCTGTCGGTCTCGCGCAATAGGATCCCAGGCTTGGTAAAACACGTTGTCGCGCTCGGTGTAGCCGTGGGCGTAGGACGGATGTGCCCCACCCGGTACGTGGCAGACCGCAGTCAGTGCCCAGGTCGGCAGTACGCAGGCGTTCATGGGGGCCTGCAGGTCGTCGACAATTTCTTCCACCGTGACGATACAGCGCTTGGCGGCCAAGGCGGCCTCCTTCTGCACGCCCAGGATGCCCCACAGCAGTACGTTGCCCTTGCGGTCGGCTTTCTGCGCATGGATCACGGTGACATCGGGGCGCACCGACGGCACCGCTGCCAGCACTTCGCCGGTGAAGGGGCAGGTCACCGTCTTGATCAGCGGGTTGACCTTGGGCAGATCGGAACCGGCGTAGGCCCGCAACACCGCAAACGGCAGGCCCGAGGCGCCGGCCACATAGGCATTGGCCAGGTCGGCATGGCTGTGTTCTTCGATCTCCAGCGCTTGCGGCCACTGCTTCTCGACGGCGTCGCGCAGTCGATGCAGCGAACCGACACCGGGGTTGCCGCCCCACGAGAAGATCAACTTGCGAGCGCAACCGGCGCCGATCAACTGATCGTAGATCAGGTCGGGGGTCATGCGCACCAGCGTCAGGTCTTTCTTGCCTTGACGAATGATCTCGTGACCTGCAGCGGTTGGAATCAGGTGGGTGAAGCCTTCGAGCGCGATGGTGTCGCCATCGTTGACGAATTGCTTCACCGCGTCGGTGAGCGACAGAATTGCAGCCATGTGGGCAGGACTCCTCGGTACTGTGAGCCATCTTGTTTGAATGAAGCTGGCATACAGGTTAGGGCGCCAGCCTCACACGAACAATCCGATTATCGACTATCTGTTCGATTATCGAACAGTACAGCGGCGCGCTTCAGGTAGCGTCGGCGTGGCTGACGCGCCCCTTGATCAACAAGGCCACGGTGGCCAGCACGGCGGGGACGACCAGCGCAGTCAGCACCTGTTCGAAATCCCAACCCAGGCCGAGCAGTGTCGCGCCCATCCAGGCACCCAGAATTGCACCGAAACGGCCGATGCCCAGCATCCACGACACACCGGTAGCGCGTCCCTGTGTCGGATAGAACCGCGCGGCCAGCGACGGCATCGCCGACTGCGCGCCGTTGACGCACATCCCGGCGATCAGCACCAGCGTCGCCAGCACGGTGATGTTGCCCAGGCTTTGCCCTACCGCGTAGGCGAATACGCCAGCCAGCAGGTAGAACGTGGCAATGACCTTGTGCGGGTTGAACCGGTCCATCGCCCAACCCACGCCTACGGCACTCAGTACACCGCCGAACTGGAACAGCGCGCCGATGAAGGCGGCCTGCTCGAGGCTCGCGCCGCTGTCGCGCATCAGCGTCGGCAGCCAGCTGGTCAACAGGTAGACGATCACCAGACCCATGAAATAGGTGAGCCACAGCAGCAAGGTGCCGGCACGGTAGGTGCCCGAAAAGATCACGGCCAGGACGTTGCTCGCTTTGACGGTTTTCTGTTCGGGAACGCTGAAACGCTCGGCCCGCGCCACTTGCTCAGGGTCGATCGGTGCAAGGGTACGACGGATTTTTTCCACGCTTTTGTTGCGTACCACCAGGTACCGCGCCGACTCGGGCAGCCAGACCATCAGCACTACCGCCAGCAGCAGCGGCAGCACACCGCCGAGCAACAGCAGGCTGTGCCAGCCGAAGGCAGGAATCAGCTTGGCGGACATGAACCCGCCACCGGCCATGCCCAGGTTGAAACCGCAGAACATGCTGGTCACCAGCAGCGAGCGAAAGCGTTCGGGGGTGTATTCGGACAACAGCGTGGTGGCGTTGGGCATACCCGCGCCCAGCCCCAAGCCGGTGAGAAAGCGCAGGATCAGCAGTTGATCGACGTTGCTGCTGTAGGCCGATGCCAGGCTGAACCCGCCAAACACCAGCACCGCCCCAACCAGCACCACCTTGCGCCCGAAGCGGTCGGCCAAGGGCCCGGAGCCCAGCGCGCCGAACACCATGCCAATCAGCGCGGCGCTCATCACCGGCCCCAGGCTGGCCCGGTCGATGCCCCACTCCTGCGACAGCGCGGGCGCGATGAAGCCCATGGCGGCGGTGTCCAGGCCATCGAGAAAGACGATCAGGAAACACAGGATGACCACGCGCCATTGGTAGCGCGACAGCGGTCGGTCGTTGATCAGGGTCTGCACATCCAGGCACACCCCTGCAGCGTTGGCAGGTCTGTTCATTATTGTTCTTGTCATTGTAGTTATTCGGGAAAGACGGGCACATCGACACATGCCTGAGCAGTCGATGCGATGGACATTAGTCAGCGCGCCCCGGCCCGGTCAATCGCGCACCTGCAGATGTGTGCGGTCACCGCACACTGCAATGCCCACCCTGGCCACGATGGTTCAAGCGAACAGTTGCGCACTCAAGTCGCGGCTGGCAGCCAGCATGATCGGCAGGAAGCGTTGCTCCAGTTCCGCCCGCGTCACTCGACCGGCGTGGGTACTGACGTTGAGCGCCGCCAGCACCTGCCCCGACGCGTCGTACACCGGCACGGCAATCGAACGCAGGCCCTGCTCCAGCTCCTGATCGACGATGCACCAGCCCTGCTGGCGAACCCGCTCCAGGCATTCGAGCAATGTCACCTTGCTGGTCAAGGTACGGCTGGTCTTGGGAGCAAGGTCGGTGTGCTGCAGGTATTCGTGCAACGAGGCGTCGTCGAGCGCGGCGAGCAATATGCGGCCCATGGAGGTGCAATACGCCGGCAGCCGGCCGCCCACCGACAGGTCCACGGAGATCAGCCGCTGGGTCGTGGCCGAGCGCGCGATGTAGAGGATATCGTCGCCTTCGAGCGTGGCCATGTTGCAGGCTTCGTGCAGCTGCTCGCTCATGCGATCCAGATACGGCTGTGCAGACACCGCCAGAGGTGTCGACGACAGGTAGGCATGGCCAAGGGTCAGGACCTTGGGCAACAGCGAGTAGGTGCGCCCATCGGTGGTGGCGTAGCCCAACTTGATCAGGGTATGCAGGCAACGTCGCACGGCGGCCCGAGGGATTTCGGTGCGGTGGCTGATCTGCGCGATGGTCAGGTGTCGCTTGCGCTCCTGGAATGCCTGCACCACCGCCAGCCCGCGGGCCAGCGAGGTCATGAAGTCGGGATCGCCGGTAAACGCCTGGATGCGCTTGGCCGGCGATGCCACGATCGGCGGAGCCAGGGAGCTGAACGCAGTTCGCTGGGGCACTGTCGAGGCTGCCGGTGGAGTGTCTTCGCTCATCAAACTGCCCTCTGGATACTGGGAACTGCCCAGGGCGATTATCGAACCAGCGGGCGATAATCGCAAACCTGTGCAGCGGGCGTTTCGTGGCCGGTGCTGAAACTTATCCCTGTTTGCGTTTTCCTAGTGTGTATCGAGTTGAGCTACACACATTCGATGACAGGCCCAGGTGCCCCGTTGACACTGCGACTCGCTACAATGCGTTCGCCAACTGGCACGGCGCTCGAGAAACCCTGTCAGCCGGTTTCAACTTTCCAATTATCAGAGTAATGAATGTGACGAAAGACGAACTGCGCGCGCAACTGGAGCGCCAGGAACAACGTTACAAGGAAGTCTACGGCGGCGAGATCACCACCTACGCTGCTCAGCCGGAACCCGAACGCAAACCTTGGCGCAAACGCGCCAGCATTGTCGATCTGGCGTTCCAGGAAGAGATCCAGAAGATCGAAAAAGACCTGCAACAGCCTAACGCCTGATATTGACGTGGCACGACGCACCGCGCCGGCCCTACCACGTCAATTGCCATCAAAAATGCGTCATGTGGCGACAGATTTCATACGCCCGTTTGAATTATTCAGGATTGTATGCGGGACGTTGCCTGCTACCGATAGCCCGAATTTTCGGGGCCAAGGTGCCTGCTGCATTGGCGTCAGCCCTCGCCACTGCCTGCTGAATGCCGGAAAAGCGGACCCACCGGTCAGCGCCTGGGGGGTCATAACGCCTCGATTTCTGGCATAATCGCGCCCCCTCAATGGCCCGGTCACAAAACCTTCATGATCGAATTATTCAGCGCACTGGATGCGTGGGTGTTGGTCAGCCTGTTCTTAGCGCTGGCGTTTGTTCTCACCTTCGAATTCATCAACGGCTTTCATGACACCGCCAACGCGGTGGCCACAGTCATCTACACCAAGGCAATGCCGCCGCACCTGGCCGTATTCCTGTCCGGTATCTTCAACTTCCTCGGCGTGCTGCTGGGCGGCGTTGGCGTGGCCTACGCGATCGTCCACCTGCTGCCGGTGGAGTTGCTGATCAACGTCAACACCGGACATGGCCTGGCCATGGTGTTCTCGCTGCTGGCCGCGGCCATTACCTGGAACCTGGGCACCTGGTATTTCGGCATTCCGGCCTCGAGCTCGCACACCCTGATCGGCTCGATCCTGGGCGTGGGTCTGGCCAATGCCTTGATCAACGACATCCCCCTGGGCGACGGCGTGAACTGGCAGAAGGCAATCGACATCGGCGCCTCGCTGGTGTTCTCGCCCATCGCCGGCTTCGTGGCGGCGGCCCTGGTGCTGATCGGCCTGAAATGGTGGCGTCCGGCGTCCAAGATGCACAAGACCCCGGAGCAGCGGCGCAAACTGGACGACAAGAAGCACCCACCGTTCTGGAATCGCCTGGTGCTGGTGTTGTCGGCCATGGCCGTGAGTTTCGTGCACGGTTCCAACGATGGCCAGAAGGGCATCGGCCTGATCATGCTGGTATTGATCGGTATCGTCCCGCAGCAGTTCGTACTTGACCTGAACTCGACCACCTACCAGATCGAGCGGACCCGCGACGCGACCCAGCACTTGAGCCAGTTCTACCAGCGCAACCAGGCCACCCTGGGTGAATTCCTGGCGCTGGGCAAAGCCCAGCAGGGCGATCTGCCAGAGAAGTTCAGCTGCAATCCGCAGCAGACCGAACCTACCATCGCAGCGCTGTTGAGCACACTTGAAGGTGTCTCCGACTACCATTCGCTGGCGGCCGAGCGTCGCATCGAAGTGCGTCGCTACCTGCTCTGCCTGGATGACACGGCGAAGAAGGTCGGCAAGTTGCCAGCACTGGAGCCGCGTGAGAAATCCGACCTCGAGAAGCTGCGCAAGGACCTCACCGCAACCACCGAATACTCGCCGTTCTGGGTCATCCTGGCCGTGGCCCTGGCCTTGGGCACCGGCACCATGGTCGGCTGGAAACGCGTGGTGCTGACCATCGGCGAGAAGATCGGCAAGCAGGGCATGACCTACGCCCAGGGCATGTCGGCGCAGATCGTCACAGCGTGCGCCATCGGCGCAGCCAACGTGTTCAGCCTGCCGGTGTCGACTACTCACATCCTCTCCTCGGGCGTCGCTGGCACCATGGTGGCCAACAAGAGCGGGCTGCAGGGCGGCACGGTGCGCACCATCATGCTGGCATGGGTGTTGACCCTGCCGGCCTCAATGGGCCTGGCGGCCGGGCTGTTCTGGTTGGCGAGCCAACTGGTCGGCTAGGTAATGAGCGACAGTTGCAGAAAAGGCGCCCGCGGGCGCCTTTTTGCATGGGTGGGAAAACGCTGGACGCTACTTGCGCTTGCTGCCGCCCAGCAAAGACCCCATCAAGCCGCGGACCAACTGACGACCGAACTGGTTGGCCGCCTGGCGCATCGCTGACTTCAATGCCTGCCCCGCAGCGCCACTGAGAAACTCGCCGGCCTTGTCGGCCAGGCTTGGCGCGGGCGGCTGTGCAGGGTCCGCGGCGGGCGCCAGCTTGCGCGCGGTCAGCAGTTCATAGGCGGACTCGCGGTCCACCGGCTGATCGTAACGCCCGGCCAGTGCAGAGTTGCGGACCACGGCGGCACGCTCGGCGTCCGTCAGCGGGCCGATACGCGACTGCGGCGGCGCGATCGAGACGCGCCGGACCATCGCCGGGGTGCCTTTCTCCTCCAGCGTTCCGACCAAGGCCTCGCCGGTGCCCAGCTCGGTCAGCACCGCCAGGGTGTCGAACGCGGGGTTGGGGCGGAAACCTTCGGCAACCGCCTTGAGCGCTTTCTGCTCTCGGGCGGTGAACGCCCGCAGACCGTGCTGGATGCGCAGGCCCAGTTGGGCCAGCACCGCATCGGGCAGGTCGCTGGGCGACTGGGTGACGAAGTACACGCCGACGCCCTTGGAGCGAATCAACCGCACCACTTGCTCCAGGCGATCCTGCAGGGCTTTGGGGGTGCCGTTGAACAACAAGTGGGCTTCGTCGAAAAACAGCGCCAGCAACGGCTTGTCGGCGTCGCCGCGCTCGGGCAATTGCTCGAACAGCTCAGCCAGCAGCCACAGCAGGAAGGTGGCGTAGACTTTCGGCGCCTCGTGCACCAGGCGGCTGGCGTCGAGCAGATGGATGCGGCCGCGGCCATCGGCGTCGGGGTGCAGAATGTCTTCCAGGCGCAGGGCCGGCTCGCCGAACAGCGCTTCGGCGCCCTGCTGCTCCAGCGTGGCAAGGCGGCGCAACAGGGCCTGGCTCGAGCCCGTGGTCATCAGCGCGCTGTCGTCACCGAGCAGCTCTGGGTTGTCCCGGAGGTGGTTGAGCAGCGCCTTGAGATCCTTGAGGTCGAGCAGCAGCAAGCCTTCGCGGTCGGCTACCTTGAAGGCGGCGTACAGCGCGGATTGCTGGCTGTCGGTGAGTTCCAGCAGGCTGCCCAGCAGCAGCGGCCCCATTTCGCTGAGCGTGGTGCGCAGCGGATGGCCGGACTGCCCATGAATGTCCCAGAGGGTGACCGGGCAGGCCTGGGGGCGGTACTCCAGCCATGGCATCTGCGCAATCCGCTCGGCGATCTTGCCCTGCGGATTGCCACTGGCGCCCAGGCCGCACAGATCACCCTTGATATCGGCGGCAAAGACCGCCACCCCGGCCTCGCTGAATGCCTCGGCCAAGCGCTGCAGGGTGACCGTCTTGCCGGTTCCAGTGGCACCGGCGATCAAACCGTGGCGGTTGGTCAGGCGCAGGTCCAGACCCACCGGCTCACCGCTCAGGTCGGCACCGAACAATACGTGTCGGGCATCCGTCATGTTGCACCTCTGCTGTTATTCAATGAAGCCTGACCCAGCGTAATGCCAAACCGGCCGGTGTGCAGAAAAAAATCCTGGGTGAATCCAAGTCGCTGACGAATCACGCCGACGCGGCTATCATCTCGCCCACGACGGCCCGATGCCGGCCCATACGGACTCTTCCATGCAGCGCACTCGCCTTTCCCCTCCCGCGAACCTCGCGGCGACTCGCCTACCATGAGTCGTATGCTGTGGCTGGTTCTGATCATCGCCGTCGCCGTGCTCATTCCCATCGTCATGGGCGGCAGCGAAATGCTCCAGCGCCTGCGCGGGTTCTCGCTGCTTCTGCTATTGGGCATGTTCGGCATGATCTGCGTCGGCTGGGTGGTGAATGCCATGCGCCTGCGGCTGCTGCTGGCCGAGCAGGCGGCACGCATCGGTCGGCTGAAGACGGTTGCGGTAGTGATGGCGGCAGAGTTCGCCTATTGCGCAACCCCGGGCGGCAGCGGCGCACCACTGACCCTGCTGGCCTTGCTGGGACGCCAGGGCATTGGCGCGGCCAAGACCAGCGCCGTGTTCGCCATGGACCAGCTCAACGACCTGATGTTCTTCTTCTTCGCCCTGCTGTGCATTCTGGTCTACGCGCTGTTTCACAACCTCAGCCAGGCACTGGAAAGCATGCTGCTGGCCAGCGGAGTTCTGATGACGGGCGCATTGATCGCTTGTGCGGTACTGGCGCGCTATCACCGCCCGGTGATCAAGATCAACGGCCGGCTCCTGCAACTGCTGCGCATCAAGCCCGCCACACGAAGGCGCTGGGCGCGCAAACTGCTGCATTTTCTCGACGCTTTCGCTGACAACTTCCGCCTGCCCCGCAGCGTGCTCGCCCAGGTGTTTGCCTTGACCTGCGTGCACTGGACACTGCGCTACAGCGTGCTGTATTTCACTTTGCAGGGGCTGGGCAGCGAGGTGGACTGGGCGTGGAGCTTTCTGATTCAGATGCTGGCCCTGAGCGCCGGCCAGTTCAGCCTGTTGCCCGGCGGCGCGGGCGCCGCCGAGCTGGCCTCGGCCGCCCTGTTGGCGCCCATGGTAGGCAAGTCGACCGCTGCCGCCGCCATTCTGATCTGGCGGCTGGTCACCTACTACTTCTACCTGATCGCCGGCGGCCCGGTGTTCGTCGCCCTGTTGGGCAAGCCCTTGCTCAACAAGCTGCTGCGGGCCCGCCAGGCTTGACTGCAGCGGGCGTGTCGACGTCGCTGGCAGGCTCGCCCTGCGGCTGTTCCCGCCACTGCTGCGCCCACAACGCCTCGGCACCCGGAAAATCGGTGCCGTGCTCCTCGCTCAGCGCCTCGGGATCGTAGCGGCTCGCACAGCCCGCACCGAGCACCGGCAACGGCTTGGCACTGGCCTTGTCGCCCGGCTCGCCCATGCTCAGCTGAAGACTACGGTCTTGTTGCCGTGCACCATCACGCGGTCTTCGAGGTGATAGCGCAGACCACGGGCCAGGACCATTTTCTCGACATCGCGACCGAAGCGCACCATGTCGTCGATGCTGTCGCTGTGGCTGACGCGAACCACGTCCTGCTCGATGATCGGGCCGGCGTCCAGCTCCTCGGTGACGTAGTGACAGGTGGCACCGATCAGTTTCACGCCGCGCAGCGAGGCCTGGTGGTAAGGCTTGGCGCCGACGAAAGACGGCAGGAAGCTGTGGTGGATGTTGATGATCTTGCCGGCATAGGCCTGGCACAACTGCGGTGGCAGAATCTGCATGTAACGCGCCAGCACCACGACATCGGCCTGGTGCTGATCGACCAGGCGCGAGACTTCGGCGAACGCCGGCAGTTTGTCCTGAGGGTCGACCGGCACATGGTAGTAGGGAATGCCATGCCATTCGACCATGCTGCGCAGGTCTTCGTGGTTGGACACCACGCAGGCGATGTCGCAGTCCAGCTCGTTGCTGTGCCAGCGGTGCAGCAGGTCGGCCAGGCAGTGGGATTCGCGGCTGGCCATGAGCACCACGCGCTTCTTCTGCGCGGTGTCGGTGACCCGCCATTCCATGGCGAATTCTTCGGCGATGGGCGCGAAGGCTTCGCGGAAGGCGTCGATGTCGAACGGCAGGGTGTCGGCACGAATTTCGTGGCGCATGAAGAACCAGCCGTTCTGGTCATCGGAGTGGTGGTTCGATTCGCTGATCCAGCCGTTGTGGGACGCCAGGAAATGGCTGACTTTGGCAACGATGCCAACGCGGTCCGGGCAAGCGGTCACCAGCCGAAAAGTGCGCATGTATTCAAACTCCAGAAACTTCGCAAAGGGCGCCATTCTAGCGGTTGACGGCCGAATCTGCAGTATTGATTGCAGCCTTTCAAGCGTGTCGCACATCCGCCCCGCTCCACCGAACGGGTCGGCCGGCACACTGTCGATGGAGTCACAGGTATTAAATAGATCTGCCCGGTAATGACATGAAAAATCATTCACCTCGATGTTGCAGGCACTGACGGTATCAACGCAGTGTTTCCGTTAAATGTTTACTTGGCCTCGGTGGATGCTTATTATCACGACACTGTTTCCACTGACACTTGCATTACCGAGGTATGACCATGTCCCTGATCAACGAATATCGCGCAACCGAAGAGGCAATCAAAGAGCTTCAGGCACGCTTGAAGAACCTGTCCGAAGACGACAAATTGCAAACCGAACTGGAATTCGAAGGCAAACTGCGCACCCTGATGGGCGAATACCAGAAATCACTGCGCGACATCATTGCCCTGCTGGATCCGGAAGCCAAGTTGAACAAGGCACCGCGCCCTGCCACAGGCAAAGTTACCGGCACCAAGCGCGCGCGCAAGGTCAAACAATACAAGAACCCGCACAACGGTGAAGTCATCGAGACCAAGGGTGGCAACCACAAGACCCTGAAAGAATGGAAAGCCAAATGGGGTGGTGACGTGGTCGAAAGCTGGGCCAGTTTCCTCGGCTGATCGCTACATCGTTTGGATCGCAGTCTGTAGATCACAGCCTGTAGATAAAAAAACGCCAGTCCTGTGACTGGCGTTTTTTATGGCCGCGACTTCAATTCAAGTCGGCTGTAGGCCCAGGCGCGCCGCCAGTGCCTGCGCGTAGGTCTGCCAGTGATTCAGCACCTGGGTCTGCGCCGGATCGGCCTTGACCATGCAGTCGGCCAGCGCGGCATTGAAACCTTGCAACGTATTGGGCGCACCCAATAGTGGATCACTCAAGCGCTGTTGGCAGAATTGCAACCAACGCTGTGTTTCAAGAGGATTCAGGGTATGCGGAAAGTTGCGCGCCCTGTAACGGAACAACAATTCAGGCAGGCGCTCGTCATCGAATACCCACTGAGCTGTCGCCAACTGTTCTGGATCCAATGTGCGAATCCGTTCGCACAATAACCGGTCGCGGTCACCGATGAACCCGTCATACAACTGTTGTTCCGGATCGACACTCTCGGAAAACGCCTGCGCTTGATACAACGGTGACAATTTGTAATGCCATTGCGGTTGGGCATCGCACAAACGCATTGCCCGAGCTTGATAAAGCGGCTTGTCCAGATTCAGGCGTTGCCAATCTTCGTCGCGCAGTACGCCGAGCGGGGCTATTACCGGGCAGCGATTGATGTGCAGAAGTTTCAAAGGCAATGGCGCCTCGCCCTCCGCGAGATCCTCGCGGCGTTTGTACAGACGCTCTTGCAATACCTCGATACTTTGCTCGATCAACGGCTGCGGATCATGAGCCAGGTCGTAGACAATCAAGGCATTGCGATTCTTTGGATGCCAAGCCAATGGCAACACCACTGCGGCATAGCGTCGCGCTGCGCCGAATTGCCCGGAAACATGTACCAGCGGCTGCAACAGCTGGATGTTTTCCTGCACCCGTTGTTTGCCACGCAATTGGAACAGCCAGTCGTATAGCCGAGGCTGGCGCTGGCGAATCAAGCGCGCCAGCGCAATGGTCGCACGCACGTCGGACAACGCATCGTGCGCTTGACCATGGTCGATGCCGTTGGCGGCCGTGAGCAACTCCAGGCGCATGCTCGCCCGTCCGTCTACCTGCGGCCAGTGGATGCCCTCGGGGCGCAGCGCATAGGCAGCGCGGACCACGTCGATCAAATCCCAACGGCTGTTGCCACCTTGCCACTCGCGCCCGTAAGGGTCGAAGAAGTTGCGATAGAGGCTGTAGCGGGTCATTTCATCGTCGAAGCGCAAGGTGTTGTAGCCGGCCCCGCAGGTACCGGGCATCGCCAGCTGGGCGTGGACCCGGGTCATGAAGTCGGCCTCGCTCAGGCCGCGATCGGCCAGGCGCTGCGGAGTGATGCCGGTGATCATGCAGGCTGCCGGATGCGGCAGAATATCGTCGCTGGGCTGGCAGTACAGGTTGACCGGCGCGGCGATCTCGTTGAGGTCTGCATCGGTGCGGATGCCGGCGACCTGCAAGGGCCGATCGCAGCGCGGATTGATACCGGTGGTTTCGTAGTCGTACCAGAAAATGCTGGAAGTCACTGAGGTGTCCTGTGCGCAGTTGCGCGACAGTGTAGAGCCCTGCCCCGCATGAGGCCACGGTTGTCGGGCGGCCTCAGCCCCGGCGCCGAAACACCGCCACGCTCAGGCGATCCATCCAGCCGAAAATGCGTTGCTGAACCCGCCCCCAGAACGGCCGACGGCGCCAATCGGCCAGGCTGACTTCATGGCTGGCGGCGAAGTCGGTGATGAAGCTGCGCTGCACCGCCTCGGTCAGGCTGGGGTCCAGCGCTTCGAGGTTGGCTTCCAGATTGAAGCGCAGGTTCCAATGATCGAAGTTGCACGAACCGACACTGACCCAGTCGTCGATCAAGACCATTTTCAAGTGCAGGAAACAGGGTTGGTATTCATAGATCTTGACCCCGGCCTTGAGCAACTTCGGGTAATAGTTATGGCCGGCATAGCGTACCGATGGGTGGTCGGTGCGCGGACCGGTGAGCAACAGCCTGACGTCGATGCCGCGGCTGGCGGCGCGACGCAGCGAGCGGCGGACCTTCCAGGTCGGCAGAAAATAAGGTGTCGCCAGCCAGATGCGGCGCTGTCCGCTGTTCAGTGCGCGCACCAGTGACTGCAGAATGTCGCGATGTTGCCGGGCATCGGCGTAGGCGACCCGACCCAGCCCCTGGCCGCCGTCGGGCATGGGCGGCACGCGCGCCAAGCCGAAATGGGTAGGCGGACGCCAGGCGGTGCGCCGCAGGTTGGCGCGCCATTGGCGGTCGAACAGCATCTGCCAGTCAGCGACCAAGGTGCCGGTCATGGCCACCATTACCTCATGCCATTCGCTGACACTTTCATTCGGCTGCCAGAACTCGTCGGTGACACCGGTGCCGCCGACCATCGCCCATTGCTGGTCCACCAGCAACAGTTTGCGGTGGTCGCGGTAGAGGTTGCGCACGCCCCGGCGCCAACTGATCGGGTTGTAGAAACGCAGCTCCACCCCGACGTCGATCAACTGCGCGCGCAGTTCTGCGGTGAAGGCCAGCGAGCCGTAGTCGTCGAACAGGCAGCGTACATGCACGCCCCGTGCGGCCGCCGCGTGCAGTGCCTGGACCACGGCCTGGGCACAGGCGCCGGCCTCCACCAGGTACAGTTCCAGATCGATCGCGTGCTCGGCCTCGCCGATGCGCTCGAGCATGCGCGGGAAGAACTGCGGCCCGTCGATCAGCAACTCGAATTCGCTGCTCTCGCGCCACGGAAACACCGGCCCGCCCATGTCAGCGCCCCTGCATGACAGATAGGGTCGCTTGCAAGCCGTTCGATTCACGCATGGGCAGTCCTGTAACCAGGTGGATGGAGACATCGGTGGCGGGTGCAGGCAGACCAGGTTCGGGCCGGTTCATCCGTCGCTCCCGGGAATCAATCGGCAGCCTTGCCGGGGCCCAACCCAGGCCGCCGTATTGCTGCGCCCCAGGCCGCTGGCCATAACCCGCCGCTGGCCAGCGTCCTCGCTCAGGCTGCTGAGCGGCAGATACTGCTTGATGTAGCTCTGACAGTAGCCGGCACTGTTTTGCAGCACATAGCGGCACGAACAGTATTCCTTCGCTGAAAAGGCGCTGAGAATGTCGGGAAAGGCCAGCAACTGCGTGCGTTCGTGCCACAGCCAAGTGGCCGCCGCCAGCGACAGCAGCAGGCCGAGCGCCGCCCAGGCGCGCTTGCCAGTGCTCATTGGCCACCCGGTGCGGCGAAGGCGGCCACGATCCGCTGCAACAGCGCATCGTGGCTGAAGCTGCCATCGCGGTCATCGGCATAGCGCACCACCACCAGGCGTTGCTCGGGCAGCACGTACAGCGCCTGTCCCCAATGCCCCAGTGCCGCCATGGTGCTGCGCGGAGCATGGGGCCAGGCCATATTGCTGTTGAGCCACCAGTGCGCGCCTGCTGCGGGCTCTCCCGCAACGTGCTCACTCGGGGCGAACGGCGTGCGGTTGAAGGCCACCCACGCCTGCGGCAGCAATTGCCGGCCACGCCATTGACCATCGCGCTGCATCAGCAGGCCCACCCGGGCCAGATCGCGCGCGGTCAGGTAGGCATAGGACGAGGCGACGAATGTGCCGCTGGCATCGGTTTCCCACACCGCCTGGTCGATACCCAGAGGCGTGAACAACGCCTGCCAGGGATAGTCCGGGTACTCGTGCAGGCCGACCATATTGCGCAGCGCTGCGGCAAGCAGATTGCTGTCGCCACTGGAGTAGCGGAAATGTTCGCCGGGCACGTAGGCACGCCGGTGGCTCGCGGCATAGCTGGCCATGTCGTGATGACCACGGGTGTAGAGCATCGCCACCACCGAGGAATTGAGCGGTGCATATTCGTAGTCTTCCTGCCAGTCCAGCCCCGACGCCCAGTGAAACAGGTCCTGCACGCGTATATCGCGGTGCTGGGCAAGGGGCTGGAAATAGTCGGCGGCGGCATCCTGCAGGGCAAAACGCCCTTCGCCATAGGCCACGCCCATTACCGTGGCCAGCAGGCTCTTGCTGATCGACCAGGTGGCATGCACCCGGTCGGCAGCACCGGGGCCGGCGTAGCGCTCGTAGACGATCTCGCCGTCGCGGACCACCAGCAGCGCATCGGTGCGCACGCCTTCGCGCACGGCGTCATCGCGGGCGACGAACGCGTATTGCTCCAGGGCGGCAATGGCCGGCGACGCCGGTGCCGGTGCCTGGCTCCATCGCTCGGATGGCCAATTCTGCGCACACACCGGTAACGCGCACAGCAGAGAGATCGACAGGATAAGCAGACGCGGCATGCGGGGAAGGCTCGTGATCGAGGTTGGAGCGAGTGTGCAGTGCGGGTATGACAGCCGTTCGCTGCAAGAGTTGTGTGGCGTATGGCGGTCGAGGGCTGTCACGCAAGCATCACCAAAGCTTCATGGTGATGACACCGGGTCTTCCTAGGCTGGCCATGCCTAGCAAAATCGACCTGCCGCACTCACCGGCCGGCTTTTGGAGACTTGCAATGACTCAGATCGCACGCTCTGGCGACACCCGTACCGAACGCCGTCTGCACGCCGAACGACTTGTCGGCCCGCAAGCTCTGCACGAGGCCCAGGCCCTGCGCTTCGCCGTGTTCAGCACCGAGCTCAACGCCCAACTCAAGAGCGCCGAGCAAGGTCTGGATATCGACGACTACGATGCCCATTGCCAGCACATCGGGGTGCGCGACCTGGCCACCGGGCGACTGGTAGCAACCACACGCCTGCTCGACCACCGCGCTGCCGACCGGCTGGGGCGCTTCTACAGCGAAGAAGAATTCAGCCTGCACGGCCTGCGCCACCTGCAAGGCTCGATCCTGGAAATCGGGCGCACCTGCGTGGCCCCCGCCTACCGCAACGGCGGCACCATCGCGGTGCTCTGGGGCGAGCTGGCGGAGGTGCTGAACGAGGGTGGCTATGATTACCTGATGGGCTGCGCCAGCATCCCGATGCAGGATGGCGGCATCCAGGCCCAGGCGATCATGCAGCGTCTGCGCGAGCGCTACCTGTGCACCGAGCACTTGCGCGCCGAGCCGAAGATGCCCCTGCCCAGCCTGGACATTCCAGGCAACGTCATTGCCGAACTGCCGCCGCTGCTCAAGGCCTACATGCGCCTGGGCGCGAAGATCTGTGGCGAGCCATGCTGGGACCCGGATTTCCAGGTTGCCGACGTGTTCATCCTGCTCAAGCGCGACGATCTCTGCCCGCGCTACGCCCGCCACTTCAAGGCGGCCGTGTGATGCCGCGCTGGCGCGTGTACGCGCGCATCCTGCGCCTGCTCTGGGTGATCGGCCTGGGCCTGACGCTGGCCGCGATGTTCAGCCTGCTGGAGCGGCTGCGCCTGCCCGACTGCATGGGCCGCCGTCAGCGCTGGTCGCGCTGGTTCATGGTGCGCCTGAGCAATGCGCTGCCGTTCGAGGTGACCGTGCAGGGCAAGTTGCCGCACAAGCCCATGCTGTGGGTCGGCAACCATGTCTCCTGGACGGACATTCCCCTGCTCGGCATGCTGGCGCCGCTTTCGTTCCTGTCAAAGGCCGAAGTTCGCACCTGGCCGGTGGCCGGCTGGTTGGCGCTCAAGGCCGGCACGCTGTTCATTCGTCGCGGCGCGGGCGACAGCCAGTTGATCCGGCGGCAGATGACCCAGCACTTGCGCAACGATCTGGATCTGATGATCTTCCCCGAGGGCACTACCACCGATGGTCACAGCCTGCGTACGTTCCATGGGCGGCTGATGTCCAGCGCCATAGACGCCGGCGTGCCGGTGCAGCCGATCGCGATCCGCTATCAGCGTGACGGCGAGCTGGATCCGATCGCGCCGTTTGTGGGCGATGATGATCTGCTGTCGCACTTGCTGCGCATCTTTGCTCAGCCCCGCGGGCAGGTGTTGATCCAGGTGCTGACACCGATCGCCAGCCTGGGCAAGGAACGCGCGGCGCTGGCCTATGAGGCTCAGGAGGCAGTGCGCTTCGCGTTGTTCGGGGAGGTTGAAGAGGTGCGGCAGGCGGCGTGAGTCAGATGTACCCAGCTGCCTCATTCGCGGGCAGAGGACTCGCCGCCCGCGAATACGTCAGTACAGTCACCGCCTCTCCCGCGCGAACCCCTGCACCACCGGATAGAACGCGCGGAAATCTTCGGTCAGTGGCGCGTACAGGGCTCGTACTTCCTCGAACCCCCCAGCCAGCCCTTCGGGCTTGGACAACCGCCGTGAGATCCCCTGCAGCACCCGCTCGATGATCTGGAAATCCCGGTACGACCCCAACCAATCCTCGGCGATCATGTGCGGCGCCATGGCCGCCAGCCGCCCCGGCAACTCGGCTTCGGCTGCCAGCACCCGATAGACATGGTCGGTGAACGCCGTCAGCGGCTGCCGGGAATAGTCCGCCCAGTGCAGCGCCAGGCAATGATCGAAAAACACATCGACGATGATCCCGGCATAGCGGCGCCGTTCGGCCGGGAAGCGGCCGATGGCGCGCAGCACCAGCGGGTGACTGTCGGTGAATGCATCGATCTGCCGATGCAGGCGAATGCCGGCCTCCATGGGCGCGCTGAAGCGCCCTGCCAGCGGGCCTTTGACGAAATCGCCATAGAGGCTGCCGAGCAGTTGCTCAGGTGCAGGACCGCCGAGATGAAGGTGTGCCAGGTAGTTCATACCGCGCAGCTTAGCACCATTGCGACTGTATCGTTATAACCCGATATAGCCGAATGACCCGTCGTTAGCACACATTCATATTTGTATATCGCGAAATACAGATATATATTTCGCTTCGTCCCGATATAAGCCGAGTACGTCATGTCCCTCGATCTCGACGAAATAATAAAAGCCCTCTCCCACCCCGTGCGCAGGGAAATCCTGGCGTGGCTCAAGGATCCCCAGGGGCAGTTTCCCGATCAGCACCACAGCACCGAAAACGGTGTATGTGCCGGGCAGATCGACCAACGCTGCGGCCTCTCGCAGTCAACCGTCTCGGCGCATCTGGCCACCCTGCAACGGGCAGGCCTGATCAGCAGCAAGAAGGTTGGCCAGTGGCACTTCTTCAAACGCAACGAGGACGTCATCCAGGCGTTTCTCGCGCAAATGAGCGCACAGCTCTGACAAGGATCTTTTCATGCCTTTATCCCTGCTGATCCTGGCGCTGAGCTCCTTCGCCATCGGCACCACCGAGTTCGTCATCATGGGCCTGCTGCCCGATGTGGCGGGCGACCTCGGCGTCAGCATTCCCAGCGCCGGCTGGCTGGTCACCGGCTACGCCTTGGGCGTGGCCATCGGCGCGCCGTTCATGGCCCTGGCCACCGCGCGCCTGCCGCGAAAAGCGGCGCTGGTGGTGCTGATGGGCATCTTCATCGTCGGCAACCTGCTCTGCGCCATCGCCAGCGACTACAACGTGCTGATGTTCGCTCGGGTGGTCACCGCGCTGTCCCACGGTGCCTTTTTCGGCATCGGCTCGGTTGTGGCTGCAGGGCTGGTGGCACCCAACAAGCGTGCCTCGGCGGTGGCCTTGATGTTCACCGGCCTGACACTGGCCAACGTGCTGGGCGTGCCATTGGGCACTGCGCTGGGCCAGGCGGCGGGCTGGCGCTCGACGTTCTGGGTGGTCACCCTGATCGGCGTGATCGCGCTGATCGGTCTGCTGCGTTTTCTGCCAGGCAATCGCGAAGAAGCCAAGCTGGACATGGTCGCCGAACTGTCGGCCCTCAAGGGCGCCGGCATCTGGCTGTCGCTGAGCATGACAGCGCTGTTCGCCGCGTCCATGTTCACCTTGTTCACCTACATCGCGCCGCTGCTGGGTGATGTCACCGGCATATCACCGCGCGGGGTCACCTACACGCTGCTGCTGATCGGCCTGGGCCTGACCGTGGGCAACATCATCGGCGGCAAGCTGGCCGATCGACGCCTGGGTGCCACCCTGATCGGGGTCTTCGCGGCCATGGCCGTGGTGTCCACCGCGCTGAGCTGGACCGCAGTGGCCGTCATCCCGACCGAAATCACGTTATTCCTCTGGGCCGCCGCGGCATTCGCCGCCGTGCCTGCGCTGCAGATCAACGTGGTGACCTTCGGCAAGTCGGCGCCCAACCTGGTGTCGACCCTGAACATCAGTGCCTTCAACGTCGGTAACGCCCTGGGCGCCTGGATCGGCGGCGCCGTCATCGCCGGCGGCCTGGGCCTGACCAGCGTGCCGCTGGCCGCCGCCGCACTGGCCGTGCTTGCCCTGATCGTCACCCTGATCACTTTTCGCCAGACCCGGACGCCGGACCTGGCACCCGCCACTCACTGATAGAGGCTGTCCTACATGACCACACTTTTCGACCCGATCAAGCTCGGCGCACTGGAACTGCCGAACCGCATCATCATGGCACCGCTGACCCGTTGCCGCGCCGACGAGGGCCGCGTGCCCAACCAGATGATGGCTGAGTACTACGTGCAACGCGCCAGCGCCGGGCTGATCCTCAGCGAAGCGACCTCGGTGACGCCCATGGGCGTCGGCTACCCGGATACCCCTGGCATCTGGTCCAACGACCAGGTTCGCGGCTGGGCCAACGTCACCCAGGCCGTGCACGCCGCCGGTGGCCGGATCATGCTGCAGCTGTGGCACGTGGGCCGGATCTCGCATTCGCAATACCTGAACGGCGAGCTGCCGGTGGCCCCCAGCGCAATCGCCGCCGACGGCCACGTCAGCCTGGTGCGCCCGATCACCGGTTTCGAAACCCCACGGGCACTGGAAACCGCTGAAATCGCCGACATCGTCGAGGCCTATCGAGTGGGCGCGGAAAACGCCAAGGCTGCGGGCTTCGATGGCGTGGAAATCCACGGCGCCAACGGTTACCTGCTCGACCAGTTCCTGCAGAGCAGCACCAACCAGCGCACCGACGCCTATGGCGGCTCCCTGGAAAACCGTGCACGGCTGCTGCTGGAAGTGACCGATGCGGCCATCGACGTCTGGGGCGCCGACCGTGTCGGCATGCACCTCTCGCCACGTGCCGACCTGCACGACATGGGCGACGGCAACCGTGCCGAAACCTTCACCTATGTTGCCCGCGAACTCGGCAAGCGCGGCATCGCGTTCATCTGTGCCCGCGAGAAGGAAGGCGAGGACAGTTTGGCCGCGCAACTGCGTGATGCGTTTGGCGGTCCGTACATCGTCAACGAGCGTTTCGACAAGGCGTCGGCCAACGCTGCCCTGGCCAATGGCATCGCCGACGCCGTGGCCTTCGGCGTGCCGTACATCGCCAACCCCGACCTGCCGGAGCGCCTGCAGGCCGACGCGCCATTGAACGAGCCACACCCCGAAACGTTCTACGCCAAGGGCGCTGCGGGCTACCTGGACTACCCGCGCATGTAAGCGGCAGGCCGGGCCGCCGCCAGGCGTGCCCGGCCGTTCAGCGTCGCAGCTGGCTGATCTGCTGCTGCAGGTTCTGTACCTGACTCTGCAGCGTGTTCAAGCTGCGCGTGGCCTGTCCGCGGAACGCATCGAACTCGCTGATGCTGGGGCCACTGGTGGCCGCCGGTCGATTGTCCTGCTCGCTCTTGAGCACGATGAGATCCTGCTCCAGGCGTTCGAGCTGCGCGCCCGGATTGCTCTTCTTCAACGCGGCAAGCTCGCCGTCCACGCTGTCCAGACGTGCCTGCAACTTGCCGGTGTCCGGCTGTGCCTGCTTCAACGTCGCAAGCTCGGTCGCCAGTGCCTTCAACTGCGTCTGCAATTGCTCGTTGAGCGTCTGCTGCGCAGCCACCTGAGACGCGGCCTGTTCCAGACGGGTCTGCAAGGTGCTCTGCTGGCCGGCCACGCCACTCTGTTGCTGAGTCTGCTGCGCCAGCTGGTCCTGCAACTGCTTGATTTCGACCCGCATCGCTTCGCTACCCGATACGGCAGTGGACTGGGTGTTGGCCACTTTGCCGCTGATGTCCTGCAGGCGCCCCGCCGCTTCTTCGCTGATGCGCGCAAAACTCTCCTGAGTGGCCACCAGTTGCTGCTCCATCAAATTGATCTGCTGGAAACTCCACCAGCCCAGGCCGCCCAGGGCGATGAACAACGCGCCGATCAGCGCCCACAGCGCACCCGTGCTGGGCGCCTTGACGCGCACCACCGGCGTGTTGCGCGAGTACAACGCGTCGCGATCGCGCCCGCCGCCCACTGGGGCAAACTCGTGGTCGTCGCGGGTATCACCACGCAAACTGGGCAGGTTGTCGTCGAAGTCGTCGGGAGCATCTTTGCGCATGTGAGAAACCTTTGTGTCACGGGGTAATGGCCAGGACCGCGAGTATACCCTTGCAACGGCGGGCACTGGCCGACCACCCGGGCGATTGGCTCAACCGCCGGGCGTGCCCTGGGCACGCCACCAGCCACAGAATTCATCCAGCGATGCCCACACGGACGTGCGTGGCTCGTAGCCCAGGTAATGCCGGGCGCGATTGATATCCAGGGTGAAATGCTCGTGCAAGGCCTGGACTTCAAAACGCGACAACCGCGGTCGGGGTTGGCCTGGCCACAGCAGGCACGCCGACTCGCACACCGCAGCACTGCCGTGGGCCAGGCCGAAGTCGCGGTAGCGACGTACCTGGGGCAACTCCAGCTGACGCATCACGTAGTTGATCACATCCCACAGCGGAATCGGCGCGCCATTGCTGATGTTGTAGACCTGGTTGAGCGCGGTATCGCCCGCCGTCAGAGCGCCCAGCAGTGCCTGGTTGAGGTTCTGCACGCTGGTGAAGTCGACCTTGTTCAAGCCGTCGCCGATGATCCGCAGGCGATTCTTGCGCTGCATCTCGATCAACCGCGCGAACTGCTGCCCGTCGCCGGCGCCGGTCACCCTGTGCGCTCGCAGCACGATGGTTTCCAGGCCGAACTCGGCAGCGCCGAGCACCTTGCGCTCGGCCAGCCATTTGCTGCGCGCGGCATGCCCGCGCAGACGTCCCGGTACCTGCTCTTCCTTGACTGCCAGGTGGCTGCGACCGTCGAAACAGACCGCTGCCGAAGACAGATACACCAGCCGCTGCACGTGCTCCTTGAGACAGGCCTCGACGACGTTCTCGGTGACCTCGACATTGGCCTGCTGGAACATCTGGGCGCGGCCCCAGGTACCTGCGGCACCGGCGCAATGGACCACGGCGTCGACGCCGATGCACAGGCGCTTGGCCAGGTCGGGGTCGAGCAGGTCGCCCTGCATGAACTGTGCGCCGCGTCGTACCAGATGCTCGACCCCTTCGGCCCGGCGACCGTTGATGCGCACTTCAAGCCCCTGCTCCAACGCCAGGCGCGTGAAGCGCCCGCCGATGAAGCCGCTTGCGCCGGTAACCAGAATCTTCATGAATTGCTCCGCTGTGCATCGTTCAATGTGTTACCGCAGCACGACCTCGGGAAGGTCCTGCAGCGTTCTTCGAGGTCACTCTCTGCTCGGCACCATGGCTGTGAGCAACCGGGCCGCTAGCGGTAGACGCACCCAGGGCTCACAGCGGCACCAACCAGCTTGCGGCGCCCTCGCGCAGATGCCGGGTGAGGCGCTCGAGCAATTGCCCACCGTTGCGCCAGTGATGCCAGTACAACGGTACGTCCACCGGATGCCCGGTGACGATCTCGATCAGGCTGCCGTCGGCCAGTGCATCCTCGACCTGCAGCTCGGGGACCATGCCCCAGCCCATCCCGGCCTTGGCCAACCGGTTGAACCCTTCCGACGACGGGCACAGGTGATGGAGAAAACCTTCCGCCAGCCCCAGCGACGCCAGAAAACGATGTTGCAGATAATCGTCGGGGCCGAACACCAGCGCAGGCGTGCGGGGCAGATGGGCCGGGTCGAAGCCTGCGGGAAAATGCCGAGCCATGAACTCAGGGCTGGCCAGCGCGCGATAGCGCATGGCCCCCAGCAACAGACTGCGCGCCCCGGCCAGGGGCCGCTCGCTGGCACACAGGCAGGCGGCCACTTCACCGGCGCGCATGCGCTTGAGCCCGACGTCCTGATCCTCCACCACGTGGTCCAGCAGCAATTGCTCGCGAATGCTGAAGTCCGCGACCGCGCCGGCCCACCAAGTGCCCAGGCTGTCCGCGTTCAAGGCAATCCGCAGGCGCTCGGGCATGCCCTGTTCATCCAGCGCCGGCACCTGCCCCTGCAGGTCACGCTCGAGCAAGCGTACCTGCTGCACATGGTTGAGCAGGCGGCGGCCGATATCGGTGGGTGCCGGCGGCGTGACGCGAATCAGCACGGGCTGGCCCACTCGCGCCTCGAGCAGCTTGATCCGCTGCGACACGGCCGACTGAGACAGGCCCAGCACCTGCGCGGCGCGCTCGAAGCCCGTTTGCTCCACCACGGCGGCCAGCGCGGCGAGCAGCTTGTAATCGAACATCAGATTTCCTAATGAGTGATCAGCACTATTGCTTTTTCTTATACCGCGCCGCCCCTCACAATGGCCAGCATCAAATGGGAGATACAGCGATGTGGCAGAGTTACTTGAACGGTTTGCTGGTCGCGTTCGGCCTGATCATGGCGATCGGCACGCAGAACGCTTTCGTTCTGGCGCAGAGCCTGCGCCGTGAGCATCACCTGCCCGTGGCGCTGCTGTGCGTGGTATGCGATGCGCTGCTGGTGGCTGCGGGTGTGTTCGGCCTGGCCACGGTACTGGCGCACAATCCGACCTTGCTGGCGGTGGCACGCTGGGGCGGTGCGTTGTTTCTGCTCTGGTACGGCGTCAAGGCCCTGCGCCGTGCCTGCTCGCGGCAAAGCTTGGAACAGGCCGGCACCGCCGGATTGCGCTCGCGCAGGGCGGTGCTGCTCAGCGCCCTGGCGGTGACCCTGCTCAACCCCCACGTGTATCTGGACACGGTCCTGCTGATCGGCTCGCTCGGCGCCCAGCAAAGCGTGCCTGCCGCCTATGTCGCCGGCGCCACCAGCGCATCGCTGCTGTGGTTCTTCGGCCTGGCCCTGGCTGCGGCGTGGCTGGCGCCCTGGCTGGCGCGGCCCAACACCTGGCGCCTGCTCGATCTGATGGTGGCGGTGATGATGTTCGCCGTAGCCGCGCAACTGGTATTCGCCTGAAACCGTCAGTCTGGCCACGCAAAGGCTCTGGAACCTCTATTCCACACAGTTGTTGCGTGGTTAAGCCACTATGCCGATGCTATGATCCGGCACTGCGTCGCAAAGAGTAAAAACTCGCCGACGTTTTCCAGGCCGCCCGTGATCGGCCTTGCGCAAACCGCAACAGACCTGATTAGGAGAATCACCATGGCTTTCGAATTGCCGCCGCTGCCCTACGCCCACGATGCCCTGCAGCCGCACATCTCCAAGGAAACCCTGGAGTATCACCACGACAAGCACCACAACACCTATGTCGTGAACCTGAACAACCTGGTGCCTGGCACCGAGTTCGAAGGCAAGACCCTCGAAGAGATCGTCAAGTCGTCTTCCGGTGGCATCTTCAACAACGCCGCCCAGGTCTGGAACCACACCTTCTACTGGAACTGCCTGGCGCCAAACGCCGGCGGCCAGCCTACCGGTGCCCTGGCCGAAGCCATCAACACCGCGTTCGGCTCGTTCGACACCTTCAAGGAAGAATTCACCAAGACGTCGGTCGGCACCTTCGGTTCCGGCTGGGGCTGGCTGGTGAAGAAAGCCGACGGTTCCCTGGCCCTGGCCAGCACCATTGGTGCCGGCAACCCGCTGACCAACGGCGATACCCCGCTGCTGACCTGCGACGTCTGGGAACACGCCTATTACATCGACTACCGCAACGTCCGCCCCAAGTACGTCGAGGCGTTCTGGAACCTGGTGAACTGGGACTTCGTTGCCCAGCAGTACGAAGGCCAGGCGTTCACCGCCTGACCTGCTGCACTGTTGAAAAGCCCGGCCTTCGTGCCGGGCTTTTTTGTGCCTGCCTGCATACGCCGAAGGCACGCTTCGTTTACCTTGTTGCTACATGGCCGCTCAAGAATACGTCCGGGTCGGCCGACACACTGGCGCGTCCTCCGGTATTCAAGACCATCGGTACGGCTCGCGCACATTTGTGGCTTTACGGCTTACGGTAAGTTGCCAATACTCATGGCATCTTGATGCCAAGCGTTCGAAACAAGGAATTGCCATTGAAGCTGGAAGTCAGGAACAGCTTGTCCGTCAAGTTGCTTCGCGTGGTACTGATGTCGGCACTGGTCGTGGGCATGGTGCTCAGTTGTGCGCAAATCGTCTTCGATGGCTACAAGACCCGCCAGGCCATCTCCGCCGATGCCGAGCGGATCCTCGCCATGTTCCGCGATCCGTCGACCCAGGCGGTCTATAGCCTGGACCGGGAAATGGGCATGCAGGTCATCGAAGGGTTGTTCCAGGACGATGCCGTGCGCCAGGCTTCCATCGGCCATCCCGACGAACCCATGCTCGCCGAACGTTCGCGTCCGCTGCAGAGCCTGACCAGCCGCTGGCTGACCGATCGCATCCTGGGCCAGGAGCGCAGCTTCAGTACACGCCTGATCGGCCGCGGGCCCTACAGCGAATACTACGGCGACCTGCACATCACCCTGGACACCGCCACCTATGGCGAGGATTTCATCGTCAGCTCGGTGATCATCTTCATCTCCGGCACCTTGCGCGCGCTCGCCCTGGGTCTGTTGCTGTACCTGATCTATCACTGGCTGCTGACCAAGCCGTTGTCGCGGATCATCAAACACCTGCTGCAGATCAATCCCGACCGCCCCGGCGAGTACCAATTGCCGTTGCCGCGCGGCCATGAACACAACGAGCTGGGCCTGTGGGTGAACACCGCCAATCAACTCCTGGCCTCCATCGAGCGCAACACCCAACTGCGCCACGAAGCCGAAGACAGCATGCTGCACATGGCCCAGCATGACTTCCTGACCGGCCTGGCCAATCGCGTGCAATTGCAGCAGCAACTGGACAAGGTCCTGCTCGA
This sequence comes from Pseudomonas sp. CFBP 8758, assembly GCF_014841725.1. NCBI lineage: Bacteria > Pseudomonadati > Pseudomonadota > Gammaproteobacteria > Pseudomonadales > Pseudomonadaceae > Pseudomonas > Pseudomonas sp. CFBP 8758. Next base: position 279,431 of record NZ_JACYUK010000002.1, on the reverse strand, counting down.
CGCCCATCGCCTGCAGCGGCGGGTGGCGGTGCTGTGCGTCGGCCTCGACGACTTCAAGGGCATCAACGAACAGTTTGGCTACCAGACCGGTGACCAGTTGCTGCGCGCGCTGGCCGATCGCCTGCGGGCCCACAGTGGCAGGTTCGGCACCCTGGCCCGCCTGGGCGGCGATCAGTTCGCACTGGTCCAGGCCGACATCGAACAACCTTACGAAGCGGCAGAACTGGCCCAGCGCATTCTCGACGACCTCGATGCCGCCTTCCCGCTCGACCCGCACTCCATTCGCCTGCGCGCAACCATCGGCATCACCTTGTTTCCCGAAGACGGCGACAGCACCGAAAACCTGCTGCAGAAAGCCGAGCAGACCATGACCCTGGCCAAGGTCCGCTCGCGCAACCGCTACCAGTTCTACATTGCCAGCGTCGACACCGAGATGCGCCGGCGCCGCGAGCTGGAAAAAGACCTGCGCGAGGCACTGGCACGCAATCAACTGCATCTGGTGTACCAGCCACAGATCAGCTACCGCGACCACCGGATCGTCGGCGTCGAGGCACTGCTGAGGTGGCAGCATCCCGAGCACGGCCTGGTGCCACCCGATCAGTTCATTCCGCTGGCCGAGCAGAACCGCAGCATCATTGCCATCGGCGAGTGGGTGCTGAACGAGGCCTGCAGCCAACTGCGCGAGTGGCACGACCAGGGTTTCAGCGGCTTGCGCATGGCGGTCAATCTGTCGACCGTGCAGTTGCATCACAACGAACTGCCGCGGGTGGTCAGCAACATCCTGCAAATGTACCGCCTGCCGCCGCGCAGCCTCGAACTGGAAGTCACCGAAACCGGCCTGATGGAGGACATCAGCACCGCCGCGCAGCACCTGCTGAGTCTGCGACGCTCGGGTGCGCTGATCGCCATCGACGACTTCGGCACGGGCTATTCTTCGCTCAGCTACCTGAAGTCACTGCCACTGGACAAGATCAAGATCGACAAGAGTTTCGTCCAGGACGTGCTCAACGACGAGGACGACGCGACCATCGTCCGGGCGATCATCCAGCTGGGCAAGAGCCTGAACATGCAGGTGATCGCCGAAGGCGTGGAAACGCTGGAGCAGGAAGCGTACATCGTCGCCCAGGGCTGTCATGAGGGCCAGGGCTACCTCTACAGCAAACCCCTGGCCGCTCGCGAACTGACCGCCCTGCTCAAGCAATCCGAGCGCAGCCGTACCAGCCTGGCGCGGACTCCGTCGCAAACCTAGCGGCAGACATGCCAGCCTGAAGGTTTTTTCACATTAACCCTTTACAGAAAATGCAAATCTTTCGCATTATGGCGCAGTTTTGCGCGCCACAGGCGCGCCCGCTCGCCACTCTTGACGCAGGATTTCGCCATGATTCGTACGCCCCTGGCCACCGCCAGTCTGCTGGCCATCGCCATCGCTCTTGCCGGCTGCGACAGCAAGGACAAGCAAACCACCACCGCTGCCCAGGCCCCAGCCCCGGCTGCATCCGCCCCGGCGGCCCCGGCTGCGGTGCCCACGGCCTCCGGGACTCTGGACGAGGCGGCCGCCAAGGCCGTGGTTGCCCATTACGCCGACATCGTGCACGCCACCTTCGAAGACGCGCTGAGCACTGCCCAGACGCTGCAGAAAGCCGTGGACGCCTTCCTTGCCGCACCCAGCGACGCCACCCTGAAGGCCGCACGCGACGCCTGGGTAGCCTCGCGCCCTGCCTACCTGCAGACCGAAACCTTTCGCTTCGGCAACACCCTGATCGACGATTGGGAAGGCCAGGTCAATGCCTGGCCGCTGGACGAAGGCCTGATCGACTACACCGACAAGAGCTACGAACACGCCCTGGGCAACCCGGGCGCGACTGCCAACATCATCGCCAACAAGGAAATCCAGGTCGGTGAAGACAAGGTCGACGTCAGCGAAATCACTCCCGAGAAGCTTGCCAGCCTGAACGAGCTGGGCGGTTCGGAGGCCAACGTCGCCACCGGCTACCACGCCATCGAATTCCTGCTCTGGGGCCAGGACCTCAACGGTACCGGCCCTGGCGCCGGCAACCGCCCCGCCTCCGACTACCTGGACGGCGCGGGCGCCACCGGCGGCCACAACGATCGCCGTCGCGCCTACCTCAAGGCCGTCACCGATCTGCTGGTCAGCGACCTCGAAGAGATGCTCGCCAACTGGAAGCCCAACGTGGCCGACAACTACCGCGCCACGCTGGTCGGCGAACCGGTCGACAGTGGCCTGCGCAAAATGCTTTTCGGCATGGGCAGCCTGTCGCTCGGCGAACTGGCCGGCGAACGCATGAAGGTCGCGCTCGAAGCCAACTCGCCGGAAGACGAGCACGACTGCTTCAGCGACAACACGCACAATTCCGCCTTCTACAATGCCAAGGGCATCCGTAACGTGTACCTGGGCGAGTACACCCGTACCGACGGCACCAAGCTGACCGGCGCCAGCCTGTCCTCACTGGTGGCCAAGGCCGACCCGGCTGCCGATACCGCGCTCAAGGCCGATCTGGCCGACACCGAAGCGAAGATGCAGGCCATCGTCGACCGCGCCAACAAGGGCGAGCACTTCGACCAGTTGATCAGCGCCGACAACGCCGCCGGCCAGCAGGTGGTACGCGATGCAATCGCCGCCCTGGTCAAGCAGACCGGCGCAATCGAACAGGCCGCCGGCAAACTGGGCATCACCGATCTGAACCCGGACACCGCCGATCACGAGTTCTGATTCAACCGGGGGCTGCACTGGAGAAGGCTACGCCGACGCCAGTTGCAGCCCCCATGCGTCGGCCGAACATCCGCTTCCTTCACCACAGCTTTTCACCCATGCGCCCATCCCTGCCCCGTGTCGTCTTCCTGCTCCTGGCCTGCGGCCTGGTCGGGTGTGACGACGCCCCGCGTTTCACCCAGGCAGAGCCGGGCGAAGCACAGAGCGCGGGGCAGGCCACCGTGCGCAAATTCGATGTCAACGCCTACTCCATGCCCTCGGCCAATCTTTCGCCGGTCCGACGCCTGGATTTCAGCGTGGGCAACAGCTTCTTCCGCAGCCCCTGGGTCATCGCGCCGTCTACCACCACCGCGCGTGACGGCCTGGGGCCGCTGTTCAATACCAATGCCTGCCAGAACTGCCACATCAAGGATGGCCGCGGCCATCCGCCCGAAGACAACGCGCTCAGCGCCGTCTCCATGCTGGTCCGCTTGTCGCTGCCCGACAGCCCGCATTACCTGCGCGAGATCGAACGCCTGGGCGTGGTGCCCGAGCCGGTCTACGGCACACAGCTGCAGGATATGGCCATCCCTGGCCACGTGCCCGAAGGCAAGGTGAGGGTCACCTATCAAAGCGTGCCGGTGCGCTTCAAGGACGGCACTCTGGTCGAGCTGCGCCAGCCGCAGTTGCAGATCAGCCAATTGGGCTACGGCCCACTGCATCCCGACACACGCTTCTCTGCGCGGGTCGCACCACCGATGATCGGCCTGGGCCTGCTCGAAGCAATCAGCGAAGCGGATATCCTGGCCAATGCCCGCAACCAGGCCGATAGCGCCGGGCCGATCAAGGGTCGGCCCAACCAGGTATGGGACGACAGCCAAGGCCGCAGCGTGCCTGGCCGCTTCGGCTGGAAAGCCGGACAGCCCAATCTGAACCAGCAGAATGTCCATGCCTTTTCCGGCGACATGGGGCTGACCACCACGCTGCGACCCTTCGATGACTGTACGGCGGCGCAAACCGATTGTCGCCAGGCGGTCAACGGCAATGGCCCGGGCGGGGAACCCGAAGTCAGTGATAACATTCTGCGTCTGGTGTTGTTCTACACCCGCAACCTGGGTGTGCCTGCGCGCCGCGACGTCGACTCGCCGCAGGTCCTGGCCGGCAAGAATCTGTTCTATCAGGCCGGCTGCCAGGGTTGCCACGTGGCGCAATACACCACGGCCAGCGACGCGGCGGAGCCCGAGCTGCGCAGCCAGACGATTCGCCCCTACACCGACCTGCTGCTGCACGACATGGGCCCCGGCCTGGCCGACGGCCGCAGCGAGTTCAAGGCTGGCGCACAGGACTGGCGCACGCCGCCGCTGTGGGGCATCGGCCTGAGCGAAACGGTCAGCGGGCATAGCCAGTTTCTCCACGACGGTCGCGCGCGCAACCTGCTCGAAGCCGTGCTGTGGCACGGCGGCGAAGCCGAAGCGGCCAGGCAACAGGTATTGCAATTCGACGCCCAGCAGCGCGCTGCGCTGCTGGCGTTCTTGAACTCTCTCTAGATGAACACACGTTTCAGGAGCCTACATGTTCCGTCCCAAGCTGCTCTTCACCGGCCTCGCCGCCCTGGCACTGGGTGCCTGCTCGCCGCAAGATCGGCAAGCCGTTACCAGTGCGGCCATCGCCAAGCAGGTCATCCTGCCGACCTATAGCCGCTGGGTGGAGGCCGATCGGCAACTGGCTGCCAGCGCCCTGGCGTTCTGCCAGGGTACGCAGCCACTGGATGCCGCGCGTGCCGATTTCCTCAAGGCGCAAAGAGCCTGGGCCGAGCTGCAACCGTTGCTGATCGGGCCGCTGGCCGAGGGCAACAAAGCCTGGTCGGTGCAGTTCTGGCCGGACAAGAAGAACCTCGTCGGCCGTCAGGTCGAGCAACTGGCCAACGCCGAGCAACCCATCGACGCACAGGGTTTGGCCAAGGCCAGCGTGGTCGTGCAGGGGCTGTCGGCCTATGAGTACATCCTGTTCGACAGCAAGCCGGAAATTGCCGATGCCGCGCAGAAAGCACGCTACTGTCCACTGCTCAGCGCCATTGGCGAGAGGCAGAAAGCGCTGGCCGAAGAAATCCTCGCCAGTTGGAACAGTGCCGACGGCATGCTCGCGCAGATGACCAAGTTTCCCAACCAGCGCTACGCCGACTCCCACGAAGCCATCGCCGATGTGCTGCGTGCGCAGGTCACCGCACTCGACACCCTGAAGAAAAAGCTCGGCGCGCCCATGGGCCGCCTCAGCAAGGGTATTGCCCAGCCCTACCAGGCCGAGGCCTGGCGCAGCGCGCAGTCGATGCACAGCGTGCGGGCGAGCCTGGCGGCCGCCCAGACCGTCTGGGTCGGTGTCGACGGCAAGGGCCTGCGCGGCCTGTTGCCCGCCGAGCAGAAACCCCTGGCCGACAAGATCGACGCCGCCTACGCCGCGTCCATGAAGCTGCTCGACGGCAATACCCGCAACCTCGGTGAACTGCTCGGCGACGATGCCGGCAAACAGTTCCTCAACACCCTCTACGACAGCCTCAACGTGGTCCACCGTCTGCACGAAGGCGAACTGGCCCGCGCCCTGAACATCCAGCTGGGCTTCAATGCCAACGACGGTGACTGACGATGATTGTACGCTCGGCGCAGAAGCTGACCCACGTACTGCTCAAGGCACTGACCCTGGGCAACTGGACGCTGGCCCGGCATCCGCAGCGCGAACCGCTGCTGTTGTCTGCGCGCGACGATGCCGATGGCGGGCACTACGCCGTGGGTTATCGGCTGGACGGCCGCGAGGTGTTCGCCACGCAGGTAGGCCAACGCTGCCATGACATCGTCACGCACCCGACGCTGCCCGTGGCGCTGTTCGTGGCTCGCCGTCCCGGCACCGAAAGCTACTTGATCGATCTGCACGACGGCGTGTTGCTGCAGACCCTGGCATCCCAGGCAGATCGGCACTTCTATGGCCACGCAGTAGTGCACAAGGATGGCGAGTGGCTGTACGCCACCGAGAACGACACCACCGATCCAGGCCGTGGCGTTCTGGGGGTCTACCGCTTCGTCGACGGACGCCTGGTGCACAGTGGCGAACTGTCCACCCATGGCATCGGCCCTCATCAGGTATCGTGGATGCCGGACGGCGAAACCCTGGTGGTGGCCAATGGCGGTATTCGGACCGAGGCCGAAAGCCGGATCGAGATGAATCTGGATGCCATGCAGCCGAGCCTGGTGATGATGCAGCGCGATGGCACCCTGCTGAGCAAGGAGTGCCTGGAACAGCCGATGAACAGCGTGCGGCACCTGGCAATCGGCAGCGACGCTACCGTCTTCGCCTGCCAGCAATTCATGGGGCCTGCCCATGAAAGCGCGCCGCTGTTGGCGGTCAAGCGTCCCGGCCAGCCCTTCGAAGCCTTTCCCGTTTCGCTGACGCAATTGCAATCCATGGGGCACTACACCGCCAGCGTTGCGGTGCACAGCGAGTTGCGCCTTGTGGCGCTGACGGCGCCGAGGGCCAACCGCTTCTTCATCTGGGACATGGACAGTGGTGCGGTCAGGCATGACGGCACCTTGCCCGATTGCGCAGGCGTGGGGGCTGTGGAAGACGGTTTCGTGGTGACTTCGGGGCAAGGCCGCTGCCGCCATTATGACTGCCGAGCAGCGCAGCTAGTGGGCATGCCGCTGCAATTGCCATCGGGGCTTTGGGACAACCACCTGTACCTGGCTTGAGCCAGTGCAACGTGAGCCAGCGAACTGGCTCGGGAATTCAACCCTGGGTGCGCACGCCTTGGCTCAGGCCCAGCATGAACAGGATGAAATCCTTGTCCGGGGTCACTGCGATGTGCGCCTTCTGCGACCGGGGCAATGGGCAATTGCCCTCACCGTGGGCCGCACTGACAATGGCCGAGCGGGGTTGTTCCCACGCCGCTGCCGCCGCAGTGGCCACCCCCAGGGCTGCCACCAGAAACAAACCTCGTGCCATTTCTAGTTTCATCACGCTAAACCTTTGATGGAGCTGCCGAATGCCGCTTCATAAAGGTAGATCAACTTCTGCCAGTCGGGTGCACTGAACGACGAATGGCGACGCAGCTGCTTCATGTCGTGGGAGGCAGCTTGCTGCGCGGTCATGCGCTGACGGCACTTCTCCAGGTCCAGCAGCGCTACCTCACCGCGTGCATTGCTGCCCTCGCCTGTCACGCGCACGAACACATGCTTGATATAGATGCAGCTGTGCTGCCAGCGGCCGCGGTGCATGCGCGCCAGATTGGTCGCCAGGCTCTGCAGAATCTGCTCGTGGACCGCTTCGCCGTGGCGTTCGCGGCCCCCGCCCTGCAGCCAGTGCTCATACTCCTCGAAACCGTCCAAGGAACGCGTCACCAGCAGTGCGCGCCACTGATTGTTCTCGTCGCGCTGCGTACCGCAGAAGATCATCTTCGGTACATTGACGTCGAGCTGGTAGAGCGCGGTCAACGCATCGCGTTCGCGCAGCACCGTTGGGCGACCGAACGGGTGCAGCCAGCTGCGGTAGATATGCCCGACCTGGCGCTTGACGTAGATCATCTGCCCGTCGGCAGCGAACAGGCGTTGCACGCCGCTTTCACCGCCGCGCCTGACATTAGGCTCTTCCACCCAGGCACCCTGCTGCCGCCAATAGTGATCGAAGTCGGCATCTCCGCTCGCCGTGCCTGCCGTCATACCTTCAACCGCCATCCTGCTTACCCCTTACGTAGAACGTATACTCGCCACATGGCGTACATCGGTAAAAAGTCCAGGCGTTCCTGGATACGGAAGCCGGCCTGGATGAACTCCGCTTCAACGGTTGCCGCCGGCAACACGAAGCGGTTCTGATACCCATCCTGCTCGTTGTGCAGGCGTCGACGCTGCTCGGCCCGCTCACGCTTCCAGGCCTTGAAGTTGCCATCGACCCACAACGACAACACCACACTGTCACGCGTCACTCGATGAAACTGCTTGAGGATCGTCATGCGGTGCTCGGCCTCGCCGATGTGGTGCAGCAACCTCATGCAGAAAATACTGTCCACCGAATTGTCCGGCAGGGCCACATCGAATGCCGAGGTCTGCAGCGGCTGCACCCGTCCAACGATGTGCGCCGGCTGTGAAGCGCAAGCGGTTTCCACCATGGCCGCAGAGTTGTCCGCACCAATGATCACCCGGTTCTGCTTCTCCGCCAGCAGCGGCCAGAAACGACCGGCGCCGCACGGCAGGTCTAGCACCAATCCAGGCTCGCCGACCAGGGCCAGGGCTTTGCGGGCCAGCTGTTCGTCACGTCGGTGCGACATGCGTCGAGCAAAACTGTTGCGGTGTTTGTCGAAATACTTCTGCGCGTGAGCGCGATCGTACTTATCGGAAAATTCCAGCTTCACGGGATCGGACATGGGCACGCCTCCAGGACAGTGGCGCACACCTTATTCATCCAACCGTCATGGCTAGGTCATGTCATTGTGAAAAATTTGTCAGAAGTTTCCGAGCTGATACAGGATATTTCCTACAATAATTGCACCTGGGGTGCGAAGCAAGCATCACCCCAGGGCTTGCTTGCCAAGGCCCAGCTCCACACTGAAGCGACAGCCATGAGGCTCGACGGCCTCCAGATGGACTTGCCAGCCCTGGTCCTCGCAGATCCGCTGGACCAACGACAGACCCAGGCCTAGACCTTCTCCACGCTTCTCCGGGCCGCGCACGAACGGCTGGAACATGGCCTCGCGCTGGGCCTCGGGGATCCCTACACCGCTGTCTTCCACATGGAAGCCGCTCGCCCCCAGCGTCAGACGAATGAAACCCTGATCGGTGTAGTGCAGGGCATTGCGCAGCAGGTTGCCCATCACGGCGTGAAGAAAAGCACCGTTGTAGGTCTGCGCCAAGGGCGCGCCAGCGACGAACTCAAGGGCCAGGCCTTTCTTTTCGATGGCTGGTCGCCATTGGGTCAGCAGCGCTTCGGCTACCTGACCCAGAGTGGCCGGCGTGGCTCTGCCGCTGTCGTCGCGCTGGGCCCGCGCCAGCATCAGGAAGGTCTGCACCAGGTCACGCATGTCTTCGCAGGCTCGGGCAATGCGCAGCACCTGCGCACGGGAACGCTCCGGCAGCGCCGGATTCTCCAGCAGCAGCTCGCAGGAGCTGGCGAGCACCATCAACGGCGTGCGCAGTTCATGGCTCACGTCGCTGGTAAACAGCCGTTCGCGGGTCAAGGCATCGCGCAGGCGGCCAAGGGTGGCATCGAAGGCCACGGCCAGCTCGCCGACTTCGTCGGCCGTATAGTCCGGTGCCAATGGCGGTGCCAGGCCAAGAATCTGATCACGATGGCGCACCTGGCGGGCCAGGCGCACCACGGGCGCCATGACCTTGCGTGCCAAGACCCAGCCAAGAAAGATCGCCAGGGCCAGACTGAGCACGAAGCCCACCAGCACCACGGCGAACAGCACTCTTTCGCGCTCTTCGAAATCGCTCTGATCCTGCAGCAAGGCGTAACGACGACCGTCGACTACCTCGATCATCGCGTGGTAGGAAAGGTCGCCGCGAAACACTTCGTGGAAGCCGCGTGGCAGATGCCTCACATCGGCAGTGAGCGCGAAGTCGCCCGGACCGTTATCGTAGTAGAACAACTGATCGGGTTCGGGGCGATGGCTCCAGTCGGCCGCGTTGTCCATCAGCAGCAGCCGCTGCAGGTCGCCGCCCAGGCCTGCGGATATCAACCGCTCCTCCACCAGGTGCACGGTAGCCACGATACCGACCGCGAACGCCCCTGCGACCAGCGCACTCATCAAGGCAAACGCGATGATGATGCGTTGCGCGAGGCTCTGCTTAAACTCCATCGCGGCCTTCGGCAAGACGGTAACCGACACCGTGCACGGTGTGCAGCAAGGGCTTCTCGAACGGCTTGTCGATCACCTGGCGCAGCTGATGGACGTGGCTGCGCAGGCTGTCGCTGTCGGGGCAGTCATCGCCCCACAGAGCTTCCTCGAGCACTTCGCGGCGCAGCACATGGGGGCTCTTCTGCATCAGCACGGCGAGCAGCTTGAGGCCAACCGGGTTGAGCTTGAGCAGGCGGCCCTCGCGGGTGACCTCGAGGGTGTCGAGGTCGTAGATGAGATCGCCCACCTGCAGCGAGCGACGACCGCCGCCCTGGGCCCGGCGCAGGACCGCTTCGATGCGTGCTGCCAGCTCCGACAGGGCAAACGGCTTGAGCAGGTAGTCGTCGGCGCCGGAACGAAAACCCTGCAGGCGATCGTCCAGCTGGTCGCGCGCGGTGAGCATGATCACCGGCGTATCGCGCCGGGCATCTTCGCGCAGGCGCTTGCACAGCGTATAGCCATCGATGCCCGGGAGCATGATGTCGAGCACGATGAGGTCGTAGTGCTCGGTCGCCGCCAGGTGCAATCCGGACAGGCCGTCCTGGGCGCAGTCGACGGTGTAGCCTTTCATACCCAGGTAATCGGCCAGGTTGGCCAGGATGTCGCGGTTGTCTTCAACCAGTAGGATTCGCATGGGCAGGTCTCCGAGTGCTGCTGTCGCCCCGGCGGGGCTCGCGCAGCTTATAGGCTGGGCAGGCATAAAAAAACCCCGGCCATCGCTGGCCGGGGTTTTTCTTACCTGAGGACAGGTAGAGCGCGGGGCTCGCTTACATCATGCCGCCCATGCCACCCATGCCGCCCATGTCTGGCATGCCGCCGCCAGCCGAGCCTTCGGCTTTCGGCTTGTCGGCAATGGCCGCTTCGGTGGTCAGGATCAGACCACCGATGGAAGCTGCAGCCTGCAAGGCCGAACGGGTCACCTTGGTAGGATCCAGGATGCCCATTTCGATCATGTCGCCGTAGACGCCAGTTGCAGCGTTGTAACCGTAGTTACCATTGCCGTTCTTGACTTCGTTGACGACGACGCTTGGCTCGTCGCCGGAGTTTGCAGCGATCTGGCGCAGCGGTGCTTCGACTGCGCGACGCAGTACAGCTATACCTACGTTCTGATCAGCGTTGTCGCCGGTCAGGTTGGTCAGCGCTTCCAGAGCACGGATCAGTGCAACGCCACCGCCAGGTACCACGCCTTCTTCGACGGCTGCGCGGGTTGCGTGCAGGGCGTCTTCAACGCGGGCTTTCTTCTCTTTCATTTCAACTTCGGAGCCAGCGCCAACCTTGATCACTGCAACGCCGCCAGACAGCTTGGCCAGACGTTCCTGCAGTTTTTCACGGTCGTAGTCCGAGGAAGTTTCGGCAACCTGGGCACGGATCTGGTTGATACGGGACTGGATGTCGCCTTCAACGCCAGCACCGTCGACGATGATGGTGTTTTCCTTGGAAATGGTCACGCGCTTGGCGCTGCCCAGGTTTTCCAGGGTGGCACTTTCCAGGCTCAGGCCGATCTCTTCGGAGATAACGGTACCGCCGGTCAGTACGGCGATGTCCTGCAGCATGGACTTGCGACGATCGCCGAAGCCCGGCGCCTTGACGGCAGCGACTTTGACGATACCGCGCATGTTGTTCACGACCAGAGTCGCCAAGGCTTCGCCTTCGACGTCTTCGGAAACGATCAGCAGTGGGCGGCCGGCCTTGGCAACAGCTTCCAGCACCGGAAGCATTTCACGGATGTTGGAGATTTTCTTGTCGACCAGCAGGATCAGCGGGCTGTCCAGCTCGGCGACCATGGTCTCAGGCTTGTTGACGAAGTACGGGGACAGGTAGCCACGGTCGAACTGCATGCCTTCTACAACCGACAGCTCGTTTTCCAGGCCACTGCCTTCTTCAACGGTGATCACGCCTTCTTTACCGACTTTTTCCATGGCTTCGGCAATGATGTCGCCGATGGAGCTGTCGGAGTTGGCGGAGATGGTGCCGACCTGAGCGATGGCCTTGGTATCGGCGCACGGCTTGGACAGGTTTTTCAGCTCGGCAACAACGGCGATGGTCGCCTTGTCGATGCCGCGCTTGAGGTCCATCGGGTTCATGCCGGCAGCGACGGCCTTGTAGCCTTCGTTGACGATGGCCTGAGCCAGAACGGTAGCGGTCGTGGTGCCGTCGCCTGCGTCATCGTTGGCACGGGAGGCAACGTCTTTGACCAGCTGCGCGCCCATGTTTTCGAAACGGTCTTCGAGCTCGATTTCCTTGGCAACGGAAACGCCGTCCTTGGTGATGGTCGGAGCGCCGAAGCTCTTCTCGATGATCACGTTACGGCCTTTCGGGCCCAGGGTCGCTTTTACCGCGTCAGCCAGGACGTTGACACCAGTCAGCATTTTCTTGCGGGCGGAGTCGCCGAATTTAACTTCTTTAGCAGCCATGATCGATTTCCTTGAATACTGGGTAGTAACGGGAGTTCAGTGGTTTCAGCCTTCGACGACGGCGAGGATCTCGCTCTCGCTCATCACCAGCAGGTCTTCACCGTCGACCTTGACGGTGTTGCTGCCCGAGTAAGGGCCGAATACCACCTTGTCACCCACTTTGACGGCCAGCGCACGAACTTCGCCGCTCTCCAGGATCTTGCCGGTGCCCACTGCGACGATTTCGCCACGGTTGGGTTTTTCAGCGGCCGAACCTGGCAGAACGATACCGCCAGCGGTTTTGGACTCTTCTTCGCTGCGACGGATAACGACGCGGTCATGCAGAGGACGAAGCTTCATTGTCGATCTCTCCTAATTATGGTTTTCATCGGCCGGTGTGTACCGGCGGTGTGGATCTTCCGGCGTAACCGGTCGCGTCTTGCACCGCAAGACGCGGGAACATGTGTGGCGCAATCGCCACAAACCTTGCGGTGACCCATACATGAGGTCGGCGCGAGCGATTACAAGGGCCGGGCTGAAAAAATTTGCAGGCAAAGCTGCAAGAGAAACGGCGCCCGAGGGCGCCGTTGACAGGTTGCAGCAGGTGTTCAGCGGTCCGGACGCGACGTGTCGCGACCGACCACTTCGCCTTCGATCACCTCGCCTTCGATGACGTGAGCCCGGTAGGCCTGGGCCGGGCCACCCGGGGGCGGCATGTCGTCGGCGAACGCGCGCTGGCGCATGGCTTGCGCCTGGGCACGCTCGCGTACCTTGCGGATCAGGAAGTGCCGGGTGAATGGCAGCAGGCACAGCACGGCCAGCAGATCGCTGATGAAGCCGGGCACGATCAGCAGTACGCCGCCGACGGCGGTGACCAGACCATTGAACATCTGCTCGGCAGGCAGCTCGCCGCGCTGCAGGCTGGCTCGGGTACGCAGGACGGTGGCCAGCCCGGCGACGCGCATGACCAGCACACCCAATGCCGAACCGGCGATGATGAGCAGCAGCGCGGGAAAGAACCCGATCGCCGTGCTCACCTTGAAGAAGACGTACAGTTCCAGCACGGGGAACAACAGGAACAGCAATAGAAAAGCGCGCATCAAATGGTTTCCTCTACGGAAGAATGCCTTCCAGTAGACCCTAGATGACGTCAATAAATCGTTAATTCAAGGTGGCGACCCATCAGTCGCTTAGGCCAGTCCCGCGAAACCCGCGCCAGCCGGGCCTCGCAGACTTGTGTCGGCGTATTGCAATGTTACCAGGCGACACCGAAACCGGCGGTGTAGCGGGTACTGTCCAGGTCCGCACCACTGGTGCCGCTGACCAGGTCCTTCTCGGCCTTGAGGTTCAACGACGCCCATTCGGTAACCTTGTAGCGCAGGCCCATTTCGGCATCCAGGCTGTAGTCGGCGACGTTGCCGATCGGCTTGCCGAGTTCGCCGCGGGTGAAGAACTCGACCGTCTTGCCGATCAGGTAGCGGTTGTAGTCCCACTTCATGGCCAGCGAATAGAAGTTGTCCTTGTCGCCGTCGGCATACTGGTAGTCGGTGCGGTTGATCAAGCCACCGAGGGAGAACGCACCCAGTTCGTCGTCCCAGAACTGGTAGCCCGGGCCGGTACCCACGGTGCGCTGACGCTCCAGGTCCTCGATCTTGTCACGCTTGTAATCAACCCGGCCCTGCCAGAACCACTGATCGGTGAGGAAGCGGTCAAGGGAGTATTCGAGATCGAAATTGTCGGTCGTGACGATGCTGTCCTGGGACTCGCGGTTGTACTCGCCAGAGCCGATATGACGCCACTTGCCGTGCCTGGCGGTGGTCTTGAAGGCGACGTTGTAGTCGTCCGTATCGGTTTCGGCGCGCTTGTAGTCCAGGCCCAAATCGACGTTGCCCTTGATCTGCAGATCGGTGACCACCGGCTTGGGTTTGATGATCTGCTGGATGCTGGCCAACTCGACGGTCTTCGGTGCATCACCGTTCTGCAGGATGACTTTGCCGTCTTCGGCGGCCTTGAACGACTTGGTTTTCTCGCCGATGTAGTCATCCTGCTTGACCAGCAGTTCCTGGTCGCTTTCCATAGTCTTGATCTGTTTCCAGTCCAGAGGAATCGAACCACCGTATTCAGTCTTCACCATCAGCTTGCCACCGTCGAACACGGTAATCTTCCCGGAGATACGGTCGCCGTTCTTCAACCAGACTGTATCGGCAAACGTCACGGTGGAGGTGGAAGCCAGGGCAAGGCACAGCAGGGTTCTAGGCAACATAGGCGGATTCTGGGTGCTCTGAAGTGTAGGAAATGCGGCATTATTCGGTAGGACAAGATCCGAGCAAGGACAGACCCCGAGATGACAGACGAGTTCAATTCTCAACTGCAAAATACTCCGGATCAGGCTGCGGCCGTTCGCCGCACTGCGCTGTACACCGTGCTGGCTCAGGTACCGGAAGGCAAAGTGGTGACCTATGGACAGTTGGCCGAACTGGCCATGCTCGGGCGCGCGGCCCGCTGGGTCGGACGTACCCTGAGCCAACTGCCGGACGGTACCCGCCTGCCCTGGCACCGTGTGGTTGCCGCCGGCGGGCGGCTGAGCCTGGCGGCAGGCACGTGCAGCGGGGCCGAACAACGCGCACGCCTGCGTGGCGAAGGCGTGCTGATCATGAAGAATCGCGTGGATATGGCACGCCATGGCTGGCGTCCGGAGCAGGCATGCGGTTAGAGTGCGCGCTTTGTTTCGCAAACTGAGGCAGATTCCAGCCCATGCCCCGTAAAACCTGGCGCGCCGCGCTCGCCGCTTATGCCAGCCCTTCCACCGTTGTGCTTCTGCTGCTCGGTTTCGCTGCCGGCCTGCCGTACATGCTGGTGTTTTCAACCCTGTCGGTGTGGTTGCGTGAAGCGGGCGTCGCCCGTGAAACCATCGGTTACGCCAGCCTGATCGGTCTGGCCTATGCCTTCAAATGGGTATGGTCGCCGCTGCTCGACCAGTGGCGGCTGCCACTGCTCGGCAAGCTGGGCCGGCGTCGTTCCTGGCTGGTTCTGGCCCAGGCTCTGGTGATCCTCGGCCTGGTGGGCATGAGTTTCTGCGACCCGCAGAAGCATCTGTCGTGGTTGATCGCGATTGCCGTGGTGGTCGCGTTCGCCTCGGCCACTCAGGACATCGCGGTAGACGCCTACCGCCTGGAAATCGCCGAAGACCAGCGCCAGGCCGCCCTCGCCGCCAGCTACATGGCCGGCTATCGCGTGGCCGCGCTGCTGGCCACCGCCGGTGCGCTGTACTTCGCCGAAGGCTTCGGTTCCACCGGCTTCGCCTATCTGCACCAGGCCTGGGCCAACACGTACCTGCTGTTCGGTGTGCTGATGGTACCGGCACTGATCACTACCCTGATCATGCGCGAACCCCCGGTAGCCCTGCGCACGCAATTGTCCGCAGCGCGCTACGGCTTCAGTCACCAACTGATGTCGGTGTTCGTGCTGATCGTGTTGCTGGTGTCGGTGCCGGCGATGTTCACCCAGTTGTACAACACCGATTTTGCCAGCGTGCTGTTCGGCAGCCAGAGCCTGATCGACCTGCTGCTCGAGGACCGGGCATTCCTGCGTGCGCTGCTCTACATAATCCTGACTGCGGTGTGCCTGTCTTCGGTCGGTCGCCGCGGGTTGGCTCCCGTGCTCACACCGATCAACGATTTCATCCTGCGCTACCGCTGGCAGGCATTGCTGCTGCTGGGCCTGATCGCGACCTACCGGATGTCCGATACGGTGATGGGTGTCATGGCCAACGTCTTCTACATCGACCAAGGCTTCACCAAGGACCAGATCGCCAGCGTCAGCAAAATCTTCGGCCTGATCATGACCCTGCTCGGCGCGGGCTTCGGCGGCCTGCTGATCGTGCGCTTCGGCATCCTGCCCATTCTGTTCATCGGTGGCATCACTTCGGCGGGGACCAACCTGCTGTTCCTCATGCTGGCCGACATGGGGCCGAATCTGCAGATGCTGGTGCTGACCATCTCGCTGGACAACTTCAGCTCCGGGCTCGCCACTTCGGCCTTCGTCGCCTACCTGTCGAGCCTGACCAACCTCAAGTTCTCGGCGACCCAATACGCCCTGCTGAGCTCGATCATGCTCCTCCTGCCGCGCCTGATCGGGGGCTACTCAGGGGTCATGGTCGAGAAGTTCGGCTACCACAATTTCTTCCTCATCACTGCCCTGCTCGGTGTGCCGACCCTGCTGCTGATCGCCCTGCACTGGAAGCAGGAGAATGCCCGCATCGCGCGCGACGGGCCTGACGAAGAACCCTCCTGACAAAAAAAAGCCCCGGCCATGATGACCGGGGCTTTTTCGTGAAGCGTTGCGAACCTACTTGGCTTCGCCTTCCTGCATCACCCGAATCACACGCTGCGGAAACGGAATGTCGATGCCTTCGGCACGCAGGCGATCGCGAATCTCGCCGTTGAGCATGTTGGTCACGCCGCCGAAGTCGCCAGTGTTCACCCAGATCCGCAGGGACACGGTGATCGAGCTGTCGCCCAGGGCCGCCACGACTGCCTCGGGTGCCGGGGTCTGCAACACGCGTGGGTCCTTGGCCAGGTCCAGCAGGATCTCGCGAGCTTTCTGCAGGTCGGCATCGTAGTCCACGCCGATATCGAAGGTGATCTTGCGCGTAGGCTGACGGTTGGTGTTGGTGATGATGCCGTTGGACAGGTTGCCGTTGGGCAGGATCACCGTGCGGTTGTCGCCAGTGCGCAACACGGTATGGAAGATCTGGATGGAGTCGACCGTGCCGCTCACACCCTGCGCTTCGATCCAGTCGCCGATGCGAAAGGGACGGAACAGCAGAATCAGCACGCCGCCGGCGAAGTTCGCCAGGCTGCCCTGCAGGGCCAGGCCGATGGCCAGGGTCGCACCACCGATGGCGGCAACGAACGAGGTCGTCTCGATACCGATCATCGAGGCCACACTGACCATCAAGAGGATCTTCAGGATGATATTGGCGATCGTGCCGATGAAGTTCTGCAGCGCCAGATCGATGTGACGCAGGGCCAGCAGTTTCTGCAGGTTGGCGGTGACTCGGTTGATCAACCACCAACCCACGCACAGCACCACCAAGGCGAGGATCACCTTGCTGCCGTACTGCATGACCATCGGAATCCAGGCCTGCGAGGCCTGGACCAGATGATTGACTTCCGCGTTCAAATCCATGGGGTTCTCCTACCGCCTTCGTTCAAGCTTCGTTCAAGAAAAAGCGTGCGATAACCGGCAAAGACCGGCTCGGGCGTACCGGCGCCACGATCTGAAAGGCCACGGCAAGCCCGGCGCCAGAGGCTCCGGCCGCACTGATGCTCCGACGCCGGTCGCCTGGCAAGGTTCAGCCCGGCCCGCCGTTCTTCATCAATCGCGAAAGTTGTTGAACTGCAGCGGCATGCCGAATTCCTTCGCCCGCAGGGCAGCGATTGCCTCCTGCAAGTCATCGCGTTTCTTGCCGGTGATACGCACCTGCTCACCCTGGATGGCAGCCTGCACCTTGAGCTTGGCGTCCTTGACGTGGGCGACGATCTTCTTCGCCAGTTCCTTCTCGATACCTTCGCGCAGGATCGCTTCCTGCTTCATTTCCTTACCCGAGGCGTAGGCATCCTTGACCTCGAGGCATTGCACGTCGATCTTGCGCTTGACCAGTGCCAGCTTGAGAATCTCGATCATAGCTTCCAGCTGGTACTCGGCTTCGGCGGTCAGGGTGACCGTCAGCTCCTTTAATGCGAAACTGCCTTTTCCCTTGAGATCGTAACGGCGATCCAGCTCCTTGATGGCGTTGTCGACCGCGTTGGTGACTTCGTGCTTGTCCAACTCGGACACTACGTCGAACGAGGGCATGTGTTTCCTCCAGAATTGATCGGCGGCTCGTTGAAAGAAGGAGCACGCCTGGCTTGACGATTGAAATGCCCGCTCATTATAAGGGAGCCGGCATCGTGAAATGCCACCCCACCGCTTGAATTCAGGCATGGGTCATCACTTTCCACACGAGCCTGACATGCGCAACCTCCCCCCAAGCAATGCGGCCGCCGAGGAACCAGCGCTGGTCGTCGCAGAACCGCCGGCAGCGCGATCCTGGCATGTGTTGGGCGCAGGCAGCCTGGGTACGTTGTGGGCGTGCCGCCTGGCCCGCGCGGGCTTGCAGGTGCAGCTGCTATTGCGCAATGCCGCGCGCCTGCAGGCCTACCGCGCAGCCGGTGGCTTGCGCTTGATCGAAAGCGGCGAGGCCAGCGTTCACTGCCTGCCGGCCACCGACGTGGCCGCCGAGGGCGCCATCACCCGCCTTTTGCTGGCCTGCAAGGCCTACGATGCGCAAGCGGCCATTGCCAGTGTCGCCGCGCGGCTGGCACCCGGCGCCGAAGTGATCCTTCTGCAGAACGGCATGGGCAGTCAGCAGGCGGTGGCCGAAATGCTGCCGCAGGCGCGCTGTATCTATGCCTCGACCACCGAAGGCGCCTACCGTGCCGCCGATTTCCAGGCGGTTTTCGCCGGGCAGGGCTTTACCTGGCTGGGCGATGCCGACCCGGCCTGCCCCACCCACCCTGCAGCCTTGCTGGCCGACCTGGAGCGTGCCGGCATCGCTCATCAGTGGACACCCAGTATCCATTCGCGCCTGTGGCGCAAGCTGGCGCTCAACTGCGCGATCAACCCGCTGACCGTGCTGTACGGCTGTCGCAATGGCGCGTTGGCGGACCATCACGACGAAGTGGCCACCCTTTGCGCCGAGCTGGCACAGCTGCTGGACGCGTGCGGGCAGGTGGACGCGGCCCAGGGGCTGCACGAGGAAGTACGACGGGTTATCCAGGCGACCGCTGCCAATTACTCTTCGATGTACCAGGACGTCGACCAGGGTCGGCGCACCGAAATCGACTATCTGCTGGGCTACGCCTGCAAAGCCGCGCTGGAGCGGCACTGCGAGGTGCCACATCTGCAAGCACTGCAGGCGCGGCTTGTGCGGGCCTTGAACAAGACCTGAGACCGCGCCCTTCGCGGCCACCGACCGCTCCTACGGAGGGACTCACGATCTCCGTAGGAGCGGTCCGTGGCCGCGAAACAGCCGCGCGGTGAATCAGGCATACCGCAGCGCGCCCTTCGCGGCCACCGACCGCTCCTACGGCGGGACTCACAATTTCCGTAGGAGCGGTCATCGGCCGCGAAACAGGCGCCGCGGTGTATCAGGCGAACCGCGGGATTTGCAAAACAGGTTTGCTACACTGGCGCTCTGCCCTGCCGTGGAAGCGACCCGCCAATGCCCTTGCGCCAGAGACTCGAAAACCTGCCGGTTGGCCAGAAACTGCTGGCTGCCCTGCTGGTGCTGTTGACCACGGTCCTGCTGGTCGCCAACCTGACGTTCATCAGTGCCGCCTACTGGATTTCCCAGGAAAGCATGGCGCCCCAGGCCTTGCAGACCATCGGCCGACTGCTGGCCAACCCTGGCCTTGCGCAGCGGGCGGTACGCTCGCCGCAGGACGCCGAAGCGCTGCTCGAAGAGCTCAACAGCTATTCCCCGTTGCGCGCCGCCGCCATCTACGACGCCCAGGGCGAGCGCCTGGCCCAGTTGCAGCACGGCGACCGGCTGAAGATGCCGGCCCGCTTCGCCAGCATCGAAGCCTGGCGCTCCACCGAATTCCGCAGCACCCAGTTGGTGCCTCTCCCCAGTGCCGGCCATCTGCTGCTGGTGGCCAGCAGCGAACTGCCCGTGGCGTTCTACACCGGCACGCTGACTGCCAGCCTGGGCATCCTGGTGTTCAGCGTGCTGTTGTGGATGATCATCGCCCGGCAGATCAAGCGCTTGATCACCCAACCCATCTATCGCCTCGAAGAGCTGTCGCGCCAGGTCACCCGCGAAGAAAACTACGCCTTGCGCGCCGGCCGCGGCAACCACGACGAGATCGGCAGCCTGGCGGAAGCGTTCAACACCATGCTTTCACGCATCGAGGCCCGCGAACAGCAACTCAAGCGTGCCCGCGACGAGTCCCAGGCCGCCTACGACCAGGCCCAGGGGCTGGCCGAAGAAACTCGCCACACCAACCGCAAGCTCGAACTCGAAGTCCAGGTGCGCAGCAAGATCGAGAAGAAACTCACCGGCTTTCAGAACTACCTCAACAGCATCATCGACTCCATGCCTTCGGCGCTCATTGCCCTCGACGAGCAGCTGTACGTCACCCAGTGGAATCAGGAAGCCAGCGCACTTTCCGGAACGCCGCTGGACGAGGCGCTCAATCAACCGATCTTTCTTGCATTCGCCCCGCTCAAACCGTTCCTGCCGCAGCTCAAGACCACGGTCGAACAGCACACGGTGGCCAAGATCGAGCGGGTCACCTGGGTCAAGGACGACACCCCACACCATTACGCGCTGACCTTCTATCCGCTGATGGGCGGTGCCGGCCGCGGCGTGGTGATTCGCATCGACGACATCACCCAGCGCCTGTCCCTGGAAGAGATGATGGTGCAGTCGGAAAAGATGCTCTCGGTGGGGGGGCTGGCCGCCGGCATGGCCCACGAAATCAACAACCCCCTGGGCGCGATCCTGCACAACGTGCAGAACGTCAGGCGCCGCCTTTCGGCCGACCTGCCGAAGAACCTCGAACAGGCCAGCGACGCCGGTGTCGATCTGGCAGCAGTGAACGCCTACCTGCAAGGGCGCGAAATCCCGCAGCTGCTCGACGGCATTCAGCAGGCCGGTGCACGGGCAGCCAAGATCGTCACCCACATGCTCAGCTTCAGCCGCCGCAGCACGCGGGAAATGGCGCCGTGCGACCTGCCCGCCCTGATCGACCAGGCGGTGGAGATCGCCGGCAACGACTTCGATCTGGCGATCGGTTTCGACTTCAAGGGACAAAACATCGTGCGCCAGTTCGACCCGGCGCTGGGCCCGGTACCGGGCACTGCCAACGAGCTGGAGCAAGTGCTGCTCAACCTGCTGAAAAACGCCGCGCAGGCCATTCACCAGCGCAACGACGAGCACGAGCCGGGACGCATCATCCTGCGCACCCGGCTGAGCCCGCCGTGGGCGGAAATCCAGGTCGAGGACAACGGCGTGGGCATGCCCGAAAGCGTGCGCAAGCGTACGTTCGAGCCCTTCTTCACCACCAAGGAGATTGGCCAAGGCACCGGCCTGGGCCTGTCGGTGTCCTACTTCATCATCACCAACAACCACAAGGGCCAGATGGAAGTGCAATCCAGCCCTGGCCAGGGCACCTGCTTCACCCTGCGCCTGCCGTTGGCCGGCAATCCGCTGCCCCTCACCACCACGGAGATATGAGCATGGGCTTTCGCCTGACGAAGATTTACACGCGCACCGGCGACCAGGGCGAAACCGGGCTTGGCGATGGACGTCGGGTGCCCAAGGACCATCCGCGAGTCGAGGCTATTGGCGAAGTGGACACCTTGAACAGCCAATTGGGCGTGCTGCTGGCGGGACTGACGGAAGATCCGCGCCTGAACGAGGTGTACGAGGTGCTTGCGCCCTGCCAGCATCGGCTGTTCGATCTGGGTGGCGAGTTGGCCATGCCCGCGTACCAGGCACTCGATGCTGGCGAAGTGGAGCGCCTGGAAACGGCCATCGATACCTGGAACGACGAAGTCGGCGCGTTGGAGAATTTCATCCTGCCAGGCGGTTCAATGCTGATCGCCCAGGCCCATGTCTGTCGCAGCCTGGCACGCAGTGCCGAGCGTCGCTGTCAGCAGCTCAATGCCGTGGAGCCTTTGTCAGCGGTGAGCCTGGCGTACATCAATCGGCTTTCGGACCTGCTGTTCGTGGCGGCGCGGATCATCGCTCGACGCCAGGCTATTGCCGAAATTCTTTGGCAGCCTGCCAAGCCGTGAGAGTGGCGCAGGCTGCAGGTCGCCAGTACCGCGTCAGGTCAGTGGGTCTCGAGGGACAGCTGACGCGGCTTGCGCCGCTGCTACAGGGGCCAGGGCGGCTACAGGGTTGGCCAGAACGCGCGGATGCCTGCGACGCCCTGCGCGCCGATCTCCCAAGCCTTCGCCTGATCCTGCGGACCCATCCCGCCCAGTAGATAGACCGGCTGGTTGAAACCCTCGATCAAACCATGCGCCTGATCCCATCCCAACGGCTGGGCATCGGGATGCGTGAGGGTCGGTTGCACCGGCGACAGGGTGATGAAATCCACCCCCATCTGCCGCGCCAGCGCCAGCTCCTCGGCGTCGTGACAGGAGGCCGCCAGCCAACGCTCCTGAGGAAACGGCCGGCCCTTGCTGGCGTACTTGCGCAACTGCGCCGACGTCAGGTGCCAACCGGCCGAAGGGAAATCGCCCAGCCATTCCAGCGGCCCCTTGAGCATCAACTGGGCCTTGCCGGCGCACAACCCCACTGCGTCCACCGCCAGGTCGCGGTACTGCGGATCGTAGCCATTGGGTGCACGCAGTTGCAGCAGCTTGATGCCACCGGCAATCGCCTTCTGCATCCCGCGCAACAAGGTCGGGTTATCGAGCCCATCCGGAGTGATGAGATATTCACCGGGCAGGCTCGCTGCCGCGACGATGGGACGATTGGCTGCCGGAAACTCGTAGCCCGGCAACTCGCGGGCCTTGACCCACGCCACGGGTTGACCTTCGACGCCGTGCGGCTGGCCAGTGAACTCGGTCACTTCCCAGACATCCAGCAACACCTGCTTGTCGGCATAGTCGTGATGCACCTTGATCAATGGCCGCGCCTGGCCGACCTCGATCCCCAGTTCTTCGCGCAGCTCCCGCGCCAGCGCCGTCTGCACCGTCTCGCCGGCCTCGACCTTGCCGCCGGGAAACTCCCATAAACCGCCCTGGTGCTGGGCATCGGCACGGCGGGCAATCAAGATACGGTTATCTGCGCCACGGATCACCGCGGCGGCTACATGCACTCGTTTCACGCATTCTCCAGGCCGCACTGAGCTACCAACGCCCAGGTGCACCATGGAGCACACCCGGGCCTGACCGTCAGGTACGGTATTCGGCGTTGATCTTCACATATTCATGGGACAGGTCGGTGGTCCAGATGGTCTCGCTGCAATCGCCGCGGCCCAGCTCGATACGAATGCCGATTTCTGCCTGCGCCATCACCGCCGAACCCTGCTCCTCGGTATAGGTGGCCGCACGCGCGCCACGACTGGCGATGCACACCTCGCCCAGGAACACATCGATCTTGCTGACATCCAGTTCCGGCACGCCTGCACGGCCGACGGCCGCCAGGATGCGCCCCCAGTTCGGATCGGAGGCGAACAAGGCGGTCTTGATCAGCGGCGAGTGAGCCACGGTGTAGGCCACGTCCAGGCATTCCTGGTGGTTGCTGCCGCCGTTGACCTGGACGGTGACGAACTTGGTCGCCCCTTCACCGTCGCGCACGATGGCCTGGGCCACTTCCATGCACACTTCGAAGACCGCCTGCTTCAGCGCCGCGAACAACGGGCCGCTGGCCTCGCCGACCTCCGGCAATGCCGCCTGCCCGGTAGCCACCAGCATGCAGCAGTCGTTGGTCGACGTGTCGCCGTCGATGGTGATGCGGTTGAACGACTTGTTGGCGCCGTCGCGCAGCAGATCCTGCAGTACGTGGGGCGCGACCTTGGCGTCGGTGGCAATGTAGCCAAGCATGGTCGCCATATTTGGCCGGATCATGCCCGCACCCTTGCTGATCCCGGTCACGGTGACGGTCACGCCGTCGTGCTGGAACTGGCGGCTGGCGCCTTTGGGCAAGGTATCGGTGGTCATGATGCCAGTGGCCGCGGCGGCCCAGTTGTCCACCGACAGGTCGTCGAGAGCGGCCTGCAGGGCCCCTTCGATCTTCTCCACGGGCAGTGGCTCGCCGATCACTCCGGTGGAAAACGGCAGCACGGCGCTGGCGTCCACCCCGGCCAATTCGGCGAGCCGCGCCGTAGTGCGCTCGGCGGCAGCCAGGCCGGGCTCACCGGTACCGGCGTTGGCATTGCCGGTGTTGGTCAGCAGGTAACGCACAGCGCCGCCCACGCGCTGCCGGGAGACGATGACCGGTGCCGCACAGAACGCATTCAGGGTGAACACGCCAGCGACGCTGGAACCCTCGGCGCAGCGCATGACCACCACGTCCTTGCGGCCGGGGCGTTTGATGCCGGCGCTGGAGATGCCCAGCTCGAAACCGGGAACCGCATGCAGCGTGGGCAGTGGACCAAGACCAACAGCCATGTGAGCACTCCTTTGAAGACTGTACGGCGTAGCGTCGACGCCGCCATTGAATGGACGAACGCCGCGATCGGATCACCGAAATCCACCGCAGGAGCGGTCAGCGGCCGCGAAACAGACGACGCGGTAACCTGCCACACCGTGTCGTACTTTTCGCGGCCACTGACCGCTCCTACGGGGAGCCGGCGTCAGTCGCGGCGTGCTACTGCTTGAAGCAATGTGCGGCGATCAGTCGATCTTGCCGTGGCAATGCTTGAACTTCTTGCCTGAACCACACCAGCACAGCTCGTTGCGGCCCAGTTTCTGGTCATTGCGCACCGGCTCCGACACCGTGGCGGCAATCACTTCGGCGTCCTCCGCCAAGGCTTCGGGCTGATCCAGGCCTGGCGCAGGAGCGTGTTCGAACTGCATGCGCGCAGCCAGCTCCTCGGCATCGCGACGCAGACGAGCCTCTTCCTCGACCGGATCTTCGCGGCGCACCTGAACGTGGGAAAGCACACGGATGGTGTCGCGCTTGATCGAATCCAGCAGCTCCTGGAACAGGCTGAACGACTCGCGCTTGTATTCCTGCTTCGGGTTCTTCTGGGCGTAGCCGCGCAGGTGGATACCGTGACGCAGGTGGTCCATGGTCGACAGGTGATCTTTCCACAGGTCGTCGAGCACGCGCAGCAGGATCTGCTTCTCGAAGGTGCGCAACGCATCGGCGCTGGCCTGGTCTTCCTTCTCGGTGTAGGCCGCCAGCAGCTCGGCCATGACTTTCTCGCGCAGCGTTTCTTCGTAGAGCTTGTCGTCGGCGTCCAGCCACTGCTGGATCGGCAGGCTCACACCGAAATCGGTCTGCAGCGCCGCTTCCAGACCGGCCACGTCCCACTGCTCGGGCAGCGACTGTGGCGGAATGTGCTGGGCGAACAGCTGGCCCAGCACTTCCTGGCGGAAGTCGGCAATGGTGTCACCGACGTTGTCGGACGCCAGCAGACTGTTGCGCATGTGGTAGATGACCTTGCGCTGCTCGTTGGCGACGTCGTCGAATTCGAGCAATTGCTTGCGAATGTCGAAGTTGCGGCCTTCGACCTTGCGCTGGGCCTTTTCGATGGCGTTGGTCACCATGCGATGTTCGATGGCTTCACCGGACTGCATGCCCAGCGCCTTCATGAAGTTCTTCACCCGGTCGGATGCGAAGATGCGCATCAGGCTGTCTTCCAGCGACAGGTAGAAGCGGCTGGAACCGGCATCACCCTGGCGACCGGCACGGCCACGCAACTGATTGTCGATACGGCGTGATTCGTGACGCTCGGAGGCGATCACATGCAGGCCACCGGATTCGAGCACCTGCTGGTGACGCTTCTGCCAGTCGGCCTTGATCTGGGCAATCTGCTCCGGCGACGGGTCCTCGAGGGAAGCCACTTCGACCTCCCAGTTGCCGCCCAGAAGAATGTCGGTACCACGGCCGGCCATGTTGGTGGCAATGGTCAGCGCACCTGGACGACCGGCCTGCGCGATGATCTCGGCTTCCTTCTCGTGGAACTTGGCGTTGAGCACCTTGTGCTCGATGCCTTCCTGGTTGAGCAGGCGCGACATGTGCTCGGAGGTTTCGATGGTGGCCGTACCCACCAGCACCGGCCGGCCCTGGGCCATGCTTTCCTTGATGTCGGTGACGATGGCGGCGTATTTCTCGTCCGCAGTCAGGTACACCAGGTCGTTGAAGTCCTTGCGCGCGAGCGGCTTGTTCGGCGGAATGACCATCACGTTGAGCTGATAGATCTGGGCGAATTCGAACGCCTCGGTATCGGCCGTACCGGTCATGCCCGACAGTTTGTTGTACAGGCGGAAGTAGTTCTGGAACGTGGTCGAGGCGAGCGTCTGGCTCTCGGCCTGAATGTTCAGATTTTCCTTGGCCTCGATGGCCTGGTGCAGGCCCTCGGACAGGCGACGGCCCGGCATGGTACGACCGGTGTGCTCGTCGACCAGCAGGATCTGGCCGTCCTGGACGATGTACTCGACGTTGCGGTTGAACAGCTTGTGCGCACGCAGGCCGGCATACACGTGGGTCAGCAGGCCCAGGTTGTGCGCCGAATAAAGGCTCTCGCCCTCGGCCAGCAGACCGGCGCGGGTGAGCATTTCCTCGATGTACTGGTGGCCGGCTTCGTTGAGTTCGACCTGGCGGGTCTTCTCGTCGATGCTGTAGTGGCCTTCCTTGGTTACCTGACCTTCCACTTCCTCGATGTGCTGCTCGAGTTGCGGAATCAGGCGGTTGATTTCGGTGTACAGCTTGGAGCTGTCCTCGGCCTGACCGGAAATGATCAGCGGCGTGCGGGCTTCGTCGATGAGGATGGAGTCGACTTCGTCGATCACGGCGAAATTCAGCTCGCGCTGGAATTTCTCTTCCATGCTGAACGCCATGTTGTCGCGCAAATAGTCGAAACCGAATTCGTTGTTGGTGCCGTAGGTGATGTCGGCGGCGTAGGCCAGACGCTTCTCGTCCGGCGGCGCGAACGGCGTGACCACGCCCACGGTCAGGCCCAGGTACTCGTACAGCGGACGCATCCAGTTGGCGTCGCGACGGGCCAGGTAGTCGTTGACCGTAACCACGTGCACGCCCTTGCCGGACAGCGCATTGAGGTACACACCCAGGGTTGCCACCAGGGTCTTGCCTTCACCCGTACGCATTTCGGCGATCATGCCTTCGTGCAGGGTGAGGCCGCCGATCAGCTGGACATCGAAGTGCCGCATGCCCATGACGCGCTTGCCGGCTTCGCGGCACACGGCGAAGGCTTCGGGCAGCAGCTGGTCGAGGGTCTCGCCTTTTGCCAGGCGGGCCTTGAACTCTGCGGTTTTGGCGCGCAGCTGCTCGTCCGAAAGGGCCACCATCTGCTCTTCGAAGGCATTGACGGCTTGTACCGTCTTGAGCATGCGTCGTACTTCACGCTCGTTCTTGCTTCCAAAAAGTTTCTTTAACAAAGGCGCAAACATATTGGCAGGATCTTCCACACATAGGGATGGAGGGCGGCCCCGTGAGTCGCCCGTGCAGCCCTCATGGCCGCATGCGAACGAGCATTCTACCCGGAAACGATGGAGAGGAAAGTGGCGCGATGTCCACGATGCTGGCACAGCGTTGTGACGGGGCGGTTTTACAATAAGGGCTTTTTCGCCAAGTTCAACCCGCAAGCTGCAGATGTCATCTATTCGAACGTTCACAGGCCCGCCGGTGTACCTACGTAAAACGGTGACGACAAGGGATTCTGTTAACATGCCGACTCTGTAACCTCAGGTGTATCTCCATGGTCTTTCGGCCCCTGCCCGCCCGGGCACCAGCGGTGCTGCTGCGCGAAGCCAAGCCGCTCAAGGCCTTGTTCAGCCATGCCCAGCGCCTGTCGCACCTGCAGCGCCTGCTCGAGAGCCAGCTGCAGCCTGCGGCGCGCGAGCATTGCTACGTTGCCTCGTGGCGCGAAGGCAGCCTGTTGCTGATCGTCACCGACGGCCACTGGGCCACGCGCCTGCGCTATCAGCAAAAGCGACTGCAGCGCGACCTGCAGGCCCTGGAGGAATTCGGCAGCCTGACCCGTATCCTGTTCAAGGTGCAGCCGCCCACGGTGCAGAGCAAGGCCGGAGAGCGCAGCATCGATCTGTCCATCGGCGCGAGCGAGAACATTCAGGCCACCGCCGACGGCATCAGCGATCCGAATCTGCGCGCCGCGCTTGAGCGCCTGGCAGCCCACGCCAAACGCGTGCGCTGAACCCGCCGGCAATGCCCTGGGTACCCTGAACGCCACGCAAAAAAAAGCCACCCAATGGGTGGCCTATAAATGTGTAACCAGAAAAGAGAGGTTGTATCAACCCAACGCAGCTGGCCGCATGTAGGAGATCGGTACCGTACTGGCATCTTCGAACGTGACCACTTCCCACGCATCGTCCTGCTCGAGCAGACGACGCAGAAGCTGGTTGTTCAGTGCGTGGCCCGACTTGTAGCCACGGAATTCGCCAATCAGGCTGTTACCCAGCTGATAGAGATCGCCGATTGCATCAAGGATCTTGTGCTTGACGAACTCGTCTTCGTAACGAAGACCGTCCTCGTTCATGACGCCTGCCTCGTCCACCACGATAGCGTTCTCGACGCTGCCGCCCAGTGCACGATTGTGCTTGCGCAGGTACTCAAGGTCGCTCATGAAACCGAACGTGCGAGCGCGACTGACTTCCTTCACGAAGGACGTGCTAGAGAAGTCGACACTGGCACTCTGGGTGCGATCCTTGAAGACAGGATGATCGAAATCTATCTCGAAGCTCACCTTGAAACCTTCGAAAGGCAGGAAGGTGGCGCGCTTGTCGCCCTCCGTCACTGTCACTTCACGCAGGATGCGGATGAATTTCTTCGGCGCGTCCTGTTCTTCCAGGCCAGCCGATTGAATCAGGAATACGAAGGGTCCGGCGCTGCCATCCATGATCGGCACTTCGGACGCGGAGAGCTCGACGTAGGCGTTATCGATTCCCAGGCCCGCCATGGCCGACAGTAGATGCTCTACGGTATCGACCTTGACATCGCCATTGACCAAAGTGGTGGACATCGTGGTAGCGCCGACATTGTGGGCGCGCGCAGGAATCTGCACGACCGGATCAAGGTCGACACGGCAGAACACGATGCCGGTATCCACGGGCGCAGGCTTCAAGGTCAGGTAGACCTTCTCACCGGAGTGCAGACCGACGCCTGTGGCACGGATAATATTCTTCAGGGTGCGTTGTTTAATCATGGCATTGGCCGCTTCAGCGCAAATTGCGAACTGGTATCAACAAAGGCTGGCGATGATAGCAGACCGAACCTTTGCTGAACACCAATCACCCTAATACCCCTGATAAATTGCATCAATCGGCCTGACGACGCAGGAAGGCCGGGATGTCCAGATAATCCAGGTCATCCTGTGGGTTCAGCTTGGCCGCTGCAGCAGCACCGGCGTGAGCCTGGTTGCGCATCACGGTCGGACGATCCAGGTCGCGGTAGTTCACCGACGGTGCGTCCTGGCGAGCCGGCTGCTGCGACGGTGGCGGCGTCTGCGCTGCGGTCTGCATGGTGTTGTCGATGACCTTCACAGGCTTCTCGATCTTCGCGCCCAGGCCAGTGGCCACGACGGTCACGTGCAGCTCGTCGCGCATGTCCGGGTCGATGACGGTACCCACCTTGACCATCGCGTGGTCGGAGGCGAACGCTTCGATGATGCTACCCACGTCGGAGTATTCACCCAGCGACAGGTCGGGACCTGCGGTGATGTTGACCAGAATGCCGCGAGCGCCCTGCAGGTTGACGTCCTCGAGCAGCGGGTTGCGAATGGCCGCTTCGGTGGCCTCGCGCGCGCGGTTCGGGCCGCTGGCGCAGCCGGTCCCCATCATCGCCATGCCCATTTCGCTCATCACGGTACGCACGTCGGCGAAGTCGACGTTGATCATGCCCGGACGCTTGATGATGTCCGAGATACCGCGAACGGCACCGGCCAGCACGTCGTCGGCCTTGGCGAACGCCGACAGCAGGCTGGCGTCCTTGCCCAGGATGGTCAGCAGCTTCTCGTTGGGGATGGTGATCAACGAGTCGACGCTTTCGGACAGCATGCGAATGCCTTCGTCGGCGATCTGCATGCGCTTGCGGCCTTCGAACGGGAACGGACGGGTCACGACCGCAACGGTCAGGATGCCCATTTCCTTGGCCACTTCGGCGATGATCGGCGCAGCACCGGTACCGGTACCGCCGCCCATGCCGGTGGTGATGAAGACCATGTTGGTGCCTTGCAGCACTTCGGCGATGCGCTCGCGGTCTTCCATCGCGGCCTGACGGCCGACTTCAGGGTTGGCGCCAGCGCCCAGGCCCTTGGTCACACCGGTACCCAGCTGCAGGATGGTGCGCGCGCCGATGTTCTTGAGTGCCTGAGCATCGGTGTTGGCGCAGATGAACTCAACGCCTTCGATGTTGCTCTTGACCATGTGGTTGACGGCGTTGCCGCCGCCGCCGCCGACACCGATAACTTTGATTACCGGGCTTTGCGGGATGTTGTCTACGAGTTCGAACATGTGCCCTCTCCTTTCTCTATTTGTGTGCGCCTACCGCTACTGCCGTTTTGAATCAGAAATTGCCTTGCACCCAACGCTTCAGCCGTTCCAGCACCGGAGCCTTGGTGTCATCGCTGTAATTGCCGCTGTTGCTGATACCTGACAGGTTCAAGCCATCGGACTGTTTCTGCAGGCCATACATCAGCAGGCCCACGCCGGTGGAATAGATCGGGTTGCTGATAACGTCGCTCAGTCCCCGCACGCTATGCGGTACGCCCAGGCGCACCGGCATGTGGAAGATTTCTTCGGCCAGCTCGACCGCGCCTTCCATTTTTGCCGTACCACCGGTCAGCACGATGCCGGCCGGGATGAGGTCTTCGTAGCCGCTGCGACGCAGCTCGGCCTGAATCAGGGTGAACAGCTCGTCGTAGCGTGGCTCGACGACTTCGGCCAGCGCCTGGCGCGACAGCTCGCGCGGAGGACGGTCGCCGACACTGGGCACCTTGATGGTTTCGCCGGCGCCGGCCAACTTGGCCAGGGCGCAGGCGTAACGGATCTTGATTTCTTCGGCGTACTGCGTCGGTGTGCGCAGGGCCATGGCGATGTCGTTGGTGACTTGATCGCCCGCGATGGGAATGACCGCGGTGTGGCGAATGGCGCCTTCGGTGAAGATGGCGATATCGGTGGTGCCGCCGCCGATGTCGACCAGGCAGACACCCAGCTCTTTCTCGTCATCGGTCAGTACCGAGTAGGCCGAGGCCAGCTGCTCGAGAATGATGTCGTCGATTTCCAGGCCGCAGCGGCGCACGCACTTCTCGATGTTCTGCGCCGCGTTGACGGCGCAGGTGACCACATGGACCTTGGCTTCCAGACGCACGCCGGACATGCCCAGAGGCTCGCGCACGCCTTCCTGGTTGTCGATCACGTAGTCCTGCGGCAGGGTGTGCAATACGCGCTGGTCGGCGGGGATCGCCACGGCCTGGGCCGCGTCCAGAACCCGCTCCAGGTCAGCGGTGCTGACCTCGCGGTCGCGAATGGCCACGATACCATGGGAGTTCAGGCTGCGGATGTGGTTACCGGCGACGCCGACGAACGCCGAGTGAATGCGGCAACCGGCCATCAGCTGGGCTTCCTCGACCGCGCGCTGGATCGACGCCACGGTCGACTCGATGTTCACCACCACGCCCTTCTTCAGGCCGCGCGAGGGGTGGGTACCGATCCCGACGATGTCCAGCGTACCGTCGGCTGCCACCTCGCCCACCAGCGCCACCACCTTGGAGGTGCCGATGTCCAGCCCGACGATCATTTTGCCGCTTTGAACGTTTGCCATGGTCCTGCCTCTTGTCAATTCTTCGCGACGGCGGGCTTGTCCGCAGTCGGGGCGCTCGGTTCACGCCAGCCCACGGCCAGGCCGTTGGCATAGCGCAGGTCGATACGCGCGATATTCGTGATCTGGTCTTTGAGTGTCTTGTCGTAAATGGCGATAAAGCGGCGCATTTTTTCCAGCAAGTGGTCACGTCCCAGCAACAGCTCGATGCCCGGGCCGGCGCTTCCTGCGCCTGTGGTGAGAAACCAGCTGCCGCGTTCGGTCAGTTCCAGTCGGGCAACCGAATAGCCCAGTGGACGCAACATCTGACTCAGCACCTGGTATTGCTGCATCACCTGCTGTTGGGCCCGTACCGGGCCGAACAACTGCGGCAAGTGTTCGTAGTTGCCCAGTTCGCGAGGCGCGAACGCCTGGCCCTGGTTGTTGAGCAGCGACTCGTTGCCCCAGCGCGCGACCGGCAGTTGCTCTTCCAGGCGGATCACCACCTGGTCAGGCCAGACCCGACGCACTTCGGCATGGGCGATCCAGGGCATGGTTTCCAGCTCGGTGCGCATGCGGGTCAGGTCGATGCTGAAGAACGTCATGCCGACATAAGGCTGGATGCGCTCCTGCACCGACTGCTGGTTGATGTAGGCCAGGTCGCCTTGTACCGACACCTTGGTGATCGGGCGATCGGCGTAGGGCATCAGGTACTGGGCACCCTCGTAGGTGCCAAAGCCCAGACCCACCAACAGCACCGGCCACATCAGCTTCCTGAAGATGCTGAAATTGGCCTTGGGCAGGCGCACCGACAGTGGCTCCTTGGCCACCATACGGCTGGCGCCACGCGGCACCGGCTTGTTGCGGCCGATGGCGGGTGACTGATGGCGAATCATTGGGCCGTGCATGGTCTTAACCTCGCGCCTTGCAACTGGCGGCCAGAATCGCCAGCACCAACTGCTGGAAATCCAGGCCAGCCGCGTTCGCCGCCATGGGCACCAGGCTGTGATCGGTCATGCCTGGAGCGGTGTTGACTTCCAGCAGCCAGAAACGGCCCTGCTGGTCCTGCATCACATCCACACGCCCCCAACCCTGGATGCCGATGGCATCGCAGGCGCGGGCGCAGAGTTCGGTGAGTTCCTGTTCCTTGGCGGGAGCAAGGCCGCAGGGGATGCGGTACTGGGTATCGTTGGCGACGTACTTGGCGTCGTAGTCGTAGAACGTGTGGGGCGTGCCCAGCGCAATCGCAGGCAGCATCTGGCCACGCAGCGTCGCGACGGTGAACTCGGGGCCGTGGACCCATTGTTCGACCAGCACTTGCGAATCGTAGGTGCTGGCGGCTTTCCAGGCGACGACCAGTTCGTCGACGCTGTTCACCTTGGCCATCCCGATGCTTGAACCTTCATGGGCGGGTTTGACGATCAAAGGGAAGCCCAGTTCCCCAGCGGCAAAAATACAATCCTGCTCGCTGGCCAGCACGGCGTGCGACGGGGTCGGCAGGCCGAGGCTCTGCCACACCTGCTTGGTGCGCAATTTGTCCATCGCCAAGGCGCTGGCAAGGATGCCGCTGCCGGTGTAGGGGATGCCCAAGCACTCGAGCAACCCTTGCATGCTGCCGTCTTCGCCGCCGCGGCCATGGAGGATGATGAACGCACGGTCGATCTTCTCCGCCTGCAGGCGGGCCAGCAGATCGTCGCCAACGTCGATGCCGAACGCGTCTACCCCGGCGCTCTGCAAGGCCTGCAGGCACGCGGCGCCCGACTTCAGCGACACCTCGCGCTCGGCGCTCTTGCCGCCGTAGAGCACGGCCACGCGACCGAAGTCACTGGGCATGATCTGCGAGCGCAGGGTGTTGGAATCCAGAATGTTCATTGCGATTTCTCCGAGGCCTGCGCGAACAGCGGGCTTTTGAGCAACTGCGGGGCAAGCCCGCCGATGTCACCGGCACCCTGGCACAGCAGGATGTCGCCTGCGCGCAGCAGCGGCTTGACCAGTGGCGCCAGCTCGACGCCGCGTTCGATGTAGATAGGGTCCAACTGGCCGCGCTGGCGGATGCTGTGGCACAGCTGACGGCTGTCGGCGCCGGGGATGGGTTCTTCGCCGGCCGGGTAGACCTCCATCAGCAGCAGCACATTGGCGTCGGCAAGCACCTGTACGAAATCGTCGTACAGGTCACGCGTGCGGCTGAAACGGTGCGGCTGATATACCATCACCAGACGTTTATCGGGCCAGCCACCGCGCACGGCACTGATCACTGCCGCCACTTCGCGGGGGTGATGACCGTAGTCGTCGACCAGCATCACGCTGCCGCCTTCGACCGGCAATTCGCCATACACCTGGAAACGTCGACCCACGCCCTGGAAGCCGGAGAGGCCCTGGACGATGGCGCTGTCGCTGATGCCTTCATCGGTGGCAATGGCAATCGTCGCCAGGGCGTTGAGCACGTTGTGGTTGCCCGGCATGTTGACCGACACGTTGAGCGGCTCGCGGTCGCGGCGCAGCACCGTGAAGTGGGTCAGCATGCCCTGCTGGCGCACGTTGATGGCACGCACGTCGGCCTCTTCGCTGATGCCGTAGGTCAAGGTCGGCCGCGCGATCTGCGGGAGGATCTCGCGCACGACCGGGTCATCCAGGCACACCACGGCCAATCCGTAGAACGGCAGGTTGTGCAGGAACTCGACGAAGGTCTTCTTCAGAACGTTGAAGTCGTTGCCGTAGGTCGCCATGTGATCGGCGTCGATGTTGGTGACGACGGCCACCAGCGGCTGCAGGTGCAGGAAGCTGGCGTCCGACTCGTCGGCCTCGGCGATCAGGTAGCGGCTGGTGCCCAACTGGGCATTGGTGCCGGCCGCGTTGAGCCGGCCGCCGATGACGAATGTCGGGTCCAGGCCACCGGCCGCGAACACCGAGGCGATCAGGCTGGTGGTGGTGGTCTTGCCATGGGTGCCGGCCACGGCAATGCCATGCCGGTAGCGCATCAGCTCGGCCAGCATCTCGGCACGCGGCACCACTGGAATCCGCCGCTCCAGCGCGGTGGCGACTTCCGGGTTGCTGGTGTTGACCGCACTCGACACCACCAGCACGTCGGCGCTGGCGGCGTTCTCGGCACGGTGGCCGATGAAAATCTGCGCGCCGAACGACGTCAGTCGCTCGGTCACCGGCGAAGCCTTGAGGTCGGAACCGGACACATCGTAGCCCAGGTTCAACAGCACCTCGGCGATGCCGCACATGCCCACACCACCGATACCGACGAAGTGGATACGACGGATACGGCGCATTTCCGGTTGCGGAATGGCTCTCTGGTTCTCAACCATGGGCCACCTCCAGGCAGACGTCGACCACATTGCGCGTGGCATCGGGTTTGGCCAGGCGGCGGGCAGTGCTCGCCATGCTCAGGAGTTTTTCGGGTTGCATCAAAACCTCTTTCAGGCGCTCGGCAAGCTGTGCCGCGCCGGTTGTCGCTTGTGGCATCAGGAAGGCAGCGCCTTCGCGAGCCAGATAATCGGCATTGCGAGTCTGGTGGTCGTCGATCGCGTGGGGCAACGGCACCAGCAACGACGGCAGGCCGGCGGCCGCCAATTCGCTGATGGTCAACGCACCCGCGCGACACACCACCAGGTCGGCCCAGCCATACGCCTGGGCCATGTCCTTGATGAACGGCGCGACCTGCGCCTCGACACCGGCGGTGCGATAACGCTCGGCGGTGATTTCATCGTGTTGCTTGCCGGCCTGGTGGAACACCTCGGGGCGGTAGTGCGCAGGCACCTGAGCCAGGGCTTCGGGCAGCAGCTTGTTCAGCGGCTCGGCGCCCAGGCTGCCACCCAGTACCAGCAGACGCGGTTGGCGACCGATGAGTGCCTGACGCGGGGTTTCCATGAACAGCTCGGTACGCACCGGGTTGCCGGTGGTACGACGCCTGGCCGAGGCGGCGAAGGTGTCGGGGAAAGCTTCGCAGACCCGACTGGCGAAAGGCACCAATAGGCGATTGGCGGTACCGGCCACGGCATTCTGCTCGTGCACGATCACCGGCACGCCGGCCAGCCGCGCGGCGACGCCACCGGGCCCGGTCAGGTAACCACCGAAGCCGACCACGCACACCGGCTGCAGCCGGGCGATGATGCGGCGCGCCTGGAACACGGCCTTGCAAATGGCGAACGGCGCCTTGAGCAGAGCCAGCCGGCTCTTGCCGCGCACACCGCTGACATCGATCAGGTGCAGTGGCAGGCCATTGGCAGGCACCAGCTCGTTCTCGATCCCGCGCGGCGTGCCTAGCCAGTGCACGCTGAAACCGCGCGCCTGGAATTCCCGTGCGCAGGCCAGCGCCGGGAACACATGGCCCCCGGTACCGCCCGCCATGATCAGCACATTGCCTTTACCGGCCATGGGGCGTCTCCTCGGCGAAATCGCTCTCGCTGAATTCCACCTCTTCGCTGCCCAGGTGCGAACGGCTTTCCCATTCGATGCGCAGCAGCAGCCCCAGACAGGCGCAGCAGATCACCAGCGAACTGCCGCCGTAGCTGAGAAACGGCAAGGTCAGACCCTTGGTCGGCAGCAGGCCGACGTTCACGCCAATGTTGATCAGGAACTGGCCGATCCACAGGAACGACAGCCCATAGGCCACGTACGCGGCGAAATACTGTTTGGCCCGCTCGGCCCAGTAACCGATGTACATGCCGCGGATACAGACGAACACGAACAGGGCCACGGTGCACAGTGAACCGATCACCCCCAGCTCCTCGGCCAGCACCGAGAACACGAAGTCGGTGTGCGCTTCGGGCAGGTAGAACTGCTTCTGCACGCTGTTGCCCAGGCCAACGCCGAACCACTGGCCACGGCCAAAGGCGATCAGTGCCTGGGTCAATTGATAGCCCGAGCCGAACTGGTCGCTCCACGGGTCGGTGAAGGTGATCAGCCGCGCCATGCGGTACGGCTGCGCCTGGACCAGCACGAACACCGCACCGACCGCCAGGGCCACCATCAAGGCGAAGCGGAACAGCCCCACCCCACCAAGGAACAGCATCGCCGCCGCTGCGCCCATCATCACCACCGTGGCGCCGAAGTCCGGCTCCATCAGCAGCAGCCCGGC
This sequence comes from Pseudomonas sp. CFBP 8758, assembly GCF_014841725.1. Lineage (NCBI taxonomy): Bacteria > Pseudomonadati > Pseudomonadota > Gammaproteobacteria > Pseudomonadales > Pseudomonadaceae > Pseudomonas > Pseudomonas sp. CFBP 8758. The sequence continues at coordinate 242,861 of NZ_JACYUK010000002.1, read as the reverse complement.
CATCGGCAACAGCACGAAGAACGGCTTGAAGAAGCCCATCCAGCTGTCGCGGACTTCCTGCTGGCGACGCACCAGATAGCCCGCCAGGAAGATCACCACGAACACCTTGGCGATTTCCGAAGGCTGCACGTTGAACATGCCGAAGCCGATCCAGCGCATCGAACCGTTCACTTCGCGGCCAATGCCGGGCAACAGCACCATCACCAGCAAGCCGAAGGCGGCGATCAGCAGCGTACCGCCCAGGCGCTGCCAGGTGGCGATGGGCACCATCATGGTGACGATGCAGGTACCGATACCGATCACCAGGTAGACCAGGTGCCGGATCATCATCGACAGCGAATTGCCCGAGTTGACCGCAGCTACTTCCGAAGAGGCCGAGGTGATCATCACCAGGCCCAGGCCGAGCAATGCCAGGCAGCCCGCGAGCATGGCGAAGTCGATGTCGATCCCGCGGCCACTGATCAGCGGCGAGGGAAATGGCTTGATGACACCAAAGATCATGACAAGCCCTCCACTGCCTGGGCGAACCGCCGCCCGCGTTCTTCGTAATTCTTGAACATGTCCAGACTCGCGCAGGCCGGTGACAGCAGCACGGCATCGCCGGGCTGCGCCAGTTCGGCACACTGCTGAACCGCTTCCTCGATCGAGGCAACGGTAACTTGTGGAACGCCCGGCCCGGCCAGGGCGGCGATGCGCGGGGCATCGCGGCCCAACAGCACCAGTGCCCGGCAGTGACGCTGGATGGGCTTGCCCAGCGCGGTGAAATCGGCGCCCTTGCCGTCGCCACCGGCGATCAGCACCAACTGGCCGTCGATATCGGCGCCCAGGCCTTCGATGGCGGCAATGGCGGCGCCGACGTTGGTGGCCTTGGAGTCGTCGTACCAGGCCACGCCATCGCGCTCGCGCAGCCACTGGCAACGGTGCGTCAGCCCGGTGAATTCACGCAGGCTGGCCAGCATGGCGTCGAACGGCAGACCTACCGCGTGTCCCAGAGCGAGCGCGGCCAGGGCATTGGCCTGGTTGTGCGCGCCACGCACCTTGAGCGCGCTGACCGGCATCAGGTTCTCGAACTCGTAGGCCAGGTACTTCTGCCCGTCTTCCTCGCGCAGGCCGAAGGCCTTGAAGTCCGGCTTGTTCAAGCCGAAGGTCCAGCACGGCATGCCTTCGCCGATCAGCGGCCGGCTCAGGGCGTCCTGACGATTGAAGACGAACTTGCGCGCGCCACGGAAAATCCTGTGCTTGGCCAGGTGATAGGACGGCAGGCCGCTGTAGCGATCCATGTGGTCTTCACTGACGTTGAGCACTGTAGCCACTTCGGCATTGAGCTGATGGGTGGTTTCCAGCTGGAAGCTCGACAACTCCAGCACGTACAACTCGACGTCGTCAGCGAGCAGATCGAGCGCCGGCTCGCCGAGGTTGCCGCCCACGGCCACGCGCTTGCCAGCCGCAACCGCCATCTCGCCAACCAGGGTGGTCACGGTGCTCTTGGCATTGGAGCCGGTGATCGCCACGATCGGCGCCTTGGCATGCCGGGCGAACAGGTCGATGTCGCCGGACAGGTGCACGCCGCGTGCCGCCGCCTGTTGCAGGGCGGGGGTCGCCAGCGCCAGGCCGGGGCTCACGTAGAGCTCGTCGGCGCGGCACAGGAACTCCACGTCCAGCTCGCCGCAACGCACTTCCACCTGGGGATAGTCACGCTGTAGCGTCGCCAGTTCCGGCGGCGCTGCTCGCGTGTCGGCCACGGCAAACGCCACGCCCTGGCGCGCCAGGAAGCGCACCAGCGACATGCCGCTCTTGCCGAGGCCGACAACGATGCGGAAGTGGGAAGAAGCGATCAGAGACACTCGTTCTACCTCAGCTTCAGGGTGGCAAGGCCGATCAACACCAGAATCACGGTGATGATCCAGAAACGCACGATGACCCGAGGTTCGGGCCAGCCCTTGAGTTCGAAATGGTGATGGATCGGTGCCATGCGGAATACGCGGCGACCGGTCAGCTTGAACGAGGCGACCTGGATCACCACCGACAGCGTCTCGACGACGAAGATGCCGCCCATGATGAACAGGACGATCTCCTGACGCACGATCACCGCGATGGTGCCCAGCGCGGCGCCCAGCGCCAGCGCGCCGACGTCGCCCATGAACACCTGGGCCGGATAGGTGTTGAACCACAGGAAGCCCAGCCCGGCGCCGATCAGCGCGCCGCAGAAGACGATCAACTCACCCGCGCCCGGCACATAGGGAATCAGCAGGTATTCGGCGAACTTAATGTTGCCCGACAGATAGCAGAAAATCCCCAGCGCGCCGCCCACCATCACCGTCGGCAGAATCGCCAGGCCGTCGAGGCCATCGGTGAGGTTGACCGCATTGCTGGAGCCGACGATGACGAAGTAGGTCAGCACGATGAAGCCGGCACCCAATGGGATACTGGCGTCCTTGAGCATCGGGATGATCAGGGTGGTTTCCACCGGGCTGTTCGCGGTCATGAACAGGAACACCGCCGCACCCAGGCCGAACACCGATTGCCAGAAGTATTTCCAGCGGCTGGGCAGGCCGCGCGAGTTTTTCTCGATCACCTTGCGATAGTCGTCCACCCAGCCGATGCCACCGAACAACAGGGTGACGACCAGTACGACCCAGACGTAGCGATTGGACAGGTCGGCCCATAGCAGCGTGCTGATGGCGATGGCCGACAGAATGAGGGCGCCGCCCATGGTCGGCGTGCCGGATTTGGACAGGTGCGATTGTGGGCCATCGTTGCGCACCGCTTGGCCAATCTGACGAATCTGCAGGGTGCGGATCATCCAGGGGCCCAACCAGAGGGCCAGCGACAGCGCGGTCAGTACGCCCAGAATCCCGCGAAGGGTCAGGTACTGAAAGACCGCGAAGCCTTTGTAGAACTGTTGCAGAAATTCCGCCAGCAGCAGCAGCATCAGTGTTTCTCCCCGCCAGGACCGCACAGTGCCGCCACGATGTTTTCCATCGCCGCGCTGCGTGATCCCTTGATCAAAATAGTGGTAGTGGAACCCTGCTCGGCGCCCAGCGCCGCAATCAGGTCTGCCTGGTTGGCGAAGTGTCGGCCCTGAGCACCGAACGCAGCGACTGCGTGGCTCATCAATGGGCCCACCGCGTACAGCGCGTCGATTCTGCCGACCGCGTATTCACCGACCTGGCGATGGCCCGCTTCGGCCCAGGCGCCCAGTTCGCCGATATCGCCGAGAACCAGGACGGTACGCCCGGAAAAGCCGGCGAGTATATCGATTGCCGCACACATCGAGGTGGGGTTGGCGTTGTAGGTGTCGTCGATCACCCGCGCACCGTTGACCGCGAGCTGCGCCACGGTGCGGCCCTTGACCGGCTGCACCGCGTTGAGGCCTGCCTGGATGCCGGCCAGCGTCACACCCAGGGCATGGGCCGCGGCAGCGGCTGCCAGGGCATTGAGCACGTTGTGGGTACCGAGCAGGTTGAGCTGGACTGGCACCTCGCCGTCAGGGCCATGCAGGGTGAAGGACGGGCAGCCGCGCGCATCGCTGTGACGGGCGCTGGAATGAAAGTCAGCCTTGGCGTTGTCCAGCGAGAAGGTCAGCACGGCATGCTGGCCGGCACGCGCCTGCCAGATTGCAAAAGCCTTGTCGTCGAGATTGAGAACGGCCGTACCGCCCTCGCCCAGGCCTTCGAGAATCTCGCCCTTGGCTTCGACGATCTTTTCCGGGCCGCCGAATTCGCCGACGTGAGCGGTGCCCGCATTGGTGATCAGTGCTACCTGTGGACGCGTGAGGCCCACGGTGTAGGCGATTTCGCCCAGGCGCGACGCGCCCAGCTCGATCACCGCTGCCGTGTGCTGTGGCGCCAGCTCGAGCAGCGTCAGCGGCGCGCCCAGGTCATTGTTCAGGTTGCCACGGGTGGCCAGCACCGCACCTTGTGTACGCAGGATGCTGGCGAGCATTTCCTTGACCGTGGTCTTGCCGCTGGAGCCGGTGATGGCCGCCACCGGATGGCTGAACGCAGCGCGGTTCAGCGCACCGAGCTGACCCAGCGCCAGGCGCGTATCGGCCACCACCAGCTGGGGCAGCGTCGTGCCAGCAACTTCGCGTTGCACCAACGCGGCTACTGCTCCCTTGGCAGCCACCTCGTCGAGATAGTCATGGCCATCGAAGCGAGGACCGGCCAGCGCGACGAACAGATCGCCGGCAACGATGGCACGGCTGTCTATGCTGACGCCGTCGAAGCGCGCATCACCGCCACGCACGCGGCCTTGCAAGGCGTCGGCCAACTGGCTGAGGGTCATGGCGTCAAGCATCGACGGTCCCCCATGCGGCCAGGGCCTGTTCGGCCTGCTGCAGGTCGGAGAACGGCTGACGCTCACCATTGATCTCTTGATAGTCTTCGTGCCCCTTGCCGGCCAACACGATCACGTCATCGACCGAGGCAGCGCCTATCAGTTGGGCGATGGCCGCGCCACGGCCAGCCACGAACGTTGCGTTGGCGGCACTGGAGAAGCCGGCGCGAATGTCGTCGAAGATGCGCAGCGGATCTTCGCTGCGAGGGTTGTCGTCGGTCACCAGCACACGGTCGGCGAGACGCTCGGCCACCTCGGCCATCAATGGACGCTTGCCGCTGTCGCGATCACCGCCGCAGCCGAACAGGCACAGCAACCGGCCCTTGGCATGGGGGCGCAAGGCTTGCAGCACCTGGTCCAGAGCATCGGGCGTATGGGCATAGTCGACCACCACCAGCGGCTTGCTTGCGCCGCCCAGGCGCTGCATGCGGCCAACAGGGCCTTCGACGTTGCGCATGACCTTGAGGATGTCGTCAAGCGGATAGGCCATGCCCATCAGCACCCCTACCGCCGCCAGTACGTTGCTCAAGTTGAAGCGCCCGAGCAGGCGGCTGCTCAGGCTGTATTCGCCGTGCGCGGTGACCAGGGTGGCGCGTACGCCGTGGTCGTCGAAGCGGGTGTCACGGCAGAACAGCGTCGCGGCGCTGTCGGCGAGGCTGTAGGTGATCAAGCGTGAGTCCTGTTCCTGCTCGGCCAACTGCCGACCGAATTCGTCGTCCAGATTGAGCACGCGGCACTTGAGCCCCGGCCAGGCGAACAGCCGCGCCTTGGCCGCTGCATAGGCCTGCATGCTGCCGTGGTAGTCCAGATGGTCGCGAGACAGGTTGCTCAGCACCGCGATGTCGAAATCCAGCGCGGCCACGCGGCCTTGATCGAGCGCGTGCGACGACACTTCCATGGCCACGGCATGAGCGCCGCCCTTTTTCAGGTCATACAAGGTGGACTGCACGGCGATCGGGTCGGGGGTCGTCAGTCGGCCGCTCTGCAGGGCGCCGTAGAAACCGGTGCCCAGGGTGCCGATCAGGCCGCAGTGCTCGCCCAGCGCATCGAGTGCCTGGGCGACCAGTTGGGTGATGCTGGTCTTGCCGTTGGTACCGGTCACGCCGACCAGATTGACCAGGCGACTCGGCTCGCCGTAGAAACGCCCGGCAATGCTCGACAGCTGCGCGATCAAGCCTTTCACGGGAATCAGTGGTACATCGGTGAGCGGCAGCACGGTGCTGCCATCCACTTCGTAGGCCACGGCGGCGGCACCCAGCTTGAGGGCGTCGGCGATGTGCGCGCGGCCATCGACCTTGCTTCCAGGCACGGCCAGGAACAGGTCGCCGGGGCGAACGTTGCGGCTGTCCAGGGTCAACTCGCGAATCAGCGGATCGCGGCTGGCTTCGGGAAAAAGCTTGCTCAGGGGCATGGTCATCAGCCGCGCCCTCCTTTTATCAATGGAGTCGCCGGTGCGGCGTTCACCTGCTGCTGTGGCACAGGCGGTGGCAGGTTGTCGGGCTGCACGTTCATCAGGCGCAACGTGCCGGACATTACCTTGCTGAACACTGGCGCGCTGACCAGACCACCGTAATAGCCACCCTTGCTGGGTTCGTCGATCACCACCACGATGGCGTAGCGCGGGTCGCTCATCGGACCGAAGCCTGCGAACAGCGAGCGATAGGCGTTCTCGGTATACCCACGCGAGCCGATGGTGGCCTTGCGCGCGGTACCCGACTTGCCCGCCACGTGATACGAAGGCACCCGTGCGCGATACACGCCGCGGGTGTCTTCGATGACTTGCTGAAGCATGCCCTGCACGGTCTTGGCGACCTTCTCGGGAATGACCTGCGCCGCGGTCGGCGGCTGGTCGCTCTTGAGAATGGTCAGCGGCACGATGCGGCCGTTGTTGGCGATCGCCGCATAGGCGTGCACCAGCTGCAGCGCCGTCACCGACAGGCCGTAGCCGTAGGACAGCGTCGCGGTCTCGGCCTTGCGCCATTCGCGATGGTTGGGCAGGTTGCCGACGCGCTCGCCCGGGAAGCCAAGGCCGGTGTACTGGCCCAGGCCAACCGCCGACATCACCCGGTAGATGCTTTCACCGCCAATGTCGAAGGCGACCTTGCTCATGCCCACGTTACTGGAGTTGATCAGGATGCCGGTCAGGTCGAGCACCGGGCCTTCGGTCTTGGTCACGTCCTTGATGGTGTAGCGGCCGATCTGCAAGGTACCGGGGTAGACGTCCACCTTGTCGGTGGGTTTCCAGCGGCCGGTTTCCAGCGCTGCACTCATCGAGATCGGCTTCATGGTCGAACCCGGTTCGAATACGTCGATGATCGCCCGGTTGCGCATCGCCGCCGGCAACATGGTGCGGCGATTGTTGGGGTTGTAGGTAGGCTGGTTGACCATGGCCAGCACTTCGCCGGTCTTCACGTCCATGATGACCATGCTGCCGGCCTTGGCTTCGTTCTCGTTGATGGCGTTGCGCAGTTCGCGGCTGGCCAGGTATTGCAGGCGCAGGTCAATGGACAATGCCAAGGTCTTTCCGGCCTTGGCATTCTTGGTCACCTGGACGTCCTTGATCAGCCGGCCGCGCCGATCCTTGATGACCTGACGCTTGCCGGGCACGCCGGCCAGCCACTCGTCATAGGCCAGCTCGACGCCTTCTCGGCCGTGATCGTCGAGGTCGGTGAAACCGACCATGTGCGCAGTGACATCGCCGGCCGGATAGAACCGGCGGAATTCCTCGATGCCGTAGACACCCGGGGTTTTCAGGTCGAGCACCGAGGCGCCTTGTTCAGGCGTCAGGCCACGTACCAGGTAGATGAATTCCTTGCTCGCCTGCGCCTCGAGACGGGCGGCCAAAGCCTTGGGCTCCTGCCCAAGCGCGCGCGCCAGTTCGGGCCACTTGTCCTTGGACAGCTGCATTTCCTTGGGATTGGCCCACAGGGTGGTCACCGGCGTGCTCACGGCCAGAGGCTCGCCGTTGCGGTCGGTGATCAAACCACGGTGCGCAGGAATGGGGATGTGGCGCATGCTGCGCGCATCGCCCTGACCGATCAGGAAGTCACGGTTGATGACCTGCAGGTAGACGATCTGCGCAACGATACCGGCGACCAGCAGCAACAGCAGGCCGACCATCAGGCGGAACCGCCACGGGAACAAGGCCCCGTCGAGCTTCATCATGGCGACACCATGCGAATTTCAGCGGCATCCGGGATGCGCATTTTCAGTTGTTCGGCGGCCAGGGTTTCGATACGGCTGTGCGCGGTCCAGGTGCTTTGCTCCAGGATCAGGCGCCCCCACTCGGCCTGCGCCTTGTCGCGATCGCTGAGCTCGCCGTACAGCGTATTGAGCAACTGCCGATTGATGTGCGCACTGTAGGAAACGCCGATGGCCGAAACCAGCACGGCGATGAACAGCAGCAGCATGAGAAAACTGCCGCCTGGCAGCGGCTTGTTGAGGAGCTTGCTCATCGCAGCTTCTCCGCGACACGCATGACGGCGCTGCGCGAACGCGGGTTGGCCCTGAGCTCGGTTTCGGAGGCGAATTGCGCCTTGCCGTGCAGCTTGGCTTTGGGTACGAAGGCTTCGAAACGCACCGGCAGGTTGCGCGGCAGGTTGTCGGCTTCGCCCTTGGTCAGTTTGCGCATGAACAGTTTGACGATGCGGTCTTCCAGGGAATGAAAGCTGATAACCACCAGACGGCCGCCGATTTCCAGCGCATCGAGGGCAGCCTCGAGGCCTGCCTCGAGGTCGGCCAGTTCATTGTTGACGTGAATGCGCAGGCCCTGGAAGGCGCGGGTTGCCGGGTTCTTGCCCTTCTCCCACGCCGGATTGGCAACCTTGAGCACCTCGGCCAGGTCGGCGGTGCGCTCGAACGGCTGCACTTCGCGACGCTGCACCACCGCACGCGCCATGCGCCGGGCGAAGCGCTCCTCGCCGTACTCCTTGAAGACGCGGACGATTTCTTCCTCGGCAGCGGTTGCGATGAACTGGGCCGCGCTCATGCCGCGCGAAGGGTCCATGCGCATGTCCAGCGGGCCGTCATGCAGGAAGCTGAAGCCGCGCTCGGCATCGTCGAGCTGTGGCGATGAAACACCCAGGTCGAGGAGGATGCCGCTGACCTTGCCATGCATGCCGCGCTCGCGCACTTCGGCGCCAAGTTCGGCAAAGCTGCGCTGTACAATGACAAAGCGGCCGTCTTCGGCCGCCAGCGCTTGCCCGGTGGCAATCGCTTGAGGGTCCTTGTCGAACCCCAACAGGCGGCCGTCGGGCCCCAGGTGGCGCAGGATCAGGCGGCTATGGCCGCCACGGCCGAAGGTGCCGTCCAGATAGCAACCATCGTCGCGCACGGCCAGAGCCTCGACGGCCTCGTCGAGCAGCACGGTGATGTGGTTGAAGCCGCTATCAATAGTCACAAGATCAAATCACGCAATTCTTCGGGCATGGCGCCCGGTTGTTGTATAGCTGCAAGGTCTGCCGCACTGACGGCATTCCACGCACCCTCGTCCCACAATTGAAACTTGTTCAGCTGGCCAACCAGCATCGCGTGCTTGTCCAGCCGGGCGTACTCGCGCAGGCGTGGAGGCACCAGGAAACGTCCGCTGCCGTCGAGCTCGAGGTCGACGGCATTGCCGATCAGCAGGCGCTGCAGGCGCCGGTTGCTTTCCACCAGCGATGGCAGGGCGCGAAGCTTGGCCTCGATGAGTTCCCATTCATCCAGCGGGTAGACACACAGGCAGGGGTCGATGGTATCGACCGTGATGATCAGCTGGCCGGCGCATTTGGAATCCAACTCGTCACGATACCGACTCGGCATTGCGAGCCGTCCCTTGGCATCGAGGTTGATCGGATTTGCTCCACGAAACACGTCGCGCTTCCCCTGAACTCAGACTTTTACACTCGAAAAACCCACTTTTCGCCACTTCCCGCCACTCGCGCACACTATAGGAACCCCCCCACCACACCGTCAAGGCGCGTCTGTAGGGAAAAGCCTTATAGATCGGAGATTTAGAACGCAAAATGAAGGGAAGACGGTATTTGAGACGCGTCGGGGAGGAACAAAGCCGTTTGAGTTCAAGCATCTGCGTCTTGAACTTAAAGTAGAGTCTCAAGACTAAGATTTTTTCGACATTACCAAAGGGGGTTTGGTAGCCGTTTTTTTCTGCGAAACAGCGCAAGGGACAGCGAAGGGACGCGAAGGTAAAAGGTGGAGAGTCGATCTGTAAGCCGGGTTTTGTCGAGGACAGTCATTCCTCTACGATGGCCATCGCTGGACACCTCTAGCAACCTACCCGGTTCCAACGCGGGCCGCGCCATATGGAACCCTATTTGGTCTTGCTCCGAGTGGGGTTTACCTAGCCACGAACTGTTGCCAGACGTGCGGTGCGCTCTTACCGCACCTTTTCACCCTTACCGGCGCTTGCGCGCTTAGGCGGTTATTTTCTGTGGCACTTTCCGTAGGCTCGCGCCTCCCAGGCATTACCTGGCACTCTGCCCTATGGAGCCCGGACTTTCCTCCCCCCGCTCTGCCCAGCAACCTGGGTTGCGGAACAAAAACAGGCAGCGACTGTCCGATCGACTCTCCGGCGCGCAGGTTAACGACATGCACCGGCCAGGACAAGCTTTTATCGCTCCGATCGACCTGGAGCCGAACCAATCTCACGCCTTCTGCTTTTCCAGGGCCACCTGGTAGAGCAGATTCTTGCGCACGCCGGTGATCTCGGCCGCCACCGCGGCAGCGCGCTTGAGCGGCATCTCTGCCAGCAGCAGGTCCAGAATACGCATGACTTCGGTGCTGACGGCCTCATCGCTGACCGGCGCAGTCCATCCCGCCACCAGTACCACGCACTCGCCGCGCTGCTGATTGCTGTCGGCTTCCACGAATGCACGCAACTCGGACAGCGGCAGGCCTTTGAGGGTTTCAAAGGTTTTCGTCAATTCGCGCGCCAGCAGCGCAGAACGTTCACCGCCGAAGACTTTCTCCATGTCCTGCAGGCATTCGAGTATGCGATGCGGCGCCTCGTAGAAGATCAAGGTGCGCGGTTCTTCCCTGACCTGCTCCAGGCGCGCACAGCGACCGGCGGTCTTGGCCGGCAGGAAACCTTCGAAGATGAAACGGTCCGACGGCAGGCCAGCGGCCGACAGCGCCGCGATCAAGGCACAGGGACCGGGGACCGGCACTACCTGCACGCCCGCCGCACGCGCCTGACGCACCAGGTGATAACCGGGGTCGGAGATCAGCGGTGTACCCGCATCGGAAATCAGCGCGATGTCATCACCCGCCAGCAGCCGCTGGATGAAACGGCTGCCTTCGTCCCGCTCGTTGTGCTCGTGACAGGCCGCCAGCGGCGTATTCAACCCGAAGTGCTGCATCAGACGCACCGAATGGCGGGTATCCTCGGCCGCGATCAACGCTACTTCGCCCAGGATCTTCAACGCGCGCGCGCTCATGTCGTCCAGATTGCCGATGGGCGTAGCCACTACATAAAGTGTGCCTGAGGTGGAATTAGAAGCGCTTGAAGCAGTCACAGCACACACCTTGTCGTTCGGCCAAACCCGCATTGTACAGGCTCCAGGCCAGCCAGTGCTCGCCCAGCGATCCGGCACGGCCGACGTGAAACATTTGCTTGTCCTATATAAGGACAGGCTTGCCATCCTCGTCGCACCCCGGCCGATGCTTGGGTACACTTGCCCGTCTATTGATCGAGTAAATCAGGAAGATATCCATGACAGCCTGCCTGCGGCTTCTATCTGCCCTATGCCTCGCCGCCTTGCTGGCCGCGTGCGCCAGTTCGCCTTCATCCAATCTCGGTGAGCTGCCGCGCACGCCGGACGCGACCGTCGAGCAGCTGCTCGAACGCGCCACCGCCAGCAAGTCGCCGGAAGAAGCGGCAGCCTTGCGCTTGAGCGCGGCAGACCAGGCCGCTCGCCAGGGCGATCCAACCCGCGCCGCGCAGATCCTGCAGCAAGTGCGAATCGAACTGCTCAAGCCAGGCCTGCAGATATTGGCCAGCACCCTGGGCGCAGAGCTCGCACTGACCCGCAACGATGCCAAGGCCGCGCTTGCCGCCCTCGATCATCCGAGCCTGCAGCGCCTGGGCGAGCTGCCCGCAGACCAGCAGGTACGCGCGCATCTGGTGCGCGCCCGGGCCCTGGAAGCCGACGGGCAGATCCTGGCTGCGGCGCGCGAGCGCGTATTCGTGGCACCCCTGCTCAGTGGCGAGGTCGCCGGCCAGAATCACGAAGCCATCTGGGCACTGGTGGGTTCGCTGCCGGTGGAGCAGTTGCAAAACCAGGGCACCGACGACTTCGCCGGCTGGCTGAGCCTGGCCCTGGCCGTCAAATCGGCAGGCACCCTGGAACAGCAGCAGGCCGCCATCGATACCTGGGTGGCCCAGCACGCGGCTCACCCTGCCGCCAGACAGCTGCCTACCCCCTTGGTCAAACTCAAGGCCCTGGCCAGCCAGCCGCTGACCCGAATCGCCCTGCTGCTGCCACAGGAAGGCCAGTTGGCAGGCGTGGCCCGCGCCTTGCGCGAAGGCTTCATGGCGGCGTACTACCAAGCCCAGCAAGCCGGGCAGAAGCCGCCGGTCATCGACGTGATCGACAGCTCGCGCCTCAGCTCGCTCGACGACTTCTACCGCCAGGCGCAGGCGCAAGGCGTGCAACTGGTAATCGGCCCGCTGGAGAAACCTCTGGTCAAGCAACTGGCGGCACGCACCCAGCTGCCCCTGCCAACCCTGGCATTGAACTACAGCGACAACAACCAGCTCGGTCCACCCCAGCTGTTCCAATTCGGCCTGGCCGCCGAAGACGAAGCGCGCGAAGTGTCCCGTCGCGCACGTGCCGACGGCTTGCACAGCGCTGCGGCAATGATCCCCAAGGGTGAGTGGGGCGACCGTGTGCTCAATGCCTTCCGCCAGGACTGGGAAGCCAACGGCGGCACGCTGGTTGCAGCCGAACGCGTCGACCAGCCGGTCCAACTGGCCCAACAGATCGCCGACATGCTCAACGTGCGCAACGCCGGCAGCGGCCTGCAGAGCAGCACCGGGACACAGGGATCGCGTCGCCAGGACATCGACTTCATCTTCCTCGCCGCCACACCGCAGCAGGCCCAGCAGATCAAGCCGACCTTGAACTTCCAGTACGCCGGCGACCTGCCGGTCTATGCCACTTCGCACGTGTTCAGCGCCAGCGGCGATCAGGCCCAGTACAACGACATGACCGGCATCCGCTTCTGCGAGACGCCGTGGTTGCTCGACACCAGCAATCCGTTGCGCCAGCAGGTTACCCGCCAGTGGCCGCAGGCCAACGGCAGCATAGGCCGACTGTATGCCATGGGCGTCGACGCCTACACCCTGGCCGCACGCCTGGGCCAGCTCAAGGCCCTGCCCGACAGCCGCATCGAAGGCCTGTCCGGCAACCTTGGCATGAGCGCCAGCCAACGCATCGAGCGCCAATTGCCGTGGGCGCAGTTCGCCGGTGGCCAGGTCCAGCGCCTGCCCAACACCACGCCGTAATGTCGCTGAGCCCCCGCCAGCAGGCGGGTCGCGAGGCCGAGCAGCAAGCCCTGGAGCACTTGTGCGCACAGGGCTTGACGCTGCTGGCGCAGAACTGGCTGTGCAAACGAGGCGAGCTTGATCTGGTCATGCTAGATGGCGATACAGTAGTATTCGTCGAGGTCCGCTATCGCCTGCATGCACAATGGGGTGGAGCGTTGGCCAGTATCGACGCCCGCAAACGCCAAAAGCTGGTGCTGGCCGCGCAATATTTCCTCATCAAGGAAGCGCGCTGGGCCCAGCATCCATGCCGTTTCGACGTGATCGCCCTGGAAGGCACCGGCACTCGGGCCACGCGCCTGAACTGGATCCGCAATGCCTTCGACAGCTGACACTCGACACCCTTGCCACCGGTTTTTGCTCTTTGCTTTGCGGGCTGCACATTCTTGTGCCGGGAACCACCGCCGCGTTGCGGTCTTGCCCGACCAGCCGCCCTACTTAAGGTCACCTTGATGGACATGCAATCCCGAATTCGCCAGCTTTTCCAGGCCAGTATCGATACCAAGCAACAGGCGATGGAAGTCCTTGCACCGTACATCGAACAAGCCAGCCAGGTCATGGTGGGTGCCTTGCTCAGCGATGGCAAGATGCTTTCCTGCGGCAATGGCGGCTCGGCCGGCGATGCCCAGCACTTCTCGTCCGAACTGCTCAACCGCTTCGAACGCGAACGCCCCAGCCTGCCTGCGATCGCCCTGACCACCGACAGCTCGACGATTACCTCGATCGCCAACGACTACAGCTTCAACGAGGTATTCTCCAAGCAGATCCGCGCGCTGGGCCAGCCGGGCGACGTGTTGCTGGCCATCTCCACCAGCGGCAACTCGGCCAACATCATCCAGGCGATCCAGGCCGCCCACGACCGCGACATGGTCGTGGTGGCTCTGACCGGCCGCGACGGGGGCGGCATGGCCTCCCTGTTGTTGCCCGAAGACGTCGAGATCCGCGTGCCGGCCAACGTCACGGCACGCATCCAGGAAGTTCACCTGCTGGCGATCCATTGTCTCTGCGACTTGATCGACAGCCAACTGTTCGGGAGTGAAGAATGAAGCGTAACCGCCTTGCCCTAGTGGCCCTGAGCCTGGCCTTGAGCGTAACCGGCTGCAGCTCGGTCCTGACCGCCACCCGCGACAACCCGATCGACGATGATCGCGGTACCCGCACCCTGGGCAGCAAGATCGACGATTCGCTGATCGAAACCAAGGTATCGGTGAACATTGCCAAGGCCAACATCGACCTGGACAAGAACTCCCATGTCGTCGTGACCAGCTACAACGGTGTGGTCCTGCTCGCCGGGCAGACGCCGCGCGCCGACCTCAAGGCCCTGGCCGAGCAGGCCGCCAGCGAAGTGCAGCGAGTCAAGAAGGTCCACAACGAGATCCAGGTGCTGGCGCCTTCCTCGTTGCTGGCGCGCAACAACGACGCCTGGCTGACCACCAAGATCAAGACCCAGATGCTGGCCGACAGCGCCATCCCCGGTTCGCGCATCAAAGTCGTGACCGAGAACGGCATCGTTTACCTGCTGGGCCTGCTGACCCAGGCCGAGGCCACCCGCGCCACCAACCTGGTGCAAGGCGTCTCCGGTGTGCAGAAGATCGTCAAGCTGTTCGAGTACATCGACTGACCACAGCCGCTCACCACCATGAAAAAAGGCGATCCTTGCGGATCGCCTTTTTTCATTTCACCACTTTCAGACTCGGCCGCCCGGTTGGGCGCGGCGGCGGGTTGCCTGGCGGTGGAACGTCGTCATCGGATTCGACGATGTCTTCGAACTCGGCTTCTTCCTCGTCCAGCTCGGGCGACTCCAGGTCGAAGACCATGCCTTGGCCATTCTCCCGGGCGTAGATACCGAGGATGGCACCCGAAGGCACGAACAGCGTGTGCGACACACCACCGAAGCGACCGTCGAAGCTGACCGCCTCGTTGTCCATGTGCAGGTTGCGCACAGCGCTGGGTGACACGTTCAGCACGATCTGGCCATCGCTGGCGAAACCTTGCGGCACCTGGACCGAGGGATACTCGGCATTGACCAGCATGTGCGGGGTGCAGTCATTGTCAACGATCCACTCGTATAGCGCGCGGATCAAATAGGGACGACTGGAGTTCATCAACGGCTCCTCAAAACCTAGCGCATTTCACGTTCAGCCGCGGACAGGCTGGCCTTGAAGGCCTCCCGCGCGAACTGACGTTCCATATAGTCGAGCAGCGGCTTGGCAGGCCGCGGCAGTTCGATACCCATGATCGGCAAGCGCCAGAGTATCGGCAGTAGACAGCAGTCGACCAGACTTTGCTCATCGCTGAGAAAGCAGGGCTTGTCGGCGAACAAGGCCGAAACACCGGTCAGGCTTTCGCGCAATTCCTTGCGCGCCTGCACGCGGGCGGCTTCCTTGCTGCGCGGGTCCAGAATCAGGTCCGCCAGGCCGCACCAGTCGCGCTGGATACGATGGATCAGCAACCGGCTGTTGGCACGTGCCACCGGGTACACCGGCAGCAGTGGCGGATGCGGATAGCGTTCGTCGAGGTATTCCATCACCACGGTCGATTCGAACAGGGCCAGATCGCGATCGACCAGTGTCGGCGTGCTGCCGTAGGGGTTCACTTCGATCAGCCTGGGTGGCAGGCGACCGCCCTCCACGTTGATGATCTCTGCGCTGACGCCTTTCTCGGCGAGAACGATACGCACCCGATGAGAATAGTGGTCGGCGGGGTCGGAGTAACAGGCCAACCGATTGGTCACGCCCATGGCGGTCCTCCTCGCGAATGTATGAATGCAAAAACGAGCGCCACCGGCAGGGGGCGCAAGCAAGCCGCGCAGTTTACCGCACTTTCAACGCACGTCCTTCCAGTATTCGCGTTTCAGCAAGTAAGCAAGGATGATCAGCAGCGCCAGGTACAGCAGCACGTACACACCGATCTGCCGGCTCTGTGCCTCTGCCGGATCGGCCGAGTACGCCAGGAAGGCCACCAGATTTCGTACCTTGGCGTCGAATTGCTGCGCATCGAGGCTGCCGGTACCAGGTATCACCCGCAGCTGCGTACACGGCTGGCCCGTGGGTTCGGGGCAGTCGAGCACCTGGCGGCCCTGCAGGCTTTCCAGCACGTTGGGCATGCCGACGTTGGGGTAGACGACATTGTTCACACCCCAGGGGCGCTGGGGGTCGGCGTGAAAGCCGAGCAGGTAGGCGTGCAGCCAGTCCGTGCCGCGCACACGAGCCACCAAGGTCAGGTCGGGCACCTCGGCGCCGAACCAGGCTTTGGCATCGGCCGGCTGCAGGCGCGTCTGCATGTGATCGGCAATGGCTGCGCCGGCTGGGGCCAAGGTCTGCAGCATTTGCTCATAGGGTATGCCCAGGTCGTCGGCCACTGTCTGGTAACGCTGAAACCTGGCCCCGTGGCAGCCCATGCAATAGCCGACGAAGGTGCTTGCACCGTCTCGCAAGGCCGCCTTGTCGGTCACCTCGATCGCCACCGGGCGCACCAGCGGCGCCACCGGGTCCGCCCAGGCCCGCGGCAGGGCCAGCAACAGCAAGACGGCAATCATGAATTTCATCGGCGAGGGATCCGATCGGGTACCGCCCGGGTGATCTCCCGCCGCGTGTACAGCGGCATGGCCAGGAAATAGCCGAAGTACAGCACCACGCCCCCCCGCGCTATCCAGGTGGTGATGACCGTGGCCGGTTGCATGCCGACGTAGCCCAGCGTCACGAACGCCACGCAGAACAGCGCCAGCGCCGCGCGACTGAACCAGCCTTTGTAGCGCATCGACTTGACCGGGCTGCGGTCCAGCCATGGCAGCACGAACAGGATGGCAATCGCGAAAGCCATGGCCAGCACCCCCATGAGCTTGTCGGGAACGGCGCGCAAGATGGCGTAGAACGGGGTGAAGTACCAGACCGGCGCGATATGTTCGGGCGTCTTGAGCACGTTGGCAGGCTCGAAGTTGGCCGGCTCCAGGAAATAGCCGCCCATCTGCGGAAAGAAGAACACCACGGCGCTGAACACAAAGAGAAAGATCGCCACCCCGAGCAGGTCCTTGACCGTGTAGTACGGATGGAAGGCAATGCCATCCAGCGGCTTGCCGTCGGCATCCCGAAGCTGCTTGATATCGATGCCGTCGGGGTTGTTCGAGCCTACTTCGTGCAACGCGAGAATGTGCAGCATCACCAGCCCCACGATCAGCAGCGGCAATGCCACCACGTGCAGCGCGAAGAAACGGTTCAAGGTGATACCCGAAACCAGATAGTCACCGCGGATCCACTGAGCCAGGTCAGCGCCCACGATCGGAATCGCTCCGAACAGGGAAATGATCACCTGCGCGCCCCAATACGACATCTGCCCCCACGGCAGCAGGTAGCCCATGAACGCTTCCGCCATCAGCAGCAGGTAGAGCGACATGCCGAAGACCCACACCAGCTCGCGCGGCTTTTGATAGGAGCCATACAGCAGCCCGCGGAACATGTGCAGGTAGATCACGATGAAAAATGCCGACGCACCGGTCGAATGCAGGTAGCGCAGGAGCCAGCCATATTCGACGTCGCGCATGATGTATTCGATGGAGGCGAAGGCGCCTTCGGCGGTGGCTGTGTAGTTCATGGTCAACCAGATGCCGGTAAGCAACTGGTTGAGCAGCATCAACAGGGCGAGCGAGCCGAAGATATAGAAAAAATTCAGGTTCTTGGGGACGTAGTAACGGCTCAGATGATCACGCCATACCCTGCCCACCGGCAGACGCGCCTCGATCCACTGCAGCAGGCCACGCATCAGGCGCCCTCCCCGTCGACACCCAGCACCAGTACCTCGGCACTTTCGTAGTGATGCGCGGGCACGGCCAGGTTCAACGGCGCGGGCTGTGCCTTGAAGACCCGTCCGGCAAGATCGTAGTGCGAGCCGTGACACGGGCAGAAATACCCGCCCTGCCAGTCCGTCCCGAGGTCGGCGGCGGCGACCTCGGGACGAAAGGTCGGCGAGCACCCCAGGTGCGTACAGATACCCACCACCACCAGCACTTCGGGCTTGATGGCTCGCAGGGCTGGGTCGACATAGCCTGGCTGATCGGAATCGCGTGATTGGGGATCGGCCAGATGCTCGGTGTTCTGGGCCAGGCGTTCGAGGATCTGCGGCGTGCGTCGGCAGATGAACACGGGTTGGCCGCGCCACTGGACAACCATCTGCTGCCCCGGCTCGATCTTGGCGATGTTCACCTTCACCGGCGCGGCTGCTGCGCGGGCTTTCGCACTGGGCTGCCATGACGCCACGAAGGGCACTGCTGCAGCCACTGCGCCGGCAGCGCCTACCAGCGTCGTGGTGCCGACCAGAAAGCGTCGGCGACCCTGGTCGATGTCACACGCGCCGCCCTGCTCATCTGCCATCATTTACCTTAGCCTGCTGCAACAGGCGTGTGCATTGTCTTGCGCGCAGTGTACCAGCGCCTCCCAAGGATTGACGGGCGAAAAAAAACCCGGCTCGCGAGAACCGGGTTTTTTCTGGAACGAAGACGCGAATTAACGCTTCGAGTACTGCGGACGCTTACGCGCTTTACGCAGACCGACTTTCTTACGTTCAACTTCACGAGCATCGCGAGTCACGAAGCCTGCTTTACGCAGGGCCGGACGCAGTGCTTCGTCGTAGTCCATCAGTGCACGAGTGATACCGTGACGGATCGCACCGGCCTGACCGCTGACACCACCACCGATAACGGTGACGTAGATGTCGAACTTCTCGGTGTTCTCGGTCAGCTCCAGCGGTTGACGAACTACCATGCGGGCAGTTTCGCGACCGAAGAAGGTTTCCAGAGTGCGATTGTTGATGGAGATCTTACCGGTGCCCGGACGCAGGAAAACGCGAGCGGTTGCGGTCTTGCGACGGCCAGTGCCGTAATTTTGAGTCGCCGACATAATGAACTATTCCGTTAAAACTTCAGTTCTTGGGGCTGCTGAGCAGTATGAGGGTGAGCAGCGCCCGCATAGACTTTCAGCTTACGGTACATGTCGCGACCCAGCGGGTTCTTGGGCAGCATGCCCTTGACCGCGGTCTCGAGCACGCGCTCAGGCGCCTTGGCGATCAGCTTTTCAAAGTTGATCGACTTGATACCGCCCGGGAAACCGGAGTGGGAGTAGTAGATCTTGTCAGTGGTCTTGGCACCAGTGACACGCACCTGCTCGGCGTTGATGACGACGATGTAGTCGCCGGTGTCAACGTGAGGAGTGTACTCAGGCTTGTGCTTGCCACGCAGACGGCTCGCGATTTCTGTAGCCAGACGACCCAGGGTCTGACCAGCAGCATCAACGACGAACCAGTCGCGCTTTACTGTTTCCGGTTTAGCAGTAAAAGTTTTCATTCTTTATAGCCTCAGGGGCCGCCCAGCAAAAAGAGACGGCGGATCTTACTGAATAGTGCTTACTTTGACAAGTCAAAGGCAGCCGGGCACGGGACACTTTTGGGGGGCTCGGGTCTTCGCGTCACATACACGGCAAAATTCTTCCGGGAGGCGGGGCATCACTTCCACTTCGCAGAGAGGGGCCGAATTATCCAGATTGCGAAAAAAATATCAACCTGCTTTTATGATTCCTTTGCCAAGAGGAGTCACCGATGCACTATCGCCAGCTGGGACGTACCGATCTGAACGTGAGCGCGCTGTGCCTGGGCACCATGACCTGGGGCGAGCAGAACACCGAGGAGCAAGGCTTCGCGCAGATAGAAAGGGCCAAGGCGGCCGGCATCAATTTCATCGACACCGCAGAAATGTACCCGGTGCCCCCGCGCCCGGAAACCTATGCCGCCACCGAGCGGGTGATCGGCAACTGGTTCAAGCGCCAGGGCGACCGCGCCGACTGGATCCTGGCCAGCAAGATCGCAGGCCCCGGCAATGGCATCAGCCACATCCGCGATGGCCAGCTGAAGTTCGACCGCGCGCATATCGTTGCGGCGCTGGACGCCAGCCTGCAGCGGTTGCAGACCGACTGGATCGATCTCTATCAGTTGCACTGGCCGGAGCGCAGCACCAATTTCTTCGGCAAGCTGGGCTACCAGCACACCCAGGATCAGCTCGATACCCCGCTGCAGGAAACCCTGCAGGTGCTCGACGAGCAGGTCAAGGCCGGCAAGATCAGGCATGTCGGGCTGTCCAACGAAACCCCATGGGGCACGATGAAGTTCCTGGGCCTGGCCGACAGCGGCAACCTGCCCCGCCCGGTGTCCATCCAGAACCCCTACAACCTGCTCAACCGCACGTTCGAAGTAGGCCTGGCCGAAGTGGCGATCCGCGAGCAGTGCGGGCTGCTGGCCTACTCGCCCCTGGCGTTCGGCATGCTCTCGGGCAAGTTCGAGAACGGCGCGCGGCCGGCTGGCAGTCGTCTGGCGCTGTTCAGCCGCTTTACCCGCTATGCCAATGAGCAGGCGGTCGCTGCCACCAGCCGCTACGTGGACCTAGCCCGCGAACATGGCCTGGACCCGGCGCAGATGGCTCTGGCCTTCGTCACCGCGCAGCCGTTCGTGACCAGCAACATCATTGGCGCGACCTCGCTGGAGCAATTGGACAGCAACCTGGCGAGCATCGACCTGGTGCTGTCCGAAGACGTGCTGGCGGGTATCGAGGCGATCCATAAGGCGCAGCCGAATCCGGCGCCCTGATGTTCGATCGTTGCCGTTCGTGATGACCTCTTCGCGGCCACTGGCCGCTCCTACCGGATCGTATGGATCTTTCGTAGGAGCGGTCAGCGGCCGCGAAGCAATCAACGCCGCCCCATTCTCGACCTCGCTTGAACCCAACGACGCTTCGGCCATATCCTGACCGCTTTCACCCCACAAGAATAAAATCATGATCTTCACGCCCCACACGCCCGCGCTGCGGCGCGTCTGCATTCTGGCCACCGACCAGGTCATGGCCTCGACCCTGATGCAGGCCAAGGACTTCTTCCACATGGCCAGCCTGCGTTATGGCAAGCAGATGGGCCTGGAACGCCACGCCCTCTTTGAAACACGCCTGGTCAGCCCGGACGCGCTACCGGTGCGCAGTTTCAGTGACGTCATGCTGCCCGTGGACGGTGGCCTCGAAGATGCCGACCTGATCATCCTGCCTGCCTGCTGGGGCGACTTCGACAGCGCTGCCGCGCGCTACCCCCAGGTGCTGCCCTGGCTATGCGCTCAACACGCGCGCGGCGCTGTGCTGTGCGGTGAGGCGAGCGGCGTGTTCTGGCTGGCCGCCAGTGGCTTGCTGGACGGCAAGGAGGCAACCACCTACTGGCGTTTATTCGAGGAATTCAGACAGCGCTTTCCAAGCGTTCGGCTCAATCAGGACAAGCACCTGACCGACGCCGACAACCTGTTCTGCGCCGGCGGACCGGTATCGGCCTGTGACCTGTACATTCACCTGATCGAGCGGTTCTGTGGCGCCCACGTGGCTCAGGCGGTCTCGCGCGATACCCTGTACGAGGTGCAGCGCAGCTATACACCTGGACGCATCGGCTTCGGCGGGCAGAAGCTGCATCGCGACGTGCCGATCCTGCATATACAGCAATGGCTGGAAGAGCATTTCGCCGAGAAATTCCGCTTCGAAGATGTCGCACGCGAACGCGGCATGAGCATTCGCAACTTCATGCGTCGCTTCCATGCCGCCACTGGTGACAAGCCGCTGCACTACCTGCAGCGATTGCGCATCGAAACCGCCAAGGGGCTGTTGTCGGGTACCCGCAAGAGCGTCAAGACCATCAGTTACGAGGTGGGCTACGACGATGCCAGTTTCTTCGCCAGGCTGTTCCGCCAGCACACCGAACTGTCGCCCAACGGCTATCGCCAGCAGTTCATGCAGGAGGCCTGAACGACAGCGTCGTGCCCTTCGCGGCCGCTGACCGCTCCTACAGGTAATTGTTGGAGCGGTCAGCGGCCGCGAACCAGACGCTGCGGTATGTCAGGGCTTGTGCGCGCGCGACAGGAACTCGTGGGACTGCATCTCCAACAGTCGGCTCAAGGTGCGCTGGAACTCGAAGTTCAAACGCCCACCGGTGTACAGGTCCTTGAGTTCCACTTCGGCCGAGATGATCAGCTTCACGTTGCGATCGTAGAACTCGTCGACCATGTTGATGAAGCGGCGAGCGATATCGTCGGTGGTCACGCTCATCTGCTCGACACCGCTGAGCAGCACGGCGTTGAAGATCTTGCCCAACTCGATGTAGTCGTTCTGGCTACGCGGGCCATCGCACAGCTCGCGGAATTCGAACCAGGCCACGTCATCACAGGTGCGCAGCGCACGGATCTCGCGGTTCTCGATCATCAAGGGATCGTTCTCGACCACCTTGGTGCTGTTGTGCGTCAGCGCCTTGAAGCTTTCGCGCATGCTGGCCTGAGCGGCCTCATCGAGCGGCGAATGGAACAGCTCGGCCTGTTCCAGGTGGCGCAGGCGATAGTCGACGCCGCTGTCGACGTTGACGATCTCGGTATGCTCCTTGATCAGCGCGATCGCCGGCAGGAAACGCGCTCGCTGCAGACCATCCTTGTACAAGCCATCGGGCACGATGTTGGAAGTCGCCACCAGCGTCACGCCGTTCTTGAACAGCTCTTCCATCAGGGTGCCGAGAATCATTGCATCGGTGATGTCCGAAACGAAGAATTCATCGAAGCAGATCACCCGCGCCTCGTCGGAGAAGCGCTTGGCGATGACCGTCAGCGGGTTTTTCACATCCTTGAGGGTTTTCAGTTCCTCGTGCACGCGCTTCATGAAACGGTGAAAGTGCGTGCGCACCTTCTGCTCGAACGGCAAGGCATCGAAAAAGGTGTCGACCAGGTAGGTCTTGCCACGGCCAACGCCGCCCCAGAAGTAAATCCCCTTGACCAGCTTGGGTTCCTTCTTGCCGAACAGCTTGCCGAACACGCCTGGCTTGCTGGTGCCGGCAGCGACCAGGTCGTCGTACAGACGCTGCAGGTGGCGGACGGCATTTTCCTGGGCGGCGTCGTGGAAGAATTCGGGACGTTTGAGATCGGCTTGGTATCGTTCTAGGGGCGTCATATTCGTTAGCAAGGCAACAAAAACGGGCCGTCACTGTAGCGACGGCCCAGGATAATGGCAATGAGCTTTGCGACAGGGTGTCGCATCACTCCCCTTGAGGTTGCAGCGCCTGGCGCAATGCCTGGACGGCGGTATCGCGCGCTTCTGCCGTGGTGAACGATGGGCCGTCGGCCACGCAGGTGTCGTCCAGCCACAGCGTGAAGCTTTCGGCATCGCTGCGGATGTCCAGTTCATTACCCTGTTGCAGTTGCTTGCTGACCTGCCCGGCTGCCTTGCCGTCGGGGAAGCTGCGCGACAGCAGCAGTTGTTCGCCGCCGGCATCGAGCAGGCGGAAGCGGAAGCTGCCATCGTCGTCACGAAAGCTGACGAAACGTGCGGTCTTGGCGGCTTTCTTCTTGCCTGCCGTGGTCACCTGGACCTGCTCGCGGAAAGAGCGCAGCCCCACCGCTTCACGCAGCTCACCCAGGAACGGCGTGGCGACGGCACGCGCTTTCGCAGCGCCCGCCAGGAGAATGTCCTCCAGTTCGGCCGGGCGTTCGATGAAGTGGTGATAGCGTTCGCGCGCCTCGCCCAGCTCGGCATCGAGCAGGCTGAGCAGACGCGCCTTGGCTTCGCCCCAGCCCAGCCCTTCACGCAGCGCGGCATGGAACTCGGCGCTCTGCTCGGGCGTGGCGAACGCCTGAAACAGGGTAAACAGGTGCGAGTTGTCCGGATCCTTCGCCTCGCCTGGGGCGCGCGAGTCGGTGACGATGCGCGAGATCGCATCCTTCATGTCCCTGGCGCTGGTGAACAACGGAATGGTGTTGTCGTAGCTCTTGGACATCTTGCGCCCGTCCAGGCCTGGCAAGGTGGCGACGCTTTCCTCGATCAAGGCCTGGGGCATGACGAAGAACTCGCGGCCCTTGCCGAACAAATGGTTGAAGCGCTGGCCAATGTCGCGGGCCATTTCCACGTGCTGGATCTGGTCGCGACCGACCGGCACCTTGTGCGCGTTGAACATCAGGATGTCGGCGGCCATCAGCACCGGATAGCTGTACAAACCCATGGAAATGCCGGCATCCGGGTCTTCCCCGGCGGCGACGTTGTGGTCGACCGAGGCCTTGTAGGCGTGGGCACGGTTGAGCAGGCCCTTGGCAGCAACGCAGGTCAACAACCAGGTCAGCTCGGGGATTTCCGGAATATCGGACTGCCGGTAGAACGTCACCCGCTCCACGTCCAGGCCCGACGCCAGCCAGGTGGCGGCGATTTCCAGACGCGAACGCTGAATGCGCAGCGGGTCATCGCATTTGATCAGGGCGTGGTAGTCGGCCAGGAAATAGAACGAGTCGGCGTCACTCTGCCGACTGGCGACGATCGCCGGGCGAATGGCCCCGGCGTAGTTGCCCAGGTGAGGCGTGCCAGTGGTGGTGATACCGGTCAGGATACGAGTGGTCATGGGTCGGTTCTTGTTCAGGGGCCGTGGACAGGCATCAGTTCGAAAGGCGCGGCAGCAGCAGATCTTTGAGGTCGGTCAACTTGCCGTGGAAAAAGTGCCCGCATTCTGCCACTTTCAGCAGCTCATGGGGACGATCGAGGTTGTCGGACCAGTCGTAGACCAGCTGCGGATCGACCACTTCGTCGGCGTCCGGCTGGATCACGGTCAACGTGGCCTGTTGCGGCAGGCTTTCAGTCATCCGCATCACCGCAGGAGCGACCATGAACAGATGCTTCACCGCCTCGCCCTGGGCTTCCAGACGACCTGCCAGGGTGGCTGCAACGAAACCGCCAAATGAAAAGCCCAGAATCGTCAGCGGCAGCTCGGGGTGTTTCGCTCGCAGCCAGGCAGCCACGGCCTGGGCATCGTCGACCTCCCCCGTGCCCATGTCATGGCTGCCTGCGCTGGCGCCCACGCCCCGGTAGTTGAAGCGCAGGGTCGACAGACCGACGTCGCGCGCGGTGCGTTGCAAGGTGGACACCACCTTGTTGAGCATGGTCCCGCCCTGTACCGGATTGGGATGGCAGATCAACGCGATGCCGGTGGCATCGGCGGTGTCGAGGTACAACGCTTCGAGTGAGCCCGAGGGGCCGTCGATGAAAACTGCGGTTTCGCGGATGAGCAAGTGATGAACTCCGTGACCTCAAGAAGGGTCGACTCGTCTAGCTGGAAAGATTGCGTCCTGCGAATTTGCGCAAGCGCGCGGTATACAGCGCAGGTCCGAGCCGTTAACGTAAAGCAAAGCCGTTTATAGAGGAAGGACTCGTGGAACTCTCGCTCTTAGTTTGGTTGTTGCCGACCCTGGCCCTGGTGGTCGGTGTGGTCATCGGTTTTGCCGTCGCACGCCTGGCGCCTCGCGCCGTACCCAATGGCACGCAGCGTCAGCTCGATGACATCCAGGAACGTTTCGACACCTATCAGAACGAAGTGGTCACCCACTTCAACAGCACCGCGATCCTGGTCAAGAAACTGACCCAGAGCTATCAGGAAGTGCAGGATCACCTGGCCGAAGGCGCCGACCGTCTGGCCCTGGACGAGCTTACCCGTCAGCGCCTGCTGGCCGCCCTGCACTCGGACGCCCCGCAGCCTCACCGCGAGCGCCTCACGCCACCACGCGACGCCGAGCCGCCTCGCGACTACGCACCCAAGGCAGCGAACTCGCCTGGCATGCTGGACGAGCAGTATGGGTTGAAGCGCAAGTAGGTTTCACTGGCGCCGATCAAGAAGCGGGCCCTGTTTTCAGGTCCCGCTTTTTTTATGCCCGCTGCAGGGCCTCATGCTCCTACAGGCTCAGGTACACCTCGTCGCAAGGCGCCTTGATCTCCCGACGCAGAATGCCGATCACCTCGCGTCCGGCAGCTTCATCGGCCTTCTGCCGGTCCACGCCATCGAAGCGCTGCTCGACGGTTTTCAGGTGCGCCGTGGTGTATTGATCGCGGGGCGAGCGAAGCTCTCGGTAGTGAAAATGCGCGTACCACAACGGCGTTCCCGTGGTGTCGGCAATCAGGTATTCCTCGAGGAAACCCGACGAGCGCTTGAGCTTGCTGCGCCCGCCCACGCGGCTGATGCGCACGGCCTGCTCGCGGTAGAGGTAGTCGACCCGCGCAGCCGTGGGCGCCTGGCGCTTGATCATGTGGATACGAATCAGCCTGCCGTCCTTGACGAGTTGCCCGGCCTTGTCGCGGAACAACTGGGCGCGGCCATGGGCCGACGCGTGCTGGCTGGTGGCCTGGTCTACCGCATTGTGCCGGGTGAGCTGCTGCTCGACGGCGTCGGCGCTGTCGTCAAGCTGGCGAGCATAGAGGGTGAGTTGATCTTCGACCTCGCCCGGCAGGTAGTCTTTTTCGGCCTGTTTCCAGGCTTGCTTCAGCGCACTGTCGGCGCCCTGGAGCAACCGGTTGCCGCGACGAACCGCGGCATTGACCGACGTCGCCACTGCACGTGGCCGGGGCGCAGGCGCCACATCAAGCTGACGCCAGTTGCCTTCGGCCAGATCCTTGCCGAAGGAGGCGACGACCTTTTTCTCGATTGGATCGATGACATCGATGATGTCGCTGTCCGAGGGTTTGAGCTTGGGCCGTCGCTGGCCGACCACCAAGCCTCGACGGTGGGTCATGTACAGGTTTTTGTGGCGCACCTGCTGGCGCTGCTTGCGGGTCATCCTGAGCTGCTCGCGAACCAATGGCACCAGCGACGCCTGCGCATCGTCGCGCAGCTCGGCGATCAGCGCGGTCAGGCGGTCGAACGCCGGACGATGCAACTGCTCTCCCAGCAGCTCGCCATGCAGGGTCAGTGCCTGCTGGGCCGCTTCATACTGCAAGTCCAGGCTGTTGAGCACTTCGACGCGGTCATTGAGGTTGTAGCTGGCGCTCTCCTCGAGGGCTGCATGGGTTTGCGCGGCCAACCGCACGGGCCCGGCCACCGACTCCATGATCCGCTCGGCTTCCTGCAACGCAGGGATCTTGCGGATGCAGGTCAGTGCCAGACCGTCGACCAGCAGACCGATCCAGCGCTGTATCGACAACTCCTGTATCCAGTCCACCTTGAGCTTTTTCAGGGCGGCCTCGCCTTCGAGGGGCATACGCTGAAGCTGGCGTTTCCAATCGGCCAGCTCCTTGCTCAGCTGTATCTGTTTATCCATCACCTCGGTGCTGTCGGCCACGAAGTCGAAGAACGCGGCGGACTGCGCGGTATCGAGATCCGAGGCGTCGAGTGTCGCCGGCAGCCGGTCGGCCTGGTCCCGATACGCGATGCTCTTGTAGCGCAGATTGACGATCTCCTCCTGGGCCAGTTCGCACAGTTGGAACAGCGCCCCGGCCTGCTCCTTCGAACGATCGGCATAGGGGTCCAGTTCACTGAGTTTCTTGCTGGCACGCAGCACCGTGCGCAAGGCCCCGAGGTAGCTTTCGGTGGCCTCGCTCAGGGCCTCGCGCAGACCGGTCAGACGTTCGCTGTCCCCGGCCTGCATGGCACGTCCAAGCTTGCCGAGCACCCGGTCGACACGTTGGTGCAAGCCTGCACGCTGCTGGTTGAAAGCCACGACTTCAGCGTTGTAGGACACCATCAGCGCCTGGTTGCTGGCACGCAAGGCCGCGATGCGACGCTTGGGCCCGCCGCCGCGCAAACGCAGGCGCAGGTCCAGGCGCCAGCGTCCCACTTCGTCTCGCGCCAGCCAGGGCCCCGGCCGCTGCGGGCGTTTGCCGTCGACTATGCGCAACTGGTCTTCGTCGGCAGCCACCTCATAGAAGTGGCCGTCCAGGGCCAGCAACCAACGCTCGCCGTCCAACTGCAGGCCTTGATAGCGACCGTGCGCCAATGGCGGCGTCATGCTTGGCCCCGGTGTGGTGCGATAGGCCGCCAGAGCCTTGATCTGATCAGTGCCGAGCCGATGTTGCGCACTCGTCCAGGAAAAGCTCAGCGTGCCTTCGGAGTGGGCGATGGCATCGCGCGGTGCCGCCCAGGTACTGCGGACCGGCGCAGTGTTCTGCCGGCCTGCCGCAGGCTGGCCGAAACCTCGACCGGTCGGCGTCTGCCCAGCGTCATGGGCCAGCAGGACCAAGGCGATGTTGAACAGCAGGTCGAACATCTGATCATCGACCGCGGCAGGATCCCCCGCAGCCTGCGCAATCAGCGTGACGTTCGTCGCGGCCATCGCCTGCACCAGCCAGCCTGCCGTGGCCAGCGGTCCGGGGAGGACCGGCAACAGGGCGTTGAACAGCGTCCAGCCGAGCGCCTGAAACCCGATCCAGCGACTTTCCTCGCTGGATACCGATCGACGGTCCGCGACGTTGATCAAGGCCTGTACGTTGCTGCGGTACAGGTGCTCGAGCAACGGAGGGGCGATGTCTGTGAGTTGCAGCGCTGCAGGGGCCGGCGTGCTGATCGGGGCGAAATCCGAACCCTGCGCGAAACGCAGCAGATGCGGCTCGCGAAAGCCGCCGCTGGCATAGCGCGCACGGGCGCCCTCGCCCAACCAGTCCAGTACGCTGCGCTGCAGATCGCCCGGTTCGCTGATCGCTGCCATGAGCGCGGCAGCGCTGGTGTATTGGCTCAAGCAAGGTTTGAACAAGGGTCGGTAGAGCACCTGCACTCCGCTGCCGTCCAATGCACCGAATACATACATGTTGCACACGGCATCGACGTTCATGCCCGGTGCCGGCAGGAAACCCAGGCTGCGAAGGCCGATACGATGCCCGTCGACATCCAGGTCACCCAAGCCATTCATGACCTGTTCGACATACAGCCATCCCCGTTCGGTAAAGCCGTGCTCACCGCGGATGGTGTTCTCCAACGCCAGCAACGGCAACTGATAGGCCAGTTGCCGGGTGAACAGCTCTTGGCGACGTGGGGCCTGCACGGGGTCTTCGAGCAGTTGCCGATTCAGCAGCTTCAGGTAACGCCCGCCTACATCGGCGCGGGTTACCAGGGCTTCGATGGTGGCAGTATCGACCCAGTCCGGCAGCAACGCACCCGCGCGCGGCTTGATCAGCAGGTGCCCGCGGGGGCGGCCCGACAGGTTGAACAGAGCCAGTTCGGCGAGGCTGATCTGTTGATCTTCCAGGGCCATGTCGCCGGCATTGACCAGACTCAATTGCGCATTGGGCACGGTGAGAATGTGCACTTGAACGTCGTCGAGGTCGGCCAGCGGCTGGCCGGGATGGTCGGCTTCTATCTGTTCGACCAGGGTCGTCCGGGCAAAGGATTCAAGCGTGGGTATGGCATCGAGGAACGATGCGCCTTTCTGCTCATCGCGCACCATCGCCAACGCCGCCAGGTACAGGGAGAACGCGCGACGCTGGGTCAGACTGGCAGCTCGGAGCCACTGCGGCAGTGCACTGTGAAGCGCCTGGAGCCGGGCGCGTTCCTGGGCTGTGTCGAGGTCGAACAGGCTGGTGATGCTTTCGCAGCCCTCCGTCAGCGCTCGAGTGCCCAGGCGTTGTTGCTGGCAATAGACGCCCAGGGTCTGCAAGGCATTGAGTTGCTGCTCGAGAATCGCCTGCGCCTGAGCTTCGAAGATATCGCCGTCAGGTGTATACAGGGCCAATTCCAAGGCCGAGCCGGTGAATTCGCGGCCCATGTGACCCGCGAAGGCATCCGCCAGCGCCTGCAGGTTGGCAAAGCCCTCCAAGCCGTTGACGGGGGTGTAGAGCAGCACGACCTCGCGCCCCTGCAGGCCGAGGCGACGGCGGATGACCAGCGCGTGGGTCAGCTCGGCTTCCCGCTGCAGGCCGGCACCCGTCGCATGCACGCGGATCAGGCTGGCCTGGATCGGGTCACCTTCATGCCTGGCGCGCAGGCTGGCGGTGGGCATCGCCGCCAGCAACGAGGCCGCCGCCAGTTGCTCGCTGTCCAGGCGTCCGGCAGCTTTGTCCCGCTCGATACTGGCCTTCAGACGCGACTGCAGCGCCAAGGCCAGCCAGTGCCAGCGATCGCTGCCGTCTGCCTGGACCTGGTCCCAGTAATCGCACAGTGCCTGGCTGTAGGCGGTAATGATCTGCGGGCCCCACTCGTTGACGATGCCCTGCACCTGCACCAACGCCACCGGCAGGGCCGACGGAGGCGAGCCCAGCGGCTCATGTGCGAGCAGGTGATAGCCTTGAATCAGCCGGAGCTGCTCGGTATGGATGTAACGGTCGATCAGCACATCGATAAGCGCCAGCCGACGGTAGCGCTGGGCCTCATGCACAGCCGGGACATCGGGCCTGGCCTGGGCGGCCAGCGGTTCGAGCAGCTGCAGGCAGTCGACGTCCAGCGCCAGGTCGGGGTATCGCGCCGACAGCTCGCTGGCGAGGATATTGCTGGCGACCTGGCGCAGGGTCGGCCGAGAGCAGAAATGTTTGCTCACGCTGCTGGCCAGTGGCGCAGCCTTGGCCACTTCGCCACTCAGGGAAAGGAGTTCAAGCATGGGTCGGTCCTTCGAGACAAATGAGCGCCTAGCAGGCGCTACCCTTGGCCTCGAAGGGTGGTAGACAAATAAGGCAGGCTGAAAAGACCGGAACCCGGATGCAGGAGCGGACGCTGTCCGCTCCTGCGGTTCCAGAAGGCCGAGGGCTTAGATCGCGCCGCGGCTGCGCAGCAGATCGAGCACCTGCTTGACGCCTTCATCGACCGACGAGGCCTGGGTGTCGATCACCAGATCGGCATTCAGCGGCACGTCATACGGGAAGGACTCGCCGGGGATGTTGTCCTGGTCGGCGGCGTACAGGCCCTGTGGATCGCGTTCGCGGCAGACCAGAGGCGAGGCCTGGACGTAGACGGTCACCAGCCGATCGGCACCGATCAGGTCGCGTGCCTGCTCGCGGCCGGCGGCGTCCGGCGCAACGAAGGCGGCCAGAGTCACCAGGCCCGCTTCGTTGAACTGCCGCGCCACGTGAGCGGCACGGCGCCAGTTCTCGGTGCGCCCGGCGCGGTCCTGTGGCAGGCCCTTGTTCAGGTCATGTCGCAGGTTCTGCCCATCGAGCACGAATACCGCACGGCCCATGTCGAACAGTCTGCGTTCCACGGCGTAGGCCAAGGTGCTCTTGCCCGCACCCGAAAGACCGCTGAACAGCACGGTCGCCGGTTGCTGGCCGAAGCGCTGGGCGCGCTCGTCGGTGGTCACATGGGCGGAGCGACCATGAACCTTGCCACCCTGGCTGACGGCGGCCGGCGCGATGATCATGCCGGCGCCGACGGTGCCGTTGGTGAGACGGTCGATGATGATGAACGCACCGGTGGTGCGGTTGCTGTCGTAACCGTCCAGAGCGATGGCGCTGTCCAGCGACACCTTCACCTTGCCGATTTCGTTGAGCTGCAGCGCGCTGCCCGGCCCTTCGGCCAGGGTGTTCACGTCGACCTTGTGGACGATGCTGGCGATCGAGCCCGGCACGTAGCTGGTGGCCCGCTTGATGTCGTATTTCTTGCCGGGCAGCATCGGCTCTTCGGCCATCCACACCAGCATGGCCTCGAAGCTGTCGGAGACGGTCGGCACATTGGCGGCATGCACCAGCAGATCGCCGCGAGAGATGTCGATCTCGTCTTCCATGGTCAGGGTGACTGCTTGGCCAGGGCCGGCGTGTTCCAGCTCACCTTCGAAGGTGACGATGGACTTCACCCGGCTGCTTTTGCCCGACGGCAGGACGACCACTTCATCGCCCTTGTGCACGATACCGCTGGCCAGGGTACCGGCGAAGCCGCGGAAGTTCAGGTTCGGCCGGTTGACGTACTGCACCGGGAAGCGCAGGTCGTTGAAGTTGCGATCGGCTGCCACCTCCACGGTTTCGAGGATTTCCATCAGGGTCTGGCCGCTGTACCACGGCGACTGTTCGCTGCGGTTGACCACGTTGTCGCCCTTGAGCGCCGACATCGGCACGAAGGCCAAGGTGGTCGGCTGCAGGCTGATGGCCTCGGCGAACTTCAGGTAGTCGGCCTTGATCTGCTCGAACACGCCCTCATCGAAGCCCTTGAGGTCCATCTTGTTGATGGCCACGACGATGTGCTTGATGCCCAGCAGGGACGCGATGTAGCTGTGCCGACGAGTCTGGGTCTGCACACCGTAGCGGGCATCGACGAGGATGATCGCCAGGTCGCAGGTGGACGCACCCGTGGCCATGTTGCGCGTGTACTGCTCGTGGCCCGGGGTATCGGCAATGATGAACTTGCGCTTGGCCGTGGAAAAATAACGGTAGGCGACATCGATGGTGATGCCCTGCTCGCGCTCGGCCTGCAGGCCGTCGACCAGCAACGCCAGGTCGACTTCTTCGCCTGTAGTGCCGGATTTCTTCGAGTCGCGGGTGATGGCTTCCAGGTGATCTTCGTAGATCATCTTGGAGTCGTGCAGCAGGCGCCCGATCAGGGTGCTCTTGCCGTCGTCGACGTTGCCGCAGGTGAGGAAGCGCAGCAGTTCCTTGCGTTCGTGCTGGGCCAGGTAGGCGAGGATGTCCTCGCTGATCAATTCGGATTGGTGCGACATGTTCTGACCCTGCTCTAGAAGTAGCCCTGACGTTTCTTGTCTTCCATGGAACCGGCGCCATCATGATCGATGACACGGCCCTGGCGCTCGGACGTTCGCGTCAGGAGCATTTCCTGAATGATGTCGGTGAGGCTCTGCGCCTCGGACTCCACCGCGCCCGTCAACGGGTAGCAGCCAAGGGTACGGAAACGTACTTTCTTCTTGACGATGCTGGCCTTCTCTTCCTCGCTGAGGTGCTCGAGAATGCGCTCGTCGTCGATCATGATCAGCGTGCCGTTCTTCTCGATCACTTCGCGTTCGGCGGCGAAGTACAGCGGCACGATCGGGATGCCTTCCAGGTAGATGTACTGCCAGATGTCGAGCTCGGTCCAGTTCGACAAGGGGAATACGCGGATCGATTCGCCCTTGTTGACCTTGCCGTTGTAGACGTTCCACAACTCCGGACGCTGGTTCTTCGGGTCCCAGCGATGCTTGCTGTCACGGAACGAGTAGACCCGCTCCTTGGCCCGCGACTTCTCTTCGTCACGGCGCGCACCGCCGAAGGCGGCGTCGAAGCCA
This sequence comes from Pseudomonas sp. CFBP 8758, assembly GCF_014841725.1. NCBI lineage: Bacteria > Pseudomonadati > Pseudomonadota > Gammaproteobacteria > Pseudomonadales > Pseudomonadaceae > Pseudomonas > Pseudomonas sp. CFBP 8758. Next base: position 210,001 of record NZ_JACYUK010000002.1, on the reverse strand, counting down.
TACTTGTCCAGCGCCTGCTTGAGGCCCTGGGTCTTCATGATGTCGGTGTGCTTGGAACTGCCGTGGGTGAAGGGGTTGATGCCCTGCGCCACGCCCTCGGGGTTGACGTGTACCAGCAGGTCCAGGCCCAGCTCCTCGACCATGCGGTCGCGGAACTTGTACATCTCCTGGAACTTCCACTGGGTGTCGACGTGCATCACCGGGAACGGCAGCTTGCCGGGGAAGAAGGCCTTGCGCGCCAGATGCAGCATCACGGCCGAGTCCTTGCCGATGGAATACAACATCACCGGGTTATCGAACTCAGCGGCCACCTCACGAATGATGTGGATGCTTTCCGCCTCCAGCTGTTTCAGATGCGTCAGTTTGTCGACCATGGCTACTCACGGAATACAGTCTTTATGGACGGCCTGCGGGCCGTGTTCGAGCCGGGCACTTTAACACGGCGTCCGGTTTGGTCATCGAGAGTGGTTAGATCGAAGGGGTATATCAATATGCCTCATGGTTTGGAGGGTTCGTGTTTGGCGGGCGGAGGCTTGCCAGCCGACTCGATCCCACCGGCCCAGCTCCTACAAGATCACTATGAGCACTGTGGGAGCGGGCTCTGCCCGCGAATCAGGCACCATCGTCCACCGATCAGACAGGATTGGGGCAGTCGATGAACACATGCTCGAGCGCGAAGCGCCGCGCCAGGTACTCACCCAGCGCCTGCACACCGTAGCGTTCGGTGGCGTGATGGCCGGCGGCGATGAAGCTGATGTCGTTCTCGCGGGCACTGTGAACGGTCTGTTCGGAAGCCTCGCCGCTGATGAACAGGTCCACACCGGCCGCGATCGCCCGGTCGATGTAACCCTGGCCGCCGCCGGTGCACCAGCCGACGCGGCGAATCTTTTCGCTGCCTTCGATCAGCAACGGTTCGCGGCCCAGCACTTCCTGCACGCGACGGGCGAAGTCGCGCGGATGCATGGGCTCGGGCAATGAACCGATCAGCCCCACGACCCGGCTGTCCGCCGGATCCAGCGGCCCTTCCACGGTGATTTCCAACTGCCGCGCCAGCTGCACGTTGTTGCCCACTTCGGCGTGCAGATCCAGCGGCAGGTGGTAAGCCAGCAAGCTGATATCGTGTTTGAGCAAGGTCTTCAGGCGCCGCTGTTTCATGCCGACCACGCAGGGGTTCTCGCCCTTCCAGAAATAACCATGGTGCACCAGCACCAGATCGGCCCTGGCGTCCACCGCGGCATCGAGCAACGCCTGGCTTGCCGTCACGCCACTGACGATGCGCATGACCTGCGGGCGACCTTCCACCTGCAAGCCATTGGGGCAGTAATCCTGGATCTTCGTGCTGCTCAGATAACGGTCGGCTTCTTCGACCAACGTGTTCAGTGCCACAGCCATGAAAGTCTCCACAAAGGCAGTTCAGCGCGGCGCGAGCGCCCGTATAATGCCGGCCATTATGGCGCCCCTGCGCGCCGAAGAAACAGCCCCCCGCTACCCTTCAGGATCGTTCCCATGTTCAAGGCCTTGCGCTTCTTCGGTTGGCCACTGTTAACCGGCATATTGATCGCCCTGCTGGTGATCCTGCGCTTTCCGCAATGGGTCGGCCTGCCCAGCCAGGACGTCAACCTGCAGCAGGCGCCGCAAAGCGCCAGCGTCATCCAGGGCCCGGTGTCCTACGCCGACGCCGTAGCCATCGCAGCGCCCGCCGTGGCCAACCTGTACACCACCAAGGCGGTCAACAAAGGGGCCCACCCGCTGTTCGAAGATCCACAGTTCCGCCGGTTCTTCGGCGACAACCTGCCCAAGCAGCGGCGCTGGGAGTCGAGCCTGGGCTCGGCGGTGATCATGAGCCCCGAAGGCTACCTGCTTACCAACAACCATGTGATCGCCGGCGCCGACCAGATCGTGGTGGCCCTGAAAGACGGCCGGGAAACCCTGGCACGGGTAATCGGCAGCGATCCGGAAACCGACCTGGCGGTGCTCAAGATCGATCTGAAGAACGTTCCGGCAATCACCATCGGCCGCTCCGACGGCATCCGTATCGGCGACGTCGCCTTGGCCATCGGCAACCCGTTCGGCGTCGGCCAGACCGTCACCATGGGCATCATCAGTGCCACCGGCCGCAACCAGCTGGGCCTCAATACCTACGAAGACTTCATCCAGACCGATGCGGCGATCAACCCCGGCAACTCCGGCGGCGCGCTGGTGGATGCCAACGGCAACCTGACCGGCATCAACACGGCCATCTTCTCCAAGTCCGGCGGTTCGCAAGGCATCGGCTTCGCCATCCCGACCAAGCTGGCGCTGGAGGTGATGAAGTCGATCATCGAACATGGCCAGGTGATCCGCGGCTGGCTAGGCATCGAAGTACAACCGATGACCGAGGAGCTGGCGGAGTCGTTCGGCATCAAGGATCGGCCAGGCATCGTCGTCGCCGGAGTGTTTCAGGGCGGCCCGGCCCACAAGGCCGGCCTGCAGTTGGGCGATGTCATCCTCAGCATCAATGGCGAGCCGGCCGGCGATGGTCGCCGCTCGATGAACCAGGTCGCCCGCACCAAGCCCGGCGACCGGATCGCCATCCAGGTGATGCGCAAGGGCAAGGAACTCACCCTCAACGCCGAAGTGGGCCTGCGCCCCCCGCCAGCGCCGGCGGCGGTGAAGAAGGAGGAGAAGTAGGGATGTAGTGAAAAACGGATGGCGGTTGGCTATCGCATGCAAGCTCGGTCACGTCATTTCTATCGGATGTAACACACCTATACACGCTCGAAGTTTTTATTCGCACAGAAGTATCGACCGTCATACTCATGATTATTACGCTCACCTGATAATTATCTTGGCCGCCCGGCGTTTAGCGAAAAGCGCACTGCGGTCTGAAAATATAAGATCACCCCTGTTTCGCGTGTAAAAAGATAGTTACCCAGGAACATGCAATCGTAGCTAGCCTGTTTTCTTGCCACACACACGGAGAAAATGGATCATGACTAACATAACGCCTACGACCACACCTCTGGCGCTGCCAGGGAATCTGTTCCAGAACGCAGAGTTCGAACAAGGTTTCACCCACTGGATCACGGACGACAAAGGGGACCCCGCCAACTGCACCTCTTCACCGCCTGGCGCGACTCTGGTCAATCAGGCCAGCATCAGGCAGGGAGTGACCATAGAAGCGAGAGCCAAACAGTACACGTTCAGAATGATCGCCTTGGGGTTCAATAGCTCATCAAAGGCTAACCATGCATTGGCTGAAGTCGGCCGTGTCGTCATCAAGGAAAATAATACAGAGGTAGCAAGTTTCTACCTGAAGACAGGCGCGTTCATATACGAGCTCGAACATGTAACCCAACCGGCGACGACTCATCTGGAAGTCGTAATCAGCTCTGAAGCAAGCACCCCTGTACAGTTCTGGAGTCCCAGCCTCGTCGATGACTTTCCCAATCCCGACGAACTCATCAAGGATAGCCAGTTCGAGCGTCCAAATACGGACTGGAGAGGAGGAGGCGAGTGGCAGCACGGCGGCGTGCAACTGGCCAACGGCCAACGCGTCAGCCAGTTGGTCACTCGCATCGAACCTGGCAGTCATTACGTGATTACCTATACGGTGATGCCCTTCATCAATCCTATAGGCGAGGAGGAAAACTTCGCCTTCGGCAGGATATCGGGCAGTGGTGGGGTCCCCTACACAGATATCACGTCCAGTGAGTCGATAGCGCCAATACCCTTCACGGCTACTCAGAACACCTTGTCAATCACACTTGACGGGCCTCGTATCCGTTTCGGGTCATTCTCCTTGAAAAAACGCTAGGCGATGAACACACTGCCGGCAGCACTCAGGTCTTGTGCGAAGCATTAGCCGGCTGACAACTTATCCTGCTGTCCCGCGCCCTATACCGGCAGCCTAACCGACCTGGGAAGTCTGCCGGTCAAGCGGCTTGTTCAGCCCAGCCGCTTTTATCTTCTTGCTCACAGGGCATCCAGCAACGCCTGGTTCTGTTCCGGAGTACCGATGCTGATGCGCAGGAATTGCGCGATGCGTTCCTGCTTGAAATGGCGCACGATCACGCCCTTTTCGCGCAAGCGGGCGGCGATGGCTGCAGCGTCCTGATCGGGGTGGCGGGCGAAGATGAAGTTGGCTGCCGAGGGCAGTACCTCGAATCCATGTTCATTCAGCCCTTGCACCAGTTTTTCGCGACTGGCGATCACCTTGGCGCAGGTGTCTTCGAAGTAGGCCTTGTCGGCAAACGCTGCGGCGGCGCCGGCGATTGCCACTCGGTCGATCGGATAGGAGTTGAAGCTGTTCTTGATGCGCTCCAACGCTTCGATCAGGTCCGGGTGGCCGACCGCGAGCCCTACCCGCAGGCCGGCCAGCGAACGGGATTTGGAGACAGTCTGGGTGACGAGCAGGTTTGGATAGCGGTCGACCAGGGTGATCGCGGTTTCACCGCCGAAATCGACGTAGGCTTCATCTACCACCACCACCGAGTCCGGGCTGGCCTGAACAATCTGCTCGACCGCTTCGAGCGGCAACAGGCAGCCAGTGGGTGCGTTCGGGTTGGGGAAGATGATCCCGGCGTTGGGCCTGGCGTAGTCTTGTGGCCGGATCTGGAATTGCTCGTCCAGCGGCACGGCCTCGAAGGCAATACCGTACAAGCCGCAATAGACCGGATAGAAGCTGTAGCTGATGTCCGGGAACAACAGCGGCTGGTCATGCTGGAACAGGCCGTGGAAGATGTGCGCCAGCACTTCGTCCGAGCCGTTGCCCAGGAACACCTGGTTGGTTTGCACCCCGTAATAGTCCGCCACGGCTTGCTTGAGCAGGTCGCTGTTGGGATCCGGGTACAAACGCAGGGCGTCACACAGCTCGGCGCGCATGGCCTCGATCGCCTTGGGCGATGGGCCGTAGGGGTTCTCGTTGGTGTTGAGCTTGACCAGGTTGGCAACCTTGGGCTGCTCGCCGGGCACATAGGGCACCAGGTTCTTGACGAAGGGACTCCAGAATCTGCTCATGCTCATTCCCCTTTTGCCAGATCGGGTTGGATACGGTATTCGGCGCTGCGGGCGTGTGCGCTCAGGGACTCGCCGCGAGCCAGCACGGAAGCGGTCTTGCCCAGCTCGGAAGCGCCCTGCTCCGAGCAGAAGATGATCGACGAACGCTTCTGGAAATCGTAGACACCCAAGGGCGACGAAAAACGCGCGGTGCCCGAAGTCGGCAGCACGTGGTTGGGGCCGGCGCAGTAGTCGCCCAGCGCTTCGCTGGTGTGACGCCCCATGAAGATGGCACCCGCATGGCGGATCTGCGGCAGCCAGGCCTGCGGGTCTTCGACCGACAACTCCAGGTGTTCCGGGGCAATTCGGTTGGCCACCTCAATGGCCTGCTGCATGTCCCGGACCTTGATCAGCGCGCCCCGGCCATTGATCGAGGTATTGATGATCTCGGCGCGTTCCATGGTCGGTAGCAACTTGTCGATACTGGCCGCGACCTTGTCGAGGAACTCGGCATCGGGGCTGACCAGAATGGCCTGGGCGTCTTCGTCATGTTCGGCCTGGGAGAACAGGTCCATGGCGATCCAGTCCGGATCGGTGCCACCGTCGCAGACCACCAGAATTTCCGAGGGGCCAGCGATCATGTCGATACCGACCTGGCCGAACACATGGCGCTTGGCAGTCGCCACGTAGATATTGCCGGGGCCCACGACCTTGTCCACGCGCGGCACGCTTTCGGTGCCATAGGCCAGGGCCGCAACGGCCTGGGCGCCGCCGATAGTGAACACTCGGTCGACGCCGGCAATGCAGGCCGCTGCCAACACCAGCTCGTTGACCTCGCCTCGGGGCGTGGGCACGACCATGACCACCTCGGTAACGCCCGCCACTTTTGCCGGAATGGCGTTCATCAATACCGATGACGGGTAGGAGGCCTTGCCGCCGGGCACGTACAGCCCGGCGCGGTCCAGTGGCGTGACCTTCTGGCCGAGCACCGTGCCGTCGGCTTCGGTGTAGCTCCAGGAATCCTGCTTCTGCTTCTCATGGTAGAGACGCACCCGCTCGGCGGCGGTTTCCAGAGCGTTGCGCTGCACATCGGTAATGCGTGTGAGGGCCAGTTCGAGACGCTCGCGCGGCAGGATCAGGTCGGCCATCGAGGCGACCTGCAGGCCATCGAAGCGCTCGGTGAATTCGACCAGCGCGGCGTCGCCCCGCTCGCGCACGGCCTTGATGATGTCCAGCACGCGCTGATTGACCGAGTCATCTGACACACTTTCCCAGCTCAACAGATGGTCCAGATGGCGGGCGAAGTCCGGATCAGTGGCATCGAGTCGGCGAATAGCAGTGGAAACGGTCATGGCGGGCCTCAAATAATGGCAATTGCTCAAGCGCCGATAGATTACCAATCGATCCACATGGGCACTTGAGTTATTTGGCTATGATGCGGATAGACGGGCGCAGGTTGCAGACCTGCGCAGGTGCATCAGTCGCGGTGTCGCGACTCCACTGCCTTGCGCAGGGTGTCGATCAACGCCTGGATGCGGGCGTGCTGCATCTTCATGGAGGCTTTGTTCACCACCAGCCGGGAGCTGATGTGGGCGATCAGTTCCTGGGGCTCCAGGCCGTTGGCACGCAGGGTATTGCCGGTGTCGACCACGTCGATGATCTTGTCGGCCAGGCCCACCAGTGGCGCCAGTTCCATGGAACCGTAGAGCTTGATGATATCGACCTGGCGGCCCTGCTCGGCGTAGTAGCGCTTGGCAACGTTGACGAACTTGGTGGCCACACGCAGCCGACCGGTTGGCTCGGCCGCGCCGATGGCGCCGGCCGTCATGAGCTTGCACTGGGCGATCTGCAGATCGAGGGGCTCGTACAGGCCCTGGCCACTGTATTCGAGCAGGACGTCCTTGCCGGCGACACCCAGGTCGGCGGCACCATGCTCGACGTAGGTCGGCACGTCGGTGGCGCGCACGATCAGGAGGCGCACATCGTCCTGGGTCGTGGGAATGATCAGCTTGCGGCTCTTGTCCGGGTTCTCGGTGGGCACGATGCCCGCCTCGGCCAGGAGCGGCAATGTATCGTCAAGAATGCGGCCTTTGGACAGCGCAATGGTCAACATGGGAAACGTCAGTCCTTACAGGAAAGTTTCTGGCAACGACCGGGCGCATCCCTGCGCCCTGCACGCACATCAGCCCGGTACGCGACGGATCTTGGCGCCCAGCATCTGCAGTTTTTCTTCGATGCACTCGTAGCCACGGTCGATGTGGTAGATGCGGTCGATCAAGGTGTCGCCTTCGGCGGTAAGCGCCGAAATCACCAGGCTCGCCGACGCCCGCAGGTCGGTCGCCATGACCGGTGCGCCCTTGAGCTTCTCGGTGCCGGTGACAATGGCCGTGTTGCCCTCGACCTGGATCTGCGCGCCCATGCGGTGCATCTCGTAGACGTGCATGAAACGGTTTTCGAAGATCGTCTCGATGACCGCGCCGGTGCCTTCGGCAATGGCATTGAGCGAAATGAACTGCGCCTGCATGTCGGTGGGGAACGCCGGGTACGGCGCGGTCCGCACGTTGACCGCCTTGGGCCGCTTGCCATGCATGTTCAGTTCGATCCAGTCGGCGCCGGTGGTGATCTCGGCGCCCGCCTCGCGAAGCTTTTCCAGCACGGCTTCGAGAATGGTCGGATCGGTGTCCTTGACCTTGACCCGGCCGCCTGTGCAGGCGGCGGCCACCAGGTAGGTACCGGTCTCGATGCGATCGGGCATGACCTTGTAGGTCGCCGAGTGCAGGCGCTTCACACCATCGATGGTGATGGTGTCGGTGCCGGCGCCCTGGACATTGCCGCCCATGGCATTGATGAAGTTGGCCAGATCGACCACTTCCGGCTCGCGCGCGGCGTTCTGCAGGACGCTGCGGCCGTTGGCCAAAGCTGCGGCCATCATGATGTTCTCGGTACCGGTCACACTGACCGTGTCGAAGAAGAAGTTGGCACCGCGCAGGCCACCTTCCGGCGCCTTGGCCTTGATGTAGCCGGCTTCCACGTCGATGACCGCACCCATGGCTTCGAGGCCGCGGATGTGCAGGTCGACCGGACGCGAGCCGATCGCGCAACCACCGGGCAGCGCCACTTCCGCTTCGCCGAAGCGAGCGACCATCGGGCCCAGCACCAGGATCGAGGCGCGCATGGTCTTGACCAGCTCGTACGGTGCAACCAGTGTCTTGATGGTGCGCGGATCGATCTCGACCGCCAGCTTCTCGTCGATCACCGGCTCGATGCCCATGCGACCGAACAGCTCGATCATGGTGGTGATGTCGTGCAGGTGCGGCAGGTTGGCAACCGTTACCGGCCCATCGGCCAGCAGGGTGGCAGCCAGAATCGGCAGAGCGGAGTTTTTCGCTCCGGAAATGCGGATTTCGCCATCAAGGCGAACGCCGCCAGTAATAATCAGTTTGTCCATTGGAGTCTCGACGCGGAATGGCTCAGGAACGCTCAGCCCAGGCTGCGCTGCTGAAGAATTTCATGGTGATCGCATGGATGCTGCCATCGGCGATCCATGGGTTCAAATGAGCATAGATCTGTTGCTGGCGCTTGACCGGGCTAAGCGCGGTCAGCTCGTCACTGATCACGTTCAGCTGGAAATTGCAGCCTTCGCCCTCGACTTCCACCTGCACTCCCGGCAGCTTGGACTCAAGGAAACCCTTCACTTCTACAGCCTGCATGCTCAACCTCGATCGGCGCCCTGTGCGCGCGGGTCGGCCATCATACAAAAAAGCCCCCCGACTGCGAACCCCGTATCGACGGGATCAGGCCAGAGGACCTCGATGAGGGCCGCTCAAATCTGTGAAAAGAATTCGCTCATGCCGGTGACCTGAGCGATCTGACGCATATCGTGGGGCAGTGCCTGGACCCGCACGGTCTTGCCGGCCGCCTCGGCATCGCGCATGAAGCCCAGCAGCAGGGACAAGCCGACGCTGCTGGATTTCTCGACCGCAGTGCAGTCGATGACCAGCGCCGTGGCCGGGCTGGACTGGATCAATGCCTGCCCCTGCTTGCGCAGTGCGGCGCCGGAGCGGTAGTCCAGCACGCCGGCCAGGCGGAGCTGGTCGCCGGCCAGTTCGACGCGAGCCTGATCCATCACTGGGCGCTCGTCGGGGCAGCTTTGTCGGTGACTTCCTTGGCCTTGGCGACTTCGCCCGCCCAACCATCAATGGTCTTGTCCAGGTCGTTGCCGTTGCGCTGCATGCTGTCGGCGAACTGGTCGCGGAACAGCTTGCCGATGTTGATGCCATTGATGATGACGTTACGTACCTTCCACTCGTTGTTCAGGTTTTCCAGGGTGTAGGAAACCGGATACACCGCTCCGCCAGTGCCCTTGACCTGCATGTCGACGCTGGTACGAGTGCCACTTTCATCCTTGGCCGGGCCAACGGTGATGCCCTGGTTGTTGTATTCGAGCAACGCGTTGCCATAGAACTGCATCAGGCTGCGCTTGAAATTTTCCTGGAAACGCGTTTTCTGCGCCGGTGTTGCCCGGTTCGCGTACTTCACGGTCATGATGCTGCGCGATATGCCTTCGGCATCGACGACTGGACCGACGATGGAATTCAACGCGTCGTAGAAAGCCTGAGGGTTGCTGCGGTAGGTTTCACGGTTCTTTTCCAGATCCGACAGCAGCCGGTCGGTGACGCCCTGTACAACCTGATGTGCGGATACCGCAGGGGCTGCGTTGGCCCACATCGGTAGCAGAGCCACCAGAACCAGCAGGCTGCGTCGCATGATCGAAAACATGGATAACTCCTTATTTGGCATCTTTGCTGACTGTGTTGAGCAGGAACTTGCCGATCAGGTCTTCGAGCACCAGGGACGACTGGGTGTCGTGGATGGTACCGCCGTCGGTGAGCAAGGCTTCCTCGCCACCCACGCTGATACCAATGTACTTCTCGCCCAGCAGGCCCGCGGTCAGGATGGAAGCAGTGGAGTCAGTGGGCAGATTGTCCACTTTCTTGTCCAGCTGCAGGGTCACCCGGCCCGTGAAGGTGTCGCGATCCAGATCGATAGCCGTGACCTTGCCGATGGTCACACCGGCCATGGTCACCTTCGCTCTGACAGTCAAACCGGCGATATTGTCGAAATAGGCATAGAGTTTGTAGCTCTCGGTGTTCGCGCTGGTGGACAGACCACTGACACGCAAGGCCAACAGCAGCAAAGCCAGGATGCCGGCCAGAAGGAACAGGCCAACTCCGACTTCCATTGATCGGTTTTGCATCAGAAATCTCCAAACATCAGGGCGGTCAGAATAAAGTCCAGGCCCAGAACGGCCAGCGACGCGTAGACCACGGTCTTGGTGGTAGCGCGACTGATGCCCTCGGACGTGGGTTCACAGTCATAACCCTGGAACACGGCGATCCAGGTGACGACGAAAGCGAATACCAGGCTCTTGATCACACCGTTGAGCACGTCATCGGTGAAGCTCACGCTGTTCTGCATGTTGGCCCAGAACGATCCTTCATAGACGCCCAGCCAGTCGACGGCAACCCAGGAGCCACCCCAGATACCGACGACGCTGAAAATCATCGCCAGCAACGGCAGGGAAATGAAACCGGCCCACAGCCTTGGCGCAACGATGTACTTGAGCGGGTCGACGCCGATCATCTCCAGGCTCGACAACTGCTCGGTCGACTTCATGTTGCCGATCTCGGCCGTCAGTGCAGAACCTGCACGACCGGCGAACAATAGAGCGGTGACCACAGGTCCGAGTTCACGCAGCAGTGTCAGTGCGACCATTTGCCCAACCGCCTGCTCCGACCCGTACTTGGCCAGGATGCTGAAGCCCTGCAGCGCCAGCACCATGCCGATGAACACGCCGGACACGACGATGATCAGCAGGGACATGACGCCCACTGAATACAATTGCTTGATCAGCAGCTGGAAGCCGCCACCGATGCCGCCGCGGCCCACCAGCGCGTGGCCGAGGAACAGCCCGGAACGACCCAGGATGCCGACCATGTCGATGGCCGAGCGGCCAAACAGGCGCACGCGCTCCATGATTGATTTCTTGCGCATCAACGCTTCCCCAGCAGATCGGCGCGGTAGTCGGGCGCGGAAAAATGAAAAGGCACGGGGCCGTCGGGATCGCCCTTCATGAATTGGCGGACGCGCGGATTGTCCGACCCCATCAACGCTTCTGGCGTGCCATGACCAAGCACCTGGCCATCACCTACGACATAGATGTAGTCGGCGATGCTCGCGGTTTCCGCCAGGTCGTGGGACACCACGATGCTGGTGATACCCAGGGCGTCGTTGAGCAGGCGGATCAGCCGCACCAGTACGCCCATGGCGATCGGGTCCTGACCGACGAACGGCTCGTCGTACATCAATATCTGCGGATCCATGGCGATGGCGCGGGCCAGCGCGACCCGGCGCTTCATGCCGCCGGACAGTTCGTCCGGCATCAGTTCGATGGCACCGCGCAGGCCAACGGCCTGCAACTTCATCAGAACGATGTCGCGGATCATGTCTTCGGGCAGGTCGGTGTGCACGCGCAGCGGGAAGGCCACGTTTTCGAACACGTCCAGGTCGGTGAACAGCGCGCCGCTCTGGAACAGCACGCCCATGTGCTTGCGCGCATCGAACAGATCGCTGCGCGAGAGTTTGGGCAGGTTCTGGCCATTGACCCACACTTCGCCGCCGCTGGGCCGCAGTTGCGCGCCCATCAAACGCAGGAGCGTGGTCTTGCCGCTACCTGAAGGCCCCATGATACCGGTGACCTTGCCGCGAGGAATGCGGATATCGACGTCGTTGAAAATGCTCCGCGCACCGCGCTTGAAGGAAACCCCTTTCAGCTCGACCGCGTAGGCGCTATCGGCACTCATTTAAACTCCTTGCAGTGCAACCTTACCCTCGGACGCTCATCTTCTGACCGAAGACACTTGGCGCGGACAGGCCGAACAAGCGGCGAACTATAGCATTGCAGACACGTGCCGCCCAAGATTGATCCATTGGCGAAACGTACCATCGATTTACCGGGGCCGCGAAATAGGCAGGTGAGTCGCACGTCCATTCCCGCTATAATCGCCGCCTTTTCACCGGGCCTACCGATTTTCGCCATGAGCCAGACCAGCGACCTGATCCAATCCGCGCACCGCACCATACGTCTCGAAATCGAAGCGGTAGAGGGCCTGCTTGCCCACATCGACGCCGATTTCGTGCGCGCCTGCGAATTGATCCTCGAAAGCAACGGCCGCGTGATCGTGCTGGGCATGGGCAAGTCCGGCCATATCGGCAACAAGATCGCCGCGACCCTGGCCAGCACCGGCACCCCGGCGTTTTTCGTGCATCCTGCCGAGGCCAGCCATGGCGACATGGGCATGATCACCCGCCAGGACATCATCCTGGCCCTGTCCAACTCCGGTTCGACAGCGGAGATCGTCACTTTGCTGCCTTTGATAAAACGCATGGGCATTCCGCTGATCAGCATGACCGGCAACCCCGACTCACCCCTGGCCCAGGCTGCCGAGGTCAATCTCGACGCGCGCGTCGCTCAGGAGGCCTGCCCGCTGAACCTGGCGCCGACCTCCTCCACCACCGCTACCCTGGTGCTGGGCGATGCGCTGGCCATTGCCCTGCTCGAGGCGCGCGGCTTCACGGCCGAAGACTTCGCCTTCTCCCATCCCGGCGGAGCACTGGGCCGACGCCTGCTGCTCAAGGTGGAGCACGTGATGCACACCGGCACTGCGCTGCCACAGGTGGCGCGCGGTACACTGCTGCGCGATGCGCTGATGGAAATGACCCGCAAGGGCCTGGGCATGACCGCCATTCTGGAAGCCGATGGCCGCCTCGCCGGGATCTTCACCGACGGCGATCTGCGGCGCACATTGGATCGCACCATCGATGTCCACAGCACTCGAATCGAAGACGTCATGACTTCCCACGGCAAGACGGCTCGCGCCGACATGCTGGCTGCCGAGGCGCTGAAGATCATGGAAGACAACAAGATCAACTCACTGATCGTGGTTGACGATCAAGACTGTCCGGTAGGCGCCTTCAACCTTGGCGACCTGCTGCGCGCGGGAGTCATGTAATGACCGAGAATGGTGCAATGCCCGAGACTGGCAGCAACGACCTCCTGCAGCGAGGCAAGGCCATCAAGCTGGCCGTATTCGACGTCGACGGCGTACTGACCGATGGCCGCCTGTATTTCCTCGAAGACGGCAGCGAGTTCAAAAGCTTCAGCACGCTGGATGGTCAGGGCATCAAGATGCTCATCAACAGTGGCGTGACCACGGCCATCATCACCGGTCGCAAGAGCCCGGTGGTGGAGCGGCGTGCCAGAAACCTGGGCATCGCCCACCTCTTTCAGGGCCGTGAAGACAAACTCGTGGTGCTCGACGGACTGCTCGCCGAACTCGGCCTGAGCTATGAACACGTGGCTTACCTGGGCGACGACCTGCCTGACCTGCCGGTGATTCGCCGGGTGGGCCTGGGCATGGCAGTGGCCAATGCCAATGCCTTCGTGCGCCAGCATGCCGACGGTGTGACCCAGGCCAGTGGCGGCTTCGGGGCGGCACGCGAGTTCTGCGAGCTGATCCTCGATGCCCAAGGCAATCTCGAAGCGGCCCGCGCCGCCTACTTGTAGGGCCTGACATGCTGAACAAGAAAATCCGCAATATCGTCATCCTGGGTGTGCTGGGGCTGCTGTTCGCCGCCATCGGCTACTGGGACATCAGCCCGGAGCGCTTCCTCGACCAGCCCACGGCAGCCGTCGACGAAACCCAGATCGATTACTACGCTATCAACGCGAAGGCTCGGCAATACCTGCCCGATGGCGGCGTGCAGTACGACATGACTGCCGACAAGGTCGAGCACGTGAAGACGTCGCAGGTCACCTTGCTGACCAAGCCCGACATGCAGCTGTACCGCGGAACCGTCTATCCGTGGCACGTGACGAGCGATCGCGGCGAAGTGAATCCCGATGGCAGCGAAGTCGAGCTGATCGATTCGGTGCGCATCGCGCGTACCGATCAGAAAAGCCGCGCTACGCTGATCACCAGCTCGCGCATGACCGTTTTCCCACAGAAGCAATATGCGCAGACCGACCAAGACGTTAGAATCGACGGCGCCGGTGGCGTGTCGACGGCCAAGGGCATGAAAGCGTATCTGAATGACAGCAAGATCAACTTGCTGTCCAACGTAAGAGGACAGTATGAGGCTCGTTAAAACCCTCCCCTTTTTGCTCAGCCTGAGCGCAGCACTGGGAAGCGCGAGCGCCTGGGCACTGCCCACTGACCGCGATCAGCCCATTCATATCCAGTCCGACGATGCCCAGCTCGACGACAAACAGGGTGTGGCGACCTACAAGGGCAATGTGATCATTACCCAAGGGTCGATGAAGATCACCGGCAATACCGTGACCATCACCCGCAATGCCACGGGCGACGTGGACGTGTTCACTGCTGTCGGCAACCTGGCCTACTACGAGCAGAAACCCGCCGCCGACAAGCCCATCGTTCAGGCCTACGGCATGACCATCCAGTACTTCGCGGCGCAGAACCGCATCGTGCTGATCGACAAGGCCAAGGTCATCAACGACGGCAACACGTCCGAAGGCGAGAAGATCGTCTACGACACCGTGCGCCAGGTGGTCAACGCCGGCCGTGCCACGGGCAGCAAGGTCACCACGCCTCGTCCGCGCATCGACATGGTGATCCAGCCGAAGAAGAAATCCGACGCACCGCAGAAGGCCCAGTAATGGCAGTTCTGAAAGCGCAGCACCTGGCCAAGAGCTACAAGAGCCGGCAAGTCGTACGCGACGTCAGCCTGTCCATCGAAAGCGGGCAGATCGTCGGCCTGCTGGGCCCCAACGGGGCCGGCAAGACCACCTGTTTCTACATGATCGTCGGCCTGGTGCAGGCCGATCAGGGCCGCGTGCTCATCGACGACCTGGACGTCAGTCACCAGCCGATGCATGGCCGCGCCCGCTCCGGCATCGGTTACCTGCCGCAGGAGGCCTCGATCTTCCGCAAGCTGTCGGTGGCCGACAACATCATGGCCATTCTGGAAACCCGCAAGGAACTCGATGCCACGGCTCGGCTTGCAGAACTCGAAGGCCTGCTGCAGGAATTCCACATCACGCACATCCGCGACAACCTGGGCATGAGCCTTTCGGGGGGTGAACGTCGCCGCGTGGAGATCGCCCGCGCCCTGGCCACCGCACCCAAGTTCATCCTGCTCGACGAACCCTTCGCCGGTGTCGATCCGATTTCGGTCGGCGACATCAAGCAGATCATCCACCACCTCAAGACCAAGGGCATCGGCGTATTGATCACCGACCACAACGTCCGCGAGACCCTGGATATCTGCGAAACGGCCTACATCGTCAACGACGGCCAGCTGATTGCCGAAGGCGATGCCCAGACCATTCTGGCCAACGATCTGGTGCGCGAAGTCTACCTGGGCCACGAGTTCCGCTTGTAAGGCCCGAGGGCGCCAGCGCCCTCCCACGGGCATTAATTTTCATGGCGCCCTAGGCAAACACTCAGGTTTCAGGCATATAATTTGCTTACGACATAAGCCGGGTGCTTCGGTACCCGTAGTAGAAGGCGCTTCGCGCCGGCGACCAAGGTGTTAAGTTCCTGCCATGAAACCATCGCTCGTCCTACGTATGGGCCAGCAACTGACGATGACACCGCAGTTGCAACAGGCCATCCGCCTTCTCCAGCTATCGACCCTGGACCTCCAACAGGAGATTCAGGAAGCGCTGGAATCCAATCCCATGCTCGAACGCCAGGAAGAAGGCGACGACTTCGACAACAGCGACCCGCTGGCCGACAAGGTCGAGCAGACACCGCCCCAGGAAATCCAGGAGCCGAGCTTCCAGGAATCCGCGCCTACGGTCGACAACCTCGAGGAAGGCGACTGGAACGAGCGCATCCCCAGCGAACTGCCTGTGGACACCGCCTGGGAAGACATCTACCAGACCAGCGCCAGCAGCCTGCCGAGCAACGATGACGACGAGTGGGACTTCACCACGCGCACATCGGTCGGCGAGAGCCTGCAGACGCATCTGTTGTGGCAGCTGAACCTGGCGCCCATGTCCGACACCGATCGGCTGATCGCCGTGACCATCATCGACTGCATCAACAACCAGGGTTACCTGGACGAGACGCTGCAGGAAATCTGCGAGTCTTTCGATCCCGAACTGGACATCGAGCTGGATGAGATCGAAGCGGTGCTGCACCGCATCCAGCAGTTCGAGCCCGCTGGCATTGGCGCCCGCAACCTGAGCGAATGCCTGATGCTGCAGCTGCGCCAGCTGCCGCCCAAGACCCGTTGGCTGGCCGAAGCCCAGCGCCTGGTCAGCGACTTCATCGACATGCTCGGCTCGCGCGACTACAGCCAGCTGATGCGCCGCATGAAGCTCAAGGAAGACGAGCTGCGCCAGGTCATCGAGCTGGTGCAGAGCCTCAATCCGCGGCCCGGCTCGCAGATCGAATCCAGCGAGCCGGAATACGTCGTGCCTGATGTCATCGTGCGCAAGGACAGCGACCGCTGGCTGGTCGAGCTCAATCAGGAGTCCGTGCCACGCCTGCGAGTCAATCCGCAGTACGCCGGTTTCGTACGGCGCGCCGACACCAGCGCCGACAACACCTTCATGCGCAACCAGCTGCAGGAAGCGCGCTGGTTCATCAAGAGCCTGCAGAGCCGCAACGAAACCTTGATGAAGGTGGCGACGCAGATCGTCGAGCATCAGCGCGGCTTCCTCGACTATGGCGACGAGGCCATGAAGCCTCTGGTGCTGCACGACATCGCCGAGGCGGTGGGCATGCACGAATCGACCATTTCACGGGTGACCACGCAGAAATACATGCATACACCCCGTGGCATATACGAGCTGAAATACTTTTTTTCGAGCCATGTAAGTACCTCGGAAGGTGGCGAATGCTCCTCCACGGCGATCCGCGCGATCATCAAGAAACTGGTCGCGGCCGAAAATCAGAAAAAGCCGTTGAGTGACAGCAAGATCGCTGGTTTACTGGAGGCACAAGGCATCCAGGTAGCCCGCCGAACGGTCGCCAAGTATCGCGAATCCCTCGGGATTGCGCCGTCCAGCGAACGCAAGCGGTTGATGTAGCCCTGCGATGTGCCACAGCGTTCCAGTGGCAGGCACCCAAGCCTGCTTCTTTATGCAATGGCAATAAGGAGAAGCGGTATGCAAGTCAACATCAGTGGACACCAACTGGATGTGACCGAACCCCTGCGAACCTACATCGGGGAAAAACTCGAGCGGCTCGAACGTCATTTCGACAAGATCACCAACGTTCAGGTGATCATGGAGGTCGAGAAGCTCAAACAGAAAATCGAAGCCACCCTGCGCATACCCGGTGGTGAGGTGGTTGCCAACGCCGAACATGACGACATGTACGCGGCCATCGACCTGCTTACCGACAAGCTGGATCGCCAACTCAAAAAGCATAAGGAAAAACAGCAAAGTCTGCTGCAAGGCGCGACTGCTCGCTGACACTCCCCACTCATGATCCGACTAGAAACCATCCTGACCCCCGGCCGTTCATGCGTGAACGTGCCGGGCGGCAGCAAGAAGAAAGCACTCGAAAACATCGCCGAGCTGATCGGTCGCGAAGTGCCCACGCTGGATACCCAAACGGTATTCGAAGCGCTCGTTGCCCGTGAAAAACTGGGCTCGACCGGATTCGGCAACGGCATTGCCATCCCGCATTGTCGGCTGAAGGGGTGCGATACACCCGTCAGCGCCCTCATCCACCTCAGCGCCCCAATCGACTACGACGCCATCGACGGTGCTCCCGTGGACCTGCTGTTCGTGCTTCTGGTACCCGAAGCGGCCACCGATGCCCACCTGGAGTTGCTCCGCCAGATCGCCAGCATGCTCGATCGCAAGGAAGTGCGTGAGAAACTGCGTTCGGCACCCAGCAATCAAGCCTTGTACCAAGTGGTACTGGACGAACAGAGCGGTCATTAACCATGCGTTTGATCATCGTCAGTGGCCGCTCAGGCTCAGGCAAGAGCACTGCCCTGGATGTTCTCGAAGACAACGGTTTCTATTGCATCGACAACCTGCCGGCCGGCTTGCTGCCCGAACTGGCAGAGCGTGCCCTGATCCACACCGAGCTGGCACAGCCGCAGGTAGCGGTGTCGATCGATGCGCGCAACCTGCCCAGCCATTTATCACGTTTTCCCCAACTGCTGGCCGAAGTACGGGCCAAGCACATCAACTGCGATGTTCTGTACCTGGACGCCGACGAAGAAACACTGCTCAAGCGTTTTTCCGAGACCCGTCGCCGCCACCCACTGAGCAACGAGAGCCGCTCGCTGGCCGAGGCCATTCGCGTCGAGAGCGACCTGCTCGGGCCCATCGTCGATCTGGCCGACCTCAAGATCAACACGACCAACCTGAACCTCTATCAGCTGCGCGATGCCATCAAGGTCCGGCTGCTGAACAAGCCAGAGCCTGGTACGGCCTTTCTAGTGGAGTCATTCGGGTTCAAGCGCGGCATGCCCATAGACGCCGACCTTGTGTTCGACGTGCGCTGCCTGCCCAACCCCTACTGGAAGCCGGAGCTGCGAGAACAGTCCGGGCTCGACGCCCCGGTCGCCGAATACCTGGCGGCCCAGCCGGACGTCGAAGAGATGTATCAGGACATCTCCTCCTACCTGCTCAAATGGCTGCCGCGCTTCGCTGCCAGCAGCCGTGCCTATGTCACCATCGCCATCGGCTGTACAGGCGGGCATCATCGCTCGGTATACTTGACCGAGCGCCTGGGCCGATTGCTGCAGCAGTCGCTCAAGAACGTCCAGGTTCGCCATCGCGACCTCAGTTGAAAGGATCCCCCGCGCAATGCCCGCCCTCCAAGTAGAAATCATCAACAAGCTCGGCCTGCACGCCCGCGCCGCAGCGAAATTCGTCGGCGTGGCGGGACGCTTTCCCTGCCAGGTACGTGTTGGCCGTACGCCGGAAGCTTTGGTCGACGGCAAGAGCATCATGGGTGTAATGATGTTGGCAGCCGGAAAAGGCACCACCATCCACCTGCACACCGAAGGCGAGCAGGATCAGCAGGCGCTCGATGCCATCGTCAAACTGATCAACGACAAGTTCGACGAAGGCGAGTAAAGCCAGCCAACGGCCGAGAAGCAGAACCCGGTAGCGGCAGTCGAGTACTGCGCTACGTCAGGTTCTGGGTTCAGGGGTCAAGACAGCGCAGTGTCCATGACCATCATCAGGCAGAACCCTACACACAGGCCCAGGCTCGCCAACTTGTGATGACCATTGCTGCGTGACTCGGGAATGATCTCGTGGGTCACTACCAGCAGCATCGCGCCGGCCGCGAAGGCCAGGCCCAAGGGCAGCAACAGCTCACCCATTCGCACCAACCAGGCACAGAGCACGGCGAATACCGGCTCGACCAGGCCAGACGCGGCGCCAATCAGGAAAGCTTTGTAGCGCGCCATTCCCGCACCTGCCAGTACCAGCGCAATCACCAGGCCCTCGGGGACGTCCTGCAGGGCAATGCCCATCGCCAGGCTGTCGGCATCGTGCATGCCGCCGCCAGCCGACACGCCGATGGCCATGCCCTCCGGGATGTTGTGAGCGATGATGGCGATCACGAAGATCCAGATACGTGCAGGGATCACAGGCTGCTGCGTGCTGCCCACCAGATAGTCCGGTGTGACTCCGGAAACCCTCCGGTCCACCAGATACAGGCAGAACGCTCCGGACATGATGCCCAGGCTCATCAGGCCACCAGCGCCCCAGCGTGAGAAACCGATGGCCGCTGCCGCATCCAGGCCGGGAATGATCAGCGAGAACGCAGTGGCCGCCAGCATCACGCCCGCGCCGAAGCCCAGCAATGTATCAGCCACGGCGACTGGCATGCTGCGGATGACCAGTACGGGAACCGCGCCCAGAGCCGTGCCCAGGGCGCAGATGGCCCCGCCTTCGAGCGCGCGCAGGATGCGCGGCTCGAGGTCGAGCCAGGCCAGCAGCTCGCCTACCAGCAGGGCCGCGCCTGCCAATAACAGCAACGTGCCCAGCGCCAGGCGAAAGCGACGAACACTGACCAGCGCGAAGGCCTGCGATCCCATGGCGCGGGGCTCAGTTCACGGCGGCTTGGTAGCGCTTCTCGACGTTGGCCCAGTCGACCACGTTGTAGAACGCGTTGATGTATTCAGGCCGACGGTTCTGGTACTTGAGGTAGTAGGCGTGCTCCCAGACGTCCAGGCCCAGAATCGGCGTGTTGCCATTCATCAATGGGCTGTCCTGGTTGCCGCTGCTCTCCACCACCAGCTTCTTTTCCGGGGTGACGCTGAGCCAGGCCCAGCCACTGCCGAAGCGGCTCAGCGCGGCTTTGGTGAACGCTTCCTTGAAGGCATCGAACCCACCCAGCTCGGTTTCGATGGCCTGAGCCACGCCGCCCTGCGGCTGGCCGCCGCCGTTGGGCGACATGACTTCCCAGAACAGGCTGTGGTTGGCATGGCCACCACCGTGGTTGGTGACGGCGCCGCGCAGGTTTTCCGGCAGCTGCTTGACCGAGGCGACCAACTTTTCAACGGGCCACTCGGCGTATTCGGTACCCTCGATGGCGGCATTGACGTTGGTAATGTAGGTCTGGTGGTGCTTGGTGTGGTGGATTTCCATGGTCGCAGCATCGATGTGCGGCTCCAGGGCATCGTAGGCATACGACAAGGCAGGCAAGGTATAAGGCATTTTCAGTGAACTCCGTAGTGAAGGTTATCGGGTTGCGTGACGACTGGCGCAACGTCGGTGTCGGCGGCACCACACAGCAACCGGTGGGTACGGGGGTATTCGCCATGCTGGCGAGTGAAGCCGAGCAGTTCGGCGTAGGTCTTGCTGGCATGGCGCAGGGCCGCATCGCGCAGCGCAGGCTGCAGTCTGGAATCCTGGGCGGCGTGCAACAGGCGTTCATGAATGGCGCACAGGTACTCTGCGCTTTCTTCGGGTTGATGCAACTGCAGGTGCAGGTCGGCAAGGTTGTGGTGGGAGATGACGCATGCGGCCACTGCTTCGTCGACATCCGCCCAGCGCTCGAACAGCACCTGGGCCCATGCCAGGGCCTGCAGGTAATGCTCGCGCGCCTCGATCAGCTCGCCCCGGACAAAGCTGGCGTTGGCCGTCTCCGTGATTCGTTTCCAGTGCTGCATGGCGGATGTCTCCCAGCGGTTGCCCAGCGGTCCGATACCGCCAGCGGTGAGCTTTTCCGGGTCGAGCACGTCGCCGAGCTGTTCGCGACGCACGTCCATGTGTTCCAGCGCCACATCAATCATCGGCCGACCTTCCCTGTAGGCTAGCTCGGCAATCTGGACAGCTTGCCGATATCCGATGATCGGGTTGGCCGCGGCCACCTCGATCGGGTGGCGGGCCAGCGCCCTTCACCCTGGCCTCGTTCAACTTGCCGAGCATGATCGACACTCATCAGCGATAATGAGTTTTATTATTGATTGATATTGAGAATCAAAACAAGCATCGCAGCACAGATTGCCCGACCTGAAGGGCCGGGCAACGGGATCAGCTCCCGGCGACCGTCATGCGCTCGATCAGCACCGAGCCGGTGCGGATGTTGCTGCGCAGTTCCAGATCGTTGCCCACGGCGACGATCTGCTTGAACATGTCACGCATGTTGCCGGCGATGGTCACTTCCTGGACCGGAAACTGGATCTCGCCATTCTCGACCCAGAACCCGGCTGCTCCGCGCGAGTAGTCGCCGGTCACCATGTTCAGGCCATGGCCCATCAGTTCGGTCACCAGCAAGCCGCGGCCCATGCGGCGCAGCAGCGCTTTCTGGTCTTCGTCGCCATGGGTTACGAACAGGTTGTGCACGCCACCGGAGTTGGCCGTACTGGGCAAGCCGAGTTTGCGGCCCGAATAGGTACTCAACACATAGGACACCAGCTCGCCATTCTCTACGAACGGCTTGGCGTAGGTTGCCAGGCCGTCGCCGTCGAATGCCGCGCTGCCCATGGCGCGCATCAGGTGCGGACGCTCGTCCAGTGTCAGCCACTCGGGGAACAGCCGCTGGCCCATGGCCCCTTCCAGGAACGAGGATTTGCGGTACAGGTTGCCACCGGAGATCGCCGCGAGGAAATTTCCGAACAGCCCCCCGGCCAATTCGGCCGAAAACAATACCGGCACCTCGCACGTCGGCACCGGCCGTGCGCCAAGGCGGGCGGCAGCGCGTTGCGCGGCGCGCTGACCGATGGAAGCGGCATCGGCCAGCAACTCGCCCTGGCGACTTACGTCGTACCAATAATCGCGCTGCATCTGCCCGTTGGCTTCGGCGATCATCACGCAGCTCAAGCTGTGTCGCGTCGATGCATAGCCACCGATGAAGCCGTGGCTGTTGCCATACACGCGGCAGCCCTGGTGAGTGTTGAGCGTGGTGCCGTCGGCGTTCTTGATCAAGGGCTCGGCGTCGAAGGCTGCGGCTTCGCAGGCCAGGGCTTTCTCGATGGCCTGCTCGGGCGTGATGTCCCAGGCGTGGTAAAGGTCGAAATCGGGCTGCTCGCGGGCCATCAGAGCGGCGTCGGCCAGGCCCGAGCTTTCATCCTCGGAGGTGTGCTTGGCGATCGCCAGGGCTGCAGCGACGGTTTCGCGAATGGCCTGCGGACCGCTCGCCGAGGTGCTGGCCGAGCCCTTGCGCTGGCCGACGTACAGGGTGATGCCGAAACCCTGGTCGCGGTTGAATTCGACGGTCTCGACTTCGCGCTGGCGCACCGATGTGGACAAGCCCTGCTCCAGCGACACGGCCACCTCACAGGCGCTGGCCCCCTGACGCTTGGCTTCATCGATGATCTGCTGCACTTGCTCCTGCAGGACTGGCAATGCCTGCGGGCCGACGCTCTGGGGTGCGTTCATGGTGTTCTCCAATCAAATTCGGGTTCGGGGCGGGCCGATCTACGGCCGGGCCAGACAAGCGGCCCCCGACTGGTTATCATGGCGGCGTTTATTTGCGGACGGCCCCCATGGTTGATTCTTACGACGACTCCCTCGATGAGGGAAAAAGCAAAACTCAGGTCAAACGCGAGCTGCATGCGCTGACCGATCTGGGCGAGCGCCTTATCACGCTCAAGCCGGACATGCTCAATCGCCTGCCCTTGACCGATGGCCTGCGCCGGGCGTTGGCCGATGCCTCCAAGCACACGGCGAACATCGCGCGCAAACGCCACATCCAGTTCATCGGCAAACTGATGCGCGACCAGGACATCGACGCCATTCTGGTGCTGCTCGACCAAGTGGACGCCTCCACCCGGCAATACAACGAGCGCTTTCACAACCTGGAGCGTTGGCGTGATCGGCTGGTAGCCGGCCCGGACCAGGTGCTGGAAGCGTTTTTCGCCGACTACCCGGAAACCGATCGTCAGCATCTGCGCAACCTGGTTCGCCAGGCCCAGCACGAGACGGCGCACAACAAACCGCCTGCCACTACGCGCAAGATCTTCAAGTACATCCGGGAGCTGGACGAAACTCAACGCGGCTTGCGCTGAGACGCCTGAAGGCAGGCCGCCCGGCCTGCCTGTCATCCGCTTCAGGCGCCGGTACCGCCCACGGTGATCGCATCAATCTTCAAGGTCGGCTGGCCTACGCCCACGGGCAGCGACTGCCCATCCTTGCCGCAGGTACCCACACCGCTGTCGAGCGACAGGTCGTTGCCGACCATGGAAACCCTGCTCATTGCCTCCGGACCGTTGCCGATCAGCGTAGCGCCCTTGACCGGCGTGGTGATCTTGCCGTCTTCGATAAGGTAGGCTTCGCTGGTCGAGAAGACGAACTTGCCGCTGGTGATATCCACCTGCCCGCCACCCAGGTTGGCGCAATAGATGCCCTTCTTCACCGAGGCGATGATTTCGGCCGGGTCGCTTTCGCCCGCCAGCATGTAGGTATTGGTCATCCGCGGCATGGGCAGGTGCGCATAGGATTCGCGACGACCGTTGCCTGTGGCGGCCACGCCCATCAGACGCGCATTGAGCTTGTCCTGCATGTAGCCCTTGAGCACGCCGTTTTCGATCAGGGTGGTGCACTGCGTAGGCGTGCCTTCGTCATCGACGCTCAGTGAACCGCGACGCCCGGCCAGGGTGCCATCGTCGACGATGGTGCACAGGCTGGAGGCGACCTTCTCGCCCACGCGGCCGCTGTAGGCCGAGCTGCCCTTGCGGTTGAAATCGCCTTCCAGGCCGTGCCCGACCGCTTCGTGCAGGAGCACGCCGGACCAGCCCGCACCCATCACCACCGGCATGGTACCGGCCGGCGCCGCCACCGCCTCGACGTTGACCAGCGCCTGGCGCAGCGCTTCGCGGGCGTAGCCCATGGCACGGTCTTCGGCCAGGAAGTAACGGTAATCGGTGCGGCCACCGCCACCGTGGCCACCGCGCTCGCGACGCCCATTGTGCTCGACGATGACACTGACGTTGAAGCGCACCAGCGGACGCACGTCGGCGGCCAGGCTGCCATCGGCTGCAGCGACGAGAATTCTTTCCCAGACACCGGCCATGCTGACGGTGACTTGCTGGATACGCGGGTCCAGCGCGCGGGTGGCGGCGTCGACACGCTTGAGCAGGTCGACTTTCTCGGCGCGGGTCAGGACCTCCAGTGGGTTGTCAGGACCGTACAACTGGCTTACCACAGGACTGCTGAACGCCTGCACGCGGCCGTTCTGGCCGGCGCGGGAAATCGAGCGGGCCGCACGTGCGGCCTGCACCAGGGCGTCCTGAGTGATGGCGTTGCTGTAGGCGAACCCGGTCTTCTCACCGGACTGGGCGCGCACGCCCACGCCCTGATCGAGGTTGAAGCTGCCTTCCTTGACGATGCCGTCTTCCAGCGCCCAGGACTCGGAAATCTGACCCTGGAAATACAGGTCGGCGGCGTCTATACCGGGGCCGGCCAACTCGCCCAACACCGACTGCAGGCTGTCCAGCGTGAGGCCGCCGGGTGCCAGCAGGTGTTCGCTGACGGTGGATAACATCTGGCTCATATTTACTCCGCGCTGTTCGCAGGACGCTTCGCGTACTGCGTGGGAAAGTGTTCGCAGGACGCTCGACGTACTGCGTAGAAAAAGCTCGCAGGACGCTTCGCGTGCTGCGTGGGAAAGTGCTCGCAGGACGCGTGGCGTCCTGCGCAAATGACTGCGCGCGGGTGGCCGGAAGCGGCCCGCGCAATTCGGGTGTCGGTGACGGATGCTCAATACATGCGTCCGCCCGGACACTTTTTCAATACCGGAGCCCCGCCGACAGTCCGATACCGGGCGACGGCCACCGCGCCCTCAGCCGCCGAAGGGCTTGACCAGGGTCATCTGCGGATCCTTCCAGGAACCCTCGATGCGGTACTGCACACTGGCGAAGCGCGCCACGCGGTCGCCCAGCAGCTTGTTCACCACGAACAAGGCGCCACCCACCACCGGCGCGCCGACCAGAACCGCCGCCAGCGGCAGGCTGTTGGTGATCGGCAGGGCAACCTGCACCTTGGCGTTGACGCCGTCGCGGACCATGTCCAGGGTACCGTCCAGATCGATGTCGGTAGTGGGACCGCGCAGGGTGATCGGGGTACGCGTCACATAGACCCCTTCGCTGGCCACCAGCAGGCCTTTGACTCGATCGTAGCTCAAACCCTTGCCCAGCACATCGGAGAAATCCAGGCGCAGGCGACGGCCGATGGCATTGAAGTTGAGCAGGCCGAACACGCGCAGAGCCTGGGCGCCGCCCTCGACCTCGACGAACTGGCCATCACGCAAAGTAGCGTCCAGGTTGCCGGAAAAACGCTTGAGCCCGACCCAGGCCGGCGACCCCGGCCAGCGACCATCGGCGTCGAGGTGGAACGACTCACTGGTCACGGTCGGGGCAAATTTCCACGCCTGCAGCACATCGGCCAGGTTCTTGCCTTGCAAGCGCCCGCGGAACCACGTGCTGGAGGCTCCCGGCGCGCCTTCCCATGTGCCCGCGCCGTGCAGCATCAAGCCCTTGAGACCCAGGTCGAGATCGTTGAGGGCGACACCCTTGGAAGTTGGGCGCAGCTTCAACGACCAGCTGCCGATCAACTCTTCGCCCTGCAACAACTGGCGGATCCTGACATTGACCGCCGGTATCTTGCGCGGATCGACATTGGCCAAAGGGTCCGGCGCTTCCACCGGGTTGTCGGCCTTGACCACGTTCGGATCGACCGGCGGCAGGCGCACGGTATCGAGGTCGACGTTGATCGGGGTCGCCTTGCCATCGGGCACATCGACCTTGCCGGTGATCTGTTGGCTGGCCAGGGCAAGGTGCCAGGCACTCGGGCTGCGGTTGAGCTGCACATGCGCCTGGTCGAGTTGCTGACCGAAGCCCTTGAGCGTGCCGATCTGCAGGTCGACCGCATTGACGAGCTGGCTGGCAGCGCCGCTCGGATCACCGCCGGTGTACTGCTCGGCCTGCTGCTGCCACGGTTCCAGATCCAGTGCCTGCAACGCGCCGCGGACCCGCAGCCCCTGCGTGGTGGGAAGTTGCGGCATACCAGAGCCGATCAGCAACTCGCCCCGCCCCCTGGCCAGGTCATTGGCCGCGGCTGCATAGGCAAAGCTGGCCAGATCGGCATAGGTGACGTCGAAGCGGCGCTCCTGACCCTGCAGGTTCATCACGAATACTGTCGGGCGCGCCACAGCCCGTGTCTTGCCAAAGGGCGCGGGCAGATCGATGTCGACACCCTTGAGGTCGGAATCGACGCGAAGCTGGCTGTCGGCACCCAGCTTGAGCTGCAACTGGTAGGCAATATCACCGGACGCCGGTACAGCCTGCTTGACCTGCAACCAGTCAGCCAGGCGCTTCACCGGGATCTGGCTGTGCGCGACGATGCGCGTCAACGGCGCGCCTGGCTTGCCTTCGGCAGAAATCTGCGCCGTTACCGGCTGATCGAAAGCCTGGGCAGTGATGCCCTCGCCGCTCAGGCCCTTGTCGAAGTCGAAGCGAAACGTCCCGCCCAACTGGCTGAGCGCAAGCTCCGGGGACTTGATCTTCAGGCGCGCCGCGCGGGTGCTGAAATCCACCACGACTTTGGGCTCATGGCCTTTGACCAGTGGAATGTCGAGGTCGAGCCTGCCCTTGAGCGGGCCTTCACCCTGCCAGCCGGCGAAGATATCGGCGGTGCCGATGGGCGCGGTCTGCAGGATCTTCAAACCGTCGGCCAGACCACCGTCGAAGTTGCCCTTCACGTACAGGTGGCTGTCCTCGCCCAGCGGCACGTGGGGCACAGTGACGGAAACATCGCTGACCTTGGTGTCGAGGATCTGCCCGCGATCGGCGAGGATACGCACGTCACCGTCCTGGACATAGACATTGCCGGCGACCTTGCGTGCCTCCGGCCAACCGGGCTGGAACGCCAGCGTCACGTCGTGGACCTTGAAGAACAGCGTGATACTGCGCGAATGCGCCTCGGCCGCGCTGGCCAGCGAACCCTGGTACTGGAAGTAGCCCTGATCGACCGCGCCGCGCTTGATTGCCGTACGCAGCCACTGGTCGATCGACGGGCTGAGCACCTTGGGCAGGTATTTGCTGGTGTAGGCGCCATCACCATCGACCAGGCCGACCCGCAGGTCCATGTAGGGTTCGGCCTCGCGGTGCAACGGCAGGCGAATGAGAAAGTCGGCGGCAATATTGCCCTCTTCGCCCAGGACCTTGATGGCCGGCGCGATCAGGGTGAACGCGTGTTCATCGAGCTTGAAATTCAGACGAGCGTTGGCCTTGAGGTAATGCCAGGGCTTTTCGAAGATAGGGCTCAGGTGCAGCATGAACTTTTCACTGTCCAGGCGCAGCTCGCCCTGGCCGATATCGCCGATCAGGCTACCGCTGACATTGTCCGCCGCCGGGGCGCCGGAATAGGCGTCGAAGCCGACGTTCTCGAGGTTGGCCGCGTAGCTCAGGCGCTCGGCCCCGGTGGCCTTGGGGCGGATGTCGAGCGAGACGTTGCGCAGCACACCGGTGAGGTTCAGGCCGTTGGCGATGGCTGCCACCTGCTTGGGCAGGGGCACCAGCGCGTCCAGCAACGGCGTGATCGGTGTCAGGTCGAGACGATCGGCCTGGATGCGCCACTGCTCCTCGGCCGCGGGCGTCGCGGCGCGCTGCTGCAGCGCCACGTGGGTCTGCCAGGGCTTGCCATCCAGGGTCATGGCCAAGGTGCCCAGGTTCAGGTCGAAGCCTTCGGCGCTGCGTTGCGCCCAGGCCTGCAGCTTGAGATCGGCGATGGCGTAGGGCTTGTGCTCGGCGCGGGCACCTTTGAACGTCGGCACATCGAGCTTGACCACCGCTCGCTGGACGTTGGCATCCGCCCAGTCCAGCCAGAACTCGCCGCCCGCCTTGAACTGTTCGAGTTTCCAGGCTTGGGTGTAGCGGCTCGGCAACCATTGCGCCCAGTCGCTTTGCGGCAGGTTCAGATAGATCTGGGCACGGCCCTGGCGCCATCGTTCGGCGCGCACCTGTGCCTCCACGTTCAGCGCCAGCGGCTGGCCGTCAGGCAAGTGCAGGCGCAGATCCAGGCGCTGCCGCTCTTCGCTGGTGCGCAGGCTCAGACCCACATAGGTCAAGGTCAGCGGGTCGTGCTCGAACGGTTGCAGGGTCAGTTGGCTGTCGAGCACCGACAGCCGCCCGACCTGTTGCATCTGCTGCAGCGTGCGCTGCATGTCGAAGGCCTGGTCCTGCTGCTGCGGCAGCCCCTTGATCGACCACTTGCCGGCAGCATCCTCGACGGCGCTGAGCTGTACGCCGCCCAGTTCGAGATGGGCAATGCGCACCGACCGCGCCAACAGGCTGCCCCACAGGTCCGGCACCACCCTGACTCGATCCAGGCGCAGCGCATTGCTGCCCTCGCCCACTTGCACATCGTGAACCAGCAGTATCGGTGCCAGACGGCTCCAGCGCCCTTCCAGGCTGCCGATGCGCACCGGCATGCCCAGCGCTTCGCTGGCACGTGCCTCGATCTGCGCGTCGTATTCGGCCACCAGGGGCACCAGCTGCCGGCCCAGGCTGACGTACAGCGCCAGCAACACCAGCAGCACCGCACACAGCGTCAGCGCCCAACGCGTCAGGCCAGCGAGCACGGCATTCAAGCGGACCATGCAGGCATGCTCCCGCCACAGGCCGCGTCAGCCTGAAAGCCCGAAGCTTGAAGACTGGAAGCCTGAAGACTGGAAAATCGTTTCACTGGCCGTTTCAGAGCAGCACCACATCATATTGTTCCTGGGAATACATGGACTCGACCTGGAAGCGAATGGTTCGTCCGATGAAGGCTTCCAGTTCGGCCACGTTGCCTGATTCTTCATCGAGCAGCCGGTCGACCACTTTTTGATTGGCCAGCACGCGGTAGCCCACGGCCTGATAGGCCCGCGCCTCGCGCAGGATCTCGCGGAAAATCTCGTAGCACACCGTTTCCGGGGTTTTCAGCTTGCCGCGGCCCTGGCAACAGATGCAGGGCTCGCACAGGACCTGTTCAAGGCTTTCGCGAGTGCGCTTGCGGGTCATCTGCACCAGGCCCAGCTCGGTGATGCCGATGATGTTGGTCTTGGCGTGATCGCGTTCGAGCTGCTTCTCCAGGGTACGCAGAACCTGGCGCTGGTGTTCTTCATCTTCCATGTCGATGAAGTCGATGATGATGATTCCGCCGATGTTGCGCAGACGCAGCTGCCGGGCAATGGCGGTGGCCGCTTCCAGGTTGGTCTTGAAGATGGTCTCTTCGAGGTTGCGGTGGCCGACGAAGGCCCCGGTGTTGACGTCGATGGTGGTCATCGCCTCGGCCGGATCGACCACCAGATAGCCGCCGGACTTGAGTGGCACCTTGCGGTCCAGCGCCCGCTGGATCTCGTCTTCCACACCGTACAGATCGAAAATGGGCCGCTCGCCCGGGTAGTGCTCCAAGCGGTCGGCAATTTCGGGCATCAATTCGGCCACGAACTGCGTGGTCTTCTGGAAGGTCTCCCGCGAGTCGATGCGGATCTTCTCGATCTTCGGGTTGACCAGATCGCGCAGGGTACGCAGCGCCAGGTCCAGGTCCTCGTAGATCTCGGTCGGCGCCCCGACGGTCTGGATCTGCACGTTGATCTGGTCCCACAGCCGGCGCAGGTAGCGGATGTCCATGAGGATTTCCTCGGCGCCCGCCCCCTCGGCGGCGGTGCGCAGGATGAACCCGCCAACCTCCTGGATACCCTCTTTCTCGACGCAGTCTGCCACCACCTTCTTCAAGCGTTCACGCTCGCCTTCATCCTCGATCTTCAGGGAAATGCCGACGTGCCGGGTGCGCGGCATGTATACCAGGTAGCGTGAGGGAATCGACAGCTGGGTGGTCAGGCGCGCGCCTTTGGAGCCGATCGGGTCCTTGGTGACCTGTACCACCAGGCTCTGCCCCTCATGGACCAGCGCGCTGATGGTTTCCAGGGTCGAGCCTTCGCGCAGGGAGATTTCCGAAGCATGGATGAACGCGGCGCGGTCCAGGCCGATGTCGATGAAGGCGGCCTGCATGCCGGGCAGCACGCGCACCACCTTGCCTTTATAGATATTGCCGACGATCCCGCGCCGCTGGGTGCGCTCGACGTGGACCTCTTGCAGGACACCGTTTTCCACCACGGCCACGCGCGATTCCATCGGCGTGATGTTGATCAGAATCTCTTCGCTCATGGCTGGGTCTCGTTCCTGGTGTCTTTATTGTAATGGCGATGGCGCTCCCGGCCGGCCCTCTTCAGGACACTTGCCAGCAGGCGATGCCATTGCGTTGCAGCAGCGCCGCGGTTTCGTACAAACCCAGGCCGACGACGGCAGAATAACTGCCTTCGAGCTTTTCTACGAATATTGCGCCCAGACCCTGGATGCCGTAGCCCCCTGCCTTGTCCACCGGTTCGCCGCTGGCCCAGTAGGCACGGGCTTCGGCTTCGTCTATCGGGCGAAACGTGACCCGCGCCGAGGCCGTGCCGATGTCCATCTGCGTGCCATCGAACAGCGCCGCGGCGGTGAGCACTTCATGGGTGCTGCCGGATAACAGGGCCAGCATTGCCAGGGCATCGGCTTGGTCGCGCGGCTTGCCGAGAATGCGTCCTTGCGCGATCACTGCAGTGTCCGCGCCCAGCACGTGAGCGGCCCCCGGCTGCGACCGCGACTGCCAGCCGGCGCGGGCCTTTTCTTCGGCCATGCGCTGCACGTATGCATGGCTTTCTTCGCCGGGCCTGGGTGTTTCGTCGATGGCGGCGTTGATCACGGTGAAGGGTACGCCGATCTGCGTCAGCAGTTCACGACGCCTGGGCGAGCTGGAAGCCAGGTACAGGGTAGGCATGCAAGGCGTCTCCGCGTCGGGCCGCGCGGGCCCGTCAGTTGATGCCCAGGCGCTTGCGCAAGCCACGCAGCAGGTAGCTGACCCACGGCCAGAGCAAGGCGCTCATCAAGGCAGGCAACAGCAGGGCCAGGGTAGGTTGGCGGTTGCCGGTCAACGCGCTCAGCCACAGCTGCACCAGCTGCGCCAGACCGAAGACCACGAGGATGACCAGGCTCTGCTGCCACATCGGAAAGATGCGCATGCGCTGGGCCAGGGACAGGATAAGGAAGGTGATGAGGCTGAGGATGAGTGCGTTCTGCCCAAGCAGGGTGCCGAACAGCACGTCTTGCGCCAGGCCGAGGATCCAGGCGGTGGTCATGCCCACCTTGTGTGGCACCGAGAGCGTCCAGTAGGCCAGCAGCAGGGCCAGCCACAGCGGCCGCAACACTTCCATGAACTGCGGCATGGGCGACACGCACAGCAGCAGACCGACGACGAAGCTCAGCCAGATCACCCAGCCATTGCGCGAGCGCGTACCAACCATTATTGCCTCTCCCGTGTGGTGGCCGGCGCAGAGCGCGAAGGTGTCGCCGGCGGGGTGCGCTCAGGGGTGGCGGCCGGGGCCGAGCTGGCACGCGCCGGCGTGGTGGCTGCCGGCGTCGTGGTGTGGGCAGGCGTTGCCGGTGCCGCAGCGGGCGCAGCAGTGGCTGGCGCGGAGGTTGCTGCAGGGACCGGCGTCGCCGGGGTGCCGTCCTGTGGCGCGGCACCCTGGCGGTCGGCCGCCTCTTGCGCCTGCGCAGCTTCTGTAGCCCGCTGCTCCGGCGAGCGACTGTCGCTGAACACCAGCAGCAGATAGCGGCTGCGGTTCAGGGCGGCGGTCGGCACGGCGCGGACGATGGCGAAGGGTTGACCGGAGTCGTGGATGACTTCCTTGACCGTGGCCACCGGGTAACCCGCCGGGAATCGCTGGCCCAAGCCAGAGCTGACCAGCAGGTCGCCTTCCTTGATGTCGGCGGTGTCGGCCACGTGGCGCAGCTCGAGCCGCTCGGGATTGCCCGTGCCGCTGGCGATGGCGCGCAGCCCGTTGCGGTTGACCTGCACTGGAATGCTGTGGGTGGTGTCGGTGAGCAGCAGCACACGCGAGGTGTAGGGCATCAATTCGACCACCTGCCCCATAAGGCCACGCGCGTCGAGCACCGGCTGGCCGAGTACCACGCCATCGCGCTCGCCCTTGTTGATCAGGATGCGATGGGTGAACGGGTTCGGGTCCATGCCGATCAGCTCGGCAACCTCGACCTTTTCGTTCACCAGCGCCGAAGAATTGAGCAACTCGCGCAGGCGCACGTTCTGCTCGGTCAGCGCCGCCAGCTTCTGCAGGCGCCCTTGCAGCAACAGGCCTTCGGTCTTGAGTTTCTCGTTTTCGGCCAGCAGCTCGGTGCGGCTGCCGAACTGGCTGGCAACGCCTTCGTACAGGCGCTGCGGCAGGTCGGTGACCCAATAGGCACGCATCAGCACCAGCGACATTTCGCTGCGCACGGGCTTGAGCAGGGTGAAGCGCGCGTCGACGACCATCAGCGCGACCGACAGCACGACCAGCACCAACAGGCGCACGCCCAGTGAGGGGCCCTTGGTGAAAAGCGGTTTAATAGGCCGCCCCTCCCAGGCAAATGTTCATGTGGTCATTCATGTGACAGCAAACCGGCCCGGATCGAAAGTACAGGACGCATACAGGTAGCATCGAAGACGCTACCTGTAAACGACCCCAGGAATCTTTCCCGCGAAGTTATTCGCTGGAGAGCAGATCCATGGTGTGCTTGTCCATCATTTCCAGGGCGCGACCGCCACCCCGAGCCACGCACGTCAGCGGGTCTTCGGCGACGATCACCGGCAGGCCGGTTTCCTGGGCCAGCAGCTTGTCGAGGTCGCGCAGCAGCGCGCCACCGCCAGTCAGCACCAGGCCGCGCTCGGCGATGTCCGACGCCAGCTCGGGAGGCGACTGTTCCAGCGCGCTCTTGACGGCCTGCACGATGGTCGCGAGCGACTCCTGCAGGGCTTCGAGCACTTCGTTGGAATTCAAGGTGAAGGCGCGTGGAACGCCTTCGGCCAGGTTGCGGCCACGCACGTCGACTTCACGCACTTCGCCGCCTGGGTAGGCGGTGCCGATTTCCTGCTTGATGCGTTCGGCGGTGGATTCGCCGATCAGGCTGCCGTAGTTGCGACGCACGTAGGTGACGATGGCTTCGTCGAAGCGGTCGCCGCCCACACGCACGGATTCGGCATAGACCACGCCATTGAGCGAGATCAGGGCGATTTCGGTGGTACCACCGCCGATGTCGACGACCATCGAACCGCGGGCTTCCTCGACCGGCAGGCCGGCGCCGATGGCGGCCGCCATGGGCTCTTCGATCAGGAACACTTCGCGGGCACCGGCGCCCAGCGCCGATTCACGGATGGCACGGCGTTCCACCTGGGTGGATTTGCAAGGCACGCAGATCAGCACGCGCGGGCTGGGCTGCAGGAAGCTGTTCTCGTGCACCTTGTTGATGAAATATTGCAGCATCTTTTCGCAGACGCTGAAGTCGGCGATCACGCCGTCCTTCATCGGACGAATGGCGGCGATGTTGCCGGGAGTACGGCCGAGCATGCGCTTGGCTTCGGTACCGACCGCAACGACACTTTTCTGATTACCGTGGGTCCGAATGGCCACAACTGATGGCTCATTCAGGACAATACCGCGCTCACGCACGTAAATAAGGGTGTTGGCAGTGCCCAGGTCAATGGAAAGATCGCTGGAAAACATGCCACGCAGTTTCTTGAACATGGGAAAAGGACCCTAGGCAACGCGTGGGTAAAAAAGTGCGGCAAACTCTAACAACGGCGGGGATTTTGGGCAAGGCGCCAATATGTTAAATTGGCTATTTTTCCGGGCACGCCTGCACTCGATCGCGGCCATATGACCACAGAAGTGCGATAGTGTTCCCCAAAACCACGGCTTTGCCGTATTTCATTTTCCACTGGAGATCCCCATGGCGCTTGAACGCTGCGACGTGGAAAAAATCGCTCACCTGGCCCGCCTGGGCCTGAATGAAGCCGATATGCCACGCACCATCGAAGCACTGAACAGCATTCTGGGCCTCGTCGACCAGATGCAAGCGGTCGACACCAGCGGCATCGAACCCCTGGCCCACCCACTGGAAGCCAGCCAGCGGCTGCGCGCCGACCAGGTGACCGAACGCAACCAGCGCGAGGCTTACCAGGCCATCGCACCGGCGGTCGAGAACGGCCTGTATCTGGTTCCGAAAGTCATCGAGTAAAGGGAAAGAGCCTGCCATGCATCAACTGACACTGGCCGAGATCGCCCGCGGACTCGCCGACAAGAAATTTTCTGCCGAAGAACTGACCCGGACCCTGCTGGCGCGTATCGCCGAGCTGGACCCGCAGCTCAACAGCTTCATCACCGTCACCCCCGAGCACGCCCTCGCCCAGGCGCAGGCCGCCGATGCGCGCCGAGCCAATGGCGAGGGCGGCGCCCTGCTGGGCGCGCCGCTGGCCCACAAGGACCTGTTCTGCACCCAGGGCATCCGCACCAGTTGCGGGTCGAGGATGCTCGACAACTTCCAGGCGCCCTATGACGCCACCGTGGTGGCCAGGCTCAATGCAGCGGGCGCGGTGACCTTGGGCAAGCTGAACATGGACGAATTCGCCATGGGTTCGGCCAACGAGAACAGCCACTACGGCCCGGTGAAGAATCCCTGGAACCTGGCCCACGTGCCCGGCGGCTCCTCGGGTGGCTCGGCGGCGGCCGTGGCGGCGCGCTTGTTGCCGGTGGCAACAGGTACCGACACCGGCGGTTCGATCCGTCAACCGGCCGCCTTCACCAACCTCACTGGCATCAAGCCGACCTACGGCCGCGTGTCTCGCTGGGGCATGATCGCCTACGCTTCCAGCCTCGACCAGGCCGGGGTGCTGGCGCGCAACGCCGAGGACTGCGCCCTGTTGCTGCAAGGCATGGCGGGCTTCGACCCGCAGGACTCCACCAGCATCGATGAGCCCGTGCCCGACTACAGCGCCACCCTGGGCGGCTCGCTGCAAGGCCTGCGCATCGGCGTACCGAAGGAATACTTCGGTGCCGGCCTCGATCCGCGCATCGCCGACCTGATTCACGCCAGCATCGAGCAACTGCAGAAGCTGGGCGCAACCATCAAGGACATCAGCCTGCCGAACATGCAGCAGGCAATTGCCGCCTACTATGTGATCGCGCCGGCCGAGGCCTCTTCGAACCTGTCGCGCTTCGACGGCGTACGCTTCGGCTATCGCTGCGAACACCCCAAGGATCTCACCGACCTGTACAAGCGTTCACGCGCCGAAGGCTTCGGCCCGGAAGTACAGCGCCGCATCATGGTCGGGGCCTATGCACTTTCGGCGGGCTACTACGACGCCTATTACCTGCAGGCGCAGAAGATCCGCCGCTTGATCAAGAACGATTTCATGGCCGCCTTCGAAGAGGTCGACATGATCCTCAGCCCGACCACGCCGAACCCGGCCTGGAAGCTGGGCGCCAAGAATGCCGACCCGGTTGCTGCCTACCTCGAAGACATCTACACGATCACCGCCAACCTGGCCGGCCTGCCGGGCCTGTCTATGCCGGCCGGTTTCGTCGATGGCCTGCCGGTCGGCGTGCAGCTGCTGGCCCCCTATTTCCAGGAAGGCCGCCTGCTCAATGCGGCGCACCAGTACCAGCAAGTCACCGACTGGCACACTCGCGCGCCTGAAGGCTTCTAAGGAGAAACATCATGCAATGGGAAGTCGTGATCGGGCTGGAGATTCATACCCAGCTCGCCACCCAGTCGAAGATTTTCTCCGGCAGCTCCACCACCTTCGGCTCCGAGCCGAACACCCAGGCCAGCCTGGTCGACCTGGGCATGCCCGGCGTACTGCCGGTGCTGAACCAGGAAGCCGTGCGCATGGCCGTGATGTTCGGCCTGGCAATCGACGCCGAAATCGGCCAGCACAACGTGTTCGCGCGCAAGAACTACTTCTATCCCGACCTGCCCAAAGGCTATCAGATCAGCCAGATGGAGCTGCCGATCGTCGGCAAGGGCCACCTGGACATCACCTTGGAAGACGGCACGGTCAAGCGTATCGGCGTGACACGCGCGCACCTGGAAGAAGACGCCGGCAAGAGCCTGCACGAGGACTTCAGCGGCAGCACCGGCATCGACCTCAACCGTGCCGGCACACCGCTGCTGGAAATCGTTTCCGAGCCCGACATGCGCAGTGCCAAGGAAGCCGTGGCCTACGTCAAGGCTATGCATTCGCTGGTCCGCTACCTGGGCATCTGTGACGGCAACATGGCCGAAGGCTCGTTGCGCTGTGACTGCAACGTGTCGATCCGGCCCAAGGGCCAGGTCGAGTTCGGCACCCGCTGCGAGATCAAGAACGTCAACTCGTTCCGCTTCATCGAGCGCGCCATCAACAGCGAGATCGCACGCCAGATCGAACTGATCGAAGACGGTGGCAAGGTCATCCAGCAGACCCGCCTGTACGATCCGAACAAGGACGAGACACGCGCCATGCGCAGCAAGGAGGAAGCCAACGACTACCGTTACTTCCCCGACCCCGATCTGCTGCCGGTGGTGATCGAGGATTCGTTCCTGGAAACCACCCGGGCCACCCTGCCCGAGTTGCCGCCCGCCAAGCGCGAGCGCTTCAAGAACGAGTTCGGCTTGTCTGCCTACGATGCCAGCGTCCTCGCTTCGAGCCGTGAGCAGGCGGACTTCTTCGAGCAGGTGGTGGCCAGCTGCGCCGATGCCAAGCTTGCCGCCAACTGGGTCATGGTCGAGCTGGGCAGCCTGTTGAACAAGCAGGGGGTGGAAATCGAGGATTCGCCGGTCAGCGCCGCACAACTGGGTGGCATGCTGCAGCGCATCAAGGACAACACCATCTCCGGCAAGATCGCCAAGATGGTTTTCGAAGCCATGGCCAACGGTGAAGGCGATGCGGACCAGATCATCGAGGCGCGTGGCCTGAAACAGGTCACCGACAGCGGGGCAATCGAGAAGGTGCTCGACGAAGTGCTGGCTGCCAATGCCGAGCAGGTCGAACAGTACCGCGCGGCAGACGAAGCCAAGCGCGGCAAGATGTTCGGCTTCTTCGTCGGCCAGGCAATGAAAGCCTCGAAGGGCAAGGCCAATCCGCAGCAGGTCAACGAGCTGCTCAAGAGCAAGCTGGCCGGTTGATGCGCCGACGCCTTTTCTGTAGCAGCGGCGCGAGCCGCGTCCGGCGCAGTTGTAGCAGCGGCGCGAGCCGCGTCCGGCTTCAACGCGGTGAAGCAAACGGACCGCGTATACCGCCGACGCGGTTTGCGCCGCTGCTACAGGCGCTGCGTGTGTGCTGTGTCGGTGCAATTGCCGTGCTGGCGGGCTGCGCCGGCCAGAACGACCTCATCGACCCGCGCGGCTACAACCGCGAGGGGGTCGCTTCCTACTACGGCGCACGCCATCACGGTGCTCGCACCGCCAATGGCGAACGCTTCGATCACACGGTCTCACCGCTGCCCACCGCCAGCTTCCATTCGGTACCCGGGTAGTGGTGACCAATCTGTCCAACAAGCGCAATGTAGTGGTGCGGATCAACGATCGCGGCCCACACTCGCGCGGGCGCCTGATCGATGTGTCAAAAGGCGCTGCCGAAGAATTGGGCATGCTGCGCAGCGGCACGGCCAGAGTGCGCGTGCAGACCTTGCAAGACTGACCTGGAGCCACCGTTATCCCCGATCTTGCCACCCTGCCCGGCCCGACCTTGCTGCAATTGTTCGCAGGGCTGCTGCTGCTGATTGCCGGCGCCGAGTGCCTGGTGCGCGGCGCCGTGCGCCTGGCGGCCGCGCTCAAGATCAGGCCGCTGGTAGTGGGCCTGGGCGTGGTTGCGCTGGGCAGCAGTGTGCCGCAGCTGGCCGTCAGCCTGCAGGCGACGTTCGTCGGTACGCCGGACATCGCCGTCGGCAGCCTGGTGGGCAGCAATATCTTCAGTTTGCTGGTGACCCTGGGGCTGTCCGCGCTGATCATTCCGCTACGGGTTTCGCGGCAACTGCTGCGGCTCGATATTCCTCTGTTGATCGCAGCCAGTGCGCTGGTGTTCGGGCTGGCCCTGAACGAGCAGTTGGGGCGCCTGGAAGGCGGCGTCCTGCTTCTGGCCCTGGTCGGCTATCTAGGCGTGCTGTGGCGCCAGTCTCGGCATCCGGGCCGGGTGGCGACAGCCCAAGGCACAGCGCCCTGGCTCAAGTGCCTGGGCATGATGCTCGGCGGCTTGCTGCTGCTGGGCGCGGGCAGCCACTGGCTGCTGGAAGCGGCGCTGGAGCTGGCCACCGATTTCGGCTTGTCGGACCGGGTGATCGGGTTGACCATCGTGGCCGTCGGCACCTCACTGCCGGAACTGGCGACGTCGTTGGTCGCCGCCTTTCGCGGTCACCGCGAGATCGCAGTGGGCAACGTCATCGGCAGCAACCTGTTCAACCTGCTCGGTGTGCTCGGCCTGACCGCAGTGCTGGCACCCGCGCCCCTGAGCGTGTCACCCAACGCGCTGGACTTCGACCTGCCGGTGATGCTCGGCGTCACCCTGCTGTGCCTGCCGCTGTTCTATTCCGGATACCGGGTCACGCGGATCGAAGGGCTGGTGCTGCTGGGGTTGTACGTCGCGTATGGCCTGCACGTGGTGGCGTTCACCACGGGCATGCCATTGGCGGCCAGGCTGGAAGAGCTGATGCTGTTCTATGTGCTGCCGTTGCTGGCGGCGGTGGTGCTGTGGGGCACCCTGCGCGCCTGGCGCCGACAGCACTGAGCCAGGCGGCCTCCTACCCTGCCCGACGCTTCTTGACCATCCAGGCCACGGCCAGCACCCCAAGCCACAAGGGAATCAACAGCACCGAAATGCGGATTCCCGGCGTCATGTACATGATCACCAGAATGCCCGCCAGGAACAGCAGGCATACCCAGTTGGTGATCGGGTAGCCCCAGCTGGGGAAGAACGTCGCCTGACCGTTGGCGCGCATGGCCTTGCGAAACTTCAGGTGAGTGATGCTGATGATGCCCCAGTTGATGACCAGTGCGGACACGGCCAACGCCATCAACAAGCCGAAGGCCTCGCCCGGCATCAGGTAGTTGATGACCACGCTCAACCCGGTCGCCATGGCGGAAATACCCAGCGCTTTCATGGGCACGCCACGGCGGTTGACCTTGAGCAGGGTCTTGGGCGCATCGCCCTGCACCGCCAGGCCGAACAGCATGCGGCTGTTGCAATAGACGCAACTGTTGTACACCGACAGCGCCGCGGTCAGCACTACCACGTTGAGCACGGTTGCCACTACGTTGCTGTCCAGCGCATGGAAGATCATCACGAACGGGCTGCCGCCTTCGACCACTTTCTGCCACGGATACAGCGACAACAAGATGGTCAAGGCGCCCACGTAGAACAGCAGGATCCGGTAGATCACCTGGTTGGTGGCCTTGGGGATGCTGCGCTTGGGATCATCGGCTTCGGCGGCGGTGATGCCGACCAGCTCCAGGCCACCGAAGGAAAACATGATGACCGCCATGGCCAGGGTCAATCCACCGATGCCGTTGGGGAAGAAGCCGCCGTATTGCCACAGGTTGGCGATGCTGGCGTCCGGCCCACCGCTGCCGGTGGCCAGCATCCAGGCGCCGAAGCCGATCATGCTGACGATGGCGGCCACCTTGATCAGCGAAAACCAGAACTCCATCTCGCCATAGATCTTCACCTGGAACATGTTGATCGCGTTGATCAGCACGAAGAACACCGCGGCCGAGGCCCAGGTCGGCACGTCCGGCCACCAGTACTTGATGTAGATGCCCACGGCGGTCAACTCGGCCATGCCTACCAGCACATACAGCACCCAATAGTTCCAACCGGACATGAAGCCGGCCAGGCCGCTCCAGTAGCGGTTGGCGAAATGGCTGAAGGTACCGGTGACCGGCTCTTCAACGACCATTTCGCCCAGCTGGCGCATGATGAAGAAGGCAATCAGGCCGCCGATCGCGTAACCCAGG
The DNA here is from genome assembly GCF_014841725.1 of Pseudomonas sp. CFBP 8758. NCBI lineage: Bacteria > Pseudomonadati > Pseudomonadota > Gammaproteobacteria > Pseudomonadales > Pseudomonadaceae > Pseudomonas > Pseudomonas sp. CFBP 8758. Next base: position 169,672 of record NZ_JACYUK010000002.1, on the reverse strand, counting down.
ATGACCGACGGGCCGGCCATGCCGATTGTCTGGGCGATGCCCAGGAACAGGCCGGTGCCGATCGCCCCGCCCAGGGCAATGAGCTGGATATGCCTGTTTTTCAGACCCCGATGCAGACCTTCGGGGGTGGATTGATCATCCATTGCGGTTCCTTAGCGGGTGAATGCTTGCGGGTGTGCAAGCAGCGTCTAGATCCAGCCGCCCCACTGCAACAGGAATATTCCGATATTGGTGGTGATGGCTGCCGCCAGGGTGGTGATGACGATGATGGCGGCGGCGAGCGAATAGTTGCCGCCGCTGGCCCGCACCATGACATAACCGACCGAGGCCGAAGGAGCGCCAATATACAGGAACAGAATGCCCAGTTCCGCCCCGCGAAAGCCCAACAGCCAGGCACCGAAGGTACCGACGATCGGCAGCAGGATCATTTTCACCGCGCTGGCACTCAGCGCCACCGAACCACTGCTGCGCAATGCGGCCAGCGACAGGGTCCCGCCGATGCAGATCAGCGCCAGCGGCAGGCTCATTTGCGCGACGTAGTCAGCGGAGGTCAGGATCCAGTTGGGAATGGGCACCTGCAACCAGGCGAAGGGCACGGCCAATACCACGCTGATGATCAACGGGTTGACCAGGATGCTCTTGCAGATGCTGAGCGGATCGGACTTGATGTTCGGGCTGTAGATCGCCAGCACCACTACCGACAGCGAGTTGTAGAGCACGATCACCAAACCGGCGAGGATCGAGCCCAGGGAGATGCCGTAGTCGCCATACATGCTGCCCGCCAGGGCCAGGCCGATGACACCGTTGTTGCCGCGAAAGGCGCCCTGGGTGAACACCCCACGGTCGACTTGCGGGCATCGCTTGGTGGCGATCCACCAGGCGATGGCGAAGCTGCCCACCGTGGCCACCACGAAATACACCAGCAGGCCCGGCTTGAGTGCAGAGCGCAGGTCGGCATGGTAGATGCCCAGAAACAGCAGCGACGGCATGCAGACGTTGAACACCAGGGCCGAGGCGGTCTTGATGAAGTTGTCGTTGATCCACTCGATCCGCTTCAGCCCGTAGCCGAGAAACAGCATGGCGAACACCGGAGCGGTCACGTTCAGGGTCTGCAGAAATAGGGCGAGCATGCCGGGGAACCTGTTGCCTGGGGTCAGGCGACAATGATAGCGAGGATGTGGGGGTCAGGCGGGGAAATTCTGGAAAGGTATGGCAGGCAGGGCCGCTTCGCGGGCAGAGGGCTGGCCCCCCGCCCCGCTCCCACAGAGATCCTCAGTGTATGCAGGATTCCCATAGGAGCGGTCAGCGGCCGCGAAAGCCGCACTGCAGTTTCGAGGCTTACTGCGGACCCATCTTGTCCATCAGGGCAGCGAGCATTTCGTACTCTTCGCCGGTCAGGTCGGTCAGCGGGGTGCGCACCGGGCCTGCGTCGTAGCCGGCAATCTTCGCGCCTGCCTTGACGATGCTGACTGCGTAGCCGGATTTACGATTGCGAATGTCCAGGTAAGGCAGGAAGAAGTCGTCGATCAACTTGCCCACGGTGACATGATCTTCAGCGGCGATTGCGCGGTAGAAGTCCATGGCGGTCTTCGGGATGAAGTTGAACACGGCGGACGAATACACCGGCACACCCAGAGCCTTGTAGGCCGCTGCATAGACTTCGGCGGTCGGCAGGCCACCCAGGTAGCTGAAGCGATCGCCCAGGCGACGGCGGATCGACACCATCAGTTCGATGTCGCCCAGGCCGTCCTTGTAGCCGATCAGGTTCGGGCAGCTTTCGGCCAGGCGTTCCAGCAATGGCGCGTTCAAACGGCAGACATTGCGGTTGTAGACGATGACGCCGATGTTGACCGATTTGCACACGGCCTCGACGTGGGCGGCTACGCCGTCCTGGCTCGCTTCGGTCAGGTAGTGCGGCAGCAGCAGCAGACCCTTCGCGCCCAGGCGCTCGGCTTCCTGTGCATACTCGATGGCCTGGCGAGTGGAACCACCAACGCCGGCGAGGATAGGCACGCTGGTGGCGCAGGTGTCGACGGCAGTCTTGATCACTTGCGAGTATTCGCTGGCAGCCAGGGAGAAGAACTCACCGGTGCCGCCGGCGGCGAACAGGGCGCTGGCGCCGTAGGGGGCAAGCCATTCCAGGCGCTTGATGTAGCCTTCGCGATGGAAGTCGCCCTGGGCAGTGAAGTCGGTTACTGGAAAAGACAGCAGGCCGTGATTGAGGATGGACTTTAGTTCTTGTGGATTCATTGTTTGAACACCCTGAGTCGCATGGAAAATTGAACAACCAAGCAGCCATGGCTGGCTGATGTCGTACGTCATCGTACAACTACTTATGCAGTTCCTCAATAGGTTGAACGAAGTATTTTCAGATTGTCCCTGATGGGCTTCACCGAACGCCGAGACGACACACGGGATCCCCGTAGCAGCGGCGCAAGCCGCGTCCGGCCTCGCTGCGGTCTGCCAGATACACCTCGCCAGCCGCCGACGCGGCTTTCGCCGCTGCTACAAGGGTTGCGGTGTTTCTGTAGCAGCGGCGCAAGCCGCGTCCGGCCTCGCTGCGGTCTGCCAGATCACCGCGCCGACCGCCGACGCGGCTCGCGCCGCTGCTACAAGGATTGCGGTGTTCTGTAGCAGCGGCGCAAGCCGCGTCCGGTGGCACCGCGCTCTGCCAGATACACCGCGCCAGCCGCCGACGCGGCTTGCGCCGCTGCTACAAGGGTTGCGGTGTTCTGTAGCAGCGGCGCAAGCCGCGTCCGGTGGCACCGCGTTCTGCCAGATACACCGCGGCAACCGCCGACGCGGCTTGCGCCGCTGCTACAAGGGTTGCGGTGATTCTGTAGCAGCGGCGCGAGCCGCGTCCGGCCTCGCTGCGGTCTGCCAGATCACCGCGCCGACCGCCGACGCGGCGTTCAGCCCCTGCCCGCTTCGGCTTCCTGGTGCGCCTGGCGCAAACGCTCGCGGCTGTTGGTCAGGTGCAGGCGCATGGCTGCGCGTGCGGCATCGGAATCCTGGCGGGCGATGGCGTCGTAGATTTCCTCGTGCTCGCGACTGAGTCGGGTCATGTAGTGCTGCTGGTCGTCATGTGCCAGACGTGCCGAATTCAGGCGGGTGCGGGGAATGATGCTGGTGCCCAGGTGCGTCATGATGTCGGTGAAATAGCGGTTGCCGGTGGACAAGGCAATCTGCAGATGGAACTGGAAATCGGACGCCACTGCATCGCTGGCATGGGCCGCGCTTTCGTTCAGCGCATCGAGGGCCGCGCGCATCGCCGCCAGTTGCTCGGGTGAGCGACGGCTGGCGGCCAGCCCGGCGGACTCCACTTCCAGGCTGATGCGCAGCTCGAGCACGGCGAGCACATCGCGCAAGGTCACGATGGTCGCTGGATCGATGCGAAAACCACTCGGGCTGGGCGTATCCAGCACGAAGGTGCCGATGCCGTGGCGGGTTTCGACCTGACCTGCCGCCTGCAGCCGGGAAATGGCTTCACGCACCACGGTCCGGCTGACGCCCTGCTCTTCCATGATGGCCGACTCGGTAGGCAGCTTGTCGCCACGCTTGAGGTCACCATCGAGGATGCGCTGGGTCAGCACGGCCACCAGTTCCTGGGCCAGGCTGCGCGGTTTGCGACGGGCGCGTGGGGCGGCGCTCTGAGTATCCATAGTGAAAGTCATTCTCGAAACGGTCGGTGATTGAAGCAATCATAGCCTAAAGCGGGTTGTACGATCATGGCATGAGCTGCCGCAGGGCCCGGCGGGCGGGCGAATGCCGCCTGCCCAGGCGCGCAGGGCGCCAGCCAGAGCGCTCGACGCGGGTTCACCGACGCACGGGGCGTTTCTGCAATTTGCGTTGCAGGGTACGCCGGTGCATACCCAGCGCTCGCGCCGTGGCAGAAATGTTGCCGGCGTGCTCGGTGAGCACTCGCTGGATGTGCTCCCATTGCAGGCGGTCGACCGACATCGGATTTTCCGGCACCAGCGTGTCGAGGTCAGCGTGTTCGGCCGACAGCGCCGCCAGTACGTCATCGGCGTCGGCCGGCTTGCACAGGTAGTTGCAGGCGCCACGCTTGATCGCCTCCACCGCAGTGGCGATGCTCGAATAACCGGTGAGAATCACCACGCGCATTTCCGGATCCAGCTCCAGCAGCTTGGGCAGCAGCACCAGGCCCGAATCGCCTTCCATCTTCAGGTCCAGCGCGGCGTAGTCGGGTACATCGTCCTGGGCCAGCTTCAAGCCTTCCTCGGCGCTGCCTGCGGTGCTTACGCGAAAGCCTCGGCGGGTCATGGCACGGGCCATCACGCGGGTAAACGTGGCGTCGTCGTCCACCAGCAACAGGTGCGGCAGCTCTTCGCCTTCGACTTGGTTTTCGTCAGTCATCGATCATCTCCTGGGACGCCACGGGGCAGGCGCAGCTCGGTGAGCGTGCCGCCCTCTTCATGACTATAGAGTTTTACCGAGCCGCCGGCGCGAGTCACGCTGGCCTTGCTCAAGAACAGGCCAAGGCCGAAGCCCTTGCCCTTGGTAGTGAAGAACGGTTTGCCAATCTGCTCGGCAATGGCCAGGGGAACACCCGCGCCGTGGTCGCGGATGACGATGAAGATGTCTTCACTGTCCCAGTCCAGCTTGACCTCGAGGTTGTCGGGGCAGGCATCGGCGGCGTTGTTGAGCAGGTTGAGCAGCGCCTGGGTGAGGTCCGGAGGCGGCGACAGGTGCGGCACCTCGCCTTGGCCCAGGCGGTGGAAACGGTAGCTGGACTCGGGGCGCATCAGATGCCAGCGATTGAGGGCTTCGTCGAGCCAGGCGGTGACCGGCTGATCGACCACGGCCATGCGTCGGTTGGCTTCGGCAGCCCGCACCAGTTGCTGGAGGGTTTCCTTGCACAGCTTGACCTGATCCTGCAGCACCTGCAGGTCTTCCTGCAGTTCAGGCTGGGGATGGTCCTGGCGCATTTCCTTGAGCAGCACGCTCATGGTGGCGAGCGGCGTACCCAGCTCATGGGCAGCGCCCGCAGCCTCGGTGGCCACGGCCAGCAGTTGCTGGTCACGCAGGCCCTCTTCGCGGCGCTGGGCACGCAGCTGTTCCTGGCGCCGCAGCTCCTCGGCCATCTTGGCAGCGAAGAAGGTAATCACCGAAGCAGCCAGGGCGAAGCTCAGCCACATGCCGTAGATCTGCAGGTTTTCACGGCCGATCGGCAGCGTGTCGAGGGGGTAGAAGTGCGCCAGCATGAAGGTGTAGCAGGCCAGCGCGATGCCTGAGAGCACCAGGGAGTAGACCCACGGCAGGGTCACGGCGGCAATGGTCAGGGGCACCAGGTAGTAGGACACGAACGGGTTGGCGCCGCCGCCCGAATAGTAGAGCAGGACACTGTGGATCAGCAGGTCGCAGGCCAGTTGCAGGGCGTACTCGAGCTCGGTGACCGGCAACGAGAAGCGCAGGCGCAGGACGGTCAGCGCGCAGAGTATGGCGGACACCGCCAGGGTGGTGCTCAGCGCCAGCCAGGGCAACGGCAGCAGGTGCGTCAGGTAGGCGAAACCAACCGAGCCGGCCTGAGCGGCCAGTACCAGGGTGCGGATGAAGGTCAGGCGCCAGAGGTTCTGGCGTGAAGCGGAAAGAGGCATAGGATGGGCGAGCATTTGCTCTCCAGTGAGCGCTGCAGGCGGATCGGTGCAAGTATAACCAACTCGACACGCCGACAGCGGAAACTGCGGCAAATGACCGCGCGAAACGCATGAACCAGGCATCGTTCAGGAACCGCATCCGGCCTGGCCAGTCTTACCCAGCACCTACAACAAGGAGTTTTCCATGCCCGTCATCACCCGCAGCGCCGCTTTGGTCCTTGGCGCGAGCCTGCTGGCCAGCCTTCCCGCGCTGGCCGACGAAGCCCGCTACAACCAGATTTCCCTGCGCGCCGAGGTCAGCCAGGAAGTGCCCCGCGACCTGATGCTCGTGACCCTCTACAGCGAAGAGCAGAACGCCGACCCGGCCAAGCTCGCCGCCGGCATCACCGACACCTTGAACAAAGCCCTCGCCCAGGCGCGCGAAGTCAAGGGCGTGATCGTGCGCCAGGGCAGCCGCAACAGCTACCCGATCTATGACGACAAAGGCCAGACCATCACCGGCTGGCGCGAGCGCGCGGAAGTGCGCCTGGAAAGCGCCGACTTCCCCGCGCTGTCCAAACTCACCGGCGAACTGCTGCAGAACCTGAAAATGGGCGCCATGGACTTCTCGATCGCCGACAAGACCCGCAAGCAGAGCGAAGACGCCCTGCTCAAGGAAGCCGTCGCTGCGTTCAAGGCCCGTGCTCAGCTGGCCACCGACGCCTTGGGTGGCAAGAGCTACAAGGTGGTCAACCTCAACCTCAACAGCGCTGGCTATCCGCGGCCCTACGCATCCGCCCCGATGATGATGAAAGCCGCCCGTTCCGACGCTGCCCCGGTGACCCCGGACGTGGAAGCCGGCACCAGCGAGGTCAGCATCAACGCTGATGGCGTCATCGAAGTCGTGATGCCTTGATGCGCTGCCGTCCTTGATCGGGCGGCCCTATCCCCCATTGCCATTCATCTGCCGAGGCCCCCATGCACATCCCCGCCTTCAAGCCCTTGCTCCTGACCGCTGCCCTCTGTGCCGGGATGCCCATGGCCCAGGCCGCGAGCACGCTGGTGTACTGCTCAGAAGCCAGCCCCGCCGGCTTCGACCCTAGCCAATACACCAGCGGCACCGATTTCGATGCCTCGGCGGAAACCGTCTTCAATCGTCTGACCCAGTTCAAGCGCGGCGGCACTGAAATCGAACCTGGCCTGGCCACCTCCTGGGACGTATCGGCGGACGGTTTGAGCTACACCTTTCACCTGCGCGAAGGGGTCAAGTTCCACACCACCGACTACTTCACGCCCAGCCGCGATTTCAACGCCGACGACGTGCTGTTCACCTTCCAGCGACTGCTCGATCCCGAGCACCCGTTTCGCAAAGCCTACCCTTCGGAATCGCCCTATTTCACCGACATGGGCCTGAACACCAACATCAAATCGGTCAGCAAGCAGGACGAGCACACCGTCGTCTTCACCCTCGCCACGGTCGATGCCGCGTTCGTGCAAAACCTGGCCATGAGCTTCGCCTCGGTGCAATCCGCCGAATATGCCGCGCAGCTGCTCAAGCAGGGCAAGGCTGCCGACATCAATCAGAAACCGATCGGCACCGGCCCGTTCGTCTTCAAGCGCTATCAGAAGGATTCGCAGATCCGCTACGTTGCCAACAAGGCGTACTGGAAGCCTGAAGACGTCAAGCTCGACAACCTGATCTTCGCGATCAACACCGATGCTGCCGTGCGCCTGCAGAAACTCAAGGCCGGCGAATGCCAGGTCAGCGGCTATCCGCGGCCCGCCGACATCGAGGTGATGAAACAGGACCCCAACCTGCGTGTGCTCAGCCAGCCCGGCTTCAACCTGGGCTTCCTTGCCTACAACGTGACCCATCCGCCGCTCGATCAACTCAAGGTGCGTCAGGCACTGGACATGGCGATCGACAAGCCCGCCATCATCAAGGCGGTGTACCAGAGCGCCGGCCAACTGGCACAGAACGCCCTGCCCCCCGCGCAATGGTCTTACGACACGGGCATCAAGGACGCGCCCCACGACATCACCAAAGCCCGCGCGCTGCTCAAGGAAGCCGGGATCAAGGAAGGCACGACCATCGACCTGTGGGCCATGACGGTGCAGCGCGCTTCCAACCCCAACGCACGCATGTCGGCGCAGATGATCCAGAGCGATTGGGCCAAGGTCGGCATCAAGGCCAACATCGTCAGCTACGAATGGGGCGAGTACATCAAGCGCGCCAAGAACGGCGAGCACGACACCATGATCTACGGCTGGACCGGCGACAACGGCGACCCCGACAACTGGCTCGGCGTGCTCTACAGCTGTGCGGCGGTAAAGGGCAGCAACTACGCCAAATGGTGCGACCCGGCCTACGACAAGCTGATCCAGCAGGCCAAGCTGAGCAGCGATCGCGACGAGCGTGTGAAGCTGTACCAGCAGGCGCAGCGTATCCTCAAGCAACAGGTGCCGATCACGCCCATTGCCAACTCCACGGTGTTCCAGCCCATGCGCAAGGAAGTTCAGGACTTCCGCATCAGCCCCTTCGGCCTGACCCCTTTCTACGGTGTCAGCCTCTCGCAGTGATACCTAACGCCCCATTGCAGTGCGCCAGCGTGGTGCAGTGGGGTCGATAAGCGTGCGTTCTGCTGCAAAACGTTATTGATCGTGCGTTCAACTATCGAAAAAATTATATCGATGCGACATTCGTGTACGCCCGTCCCACCGTTTCAACCCCGATTCGATGCAAACAGTTGATTTGGGTATGCCGCCTGCATAAGTATCGGCCGGGTCGGCCCACAAGGTCGCCCTCATTCTTAAAATGACAACAACTGAGGCCACCATGCTCAAAACCGCGGTCATTCCGTTCATCGTCGGGGCCGGCCTGCTTGCCAGCGCCCCTTTCGCCCATGCTGCGAGCAACCTTGTATTCTGCTCCGAAGGCAGTCCGGCGGGTTTTGACCCGGCGCTGTATACCAGTGGCACGGATTTCGACGCTTCTGCAGAAACCGTCTTCAACCGTCTGAGCCAGTTCGAGCGCGGCGGCACTGCGGTCATTCCTGGCCTGGCCACGAGCTGGGACATCTCCGAAGACGCACTGACCTACACCTTCCACCTGCGCGAAGGGGTCAAGTTCCACACCACCGACTACTTCAAGCCGTCCCGCGAATTCAACGCCGACGACGTGCTGTTCACGTTCAACCGAATGATCGACAAGAACATGCCGTTCCGCAAAGCCTATCCGACCGAGTTCCCGTACTTCACCGACATGGGCATGGACGAGAACATCACCAACATCGAGAAGCTCGACGACCACACCGTTCGCTTCACCCTGAAGACCGTCGACGCCGCGTTCATCCAGAACATGGCGATGAGCTTCGCCTCGATCCAGTCCGCCGAATACGCCGCCCAACTGCTCAAGCAGGGCAAGGCCGCCGACATCAACCAGAAGCCGATCGGCACCGGCCCGTTCGTGTTCAACCGCTACCAGAAAGACGCGCAGATTCGCTACAAGGGCAACAAGGACTACTGGAACCCGGATGACGTGAAGATCGACAACCTGATCTTCGCCATCACCACCGATGCATCGGTGCGCATGCAGAAACTCAAGAAGAACGAATGCCAGGTCAGCGTGTACCCACGCCCGGCCGACCTCAAGCCGCTCAAGGAAGACAACAAGCTGCAGATGCCTGACCAGGCCGGCTTCAACCTGGGCTACATCGCCTACAACGTCACCCATGAACCGCTCGGCAACCTCAAGGTCCGCCAGGCGCTGGACATGGCCGTGAACAAGAAAAGCATCATCGAAGCCGTGTACCAGGGCGCTGGCCAGCTGGCAGTGAACGCCATGCCGCCAACCCAGTGGTCCTACGACGAAAGCATCAAGGACGCCGGCTACAACGTGGAAGAGGCCAAGAAGCTGCTCAAGGAGGCCGGCGTCAAGGAAGGTACCGAGATCACCCTGTGGGCGATGCCGGTGCAGCGTCCCTACAACCCCAATGCCAAGTTGATGGCCGAGATGCTGCAATCGGACTGGGCCAAGGTGGGTATCAAGGCCAAGATCGTCAGTTACGAATGGGGTGAGTACCTCAAGCGAGCCAAGGCCGGCGAGACCGATGCCATGCTGATCGGCTGGAGCGGTGACAACGGTGACCCGGACAACTGGCTCGGCACCCTGTACGGCTGCGACGCGGTGAACGGCAACAACTTCTCGAAGTGGTGCGACAAGGACTACGACCAGTTGATCAAGACCGCCAAGGCCACGCCTGACCAGGCCAAGCGCACCGAACTGTACAAGCAGGCCCAGGTGCGCCTCAAGGAACAGGTGCCGATCACCCCGATCGCGCACTCCACGGTCTACCAGCCCATGAGCGCCAAGGTCACCGACTTCAAGATCAGCCCCTTTGGCTTGAACTCGTTCTATGGCGTAGGCCTGAAGGACTGACAAAGGCGTCTCCCCCATGCAGGCGAGCGATGGACCGGCAGGTCCGTCGCTCACTTTGCCTGCACAAACGCCAGGATCTTTCCCACAGCACTACCGGAATACGCCGACATACACCTTAGTCAAATGGAACTAGCTTTCCTTGGCGACGGCCGTCCTATTCCTGCCAGGGGACTGGCGACCCACGATCGGAAAACAACAAGACAGGGACTATCATGCGACATACAAAGCTTTGCTCCGCCATGCTCGCTCTGGGCCTGCTCGGCCAGGTCGGCCTCAGCCAGGCCGCGAACAGCCTGGTGTACTGCTCCGAAGGCAGCCCCGCAGGTTTCGACATCGCCCAGTACACCAGCGGCACCGACAACGATGCTTCGCAACCGATCTACAACCGCCTGACCGAATTCGAAAAAGGCGGGACCAGTGTCATTCCCGCACTGGCCACCAAATGGGACATCTCGGAAGACGGCCTGACCTACACCTTCCACCTGCGCGAAGGGGTCAAGTTCCACAGCAACGAGGCGTTCAAGCCAACCCGTGACTTCAACGCCGACGACGTGCTGTTCACCTTCAACCGCATGCTCGACCCCAACCAGCCGTTCCGCAAGGCCTACCCCACCGAGTTTCCCTACTTCGTCAGCATGAGCCTGAACAAGAACATCGCCAAGGTCGAGAAAGCCGACGACCACACCGTGGTGTTCACCCTCAACGCCGTGGATGCCGCGTTCGTGCAGAACATCGCCATGAACTTTGCCTCCATCCTGTCCGCCGAGTACGCCGACCAGCTGCTCAAGAGCGGCAGCATGCGCGACATCAACCAGAAGCCGATCGGCACCGGCCCGTTCGCCTTCCAGCGTTACCAGAAGGACTCGCAGATCCGCTACAAGGCCAACCCGCAGTACTGGGACATGAGCCAGGTAAAGGTCGACCAGCTGATTTTCGCCATCAACACCGATGCGTCGGTGCGCATGCAGAAGCTCAAGAAGAACGAATGCCAGGTGACGGCCTACCCACGCCCCGCCGACCTTGCGGGCCTCAAGGCAGACCCTAAGCTCAAGGTCATGGAGCAGGCCGGCTACAACCTGGGCTACATCACCTACAACGTACGCCACAAGCCGTTCGACCAGCTGGAAGTGCGCCAGGCGATGGACATGGCGGTGAACAAGGACGCCATCCTCAAGGCCGTCTACCAGGGTGCCGGGCAAAAAGCAGTCAATGCCATGCCGCCGACCCAGTGGTCCTACGACGAGAGCATCAAGGACGCACCTTTCGACCCGGAGAAAGCCAAGCAGATGCTGCAGGCCGCCGGGGTCAAGGAAGGCACCGAGATCACCCTCTGGGCCATGCCCGTGCAGCGTCCGTACAACCCCAACGCCAAGCTGATGGCTGAAATGCTGCAGGCCGACTGGGGCAAGATCGGCCTCAAGGTCAAGATCGTCAGCTACGAATGGGGCGAGTACCTGGACCGCACCAAACGCGGCGAACACGACGTTTCGCTGATTGGCTGGACTGGCGACAACGGTGACCCGGACAACTGGTTGGGCACGCTGTACAGCTGCGATGCGATTGGCAGCAACAACTACTCGATGTGGTGCAACCAGGACTACGACAAGCTGGTGCAGCAGGCCAAGCGCGTGACCGATCGCGACGAGCGCAGCGTGCTCTATCGCCAGGCGCAGCAGTTGCTCAAGCAGCAGGTGCCGATCACCCCGATCGCCCACTCCACCGTCAACCAGCCGGTCAGCGCCAAGGTCGACGGCTTCAAGGTCAGCCCGTTCGGGCGTAACGATTTCGGCGGCGTAAGCGTCCGCGACTAGATAAGCCCAGCCCTCCCAAACCCATGGTCGTGCCATGGGTTTGGGGAGCTTTTGGCAAAAAAGAGCAAGCAAACGTTTGCAACTGTCACCACCCGCCATGGATTGGGCACAAGCCGCCTCGATAAAGCGGCAATAAAACCAAAAAATGTAAGGAGCTTCAGTTGAAAATCACCAAGAGAGCAGTACTCACGTTGTCCTTGAGCGGTTTCACGCCCCTGGCCCTGGCCGAAGAAGTCAGCCAGGCTTTCGTCCCTCTCAGCGTCAAGACCAGCAGCGCCCAGGACGAAGCCCAGGGCTTCATCGAGGACTCCAGCCTGACCGGCTCGACGCGCAACTGGTTCGCCAAGGAAAAAGGCAAGCGCGGCCTGACCTGGGGCATCAACAAAGGCAACGGCGCCACCGAACGCACCGGCAGCCGCGACACTTGGGTACAGGGCACCATCGTCAACTACACCTCGGGCTTTACCCAAGGCACGGTAGGTTTCAGTACCGAAGTGGCGGCCTACAACACCGTGGCTCTGGAGCAAGGCAAAGGCCGCGTGGCTGGCGGCGGCAACCGCACCCTGACCGACCACGACGGCGAAGTGGTCGACCAGTGGACCAAGGCAGGCCTGGCCAACCTCAAGGCACGGGTTTCAAACACGGTGGTGACCGCCGGGCGGCAATCGCTGAACACACCGGTGCTGGCCTTCATCGGCAACCGTGCCCTGCCCTCCAGCTTCGAGGGTGTCAGCGTGCACAGCGCCGAGTTCGACAACCTCGATTTCGACCTCGGTACGTTCAGCCGGGTGTCGCCGCGCACCGAGCAGGGCCTGAGCAAATTCAGGACCGAGTACGGCAACGGCACCACTACCGATCAGGTCAACATCTTCGGCCTCAACTACCAGCCGCTGAAAAGCCTGACCACCAGCCTGTACGCGTCCAACGTCAAGGATGTCTGGAACCAGTACTATTTCGGCGCAGCCCATGAATTGGGAGATGCCTCGGTACTGAGCCTGAGCACCGGGTTCAACTATTACAAGACCAAGGATGCGGGCAGCGCCAAGATGGGTGCCATCGACAACGACACCTACAGCCTGTCGTTGACCGCGACGCACAAGGCGCACAGCCTGACCCTGGCCTTCCAGGAAGTGAACGGCGACGAATACTTCGACTATTTGCACGAGACCAACGCCATCTTCCTGGCCAACTCGCTGTTCTCCGACTACAACGGCCCGAACGAAAAATCGTTCCAGGTCGGCTACGGGCTGGACATGGCCAGCTATGGCGTACCGGGGCTCAAGTTCAGCGTCTACACCGCGCGCGGCTGGGGCATCGATGGCACGCGCTACAAGGGTGGCGGCTATGACGGCATTCAGGCTCAGGACGGCGAAAGCCATTACGAGTACGGCTTCGGCACCTCATACGCCGTGCAGGGCGGGCCATTGAAGGCCAGCACCATTCGCGCGACCTACAGTGCCCACCGCGCCAGCGCCAATCAGGTCGATGGCAGCCTCAACGAGCTGCGCATCGTCACTACCATTCCGTTCCAGATTCTTTGATCGGCGAGCGCTGCCCGTGGTTCGCCGAATCACGGGCAGCGACTACGCTTACGTGCGATTGCGAGGGCAACGATGAAAACGCTATCACTCAAGGCTGCCGTAGCCGCCGCCCTGCTCGGCATGAGCCTGGGCGCCAGTGCCAAACCGCTGGTGGTCTGCACCGAAGCCAGTCCCGAAGGTTTCGATATCGTTCAGTACACCGGTGCGGTGACGGCCGACGCCTCAGCCGAAACGGTGTTCAACCGCCTCGTCGACTTCACGCCGGGCAGCACCGATATCCAGCCCGGCCTGGCACGAAGCTGGGACATCAGCGAAGACGGCAAGACCTACACTTTCCACCTGCGCGAGGGCGTGAAGTTCCATACCACGGACTACTTCAAGCCGACCCGCAACCTCACTGCCGACGACGTGCTGTGGAGCTTCATGCGCCAGTTCGATGCCAACCACCCCTGGCATGACAAGTCGACCATGGGCTATCCGTACTTCGAATCAATGGGCATGGGTGAGTTGATCCAGAGCATCGACAAGCTTGATGAGCTGACCGTGCGTTTCGTGCTCAAGCGCCCAGAGGCGCCCTTCCTGCGCGACATGGCAATGGGCTTCACCTCGATCTATTCCGCCGAATATGCCGACCAGCTGCTCAAGGCCGGCAAGACCGCCGAGCTGAACAGCAAGCCGATCGGCACCGGCCCCTTCGTGTTCGTGCGCTACAGCAAGGACGCCCAGGTTCGCTACAAGGCCAACCCCGACTATTACAACGGCAAGCCACCGGCGGACCCGCTGATCTTCGCCATCACCGTGGACAACAACGTGCGGGCGCAGAAGCTGCGCGCCAATGAATGCCAGGTCGCGGTGTACCCCAAGCCGGACGACGTGCCGGGCATCAAGGCCGACCCGCAGCTCAAGATCGCGGAAATGGACGCCCTGATGACCAGCTACGTGGCCATCAACACCACCCACAAGTACCTGAGCGACGTGCGCGTGCGCCAGGCCATCCAGATGGCCTTCGACAAGCAGACCTTCGTGCGTACGCTGTTCGGCGAAGGCAACGCAACGCCGGGCGTGGGCCCCTACCCGACCACCTTGCTGGGCTACAATCATTCCCTGAAGGACTTGCCCTACGATCCGGCCAAGGCCCGGGCGCTGCTCAAGGAAGCCGGTGTTCCGGAAGGTACGTCGTTCACCATTTTTGCGCGCAATGGCAGCAGCCCGACCAACCCCAATTCCAGCCTGGCGGCGCAGCTGCTCCAGGCGGACCTGGCCAAGGTAGGCATCAAGCTGGATATTCGCGTGCTGGAGTGGGGCGAGTTGATCAAGCGCCTGAAACTGGGCGAACATGACCTGGCTTTCTACGGTTGGGCCGGCGACAACGGCGATCCGGACAACTTTCTCAGCCCGAACCTGACGTGTGAAGCGGCGAAGAACGGCGAAAACGCCGCTCGCTGGTGCAACCCGGAGTTCGATGCATTGGTGAACAAGGCCCGCGAAGCCACTGAACCGGCAGCGCGCGCGGCGTTCTACGAACAGGCACAGGTCATTTTTCTCAAAGAGCAACCCTGGTTGAGCCTGGCGTATCCACGCCTGTTCTCGGCCATGCGCAAGAACGTCGAAGGCTTCCACATAAGCCCGATGACCAATAATAACTTCGCCACCACCCAGGTGAAGTAGAAAAAGACGCCCCGCTTCGGCGCCCATCCGGGCGGACGCGGGGCATGCCTAACCGGCTGATGAGGTACTACGCACGATGTTTAGTTTTATTGCCCGACGTGTGGGATTGCTGATCCCCACTTTCTTCGGCATCACGCTATTGACCTTCGCGTTGATACGCCTGATTCCCGGTGACCCTGTCGAAGTGATGATGGGCGAGCGTCGGGTCGACCCCGAAATGCACGCACAGGCGATGGAACGCCTGGGTCTGAACAAGCCCCTGTATGCCCAGTACCTGGACTACATCGGCAACCTTGCCCAGGGCAACCTGGGCGAGTCGCTGCGGACCCGTGAAAGCGTGTGGACCGAGTTCACCGCACTGTTTCCGGCCACCCTGGAGCTGTCCATTGCCGCGCTGATCTTCGCCGGCATTCTGGGCCTGCTCGCCGGGGTAATCGCCGCACTCAAGCGAGGCTCCCTGTTCGATCACGGGGTCATGGGCATCTCCCTGGCCGGCTATTCCATGCCGATTTTCTGGTGGGGCCTGATCCTGATCATGTTCTTCTCGGTGACCCTGGGCTGGACGCCGGTCTCCGGGCGCATCGACCTGTTGTACGACATCGAGCCGAAAACCGGCTTCATGCTCATCGACACGCTGTTCAGCGAAGACGAAGGCGCCTGGTGGGATGCCCTGCATCACCTGATTCTGCCAGCCATCGTACTGGGCACCATCCCGCTTGCGGTGATCGCGCGCATGACCCGTTCCTCGATGCTCGAAGTCCTGCGCGAGGATTACGTGCGCACGGCGCGCGCCAAGGGCCTGTCGCCGGCCCGCGTAGTATTCGTGCACGGCCTGCGCAATGCGCTGATTCCGGTGCTCACGGTGTTCGGCCTGCAGGTCGGCACGCTGCTGGCCGGTGCGGTACTGACCGAAACCATTTTCTCCTGGCCGGGCATCGGCAAGTGGCTGATCGAGGCCATCGGCGCCCGTGACTACCCTGTCGTGCAGAACGGCATCCTGTTGATCGCCTGCCTGGTGATCCTGGTCAACTTCGTCGTGGATATACTCTACGGCCTGGCCAACCCACGCATCCGTCATCAGCGCTGAGACCCTATCCATGACTACGAAAATCGAAACGGTAGCGGTGGATCAGAGCCTGCTCTATCCCTCCCCGTACAAAGAATTCTGGCAGGCTTTTGCCAAGAACAAGGGCGCCGTGGCCGGCCTGGTGTTCATGCTGATCATCGTCTTCTGCGCGCTGTTCGCGCCCTGGGTGGCACCGCACAACCCCAGCGAGCAGTACCGCGACTTTCTCCTGACCCCGCCGGTATGGCTGGAAGGCGGCCAGTGGCAGTTCATTCTGGGCACCGACGAACTGGGCCGCGACCTGCTTTCGCGCCTGATCCAGGGTTCGCGGCTGTCGCTGCTGATCGGCCTGTCGTCGGTGGTGATGTCACTGATCCCGGGCATCCTCATGGGTCTGCTGGCCGGCTTTTTCCCACGCATCCTCGGGCCGTCGATCATGCGCCTGATGGACGTCATGCTGGCGCTGCCGTCGCTGCTGCTGGCAGTGGCCATCGTCGCCATTCTCGGCCCTGGCCTGATCAACACCGTGATCGCCATTGCCGTGGTGTCGCTGCCTTCCTACGTGCGCCTGACCCGCGCTGCGGTGATGGGTGAACTGAACCGCGACTACGTGACCGCCGCGCGGCTGGCCGGGGCAACGCTGCCACGCCTGATGTTCATTACCGTGCTGCCCAACTGCATGGCGCCGCTGATCGTGCAGGCCACCTTGAGTTTCTCCTCGGCGATTCTCGACGCCGCTGCGCTGGGCTTCCTGGGCCTGGGCGTGCAACCGCCGACGCCGGAATGGGGCACCATGCTGGCCTCGGCGCGGGACTACATCGAACGCGCCTGGTGGGTGGTGAGCCTGCCGGGTCTGACCATTCTGCTCAGCGTGCTGGCAATCAACCTGATGGGCGACGGGCTGCGCGATGCGCTGGACCCCAAACTCAAGAACGCCGCCTGAGGAGCCGACCATGTCACTTTTGAATATCAACAACCTGAACGTGCGCTTTGGCGACGCCAAGGCTGTGCCGGTCGTCGACGGTCTGGACCTCAGCGTGGACAAGGGCGAAGTGCTCGCCATCGTCGGCGAGTCGGGTTCGGGCAAGTCGGTGACCATGATGGCCCTGATGGGCCTGATCGACGCGCCCGGCATCGTCACGGCCGACTCGCTGCTGTTCGACGGCCACGACATGCTCAAGCTCAACGCACGGCAACGGCGCAAGGTGGTCGGCAAGGACCTGGCGATGATTTTCCAGGATCCGATGACCGCCCTGAACCCAAGCTACACCGTGGGCTTCCAGATCGAGGAGGTCTTGCGCCAGCATCTGGGCATGTCCGGCAAGGCCGCGCGCCAGCGGGCCCTGGAACTGCTCAAGAAGGTGGAAATTCCTGCGGCGGAAAGCCGTCTGGATGCCTACCCCCATCAACTGTCCGGTGGCATGAGCCAGCGCGTGGCAATCGCCATGGCGATTGCCGGCGAACCCAAGCTGCTGATCGCCGACGAACCCACCACCGCCCTGGACGTGACCATTCAGGCGCAGATCATGGAGTTGCTGCTCAACCTGCAACAAGAGCAGAACATGGGCTTGATCCTGATCACCCACGACCTTGCCGTGGTGGCCGAAACCGCCCAGCGCGTGTGCGTGATGTACGCCGGCCAGGCGGTGGAGGTGGGCCATGTGCCGCAACTGTTCGATATCCCTGCGCACCCCTACAGCGAAGCGCTGCTGATGGCCATCCCCGAGCACAGCGAGGGCGCCGAACGCCTGGCCACCCTGCCTGGCATCGTCCCGGGCCGCTACGACCGTCCGCAGGGCTGCCTGCTTTCGCCACGCTGCCCGTACGTGCGTGAAAACTGTCGTACCCAACGCCCTGCCCTGGATCAGAAAACCCAGAGCCTGGCGCGCTGTTTCTACCCACTCAATCAGGAGGTGGCGTAATGAGCGTCGTACTGACCGCCCGCGACCTTACTCGCCACTACAACGTCTCGGCCGGGCTGTTCAAGCCTGATGCCGTGGTGCGCGCCCTCAATGGCGTGTCCTTCGAGCTCGAAGCCGGCAAGACCCTTGCCGTGGTCGGTGAATCGGGCTGCGGCAAGTCGACCCTGGCTCGCGCGCTGACCTTGATCGAAGAGCCTTCGTCCGGGTCGCTGCAGATCGCCGGCCAGGAAGTCGCCGGCGCCAGCAAGGCCGAGCGCAAGCAATTGCGCAAGGACGTACAGATGGTCTTCCAGAGCCCCTATGCCTCGCTCAATCCGCGGCAGAAGATCGGCGATCAGCTGGGTGAGCCATTGCTCATCAACACCTCGCTGAGCAAGGCCGAGCGACGCGAGAAGGTCCAGGCCATGATGCAACAGGTTGGCCTGCGGCCCGAGCACTACCAGCGCTACCCGCACATGTTCTCCGGTGGTCAGCGCCAGCGTATTGCCCTGGCTCGTGCCATGATGCTGCAGCCAAAGGTGCTGGTCGCCGATGAGCCGACCTCGGCACTCGACGTGTCGATCCAGGCGCAGGTGCTGAACCTGTTCATGGACCTGCAGCAGGAGTTCAACACGGCCTACGTGTTCATCTCGCACAACCTGGCGGTGGTGCGTCACGTGGCCGATCAGGTGCTGGTGATGTACCTGGGCCGGCCGGCGGAAATGGGGCCCAAGGAGGACATCTACACCCGGCCTCTGCACCCGTACACCCAGGCCCTGCTGTCGGCAACGCCGACCATCAAGCCCGATCCGCTCAAGCCCAAGATCAAGATCGTCGGCGAATTGCCCAACCCGTTGAATCCGCCGTCGGGCTGTGCGTTCCACAAGCGTTGCCCGTACGCCACCGAACGCTGCAGCACGGAAATACCGGCGTTCCGGCCGGTGGATACGCGGCAAGTGGCGTGTCACTACGCCGAACAGTTCCTGTAACGCTTCAAGGCCTCTTCGCTCACTGTCGAAGAGGCCTTTTCCCTCCCCCTCCTCCCAGTGCATCCGCAGACGAATGTCTCTATGATGCCGAACATGATCAAAGACCCCTTCGCCCGCCTCAACCTCGATCGCGAGGTCATCACCGTCAGCCAGCTCAATGGCCGCGCCCGTGTATTGCTCGAAGACGTCTTCAGCAACATCTGGGTCGAAGGTGAAATCTCCAACCTGGCGCGTCCGGCGTCCGGCCACGTCTATTTCACCCTGAAGGACAGTGGTGCGCAGGTACGCTGCGCCTTGTTCAGGCAGAACGCCCAACGCGTGCGCCAGGTCCTCAAGGACGGCGCAGCGGTAAAGGTGCGTGGCAAGGTCTCGCTGTTCGAAGGCCGTGGCGACTATCAGCTGATCCTCGACACCGTGGAGCCTGCCGGCGACGGCGCGCTGCGCATGGCGTTCGATGCGCTCAAGGTCAAGCTTGATGCCGAAGGCCTGTTCAGCAGCGAACGCAAGGTCGCGCTGCCGGCTCACCCGCAACGCATCGGGATCGTCAGCTCGCCGACCGGCGCGGTAATCCGCGACATCATCAGCGTGTTCCGTCGCCGCGCCCCGCAGATCCAGCTGACCCTGATCCCGACCGCCGTGCAAGGCCGCGAAGCCACCGCTCAGATCGTCCGCGCCCTGCGCCTGGCCGATGCGCGCGGGTTCGACGCGATCATCCTCGCCCGTGGCGGCGGTTCGCTGGAGGACCTCTGGTGCTTCAACGAAGAAGCCGTGGCGCGCGCCGTCGATGCCTGTGTGACGCCGATCGTCAGTGCCGTAGGCCACGAGACCGACGTGTCCATCAGCGACTTCGTGGCCGACGTACGTGCCCCTACTCCTTCGGCAGCTGCCGAACTGCTGGCCCCGGATGCCGGCGACCTGCAGCGCCGACTCGACAGCCTGCAGCGGCGCCTGGTGTTGCGCATGCACAATCGCCTGGCCCACGAACGCCTGCGTGTGGAAGGGCTGACCCGCCGCCTGCGCCATCCCGGCGAACGTCTGCGCCAACAGGCACAGCGCCTGGACGACCTGGACATGCGCATGCGCCGCGCCTTCGAACGGCAGATGACTGCGCGCGCGCACCGCCTGGCACAGTTGCAGACGCGGCTTGCCGGGCAGCACCCGGACCGAGTCCTGCGGCTGCTCAAACAGCGCCTGGATGGCCTGGCCGAGCGTCTGCCGCGGGCCATGCGCGACACCCTCAAGGCGCGTCGTCTGTTGCTGCAGAGCCAGGTGCAGACCCTGCACGTGGTCAGCCCATTGGCGACCCTCGGACGCGGCTACAGCATCCTGCTCGATGAGCGGGGCCAGGCCATCCGCAGCGCCGAACAGACCCAGCGCGGTCAATGCCTGATCGCAAGGCTCGGCGAAGGCGAGCTTGCAGTACGCGTCGAGGACAATCACCTCACGCCCGTTACCCTTTCCCTACTGGACTGATCCATGCCGCGTTTTCTCGTTGTCGCCCTGCTGATATGCCTGTCTTCGTTCGCCCAGGCGGACAGCTACATCACCCGGCTGTTGAACAAACCGGTGCCCGGCGGCGTGGCGGTGGTCGATCTGGGCAGCGCCAGCCAGGCACCAAAGGCCACCTACGATGGCAGGCAGGTGCTGGTCGTCAACGAGCAAGGCACCTGGCGGGCCATCGTAGGTATTCCATTGACGGTCAAGCCGGGCCCGGCGCAGCTGAGTGTGGCCGGGCGCACCGTCGCTTTTCAGGTGGGCAGCAAACAGTACCCGGAACAGCGCATCACTTTGAAGAATACACGGCAGGTCAACCCCAACCCGGCCGACATCAAACGCATCGACGGCGAACTGGCCGAGCAGCTGCGCGCCTATCGCAGCTTCAGCGCTGGCACGCCGAGCAACCTGCTGCTGGACAAGCCTGTCAGCGGACCGCTGTCGAGCAAGTTCGGCGTGCGGCGTTTCTTCAACGGCGAGGAGCGCAATCCGCACTCGGGCCTGGATTTCGCGGTGCCGGCCGGCACGCCGATCAAGACCCCTGCCAATGGCAAGGTGATTCTGGTGGGTGATTACTTCTTCAATGGCAACACCGTGTTCGTCGACCATGGGCAGGGCTTCATCAGCATGTTCTGTCACATGTCCAAGATCGACGTGAAGGTCGGGCAAAGCCTGGCACGCGGTGCAGTGGTCGGCCGGGTCGGCTCCACCGGCCGCGCGACCGGACCGCACATGCACTGGAATATCAGCCTCAACGATGCGCGGGTCGATCCGGCGATCTTCATCAACGCCTTTCAGCCTTGACCCACCGGAAATCCTCTCAGCACTGCTTGACCTGTGGGAGCGGGCTCTGCCCGCGAAGGCCGCACCGTCGACCCAGCGCATTGCGCCGCCCCTTAAAGCCACGCAATCTCTGGCACCCCTTTCCAAATATTCAGCAATAAAATATCGCCTGCCCCAAGATACCCAACTCTCCTACCATTTTTCTCAATACCCTTGCCATTTTTCACCCCACTGGTTAGGGTTGGGGTCATGAACACTGCACACACCCTCATCCAGCTCCGCCAACACCGCAGCCTCTGCCTGGTCAGTGCACGACTGCCTGGCTGAAACGCGTCGCCTCGCCTCTTCACCATTCGAATGACCGGCAGGCCCTTTCCCCAGGCTGCTCACCAAGGATTTTCACCATGTCCATGCTCAAAGATCCGTCGCAGAAGTACCGTGCGTTCCCGACTATCGACCTGCCCGACCGCACCTGGCCGTCGAAAGCCATCACGGTGGCCCCTATCTGGTGCAGCTCCGACCTGCGAGACGGCAATCAATCGCTGATCGAGCCCATGGACGCGGCAAAGAAGCTGCGCTTCTGGAAAACCCTGGTCGCCGTTGGCGTGAAGGAAATCGAAGCCTCCTTCCCCTCCGCCTCGCAGACCGATTTCGACTTCGTGCGCACCCTGATCGAAGACGGCCACATCCCGGACGACACGACCATTCAGGTGTTGACCCAGGCCCGCGAAGACCTCATTGCGCGCACCTTCGAATCGCTCAAGGGCGCCAAGAAGGCCATCGTTCACCTGTACAACGCCACGTCGCCGTCCTTCCGCAAGATCGTGTTCAACCAGGACAAGCAGGGCGTCAAGGACATCGCGGTAAATGCCGCCAAGCTGTTCGTCAAATACGCAGCCCAGCAGCCTGAAACCCAGTGGACCTTCCAGTACTCCCCGGAAACTTTCAGCGCCACCGAGCTCGAGTTCGCCAAGGAAGTCTGCGATGCGGTGATCGAGGTGTGGAATCCCACCCCGCAGAACAAGGTCATCCTCAACCTGCCGGCCACCGTGGAGGTGTCCACGCCCAACATCTATGCCGACCAGATCGAATGGTTCGGCCGCCATATCAACCGTCGCGACAGCGTGCTGTTGAGCCTGCACACGCACAACGACCGTGGCACCGGCGTGGCTGCGACCGAGCTGGGTCTGATGGCCGGCGCGGATCGCGTCGAAGGCTGCCTGTTCGGCAACGGCGAACGTACCGGTAACGTCGACCTGGTGACCCTCGGCTTGAACCTGTACACCCAGGGCGTCGATCCCGAGCTGGATTTTTCCGATATCGACGGCATCCGCAAGGTGGTCGAAGAGTGCAACCAGTTGCCGGTGCACCCTCGTCATCCGTATGTGGGCGATCTGGTTCACACCGCGTTTTCCGGCTCGCACCAGGATGCCATCCGCAAGGGGTTCACCCAGCAGAAGGAAGGCACGTTGTGGGAGGTGCCATACCTGCCGATCGACCCGGCCGACATCGGTCGCAGCTACGAAGCAGTCATCCGCGTGAACAGTCAGTCGGGCAAGGGTGGCATCACCTACCTGCTGGAACAGGAATACGGCATCAGCCTGCCGCGCCGCATGCAGATCGAGTTCAGCCAGGTGGTACAGGGTGAAACCGACCGCCTGGGCCTCGAGATGACCGCCCAGCAGATCTACGCCTTGTTGCGTAAAGAGTATCTGCAGGCCAACACGCCTTACGCGCTGATCAGTCATCGGTTGCAGGAAGAAAACGGCAACAGTGCCGTGGACGTCGAAGTGCACAGTGACGGAGAAACCCAACACTGGCGTGGCAAGGGTAACGGCGCGCTGGAAGCGCTGGTCGCCTCCATGCCAATCGCCGTCGAGATCATGGACTACAACGAACACGCCATCGGCGCAGGCACGAACGCCAAGGCCGCAGCCTACATCGAGCTGCGGGTGGCCGGTGGCCGTCCCGTGCATGGCGTGGGTGTGGATGAAAACATCACCACGGCCAGCTTCAAGGCCTTGTTCAGCGCGCTGAACCGGTCGCTGAGCCAGCAGGAAGCGAAAGCTGCCTGATATGGGTAGTCGCACAAGAACCGGCCCTTCAGGGCCGGTTTTTTTATGCGTGCGCTACCCCGTAGGAGCGGTCATCGGCCACGAAAAACACACCGCAGTGTGTCAGGCATAACGCCATGAACCCTTCGCGGCCACAGACCGCTCCTACAAACTATCGAATCATCGGCCGCGAAAAACGCACCGCGGCGTGTCAGGCATGAGCGTTCCTAGCGCAGCTCGTATTCGTCAGCGTCCAGATGGGCCGGGAACCTGCCGCGGTAGGCGCGCAACGCTTCGGTACTTAGGCTTGCGTGGAAGACCCCGTCGGCCTCGCCAGCGCTCAGCAGATTCTCGCCCTGAAAGTCCAACACCTGGCTGTCGCCTGTGTAGGCAAAGCCCTTGCCATCGGTGCCCACGCGGTTCACTGCGGCTACGTAACACAGGTTCTCGATTGCCCGGGCTGGCAGCAGGCGATTCCAGTGCATGCGTCGCGCGCCCGGCCAGTTGGCGGTGTACAGCAGCAGGTCAGTGCCTTGGGCATCGCGGCTCCACACTGGAAAACGCAGGTCGTAGCAGATCAACGGACGCACGCGCCAGCCCTTCACGGAAAACACCGCCTGGTGCTCCCCAGCACTGTAGTGCTCGTGCTCTGCAGCCATGCGAAACAGATGGCGCTTGTCGTAATGCAGCATCTGGCCGTCCGGGCACGCCCACAACAGGCGGTTGCGATAGCTGCCGTCTGCAGCCTGGACGATCACGCTGCCGGTCACTACCGCGTCGAGCTTGTCGGCCCACGCCAACAGCCAGCCGTGAGTCACCCCATTCTCCGGCTCGCACTGGCTTTCGGACTCCATCGAGAACCCTGTGGTGAACATCTCCGGCAGGACCACCAGATCTGCACCCCGCGCGTGCTCGAGCAAGGCATCGAAGTGCTCGAGATTGGCTTCGCGGTCGTGCCAGGCCAGCTGGGTCTGCACCAATGCGAGCTTGAGTTCCGGGGCATGCTCGACAACAGTCGCTTCACTCATATTCGGCATAATGTGCTCGCTGCCTCGCGCAGCGTCTCCTCACGTTTGGCGAAACACAACCGGATCAGGCGCTGATCCGCTACCGGGGTGCAATAGAACACCGACACCGGAATGCTCGCTACCCCATGCTCGCGCGTCAACCACAGCGCCATGTCGACATCGCTCAAGTCGGGCCGGATCGCCGAATAGTCGACCAGTTGGAAGTAGGTACCGGGCGTGGGTGTCAACGTGAAGCGGGAATCCGCCAGCAGGTCGCAGAGCAGATCACGCTTGCCTTGATAGAACGCCGGCAGCTCATCCACATGTCCAGGGTGTGCGGCCATGTAGTCGGCCAACGCGTACTGCAGCGGCGTGACCCCGCAGAAGCTGACGTACTGGTGCACCTTGCGCAGTTCCCTGCTCAGGGCCGGCGGTGCGATCACATAGCCGGTTTTCCAGCCCGTGACGTGGTAGGTCTTGCCGAACGAGCTGACCACGAACGCGCGCTCATACAAGCGTTCATGAGCGAGCACGCTGGCGTGAGCGACGCCGTCGAACACCAGATGCTCATAGACCTCGTCGCTGAGTATGTAGATGTCGCGGTCGGCGATCAGTGCCGCCAACCGGTCCAGTTCCGCAGCACTGATCAAGGCACCGCTGGGATTATGCGGCGAGTTGATGACGATCATGCGGGTGCGCGAGGTGATCGCATCGTTCAACCGCTGCCAGTCGATCGTGAAGTTCTCGGCATCCAGCTGCACGTGCACGCAGGTGCCGCCAGCCAGCTCGACCGAGGGTTCGTAGCTGTCGTAGCAGGGATCGAACACGATGACTTCATCGCCGGGGCGAATGACTGCCTGGATCGCGCAGAAAATTGCCTGGGTGGCGCCCGGTGTGATGGTGATCTCGGTTTCGGCGTTCACAGTGCGCCGGTACAGACGCTCGACCTTGATCGCCACCTGTTCGCGCAGGGCCGGTAGGCCGGTCATGGGCGAGTATTGGTTGTGGCCTGCCAGCACATGTCGACCGACCGCCTCGAGCAAGGCAGGCGGACCGTCGAAATCCGGGAAACCCTGGGACAGGTTCAAGGCGCCGGTTTGTGCGGCAAGTTGCGACATGGTGGTGAAGATGGTGGTGCCGACATTCGGCAGCTTGCTGCTGATCATGAGCTGCTCCCTGGAAAACCGTTCTCCAGTGTAGCAGGCAGACCGCATCCACCGCCGACGCGGCTTGCGCCGCTGCTACGGGTTGCACATTTCCCTGTAGCAGCGGCGCGAGCCGCGTCCGGCGTCACCACGGTGTATCAACGCTTGTCGCGGCGCTTCTTGTCGGCCTTCTTGTGGTGCGACATCAGGCGGCGCTTCTTGTTGACCTGGCGATCGGTGAGGGTGTTCTTGTTGCCCTCGTACGGGTTCTCGCCACCCTTGAACTCGATACGGATCGGCGTACCGACCAGCTTGAGCACCCGGCGATAGGTGTTTTCCAGATAGCGCACATACGACTTGGGTACCCGCTCCACCTGGTTGCCGTGGATCACGATCAACGGCGGGTTGGCACCACCCAAGTGCGCGTAACGCAACTTGATGCGGCGGCTGTTGACCATCGGCGGCTGGTGCTCTTGCACCGCATCCTCGAGGATCTGCGTCAGGCGGCTGGTGGGCCAACGCGTGATCGCCGATTTGAACGATGCTTGCACCGATGCATACAGGTTACCCACGCCGGTGCCGTGCAGCGCCGAAATGAAGTGGATGTCGGCAAAGTCGACGAAGAACAACCGCCGCTCCAGCTCGACCTTCACATAGTCGCGCTCGCTGGGCTGCATGCCATCCCACTTGTTCAGCGCGATGACGATGGCACGACCGGTTTCCAGGGCGAAGCCCAGCAGGTTCAAGTCGTGGTCGACCACACCTTCGCGCGCGTCCATGACGAAGATCACCACGTTGGCGTCCTTGATCGCCTGCAGCGTCTTGACCACCGAGAACTTTTCGACTTCCTCGTGGATCTTGCCGCGCTTGCGCACACCGGCCGTGTCGATCAGCGTGTATTTCTCTTCGTTGCGCTCGAAGGGAATGTAGATGCTGTCCCGGGTAGTGCCCGGCTGGTCATAGACGATGACCCGGTCTTCACCGAGCATGCGGTTGACCAGGGTCGACTTGCCGACGTTGGGCCGACCGATGATGGCGATCTTGATGCCATCCTTCTCGCTCGGGCCCGGGATACGCACGGCCTCCTCGCCTTCGGCCACATCGGCTTCAAGGTCGACTTCGTCATCGTCGCGCGGAAACTCGCCCAAGGCGGCTTCGAGCAACGTGTTGAGGCCGCGGCCCTGGGCACCGGCCACGGGAATCGCGTCGCCCATGCCCAACGGGGCAAATTCGGCCTTGGCCATTTCCGGGTCGACGTTGTCGACCTTGTTGGCCACCAGCAGCGAGCGCTTGTTACGCTTGCGCAGGTGTTCGGCAATCATCTGGTCCGCGGCGGTGAAACCGGCGCGCGCGTCGACCAGGAACATCACGACATCGGCTTCTTCGATGGCCAGCAGCGACTGCTCGGCCATCTTTTCGTCCATGCCGTGCTCGTCACCGGAAATACCACCGGTGTCGACCAGAATGTAGGAACGCCCTTGCCAGCGCGCCTCACCGTATTGGCGATCACGGGTAAGACCAGACAGGTCGCCGACAATGGCGTCACGGCTCTTGGTCAGGCGGTTGAACATGGTGGATTTACCGACGTTGGGTCGGCCCACCAGGGCGATTACGGGAACCATGCGGCTCTCCACTGCGTTGATTCAGAAAATACAAAGGCCGCTGCAGGCAGCGGCCGGAGTTCGAGGCGCTTCAAAGGAAGCGGCTTGCCGACACCCGCGGGTGTCAGCAAGCATAGTCAATCACTGCTTGACGGTCAGGGCTTCCAGCTTGCCACTGTTGCCGAAAATATAAAGCATGTCACCGACGACCAGCGGGCGAGCCCGCACGCCATCGCTGTCGACCCGGGTGCGGCTGACGAAACGACCGTCTACCTGGCTCAACAGATGGACATAACCTTCCAGGTCGCCCACTGCGATGTAGCTGGAGAACACTTCGGGCGCCGACAACTGACGACGGGCCAGCTGGTCGTTGCTCCACAGGGCGGTGGTGGAACGCTCGTCGACGCCCTCCACGGTTCCCGAGGCCAGGCTGGTGTAGACGTTGCCGAATCCCTGCGCGACACCTGCGTAGCTGGATGCATCGCGCTGCCACAGCACGCGCCCGCTTTCCAGGTCCAGGCCGGCCATGCGGCCCTGATAGGTGGTCACATACAACGTGCCACCGGACAGCAGCAGGCCGCCGTCGATATCGACCACCCGATCCAGCTCGGAGCGGCCCTGGGGCACGGCAACCCGCGCTTCCCAGACCGGCACGCCGTTGGAAACGTCCAACGCCACGACCTTGCCGGTCGACAGCCCGGCAATCGCCAGCTGGTTGGTCACCAGCGGCGCGCCCGTACCGCGCAGGGTCAGCACCGCCGGGGTGCTGTCGTACAGCCAGCGCTGGTCGCCAGTGCTGGCATCCAGGCCGATCAGGCGATCATCCTGGGTCTGCACTACAACGACGTTGCCATTGTTGGCCGGTGGCGCCAGCACTTCACTGTTCACCCGCGCCTTCCAGCGCTGTTCGCCGGTATCGGCGTCCAGAGCGATCACATCACCACGCAGAGTCCCCAGGGTCACCATGCCGTAGCTCACACCGACGGCACCGGAAACCGGCTGGTCCAGATCCTTCTTCCACAACACGTCACCGGTCATGCGGTTCATCGCGACCACTTCACCGGTTACATCGGCGGCGTAGATACGGTCGTTCTCGACGGCCGGCACGAGCATGTTGTAGGTCTTGCCCTGGCCATCGCCGATACCGCGGCTCCAGACCTTCTGCAAGGACACTTCTTCCTTGAAGTCGGTCAGCTCGGCCGGTGGCAGTTCCTTCTTGCTGTTGCTGCTGCAACCCACGGCCATCAAGGCCAGGGCCAGCAATGCTGCATGTTTCCAACGGATCACGTCACGCATCCCCTTTGGCCAGGTCGTCGAGCTTGATTTGAAGGCCACCCACCGCCGCTTCATCGGACAGCGCAGCCTTGGCTTTTTGATACGCGGCATAGGCGTCGTCGCTGCGGCCCAGTTGCACCAGCAGGTCGCCCTTGAGCTCTTCGCGGGCCGCCAGGAAGGCTTTGTCGGTGTCGCCGTCGAGCAGCTTCAAGGCGTCTTCGGCCTTGTTCTGCGCGGCCATGACCTGTGCCAGGCGCTGACGCGCAACCTCACCCAAGGTGGTGTCGGCTGGCTTGTCGACCACCGTCTTGAGCTCGGCTGCAGCGTCATCGAGCTTGCCGGCATCGACGGCAGCCTTGGCCAGGAACAGGCTGGCGTACTGCGCGTAGGCAGTACCGCCGAACTCGTTCTTGAGCTTGCCGGCCAGATCCGCCACCTGGGCGGTATCGGGCTTGCCGGTCGGGGTCAGGCTGGCTTCCAGCAACTGCTGGTACAGGTTGGAAGCGCTCTGCGACTGGTTGCTCTGGTATCGGGTCCAGGCTTGCCAGCCGAACACGATGACCAGGGCCAGCAGGCCACCGGTCACCAAGGGCTTGCCGTTACGCTGCCACCAGTCCTTGAGTTCGCCCATTTGTTCGTCTTCGGTACTCGACACCCCAATGCTCCTATTCGCGCAAATGCTTGATGCTTGCTTGATTCAGCCCTGCACAACGCAGGTCGCCAGATGGTCGGCCAATGCCGACCAGGCAATGTTCTGTTGTTCGCCCTGGCCGCGCAGGGGTTTGAAACCTACCACTTGTTGGGCCAGTTCGTCGTCCCCCAGGATCAAGGCATGCAACGCACCGCTCTTGTCGGCTTTCTTGAACTGACTCTTGAAGCTGCCGGCACCGGCATTGACCATCAAGCGCAGCCCAGGCACTTCGTCGCGCAGCCGCTCGGCCAGGGTCAGACCTGCCAG
Source organism: Pseudomonas sp. CFBP 8758 (assembly GCF_014841725.1). Lineage (NCBI taxonomy): Bacteria > Pseudomonadati > Pseudomonadota > Gammaproteobacteria > Pseudomonadales > Pseudomonadaceae > Pseudomonas > Pseudomonas sp. CFBP 8758. The sequence continues at coordinate 140,344 of NZ_JACYUK010000002.1, read as the reverse complement.
CTCGGCCTGCTCGCCAAATGCACACAGATACACATCGACCTGTCGGGAAATCGACTCGGGCACCTGCTCCAGGGTTTCGAGCAGCAGGATCAGGCGCTCGATGCCCATGGCAAAGCCCACGCCCGGTGTCGGCTTGCCGCCCATCTGTTCGACCAGGCCATCATAGCGGCCACCGGCACACACGGTGCCCTGGGCGCCCAGCTTGTCGGTGACCCATTCGAAGACGGTCTTGCTGTAGTAGTCCAGGCCACGCACCAGCTTGGGGTTGATCACGTAGGGAATGCCGGCGGCGTCCAGACGCGCCTTCAGACCTTCGAAATGCACGCGCGACTCGTCGTCGAGATAATCGGCCAGCTTCGGTGCGTTGACCAGCACCGCCTGGGTTTCCGGGTGCTTGGTATCGAGCACGCGCAGCGGGTTGGTCTTCAGACGGCGCTGACTGTCTTCGTCGATCTGGTCCAGGTGCGCGGTGAGAAACTCCACCAGCGCCTCGCGATAGCGACCGCGGGCTTCGCTGGTGCCCAGGCTGTTGAGTTCAAGGGTGACCGCGTCACGGATCCCCAGCAGCTTCCACAGCCGCCAGGTCAGCACGATCAGCTCGGCATCGATGTCCGGGCCGTCGAGGTTGAACACCTCCAGGCCAATCTGGTGAAACTGGCGATAGCGCCCTTTCTGCGGCCGCTCATGACGAAACATCGGCCCCATGTACCAGAGCTTCTGCACCTGGCCACCGCCGCTCAAGCCATGTTCGAGCACTGCGCGAACACAGGCTGCAGTGCCTTCGGGGCGCAGCGTGAGGGAATCGCCGTTGCGATCCTCGAAGGTGTACATCTCTTTCTCGACGATATCGGTGACTTCGCCGATGGAGCGCTTGAACAGGTCGGTGAACTCGACGATGGGCATGCGGATCTGGCGGTAGCCGTAGCCGTCCAGCAAACCGGCCACGGTGCCTTCGAAGTAGCGCCACAGCGGCGTCTGCTCGGGCAGGATGTCGTTCATGCCACGAATGGCTTGCAGAGTCTTGCTCACAAAATATCCTTAGAAATCCCGGTTAGCCGCGAATGATCAACGCCGCGTCGGCTTCGACCTTTTCGGCTGCCTTCTGCCGGATCAGCCTTTCGAGCTCATCCACCAGATTGTCGTTGGTCAGTTTCTGTGACGGCTTGCCGTCGATGTAGATCAGGTTTGGCGTACCGCCAGTCAGACCGACATGGGCCTCCTTGGCCTCGCCCGGTCCGTTGACCACGCAACCGATGACCGCGACGTCCAGCGGCACCAGCAGGTCTTCGAGACGCCCTTCCAGTTCGTTCATGGTCTTGACCACGTCGAAGTTCTGTCGCGAACAGCTGGGGCAGGCAATGAAGTTGATGCCACGCGAACGCAGGCGCAACGACTTCAGGATGTCGTAACCAACCTTGACCTCCTCCACCGGATCGGCTGCCAGCGAAATGCGAATGGTGTCGCCGATACCGTCCGCCAGCAGCATGCCCAGACCGACCGCCGACTTGACCGTGCCGGAGCGCAGGCCACCGGCCTCGGTGATGCCCAGGTGCAAGGGCTGGATGATCTGCTTGGCGAGCAGGCGATAGGCATCGACGGCCATGAACACGTCGGACGCTTTCACGCTGACCTTGAAATCGTGGAAGTCCAGGCGCACCAGATGCTCGACGTGGCGCAGCGCAGACTCGACCAACGCTTCGGGCGTCGGCTCGCCGTACTTCTTCTGCAGATCCTTTTCCAGCGAGCCTGCGTTGACGCCGATCCGGATCGGGATACCGCGGTCGCGAGCGGCATCGACCACGGCGCGCACGCGGTCTTCGCGACCGATGTTGCCGGGGTTGATGCGCAGGCAGTCCACGCCCAGTTCGGCCACACGCAAGGCGATCTTGTAGTCGAAGTGGATGTCTGCCACCAGCGGCACGCTGACGCGCTGCTTGATGCGACCGAACGCCTCGGCGGCGTCCATGTCGGGCACGGACACGCGCACGATGTCGGCACCGGCATCGACCAGACGCTGGATCTGCCCCACGGTGGCATCGACGTCATTGGTATCGGTATTGGTCATGCTTTGCACGGCAATGGGCGCATCGCCCCCCACCGGTACCGAGCCAACCCATATTTTGCGCGATTCGCGGCGCTTGATCGGAGATTCACCGTGCATGTTATTGCCCCAGCTTCATGCGAGCAGTATTGCCCTTGGTAAAGGGCGCGACATCCACCGCTTGACCGTTGTAAGTCACCTGGGCGGCATTGGCCACGCCCAGGCGTATGGCGAACGGCGGCTTGCCGCCGACCTGAAGATTCTCGCCGGAACGCTTGAGACCGCTGTACAGGACCTTGCCGGTGGCATCACTGACCTGAGTCCAGCAATCGGCGACGAAATTGATCCCGACCTGGCCTTGCCCGGCCACTGGAGCCTCAATGGGCGCAGGGACGGCAGCCGGGTCGGCAGCACTGATGGTCGGGGCGCTGCTGGGGCTCGGCGCGGCAACGGCCGCTGGTGTCTGCGCAGCAACCGGCGGCTGCGCCGCCGTGGCGGCAGGCGTACCGGTGGTGGCCGGGTCGACCGGGGCCTGGCCCTGGTTCAGGCTCAAGGCCGTCGGCTCGCCCTCGCGCGCAGCCACGACCGCCTGGTCTTCAGGCTCGTCGAGCGGATGGATCTGGGTGGTGCCATCGGCGCTTTCGACTTCGACGTGCTCCAGCGCGACGTTGGTCGGATCGGTGCCCCGCGCGGTGGTCTTGTCCTGCCACCAGAGGAAACCGCCACCCACCAGCGCCAGTACCAGCATCAGGCTGACGATTCGCAGCAGGTTGTGAGCCAGGCGCGATGGTTCTTCGATGCGACCCAGGCCATGCACGTTGCTGCCCTGTGCATTGGTGCCCGTGTACTGGTCGAACGCCTGCACCAGTACTGCCTGATCCAGACCCAGCAACTTGGCATAGGCGCGGATGTAGCCACGGGAAAAGGTGTGCCCGGGCAGCTTGTCGAACGCGCCCGCTTCCAGGTTGGCCAGCGAGGTGGGCGTGAGATTGAGCCGGGCGGCCACCTCAGGCAACGACCACTCTTTGCTTTCGCGGGCCTGACGCAAGGTATCGCCGGGGTTTACACGAGAGCCTGCTGCTACTTCGGGATGCGCCGCTTTCATCTTTGCTCCGACAGGTATTGCTGATATTCCGGCGTACCGGGATAAAGCCGTTTGAGTTGCAGGCCATAACTGGCGGCCTTGTTCTTGTCTTCGTAGACTTTCGCCAGACGCGTGCCAAGCAGCAGGCTGCGCGCGGTGTGCTCGCTCAACTGGGTGAACCGGTCGAAATACTCCTTGGCCGGCACATAATGCATGTCCTGGTATGACATCTCGGCCATTTCCAGCAATGCACGGGGCTGCTGACGGTTGAGCCGCAGGGCCTTCTCCAGGTTCTGCTGTGCCACCTCGCGCTGCCCAAGGGCCACGGCGGTCATGCCCAGGTTCTCGAAGACCCGTGAACGCTCCGGGTAAAGCGTATCGGCGGCGGCCTTCTCGAACAGTTCATAGGCTTCCTTGTAGCGTTTCTGCTCGTACAGGAAACTGCCGTAGTTGTTCAGGATACGGGCATCGCTGCGAGCGTTCAAAGCCTTGCGAAAATGCTGCTCGGCGAGCTCCGGTTCCATCTCCGCCTGGAACACCAGGGCCAGTGCGGCATTGGCGTCGGCGTCGGAGCTGTTCAGCTCCAGGGCCTTCTTCAAGGGAATCTTCGCCCGTTCGGTACTGCCTTCCTGCAGGTAGCCCAGGCCCAGTTGCACATAGGCCTGACGTGCCTCGTCCCGCCCCTTGCTGGTGTCCATCGGATTGACCTTGCCCGTGGTGACGCAGCCGGTCAGCAAGGCGAATACGATCAGCAGCGCAGCGCGCAGGGTCATGGGGTTCCTCTCGTTCAGTTCCGATTCGCGGCAGTTTGCGGCATATCGGCCTCAGCGCCTAATTGGCGCACGGCGATGTAGCGTTCACTGCGGCGCGTGCGGTCCATGACCTGACCCACCAGCTGGCCACAGGCCGCGTCGATGTCCTCGCCACGGGTGGTGCGTACGGTGACGTTGAAGCCAGCCTGATGCAGGTGATCCTGGAAACGACGGATCGCATTGTTGCTCGGGCGCTCGTAGCCGGAATGCGGGAACGGGTTGAACGGAATGAGGTTGACCTTGCAGGGCACGTTCTTGAGCAACTCGACCATTTCCACGGCATGCTCGAGCTGGTCGTTGACGTCCTTGAGCAGGGTGTACTCGATAGTCAGCACGCGCTTCTCGCCCAGCTGCGACATGTAGCGCTGGCACGACTCGAGCAGCATCTTGAGCGGGTACTTCTTGTTGATCGGCACCAACTGGTTGCGCAACGCGTCGTTGGGCGCGTGCAGCGACAGGGCCAGGGAGACGTCGATGTGATCGGCGAGCACGTCGATCATGGGCACGACACCCGAGGTCGACAGGGTGACCCGGCGTTTGGAGATGCCATAGCCCAGGTCATCCATCATCAGGCGCATGGCCGCGATGACGTTGTCGAAGTTCAGCAGCGGCTCGCCCATGCCCATCATCACCACGTTGGTGATGGCACGGTCGACGGTCGCCGGGACGCTGCCGAAGGATTTGTTGGCAATCCACACCTGGCCAATGACTTCGGCGGCGGTGAGGTTGCTGTTGAAGCCTTGTTTGCCGGTGGAGCAGAAACTGCAATCCAGCGCACAGCCCGCCTGGGACGACACACACAAGGTGCCACGCTTGCCCTGGGGGATGTACACGGTCTCGACGCAGCTGCCGGACGCCACGCGCACCACCCACTTGCGGGTGCCGTCGGTGGAGATGTCCTCGCTGACCACTTCGGGGCCGCGGATCTCGGCACAGGCCTTGAGCTTTTCGCGCAGGGCCTTGCCGACGTTGGTCATGGCATCGAAATCGTCCACGCCAAAATGGTGAATCCACTTCATGACCTGACCGGCACGAAAGCGCTTCTCCCCGATCGAGTCGAAGAACTGTTCCATTTCCGGTTGAGTCAGACCCAACAGGTTCGTCTTGCCAGTCATATCAGTCATGGGTTCACCTTCACTCGTTGGCCGTGGCTTAGCGAGTGGTTACTTCGGTAGTAGCGAAGAAGTATGCGATTTCACGGGCAGCAGCGGCTTCGGAGTCCGAACCGTGGACGGCGTTGGCGTCGATGGATTCGGCGAAGTCGGCACGGATGGTACCGGCAGCAGCTTCTTTAGGGTTGGTAGCACCCATCAGTTCGCGGTTCAGAGCGATGGCGTTTTCACCTTCCAGAACCTGGACGACGACCGGGCCGGAAGTCATGAAGGCAACCAGCTCACCGAAGAAGCCACGAGCGCTGTGTTCGGCGTAGAAGCCTTCGGCTTCGGCTTTGGACAGTTGCTTGAGTTTCGAGGCAACGACGCGCAGGCCGGCTTTTTCGAAACGAGTGGTGATCTCGCCGATGACGTTCTTGGCGACAGCGTCGGGCTTGATGATGGAGAAAGTACGTTGAACAGCCATGTGAAACTCCAGAAACAGTGATTGAAGCGAAAAATTAAACCCGCGAATTATACGCGGGTTCCGGGGTATTGCCTAACCTGCAAATCGATCAGTCCTTTTCGGCAGCCCAGAGGGTCTGCACCGCCTCGAGCACCTTCTCGCCGACGCGACCGGAGGCGTCGTCGAAATCGGGCAGCGCCTTGATCATCTGCTGCAGGCGGGTGAAGCCGATCGAATACGGATCGAGTTCCGGATGCCGTTCTTCCAGCTCCTCGGCGATCCGCTGTACATCATTCCAACCATAGCTCATGACGATTCCTCGGTCAGTGCGGCGCTTCGGCAGCGTGATTGAGCGAGTACTTGGGAATCTCGACGGTGATGTCCTGAGTGCCGACCTTGGCCTGGCAACTCAGGCGCGACGTCGGCTCCAGGCCCCAGGCGCGATCGAGGAAATCCTCTTCCAGCTCGTCTGCTTCTTCCAGCGTGTCGAAACCGGCACGGATCACGCAATGGCAGGTGGTGCAGGCGCACACGCCGCCACAGGCACTCTCGATCTCGATGTGATGATCGTGGGCGACGTCGAGCAGCGACCGGCCAGTTTCAGCTTCGACCACCATACCGTCCGGGCAATGCTCGGCGTGGGGCAGAAAAGTCACCTTCGGCATCAGTTATTCCTCAATTTCATTCAGGTTGCGCCCTGACAGGGCGTCTTTCACGGCATTGTTCATACGACGCGCAGCGAAAGCATCGGTCACCTGCGACAGCAGCTTGGTCTGCTGTTCGATGGCCGGACCGTCGTCGCCCTTGACCCGCGCGCGCAACTCGTCCATCTGCAGGCCGATCACCATGCGCTCTTCGTCGTCGAGCAGACGCTCGCCATCGGCGTCCAGCGCGGCCTGTACCGCTTCGAGCAGACGCTCGCCGTCGACCTGGTGCTCGCGCAGCTGGCGAGCAACCTTGTCGTCACCGGCGTACTGGAAGGAATCGGTGAGCATCCTGGCGACCTCGCCGTCGGTCAGGCCATAGGAGGGCTTGACCTGAATGCTCGCTTCCACGCCAGAGCCCAGCTCGCGCGCGGACACACTGAGCAGGCCATCGGCATCGACCTGAAAGGTCACACGAATCTTCGCCGCGCCGGCCACCATGGCTGGGATGCCACGCAGCTCGAAACGGGCCAGCGACCGGCAGTCGCTGATCAGCTCGCGCTCACCCTGCAGAACGTGCACGAGCAAGGCCGACTGGCCGTCCTTGTAGGTGGTGAAATCCTGGGCACGCGCAACGGGAATGGTGGTGTTGCGCGGAATCACCTTCTCCATCAGCCCGCCCATGGTTTCCAACCCCAGGGACAGCGGGATGACGTCCAGCAGCAACAGCTCGCCGCCGTCGCGCTTGTTGCCGGCCAGGGTATCGGCCTGGATGGCCGCACCGATGGCCACCACCTGATCAGGGTCGATGTCGGTCAACGGCTGGCGCCCGAACAGCTCGCCTACCGCTTCACGTACCCGCGGCACGCGGGTAGAGCCACCGACCATGACCACGGCAAGGATCTCGTCGATCTCGATGCTGGCGTCACGCACGGCGCGTCGGCAGGCCTTGAGGCTGCGCGCGATCATGGGTTCGATCAGCGCCTGGAAGGCGTCGCGCGTGAGCTCCGCACTCCAGGTGCCGTATTCGATGGTGGCGCTGTACGACTGGCTCAAGGCTTCCTTGGCAGCGCACGCCGCCTGCAGCAGCTGGCGCTGGGCACCGGGGTCAAGGTTGGCGGATACGCCCGCCTGCTCGACGATCCAGCCTGCGATGGCATGATCGAAATCGTCGCCACCCAGCGCGCTGTCGCCGCCGGTGGCCAGCACTTCGAAGACCCCGCCGGTCAGGCGCAGGATGGAGATATCGAAAGTGCCACCGCCCAGGTCGTAGATCGCCACCAGCCCTTCGGCGTGCTGATCCAGGCCATAGGCGACGGCAGCGGCCGTCGGCTCGTTGAGCAGGCGCAGCACGTTCAGACCGGCCAGGCGCGCGGCGTCCTTGGTGGCTTGACGCTGGGCGTCATCGAAATAGGCGGGAACGGTGATCACCGCCCCGACCAGGTCGCCGCCCAAAACGTCTTCGGCGCGCTGGCGCAGGGCCTTGAGAATATCGGCAGACACTTCCACCGGGCTTTTCGGCCCTTGGACGGTCTGGATGAACGGCATGTGCGACTCGCCACCGACGAAGCGGTAGGGCAATTGCTCGCCCAGCTGCTTGACGTCGGCCAGGCCACGGCCCATCAGGCGCTTGACCGAGAGTACGGTGTTGAAAGGGTCGCTGGCGGCGGCAGCCTTGGCAGCCGCTCCGACCTCGACACGATCGGCGTGATAGCGAACGGCAGACGGCAGGATGACCTGCCCGTCTGCGTCTGCCAGGGGTTCGGATAGACCGCTGCGCAGCGCAGCGACCAGCGAATTGGTAGTGCCCAGGTCGATCCCCACGGCCAGACGACGCTGGTGTGGTTGAGGACTCTGGCCAGGTTCGGCGATCTGCAGTAGGGCCATGCTTATCAGGTCAGGAATTCAGGCGTGCGGCCGTAGCGACACTGGGTTAATCGTCGAGGCGCTCTTCGAGCTGGCGCACTTCATAGGAAAGCTTGTCGAGAAACTGCATGCGCCGCATCAGGCGTTCGGCCTGTTCGCGTTGCGCCGCGTCATCCCAACAGGCAGCGAAGCTGTCTTCGAGTTCAGCCTGCGCGGCCTTGACCCGCCGCTTGAAGGCGGCCACACCGGGCAAGTCGGCGCTGTCCTGCAGGTCTTCGAGCTCTTCGCGCCACTGCATCTGCTGCAGAAGAAAGTCCGGGTCATGGACCGTGACTTCCTGCGGTACTTCCCGCCCACCGATGGACAGCAGGTAACGCGCACGCTTGGGCGCAGCCTTCAGGGTCTGGTAGGCATCGTTCAAACCCGCGGACTTCTCCAGCGCCTGGCGTTGCTCGCGCTCGGAAGCGTCGGCAAAGCGATCGGGGTGGACTTCACGGGCCAACTCGCGGTAGCGGGTAGCCAGCTGGTCGAGATCCAGGCGAAAGCCGGGCTTGAGGTCGAACAAGGCGAAATGACAAGGAGTACCCACGGTCAGCCTCAGATATTGAAGCTTTCGCCGCAGCCACATTCGCCGCGTACGTTGGGGTTGTTGAACTTGAAGCCTTCGTTCAACCCTTCCTTGACGAAATCGAGCTCGGTACCGTCCAGGTAGACCAGGCTCTTGGGATCGATGATCACCTTGACGCCATGGTTCTCGAAGACCTTGTCTTCGCTGCCGGCTTCATCGACGAACTCCAGCACGTAGGCCAACCCCGAGCACCCGGTGGTGCGTACGCCCAAACGAATGCCGTCACCCTTGCCACGCCCTGCCAGGGAGCGGCGAACGTGGTTGGCGGCGGCTTCTGTCATGCTGATGGCCATCGTGACTCCTTACCTGCAAACGGTTGCGCGCGAGCGGTCACCCGCACCGCGCTGTATCGAACCTGCGACTGTGTCCAGCTTCGCTCTGACTCAGAGCAGACCTTTCTTCTGCTTGTAGTCGCGTACGGCCGCCTTGATGGCATCCTCGGCGAGCACCGAGCAGTGGATCTTCACCGGCGGCAACGCCAGTTCTTCGGCCAGCTGGGTGTTCTTGATGGTTTCGGCTTCGTCCAGAGTCTTGCCCTTCATCCACTCGGTGGCGAGGGAGCTGGAAGCAATGGCCGAACCGCAGCCGTAGGTCTTGAACTTGGCATCTTCGATGATGCCCTGCTCGTTGACGCGGATCTGCAGACGCATCACATCGCCGCACGCCGGAGCGCCGACCATGCCAGTGCCGACGTCGGCATCTTCGGCGTCCATCTTGCCCACGTTACGTGGGTTTTCGTAGTGGTCGATGACCTTTTCACTGTAAGCCATGATATTGATCCTTACTGAAACTCATCAGGTAAGCCGCTCTTGCCGGCAGCTACTTAGTGCGCCGCCCACTCGATCTTCGAGATATCGACACCGTCTTTGTACATGTCCCACAGCGGCGACAACGCGCGCAGCTTGGTGACGGCCTCGCAGACTTTCTGCGCGGCGTAATCGACTTCTTCTTCGGTGGTGAAGCGACCGAAGGTGAAACGAATGGAGCTGTGTGCCAGCTCGTCGTTGCGGCCCAGGGCGCGCAGCACGTACGAGGGCTCGAGCGAGGCCGAGGTGCACGCGGAACCGGAAGACACTGCCAGGTCCTTGAGGGCCATGATCAGCGACTCGCCTTCGACATAGTTGAAGGACAGGTTCAGGTTGTGCGGTACGCGGGCAGTCAGGCTGCCGTTGACGTACAGCTCTTCCAGGTTTTCGACCTGCTGGTAGAACCGATCGCTGAGGGCCTTGATGCGTGCGTTCTCGTCCGCCATGGTTTCCTTGGCGATACGGAAGGCTTCGCCCATGCCGACGATCTGGTGCGTGGCCAGGGTGCCCGAACGCATGCCGCGCTCGTGACCACCGCCGTGCATGGCAGCTTCCAGACGAACGCGCGGCTTGCGGCTGACGTACAGCGCGCCGATACCCTTGGGGCCATAGGTCTTGTGCGCCGAGAACGACATCAGGTCGACCTTGAGAGCGGCCAGGTCGATGTCGACCTTGCCGGTAGACTGCGCAGCATCGACATGGAACAGCACGCCGCGCGAACGGGTCAGTTCGCCGATGGCCGCGATGTCGTTGATGACGCCGATTTCGTTGTTCACGTGGATGACCGAAACCAGGATGGTGTCGTCGCGCATCACCGCTTCGATCATGGCCGGGGTGACCAGGCCATCGGTGCCGGGCTCGAGGTAGGTGACGTCGAAGCCTTCACGCTCGAGCTGGCGGGTGGTATCCAGCACCGCCTTGTGCTCGATCTTGGTGGTGATGATGTGCTTGCCCTTGGTCTGGTAGAAGTGCGCCACACCTTTGATCGCGAGGTTGTCGGACTCGGTGGCACCGCTGGTCCAGACGATTTCGCGCGGGTCGGCACCGACCAGGTCGGCCACTTGGCGACGGGCGTTTTCGACGGCTTCTTCGGCCTTCCAGCCGAACACGTGCGAACGGGAAGCCGGGTTACCGAAGTTCCCGTCCATCTGCAGGCATTCGATCATCTTCTGTGCAACGCGTGGATCCACTGGCGTGGTCGCGGAGTAATCGAGGTAAATCGGCAACTTCATTGGTATCTCCTATCAGGCGGCTAACCTGGCTTTCTCATTCGACGGCAGACGTTTCGATCTTGTCCAGGCGTTGCGTGCGGCCGTTGCTGCTGCAACGGCGCAGGTCCTGGCGCTGGGCGACTTCTTGCACTTCACGGCGAGTGACAAGGTCGGACAGACTGATGCCGCTCAAAAATTCGTGGATCTGCTGGCTGAGGTCGCACCACAGGTGATGGGTCAGGCAGGTGTCTCCGGCGTGGCAATCACCCAGGCCCTGGCACTTGGTGGCGTCGACCGATTCGTTGACCGCGTCGATGACCTGTGCAACCTGGATGCCTTCCATTTCGCGGGAAAGCTGGTAACCACCGCCCGGGCCGCGCACGCTGGACACCAGGTTGCCCCGGCGCAGCTTGGCGAACAGTTGCTCCAGGTAGGACAGCGAAATGCCCTGGCGCTCGGAGATGTCGGCCAATGAGACCGGCCCACGCTGCGCGTGCAATGCCAGGTCAAGCATGGCAGTGACGGCGTATCGGCCTTTAGTTGTCAGTCGCATGGCTATTACCACGGGTTCTCGGAATAGGTTCGATCATCCTATTTCCGAGTAAATTTGTCAACTATAAGTCCTACTGAATTACTAGGACTTGAGTGCAAAAACGGCGGCGCAATGATAGCAGACTAATGATGCAGGAGGGAGCATCTGCTGCTCGCTATGCCCCGTAGGAGCGGTCATCGGCCGCGAAACGGGCGCCGCAGTGGATCTGCTGGACCGCGGTGCGCCCTTCGCGGCCACGGACCGCTCCTACAGAGGGGGTCGGGGCGCGTAGGAGCGGTCATCGGCTGCGAAACGGGCACCGCGGTGGATCTGATAGAACGAGGTGCGCCCTTGGCGGCCACGGACCGCTCCTACAGAGGGGGTCGGGGCGCGCGTAGGAGCGGTCATCGGCCGCGAAACGGGCACCGCGGTGGATCCGTCGGATCAGGGGTTGGTCTTGCGCTCCGCGCCTTGCACGCATTCGAAATCCTCGTCACGCAAGGGCGGCAGGTCCTTGGCACGGTAGTCGCTGCCCAACTGGTTGAGGGCGCCACACATGCCCTCAAGGCGCCCATCCACCGCATGCAGGTGATCGAGCAGTTGGCCGATGGCCCTGGCCACCGGGTCTGGCATATCTTCCCCTCCGACACCGTAGGCATCGAAGCCGATCTTCTCGGCCATGGCCTTGCGCCGCGCATCGAGCTGGTCGTCGCTCTTGACGATAATCTTGCCCGGGATCCCCACCACGGTCGCGCCGGGCGGCACCTCCTTGGTCACCACTGCATTGGAGCCGACCTTGGCCCCGGCGCCCACGGTGAACGGCCCGAGCACCTTGGCGCCCGCCCCTACCACCACGCCGTCGGCCAGGGTTGGATGGCGCTTGCCCTTGTTCCAGCTGGTACCGCCCAGGGTCACGCCCTGATAGATCGTCACATCGTCGCCGATCTCGGCCGTCTCGCCGATCACGATGCCCATGCCGTGGTCGATGAAAAAGCGCCGACCCACCGTGGCGCCCGGATGAATTTCGATCCCGGTCATCCAGCGACCGAAATTCGACACCACCCGCGCCAGCCATTTCAGATCCCGCTTCCACAAGGCATGGGCCGCCCGATGCAGCCAGATGGCGTGCATGCCGGGGTAGCAGGTCAATACCTCGAACGCATTGCGCGCAGCCGGATCGCGATGAAAAACACTCTGGATATCTTCCCGCAGACGTTCGAACATTTACTGATCCTTGCGCTTATGCGGCTCGCCCCGAGCGACCTTCTGGGTCTCGGTGAGAATGCCGCGCAAAATACTCATTTCCGACTTGTTCACGGCGCTGCGGCCAAACAGCCGACGCAGGCGCGCCATCAAGTGCCGCGGTTTTTCCGGGTCGAGAAAGGCGATATCGACCAGCGTGTCCTGCAGATGGCCATAGAAGCGCTCCATCTCGTCGCTGGTCGCCAGCTCTTCGGCCTTCTCCATGGCAGCCGCCGGCCGCTTGCCCGCCAGCCAGGCCATGCGCACCTCATAGCCGAGCACCTGCACAGCAGCCGCCAGGTTCAGCGAGCTGAAATCGGGGTTGGACGGGATGTGCACATGGAAATGACAGCGTTGCAGCTCGTCGTTGGTCAAGCCCGCATGCTCGCGGCCGAACACCAGCGCGATGTGCTTGCCCTGCCCCGCTTCGTCGATGACTTTTTCGCCGCATTCACGGGGATCCACCAAGGGCCAGGGCAGGCTGCGGTCGCGGGCGCTGGTACCCAGCACCACCGTGCAGCCCACCAGTGCCTCTTCCAGCGTGGCGACCACCTGGGCGTTTTCCAGCACGTCACTGGCACCCGAGGCGCGCGCCTCGGCTTCGGGCGACGGAAAATCGCGGGGCTCGACCAGCACCAGCCGCGACAGGCCCATGTTCTTCATGGCGCGCGCCGCTCCACCGATGTTGCCGGGATGGCTGGTATTGACCAGGACGACTCGGATGTTATCCAGCACGGCTAGGGCTCTGTGTCGGGGAAAGGGCGGCAAATATTACAGAAGGCCTATAACTAAGGCTATGTCCCTCTTCTTGTCCACGACTTTTCTGCTAGAATGCGCGGCTTTCTTTAACGACCTAGGTGAAACGTCCATGCAGCCCATGCTGAATATCGCGCTGCGCGCCGCCCGCAGCGCCAGTGAATTGATCTTCCGCTCCATCGAGCGCCTGGATACCATCAAGGTCGACGAGAAAGATGCCAAGGACTACGTGTCCGAAGTCGATCGCGCCGCCGAACAGAAAATCATCGACGCCCTGCGCAAGGCCTATCCAACCCACGGCATCCGTGGCGAAGAAACCGGCTTCCACGCTGGCAGCGGCGAAGGCGAAGACTACCTGTGGATCATCGACCCACTGGACGGCACCACCAACTTCCTGCGCGGCGTCCCGCATTTCGCCGTCAGCATCGCCTGCAAATACCGCGGTCGCCTGGAGCACGCGGTGGTTCTGGACCCGGTGCGCCAGGAAGAATTCACCGCCAGCCGTGGCCGTGGTGCCCAGCTCAACGGTCGCCGCCTGCGTGTCAGCGGTCGCACAAGCCTGGACGGCGCCCTGCTGGGCACCGGCTTTCCGTTCCGTGACAACCAGATGGACAACCTCGACAACTACCTGGGCATGTTCCGCAGCCTGGTGGGCCAGACCGCCGGCATCCGCCGCGCCGGCTCCGCCAGCCTGGATCTGGCCTACGTCGCCGCGGGCCGCTTCGACGCATTCTGGGAGTCGGGTCTGTCGGAATGGGACATGGCCGCAGGCGTGCTGCTGATTCAGGAAGCAGGCGGCCTGGTGAGCGATTTCACCGGCGGCCACAACTTCCTCGAAAACGGCCACATCGTGGCCGGCAACACCAAGTGCTTCAAAGCGGTGCTGACCGCCATCCAGCCGCACCTGCCGGCTTCGCTCAAGCGCTGAGCGCCGAGCGCCGACGCGACAAGCGCCGCGACGAAAAAAGCACCCTGATGGGTGCTTTTTTCATGCCCGAGATTCACGCCAACACGGACTATTCTTCGCAGGCAAAGGCCAGTATTCGACCCAGCATCTCGTCGCAGCCAGCCAGTTGCGCGATGCTGACGAACTCATCGGGCTTGTGCCCCTGCGCCATGCTGCCAGGCCCGCACACCACCGTGGCTATGCCTGCCTGATCGAACAGCCCGCCTTCGGTACCGAACGCCACCGTGGAAAACGCCCGCGAACCGCTGAACCGCGCGATCAAGCCAGCGGCCTCGCTGGCATGGCTCACGTCCAGGCCCGGATAGCTGGACAACTCGCAGAAGCGAATGGCGCTCTGGCCACCGACCGCCTGCATGGCCGGCAGCAACGTGTGCTCAGCGTAACCTTGCAGGGCCTGGGTGAGTTGCCGCGGATCATCGGCGGGCAGCGAGCGCACCTCGAAATCGAAACGGCAATGCTGGGGTACGATGTTGAGCGCCGTACCGCCCGCGATCACCCCCACCTGCACCGTGGAAAACGGCGGATCGAAGCGCTCGTTGCGTGCATCCGGGGTTTGCAGCGCCTCACCCAGCCGGCCCAGTTCGGCAATCAGCCGCGCGGCGTATTCGATGGCATTGACCCCGCTCGGCGCATGGGCCGAGTGACAAGCCAACCCCTCTACCTCGCAACGCATCGCCAGCTTGCCCTTGTGGCCGAGCACGGGCGCCAGTTCGGTCGGTTCGCCGATCACGCACAACATCGGCTGCACCGGCCGGTGACGTAACGCTTCGAGCAGCGAGCGCACGCCCAGGCAGCCGACTTCCTCATCGTAGGACAGCCCGATGTGCAGCGGCCTGCGCAGGGGTGCCTCGACCCATGCCGGTACCTGCGCCAGTACGCAGGCGATGTAGCCTTTCATGTCGGCCGTGCCGCGGCCATACAGGCGCCCATCCGCCTCGCTCAGCTGGAACGGCGGATGGGTCCAAGCCTGGCCGTCTACCGGCACCACATCGGTATGGCCCGACAGGACGATGCCCGGCACATGGTCAGGGCCGATGCTGGCGAACAGATTGGCCTTGCTGCGAGCCTCGTTGTAGATCAGCTCGCTGCTCACGCCGTACTCTGCCAGGTAGCCCTGAACGAATTCGATCAGCGCCAGGTTCGACTCGCGACTGGTGGTGTCGAAGGCCACCAACTGCGCCAGCAGATCACGACTGGCGCTCATCGGGCGTCTCCCGGCACGCCGTAACCCGGCGCCACCGCCGGATTCAAAGCGCGGTCGATATAGTCCTGCATCTGCGGTCGATAGGCCTGCCACAGCTGCTGCAACTCACCCAAAGGATCATGCTCGGCCCAGTCCACTCGCAGGTCGACGACGGGCCACGGCAGCTCACCTACTACTTTCAGCGCCGCA
This sequence comes from Pseudomonas sp. CFBP 8758, assembly GCF_014841725.1. NCBI lineage: Bacteria > Pseudomonadati > Pseudomonadota > Gammaproteobacteria > Pseudomonadales > Pseudomonadaceae > Pseudomonas > Pseudomonas sp. CFBP 8758. The sequence goes on along the minus strand of NZ_JACYUK010000002.1, from coordinate 124,805 downwards.
GAGTGCACCGGCCCGGCTTCGCCACCGGCGGCCAGCCCGGCCAGCATGGCATGCAGCAAGCGCTCGGCCAGGTGCCCGGAGGCCTCTTGGAACGCCTCGACCACAGCGTCGACCACCGCAGTGGCGGCCAGCATGTTGCCTGCCGCTACGCATTGCTCACCGCTGCGCGCATGGTGAATGCCCAAGGTCTGGCTACCACTGACATGGGCGCTGCGCCCCTGCGCATCGAGGGCGATGATCTGCCGGTACTCACCGAAACCGTCGCCGCCCAGCACCTGCTGCAACGCCTCTGCAGGCGAGACCTGCCGTTCGAGCAGCACAAGCGTCTGCGGGCCGAGGGCTGGCAGGGTGATGTTCTGTGACGACACCGCCCCCACCCCGGCCAGCAGCCACGGGCAGCGGGCGCCCACGGCGATGCTCGAAGAACTGATGGCGATGCCCAACTGGCCGGTTTCGGCGCAGCGTGCCGCAATGGAAAAGGTCATGGCAGGGAACTCCTCATTCCGGGATGACGGCGATCACGTCGATTTCCATCAACCACTGCGGTTGGCCGAGGGCCGACACCACCAGGCCCGTGGAAATCGGGAAGACTCCCTTGAGCCAGCGGCCGACGACGTGATAGACCGGCTCGCGATAGCGCGGATCGATGATGTAGGTAGTGGTCTTGACGATATGCGACAGGTCGCTGCCCGCCTCTTCCAGCAACTGCTTGACGTTTCTCATGGCCTGCTCGGCCTGCGCCGCCGGGTCACCGAGCCCCACGAGGTTGCCGTCGAAGTCGGTGCCCACCTGACCGCGCACATAGACGGTATTGCCGGCCCGGACAGCTTGGCACAGGTCATTGTCCAGGCTCTGGTTGGGATAGGTGTCCTTGGTGTTGAACATCCGAATGCGGGTATGGGTAACCATGAACGAAACTCCTTGGCGTAGGCGTCGAGCTGACGCCACACAGTAGTGATCAACAGCTGCGATCAAGCGTTGGCGCGCACCGCGGCGGGCAAGTCCGCGGCCGACCTGGATTCGTCGTAGGCGCGGTATTTGCGCTGGGTGGCGATCTGGTCGGCGACATGCCGGGCGTCGTGCCATACGCCCCAGATAAACGCCGAACCGCGCCGCGACAACCATGGCAGACCGACGAAATAGATGCCTTGTTCGCTGCTCACGCCGCGCTGGTGACGCGGCTTGCCGTTGGCGTGGAAGGCGTCCACCTGCAGCCAGCTGTAGTCTTGCGAATAACCGGTGGCCCAGATGATCGTGGCCACGCCCGCCTCGGCCAGGTCCAGCGCCTGCAGCGGCTGGGCGATGCACGCCGCGTCGGCTACGCGCTCGCGGGCAGTCGGTTCCAAGGGCAAGTCCAGGCCGTTGCGCTCGGCATAGGCATCGGCCGCATCGAGCAGGGCCAGATAGTTCTCGTCACCCCGGTCGAGGTTGTCGTTCAGGTCCTGGGCAAAGGTGACGGTGCCATCGGCAAAGCGCTCGGTCAGGCCGACCAGCACCATCCCGGCTTGCGCCAAGCGACGAAAGTCCACGGTATGCCCGCCGCGGGCGCCACTGACGGCAATGGTGACGTGCTCGCGGCCCGCTTGCACGGTTTCGCTGTCCCACAGCCCGAGCACACCCAGCCACCAGCAGAAATCCCGTCCGCGGTAAGCGCGCGGCGGCCGATCGTGCGGACCGACCGACAGGTAGACCTTGCGTCCTGCTCGCAGCAGCTCCTCGGCGATCTGCACCCCGGATGACCCCGCACCGACCAACAGCACCGCGCCTGCGGGCAATTGCCCGGGATTGAAATAGTGCGCCGAATGGATCTGCTGAAGCGCTGAATCAGTGGGCGCGATGGCCGGGATGACTGGTTTCTGGAACGGCCCGGTGGCTGACACCAGGTGCTTGACCGAATAGGTGCCCGCGCTGGTTTCCACGGTGAAGCCGGCGCGACCGACGTTGCGCGTCACTCGCTTGACCTCCACACCGGTCTTGATCGGCGCGTCGAATGTGCGGGCATAGGCTTCGAAATAATCGGCCACCTGCTCCTTGCCGGCGAAGCCATCCGGGTCCATGTCGAATTCCAGGCCGGGGAACCGATCGTGCCAGGCCGGGCCGTTGGCCACCAGTGAGTCCCAACGGCCCGAGCGCCAGGCTTCGGCGATGCGAGCCCGCTCCAGTACCAGGTGAGGGATGCCCAGACGGCTCAGGTGCTCGCTCATGGCCACCCCGGCCTGTCCAGCACCCACTACCAGGGTGTCTATTTCGGTGATCTGTTGGTTCATCTTGGCATCCTTCGGCAGGCCGTCAGGGCTTGCCGCTGTCTTCATGAAAATTCGAAAGCCGGGCACACGGCGTCCTGCGGCACCCGCGAGGCTGTGCAGAGCGCTCAGTGGATGTCGGGTGCTCAGTCCACCAGCGAGGGATCCGCCTGAATCATCAGGTACTTCATTTCTTCGAAATGGCGCTGGGAAAAATCGCTGATTTTCTCCCAGTCTCGCGCGGTCTTTTCCGCCACTTCATCAGCCAGCACCTTGAGCGGCTGACCGGTCGACCAGGCGGTTACCAGAATCTGGCAGGCGCGCTCCAGGGTCCAGATGTCATCGAACGCCTCACCCACCGTGGGGGCAGTGACGATGACACCATGGTTGCCCATCAGCAGCCGGCTCTTGTCCTGCAGCAGGCTGGCCAGGCGCGCGCCCTCGGCGCTGGTATCGGCCATGCCGCCATACAGTTCATCCACCGCGACGCGGTTGAAATAGCGCGCCGTGTTCTGGTCGACCGGCACAATCCTGGGCTGCGCCAGGCAGGCCACGGCGGTGGTATAGACCGGGTGCAGATGCAGCACCACACGGGCATCGGGCAGGCGTTGGTGAACCTGGCCGTGGATCGACCAGGCAGTGGCATCCACCTCCGGGCGCTGCGCGGCTTCGGCATCGTCGGCATCGAGTAGCAACAGATCGCTGGCCCGCAGGCGGGAAAAATGCACCCATTTGGGGTTGAGCAGAAACTGCTTGCCGTCGGCGCTGATGGCCGCACTGAAATGGTTGGCGACCGCCTCATGCATGCCCAGGTGGGCGATGATACGGAACGTCGCCGCCAGGTCGACGCGCGTCTGTTCTTCGAAACTCAGGGCCATGGCGCTGGGCACTCCGTTGGCACGTACCCGCGACGATCCGCGGGTACTGATGGCTGATCTTGACGTGCGCTATCAGGGCTTGGGCATCAATGTGGCGATGTCATCGGCGGTCGGCGCCTGGAACTTGTACTTGGCCAGCAGGGCGGCGTACTCCGGGGTCTTGCTGTACTTTTCCAGGCCTTCGACGAGGGCGTTTCTGACGGCATCGTTGCCCTTCTTCACGCCGAAGCCGTTGAGCACCGGGTAAATCAGGGTCTGCGAGGAAATCACCACGCGATTGCCCAGCTTGTCGACCACACCACGGGCGACCGCCGCATCGGTGATCTGCGCCTCGACTGCGTGCGCCAGCATGGCTTGGGTTGCCTGTGGATCGGTGCCGTACTCGCTGATGGCAATCGGCTGCAGGCCATTCTTCACGCAATATTCGGCAGACAGCTTCTGCAACTGCTGCAGCCAGGACGTGGCACCCATGGAGCCGATCTTGTGGCCGCAGAACTCTTCGGGCGTCTTGGGCTGATAGTCACTGCCCTTCACCGCAAGTATCGACTCGCCACTTTTCAGGTAAGGGACCATGTCGATCACCTTCAGGCGGTCGGCGGTGATGTACATCGACGAGTTGGTGATATCGAACCGTCCGGCCTGCAGTCCGCTGATCAGGTTGGGAAAGCGCGTGTCGATGTTTTCCGCAGTCATGCCCATGACCTTGGCCAGACCGTCGAGAAATTCGATATCGAAGCCGGCGGGTTTGTTCTTCTCCATGTACTCGTAGGGGAAGAACGTCATATCGGAACCGGCGACGATCTTGCCGGGCTGCTGGAACGCCGAAGCGCTCAACGAGCTGGCAGCCAGGACGGCGCCGAACACGGCCATGGCAACGGGGCGGACGATCAGGCTTGGCAATTTCATGGGGTATTCCTCGCAGTCAATGGAGTCAGGCAGTCGTCAGGTCGGTACCGGCCTGCTGGACGAAAAATGATGCACCCTTGGGTTTCTGGGGCAGGCGAACGTGGTGATCGGTGCTGCGCACCAGGCCGCTCTCGCGCCCGGTCACCAGAAGCCCGGCGTGCTCGCTGGGCAGCGGGTTGTCGGCCAGCGGCAAAGCGTCCTCGGCGGCGTAGACGCTGATGAACAGGGTTCGCGGATCTTCGGTGTGGTTGGGGCTTGAGGCATGCAGCAGACGGGTGTGCATGAAGCACACCGAACCCGGCGGACCGAAGCACGCCACCGGTGCCTGGCAGTGCTCATCGACCACGGCATCGGCCACCGCACCGGTAAAGCGCTCGTCGTGCCAGTGCGACCACAGCGGGCCCGTGTGGCTGCCGGGGATGACCTTGAGCGGGCCGTTCTGCGGGGTCACTTCGCTGACCATCAACAGCGCCGTCACCAGGTCATCGTTGCTGTGCGGGGTGAACAGGAAATCCTGGTGCCATTTCACCTGGGTGGCGGTGTGCGGCAGCTTGGAGTTGATCTTGCTGTGGTGGAAGCGCGTACCGGCGCCGCCGATCAGCTGTCCGGCAATCTCGGCCATGCGCGAGGCGAAGGCGGCCTGGCGATACGCCGGCGAAATCTCGGTGGGCGAGGCCACGCGGCGCAGCGAAGGATGGTCCGCGCGGTGATCGCTTTCCACATCGAAGCGGGGGCGCCCATCCAGCGTTTCCCCCCACGCCTGGGACTGGCTGCGGCTGTCCTGAACCCACTGATCGAAGTCCTGTTGCAGCGCGGCGACTTCCGGCGCAGCCAGCACGTCCTCCACGACCAGAAAGCCATCTTGATGAAACCGGTCTATCTGCCATTGCTCGATCATGTTTGCTACTCGCACCAGTTAGGTTGGATTCAGGCCAACGAGACATCTTTGAGGAACGCTTCCACCCGCGGGTTGTGCCCGCTACGCAGCGCCTGCGGGCTGTCATCGCAGACCACGCGACCCTTCTCCATGAAGACGATGCGATCGGAAACCTTGAAGGCGAAATTCATTTCGTGGGTCACGATGATCATGGTGATGCCTTCGCTGGCCAGCGCTTCGATGACCTGCAACACCTCGTTGACCTTCTCCGGGTCGAGCGCCGAGGTGGGTTCGTCGAACAGCATGATCTGTGGGCGCATCATCAGTGCGCGAGCAATCGCCACGCGTTGCTGTTGGCCACCGGACAACTGATGCGGGTACTTCCAGGCATGGTCGAGCATGCCGACCTTGTGCAGCAGGGCGTAGGCCTGCTGCCGGAGATCGGCCAGCGGCGCCAGGCGGTGATAACGCGGGGCCATGAGCAGGTTGTTGAGCACGGTCATGTGCGGGAACAGGTTGAAGCTCTGGAACACCATGCCGATGTTCAGGCGATGCTCGGCGTGTTCTACATAGCGCTGCGGCTGTGCGCCCTGTCGGTCCAGGTGAATGAACGGCTTGCCGTTGATCTTGATGTCACCGTTGTCGATCTGCTCCAGCCCGTTGAGCAGGCGAATCAGCGTGGTCTTGCCCGAACCCGAAGGGCCGATGACCGACACCACTTCACCCGGCTGGATCTGCAAGCTCACCGCGCCCAGTACTTCGACGTCGTTGTAGGCCTTGTGCAGCTTGGTCGCCTGCAGCGCGGGGCCAGTCGAATCGCTGTTGGGCCGCGCCACGGCAGCCTTGTGCTCGGTGGCCAGCCGCAGCACTTCGGCATCGGGCAGGCGCGCGGCCTTGGTCTGGGTCACGTCCAGATAGCGCTCCAGGCGCTTGAGCAGAAAGTCGAACACGGTCACGATCAGCACGTAGAAGAACGCCACTCCGGCCATGGTTTCCATGACCAGGAAGTTCTGCGAGTACAGGCGCTGACCCACCATGAGGATCTCGGTCAACGAGATCACCGACACCAGCGAGCTGAGCTTGACGATGGAGATGAACTCATTGGTGAGCGAAGGCAGCGCCACCCGCAATGCCTGGGGAATGACGATGCGCCATTGCGTGCCCGCAAACCGCAGGCCCAGGGCCCGGGCGGCCTCGCTCTGGCCCTTGGCGATGGACAGCAAGCCACCACGATGGATCTCTGCGACGTAGGCGGTTTCACTGAGCACCAGCGCGATCAGGCCAGCCCAGAACGGGTTGGCCAGCACGGCCGATGTGGAGGGCATCGCCTGCGGCAGGTTGTAGACGAATATCAGCAGCACCAACAGCGGCAGACTGCGAAACAGCCAGATATAACCGCGCGCTGGCAGATTGATCAATGGACGGGTGGACTGCTTCGCCAGGGCCAGAACAAAGCCCAGCACGATACTGATGACCCAGGTCAATACACTGAGTTGAATCACGGTCCAGGCCGCCATCCAGAACTCGGTATCGCTGAGCAGACCAAACATGTATTTCCAGTCAAACGTCATCGTCGGCTCGCTCGGCAAGGTCAATAGTGATGGGTGACTTCCTGTCGGATCTGAACTTCGAACGTTGCCCGTTCTGCCCGTCTTGAAACCATCATGATTGATGCCAGGTCGTGCCGAAATTAGTAAATTCGAGCCCCTTGCATAGGAAAAACCTAAGCAGGAGCGGCACGGCTAGTTCGCTACGGAAGACTTCGTACGCTACGCAGTGAAACAACCACGACCTTCGAAAAGCCCGTGCACGGTATTGGCGCGGTGAAGTTCCAGTCCGTGCGAACATGGGGCGTTTCGCTGCGCAAAGGCAAACCTGCCTGTATTTGCTGGATGTGCGGGATGTCGCAGCCAGGAGCGCCCTGGTGAAGCAGGCTGCCGCGCCGTGCCACGGGAACATCCCGCAATGCTGGCGACATGGCCAGGCCAGTACTGGCATGGTCTTCGCACAGCCTTGGCAAAGATAGGTAAAACCTATTCAGCCAGCGCATCGCGGAACAGCGCTGCACAGGAGTCGAACGTGATGCACTTTACCCTGCGGCAACTTAAATACTTCGTGGCTGCCGTAGAACAGGACAGCATTGCCGAAGCGTCCAGACAATTGCATATATCCCAGCCGTCCATCTCGGTTGCCATTAAGAATCTGGAAGAAGCCTTCAACCAACCTTTGTTCGTTCGCCATCATGCCCAGGGTGTTTCACTTACCGCTGGGGGCGGCAGGATCTATGAGAAGGCCAAGGAGTTGTTGCGCCTGTCCCAGGAATTGGAACAGGACTCACGCGCCGAGAATGGCAATGTTTCCGGCACTATTGCCATTGGCTGTTTCGAATCGGCAGCGCCTTTGTACATGCCCAAGTTGGTGGCTGGATTCAAAAGCCTGTACCCGGAAGTTTCCATTCAGTTATATGACGGCGAACAACATGAATTGATGCATGGCCTGCACCGGGGTCGCTTCGACCTGGCTTTTCTCTACGATCTGGAGCTGGGCACGACCATACACAAACAGGCCCTCAACGCACCGCACAAGCCCTACGCGCTGCTGCCTGTCGAGCATCCCCTGGCACAACAGCCGTCCGTGACCTTGCAGGCCCTGAGCCAGGAGCCGATGATCCTGCTCGACGCCGTCCCCAGTCGCAGCTACTTCATGGATATCTTCACCGAAAAGGGCTATGCGCCAGTGGTCGCCTACAGCTCCCCTTCCATTGAAATGGTGCGCTGCATGGTAGGGCAAGGTCTGGGGTTTTCGGTGCTGGTGACGCGGCCGTGTACGCAGATGACATACGACGGCAAGCTGCTGGCTCATCTGGAGATCGAAGACGATATGCCTGCCTCGACCTTGGTGATGGCGCACCTGCGCAACAACCAGCCAAGTCGGGCGACCCGGCTGTTCATGGAGTACTGTTCAAGTGTGGAGCTGACGCCACCTGGGGCGGCGGCGGCGGCGCCTGCGATCGAGGCAGAGCGAGAGGCTTACTGCCCGGCTTGATTTTCGCCAAGGATCAACTGACCCTGCTTGTTCACAGGGATCTGCGAACCAGGGTCGCGATCCATGCGCACCTGGCCGACCTTGCCATCGAGCTGGTACTTCACATTGTAGCCAACGACCTTGTCGCTGATGTCGTTGACGGTGTTGCAGCGCGTCTGGGTGGTGGTGTAGGTGTCACGGCCTTGCATGCCTTCCTGCACCTTGTTGCCTGCATAGCCACCGCCAACGGCACCAGCCACGGTCGCGATCTTCTTGCCATTGCCACCGCCGACCTGGTTGCCGAGCAGGCCGCCCGCCACCGCGCCCAAGACGCTGCCAACGATCTGATGCTGGTCCTGAACGGCCTTCTGCCGAGTCACGGTGACGTCCTTGCACACTTCGCGAGGCGTCTTGATCTGCTGTTTGATCGGCTCTGCGGCCAATACGTCAGCGTACTCGGGGCCCTTGTTCACGAGGCTGTAGGTTGCAACGGCACCTCCGGCTGTAACACCGACTGCACCGAGCACTGCACCAATCAGCAACGATTTATTCACTTTGAACCTCCTGACTACAATCATGGCACGAAGCCACGCTTCCATGCCTTGGAGCATAAAAAAAGGCGCGAGTTCAATACTCGCGCCTTTCGGGCCTTGCCGCCGGGACAGTCGAACGTCTTATGGACGGTCGTCGACCTGGTCCTTGGCCACTGGAGGAATCAGATCCTCGCTGCTCAGGTTCAGCCAGATCAGTACCACGTTGGCGATGTAGATCGACGAGTAGGTACCGGCCATCACGCCGATGAACAGCGCCAGCGAGAAGCCCCACAGGTTGTCGCCACCGAAGAACATCAGTGCGGCGATGGCCAGCAAGGTCGACACCGAGGTCGCCACGGTTCGCAGCAGCGTCTGGGTGGTGGAGACGTTGATGTTCTCGATCAGGGACGCCTTGCGCATCACCCGGAAGTTCTCGCGAACCCGGTCGAATACCACGATGGTGTCGTTGAGCGAGTAACCGATGATGGCCAGTACCGCCGCCAGCACTGTCAGGTCGAAGGTGATCTGGAAGAACGACAGCAGGCCGACGGTGACGATCACGTCGTGGATCAACGAGAGGATCGCGCCGACTGCGAACTTCCACTGGAAGCGGAACGCCAGATAGATGAGCACGCCGCCCAGCGCCAGCAGCATGCCGAGGCCGCCCTGGTCGCGCAGTTCTTCACCCACCTGCGGACCGACGAATTCAACGCGCTTGACCGTGGCAGGGTTGTCGCCACCGACCGTCTGCAGCGCCGCCGCGACCTGGTTGCCCAATTGCGGGTCTTCACCCGGCATGCGCACCAGCAGGTCGGTGGTAGCACCGAAGTTCTGCACCACGGCATCGTGATAACCGGCTTTCACCAGCTCTTCACGCACCAGGCCCAGGTCGGCCGGCTTTTCGTAGGTCAGCTCGATGAGCGTACCGCCGGTGAAGTCCAGCCCGTAGTTCATGCCCTTGTGAAACATGCTGAACAACGCCAGCACGGTAAGGAGCACGGTGATGGCGAACGCAATATTGCGAACGCCCATGAAGTTGATGGTACGTAACATGGCAGCCCCTTAAATCCACAACTTCTTGAAGTCCCGACCGCCGTAGATCAGGTTGACCATTGCGCGGGTCACCATGATGGCCGTGAACATCGAGGTAAAGATCCCGAGGGACATGGTGACGGCGAAGCCCTTGACCGGGCCGGTGCCCATGGCGAAGAGAATGCCGCCGACCAGCAGCGTCGTCAGGTTGGCGTCGATGATCGCAGTGTAGGCACGGTCGAAACCTTCGTGAATGGCGCGCTGGACGCTCATGCCATTGGCGATTTCCTCGCGTATGCGCGAGAAGATCAGCACGTTGGCGTCCACCGCCATGCCCATCGTCAGCACGATACCGGCAATGCCCGGCAGCGTCAGGGTTGCCCCCAGCAGCGACATCAGCGCCAGCAGCATGACCATGTTCAAGGCCAGTGCCACGGTGGCGATCACACCGAAGAAGCGGTAGATGGCAATGATGAACAGCGAGACGAACAGCATGCCCCACAGCGATGCATCGACACCCTTGGTGATGTTGTCGGCACCCAGGCTCGGGCCAATGGTACGTTCTTCGGCGAAGTACATCGGTGCCGCCAGACCACCGGCACGCAACAGCAGCGCCAGTTCGGATGACTCACCCTGGCCGTTGAGGCCGGTAATGCGGAACTGGCTGCCCAGCGGCGACTGGATGGTCGCCAGGCTGATGATCTTCTTCTCTTCGGTGAAGGTCTGTACCGCAACGTCCTTCTCGACACCATTGACCGTCTGCTTGACGTAGCGCGTAGTCGGGCGCTGCTCGATGAAGATCACCGCCATGCTGCGGCCAACGTTGCTGCGCGTGGCGCGACTCATGAGGTCGCCGCCGTGGCCATCGAGCTTGATGTTCACCTGTGGCTGGCCGTGTTCGTCGAAGCTGGCCTGGGCATCGGTAACCTGGTCACCGGTGATGATCAGGCCACGTTCGACTGCCGCGGGAGCACGGTTGCCCTCGCGGAACTCGAAGGTTTCGGTAGTCGCCTTGGAATCATCCGGACCGGCACCGAGACGGAACTCGAGGTTAGCGGTCTTGCCGAGGATACGCTTGGCTTCGGCAGTGTCCTGCACGCCCGGCAGCTCGACCACGATGCGGTTGGCACCCTGGCGCTGGACCAGCGGCTCGGCCACACCCAGCTCGTTGACCCGGTTACGCACCGTGGTCAGGTTCTGCTTGATGGAGTACTCGCGGATCTCCGCGACCTTGGCCTGGGTCATGGCCAGGCGCAGCACCGACAACTCGCTGCGCTCGCTGGCAGTCAGGTCGAAATCGGTGAAACTCTTGCGGATCAGGGCTTGTGCCTGGTCGCGGGTAGCGGTGTCGCTGAAGCCCAGCTGAATGGCGCCGTCCTGCTGCGGCAGGCTGCGGTAACGCACGCGCTCCTTGCGCAGCAGCGTCTTGACTTCGCCTTCGTAGACTTTCATGCGGGCGTCGAGCGCCTTGTCCATGTCGACTTCGAGCAGGAAGTGCACGCCACCGGACAGGTCGAGGCCCAGCTTCATCGGGCTTGCACCCAGGCTGCGCAACCACGGCGGCGTGGTCGGGGCCAGGTTCAGGGCCACTACGTAGTCATCGCCCAGCGCCTTGCGCACGACATCCTTGGCCGGCAACTGGTCTTCGGCCTTGGTCAGGCGCAGCAGACCGCCCTTGCCGTTTTCGGCCAGGCTTGCGGATTTGACCTGGATGCCGGCGGCATTGAGTGCCGTGCCGACGCGATCCAGATCTGCCTGATTGACCTGCAGCGAAGTGCTCGCGCCGCTGACCTGGATGGCCGCGTCATCAGGATAGAGATTAGGTGCGGAATAGATAAAACCGATCGCCAGCACCGCCAGGATCAGTACATATTTCCACAGAGGGTATTTGTTCAGCATCACGCCGCCCGTTCAAGACGCGGGGCGCCTTGCGCGCCCCGACATGGGTAAAAGTCTGCAGCTTAGATCGCTTTGAGCGTGCCTTTGGGCAGGGTCGCGGCGATGGCGCCCTTCTGGATTTTCAGCTCGACGGTGTCGGACACTTCGATGACCACGAAGTCGTCGGTGACCTTGTTGATCTTGCCGGCGATGCCGCCACTGGTGACCACTTCGTCACCTTTCTGCAGGTTGCCCAGCAGGTTTTTCTGTTCCTTGGCACGTTTGGCCTGCGGACGCCAGATCATCATGTAGAAGATGACCAGGAAACCGACCAGGAAAATCCACTCGAAGCCAGAGCCGGCAGGGCCAGCAGCCGGTGCAGCGGCGTCCGCGAAAGCGGCGGGGATCAAAAAGCTCATTCAACGCTCCAGTTACTTAGAAGTTATTGACTTAAAGTCTTTATAAAACGGTCAGTCCAAGGGCGGCACGGGCAGCCCGCGCTTGGCATAGAAGGCATCGACAAAGGCGGCCAATGTACCCTGTTGAATAGCCTCGCGCAAACCAGCCATCAGCAGCTGGTAATGACGCAAATTGTGGATGGTATTCAACATGCTACCGAGCATTTCGCCACACTTGTCCAGGTGATGCAGATAAGCGCGCGAGAAGTTGCGGCAGGTATAGCAATCGCAGGTAGGGTCCAGCGGCGAATCATCGTGGCGATGGAACGCGTTGCGGATCTTCAGCACGCCCGTGTCGATGAACAGATGCCCGTTGCGCGCATTGCGCGTCGGCATCACGCAGTCGAACATGTCGACGCCGCGGCGCACACCCTCGACCAAGTCTTCGGGTTTGCCTACCCCCATAAGGTAACGAGGTTTGTCAGCGGGCATCAGGCCCGGCAGGTAGTCGAGCACCTTGATCATTTCATGCTTGGGCTCGCCCACCGACAGGCCGCCGATGGCCAGGCCGTCGAAACCGATCTTGTCCAGGCCTTCGAGCGAACGCATGCGCAGGTTCTCGTGCATGCCGCCCTGAACGATGCCGAACAGCGCCGCGGTGCTTTCGCCATGCGCGTCCTTGGACCGTTGCGCCCAGCGCAGCGACAGCTCCATGGAGGTGCGCGCGGTGTGCTCGTCGGCCGGGTAAGGCGTGCACTCGTCGAAAATCATCACCACGTCCGAGCCCAGGTCGCGCTGGACCTGCATCGATTCTTCCGGCCCCATGAACACCTTGGAACCGTCCACCGGGGAGGCGAAGTACACGCCCTCCTCCTTGATCTTGCGCATGGCGCCCAGGCTGAACACCTGGAACCCACCGGAGTCGGTCAGAATCGGCCCTTTCCACTGCATGAAATCGTGCAGGTCGCCGTGCGCCTTGATCACCGCAGTGCCCGGGCGCAACCACAGGTGGAAGGTATTGCCCAGAATCATCTGCGCGCCGATCGCCTCGATGTCGCGCGGCAACATGCCCTTGACCGTGCCATAGGTGCCCACCGGCATGAACGCCGGGGTCTCCACCACGCCACGCGGGAAGGTCAGGCGGCCACGACGGGCTTTGCCATCGGTGGCCAGCAATTCGAACGACATACGACAGGTGCGACTCATGCGTGATCCCCTGGCGCGGCTTCGCTGGGACCGCGAGGCGCCGGATTGCGGGTGATGAACATGGCATCACCGTAACTGAAGAAGCGGTACTCGTTGGCCACCGCCGCCGCATAGGCCGCCATGGCTTCGGGATAACCCGCGAACGCCGAGACCAGCATCAGCAGCGTGGACTCCGGCAAATGGAAATTGGTGACCAGGGCATCGACCACATGGAACGGTCGCCCCGGAAAGATGAAGATATCGGTGTCGCCACTGAACGGCTTCAACACGCCGTCACGCGCCGCGCTTTCCAGCGAGCGCACGCTGGTGGTGCCTACCGCCACCACTCGACCACCGCGGGCCTTGCACGCCTGCACCGCGTCGACCACGTCCTGGCTGACCTCCAGCCACTCTTTATGCATGTGGTGGTCTTCAAGCTTCTCGACCCGCACCGGCTGGAAGGTACCGGCGCCGACATGCAGCGTCACGAAGGCGGTCTGGACCCCCATCGCCTCGATCTGCGCCAGCAGCGCCTTGTCGAAATGCAGCCCCGCCGTCGGCGCCGCCACCGCGCCAGCCTTCTCGGCGTACACGGTCTGATAGCGCTCGCGGTCGGCGCTGTCGTCGGGCCGGTCGATGTAGGGCGGCAACGGCATGTGCCCGACCCGATCGAGCAGTGGCAACACCTCTTCATTGAAGCGCAGCTCGAACAGCGCATCATGCCGCGCGACCATCTCGGCCTCGCCGCCGCCGTCAAGCAAAATCTTCGAACCCGGCTTGGGCGACTTGCTGGAACGCACGTGGGCCAGCACCCGATGGCTGTCCAGCACGCGCTCGACCAGAATCTCCAGCTTGCCCCCCGACGCCTTCTGGCCAAACACCCGTGCCGGAATCACCCGGGTATTGTTGAACACCATCAGGTCGCCTGGCCTGAGAAAACCGGGCAGATCGGTGAATTGACGATGATCCAGCACACCGGACGGCCCATCGAGGACCAACAGGCGGCTGCCATGGCGCTCCGCCAACGGATGGCGAGCGATCAGGGAATCAGGAAGCTCGAAAGAGAAATCGGCGACACGCATGATAGGGTTCGGCTGTATAGGGCTGAAAATTCTAGCAAAAATCTGCAAAATTGACCATGAAAGCTGATTGACCAGTGGTCGCGCCGTCTCTATACTTCGCCGCCTGTAAGCCCTGATGGCGGAATTGGTAGACGCGGCGGATTCAAAATCCGTTTTCGAAAGGAGTGGGAGTTCGAGTCTCCCTCGGGGCACCAAATCAGAAAAAAGACCTACGCGAAGGTCTTTTTTTTCGTCTGCGATTTCTCCCACTCCCGTTGCAGGGGCGGCAAGTGGCCGCGAAGGCGCCAGCCCAATCGCTACCACTTCCGCACCCATCCGTCGCCCGACAGGCCCCGCCCCGACCACTGTTGTCCCCACCTTCTGTTGAACTGTACCTCCCGCCGCTCGCTTGATGCGCCTACCCTGTGAACTCAATCCACAGGAGCGTTCGTCATGCCGGATGCAGCCAACCTCTACCTGTTCGTTATCGCCGCGATGCTTCTGTTGGTCGTTCCCGGACCGAACATGGCCTTCGTCACCAGCCACGCGCTGGCACACGGTTGGCGGGCCGGGGTGGCAGCGGCGTTGGGGATTTCGCTGGCAGACCTGCTGCTGACGCTGCTGGTCAGCGCCGGCATGGGCGCTGTCGTCATGAGTTGGGCGCCTGCCTTCGACTTGTTGCGGCTGGCCGGTGCGTGCTATCTGTTGTGGCTGGCCTGGCAAGCGCTGACGGCGCCGACTGGCGAAAGCGCTGCACCCCGCCCTCTGGGTTCGATCCGCAAGATCTTCATTCGCGCCACGCTCAACAGCTTGCTGAACCCCAAAGGCCTGCTGTTCTTCATGGTGTTTCTGCCGCAATTCGTCACTGTCGGCAACGCCAGTGTGACGGTTCAACTGGTCATGCTGGGTGTGCTGCTTATGCTGATCTCCCTGGTGTTTCACAGTGTGCTGGCACTGTGCGCCGGAACGCTGCGCGGACGATTGAACAGCATGCCTCGTCGCTGGGCCAATTATGGCTTTGCGAGCGTGATGACAGCATTGGCAGCACGACTTTTGTTTCTTGAGCGCCCGATATGATTCTCATCGGTCTACACATGCGGCCACAACACGAAGGTTGCGGACAAGTCCTTGATAAGTAAACCTATGGATATTACTTATAAAAGACTTATAGAATGGCTGTCAATTCGGTTGGATGGTCTCGTAAAGCAGTGAAACAGCTCATGAAACTTCAGCATCGGCACCAGCAACAGGTTCGCGATGCAGCAGGACTTCTCGCCAATATGCCACACGTTACAAATGTGAAAGCGCTGACTTCACATGGTTACGGCTACCGTTTGCGCGTTGGCAATTATCGCATCCTGTTCGACTGGGACGGTGCCATCGAGATTGTCAGCATTCAAGAGGTCAAGAAGCGCGATGAACACACCTACTGAAATTCAGGTCATCAATGGCCCGGACGGGAAGCCAGCCTTTGTGGTCATTCCATACGCCCAATACGTAGCGCAACACAACGCGAGCAACGGCCTGATTCCCCACGAAGTCGTGAGTCGTATGGTTGATGGTGCATCCGCGATCAAAGCGTGGCGTGAGTACCTGGATCTCACTCAGGAGGAAGTTTCTCAACGCCTTGGAATCACCCAGTCGGCCTATGCTCAGCAGGAAACCTCCGCCAAGCCACGCAAGCTCACTCGTGAGAAGATTGCCGCAGCATTTGGTATCAAGGCCGATCAACTGGCTATATAGCTGCCTGCCCGATTCATCCCCGCGAACAAGGAGTTCCGCCCTTCACATGAGTAATGCCTACCGTACATTCTTCGCAACCCCGGGCGTCGTGGCTCTGTTACTGGCGGGTTCCATGGCCCGGCTTCCACAGACCATGATCGGGCTGGGCCTCATCACCATGCTGGTGCATGAAACCGGGCGTTATTGGGTTGCAGGCGCAGTGGCGGGTACTTTTACCCTGACCAGCGCCATACTCGGGCCGATGATTTCGAAACTGGTGGATCAGCGCGGCCAGCGCAAGGTGCTGGCGCCCGTCGCGGCGTTCAGTATCGGCATGCTTCTGGCCCTGATAGCCGCCGTGCATTGGCATGCGCCGCTGCCGGTGCTGTTCGTGCTGGCCGCCCTGGCGGGCGTGCTCCCCAGTTTCGGCGCAATGATCCGCGCACGCTGGGCCTACCTGTTTCGCGGAAAACCCCAACTGCACGCCGCGTACTCCCTGGATACAGTGCTGGTTGAGTTCACCTTCATCGTCGGTCCACCGCTGTCCATCGCCTTGAGCAGCGGTCTGTTTCCACAAGCCGGCCCGCTGGTAGCCGCCGTGTTGTTGGCCTTGGGCGTGGTTGCCTTTCTGCGCCAGCATGAAACCGAGCCGCCGCCGGTGCCGGCGGTCACCGGCCCATCCACTTCCCCGCTGCGCATTCCTGCCTTGCGGATCATCGTAGTGGCGATGCTGGCGCTGGGGTTGCTCGGCGGCTCGGTCGATGTCGCGGTAGTGGCGTTTGCCAAGGAACAAGGCTGGCCAGCAGCCGCCAGCTTTATCCTCGCGGGGTTCGCTGCAGGGTCGATGGTTGCCGGGATCACGTTCGGGACAGTGAGAAGTGGGCTAGCGTACGAAACTCAGCTGCTGATCGGCGCGGTCTTCACTGCCGTGGCAACGACGTTGCCGATCTTCGCGCCCAACGTGTACTGGCTCACCGCATTGCTGTTCATCACCGGCATGTCGTTCGCACCGACGCTGATCGTGGTAATGAACATCGGCACGAAAATCCTGCCGCCCGGCAAGATCACCGAAGGGCTGACCTGGCTGAGCACAGGGGTCAGTGTCGGCATCGCGATGGGTGGGGCAGTCGCCGGTATGGTCATCGACCACTTCGGTACCCGTGCCGGATTCGCCGTTGCCATCGGTGCCGGTTTGCTGATGCTGACCGCCGTACTCACAGGTCTGCGCACGCTGCAGGCAACTTCGGCGAGCGAAGTTGCCATGTCTGGCTGACGCCGCATGAAGCGTAATGGGCAACTAGCTGGCAACCGAGCGATTGCCCCGAACCGCTGCGGTGCTCCGGCTAGGTTGGGCCAGCATGACCCCTGTGACCGCGAGAAATAAATCGGAAATTTCGATTGTATATTTATATTCCGCGAGCCTCTGTAACCCGCGCAATATGGGGCTCTCGGCCCGCCAAGAAATCGGAAAAAAAATCGGAATAGAGAACTGCGAATGAGTTCGCCCTTCATCTCTGGCAATCATGGGCTCGAGCCCATTATGCCATCCCCTGGAGTGGGCCGAAATGTTCACTCCCTCGTTGGTCGCGCGCGTGCATCGACGCTTGTTCGCTAGTGCGAGTGAAACAGAACTTACCCTGGCCGACGGTCGCACGCTCATACCTGGGCAGCTGCGGGATGTGAGGGAAGCGAACGTCATGGTAGGTAACCATTTTGCGCCAGCCTGGCAGTCAATTTCACCGATGATGACTCGACTGCAAACCGTGTATGGACGCATTGGTGACCAGCGTACACGTTTGCTTGGAGCGCTGGCCTACCATCACCGCCTGGCGTTTGTTCATCCTTTCAGCGGCCAATTGAACAAGCTGGTGACAATGGGCTTGATAGATGCACCGTCAGTCAAATCGAGACAGCTGCATCCAGGCCTTCCCGTCTGGTTTGCGCAGTTGTTGTTCCCCGAACTGCATCGACGGTTCGACCAATGACCGATCGGTGCATTCAATACCAGCCTGCCGGCAGTAGAAACTGTCACACCACAGAACTGCGCTGACCTTCACGCCCCTGTCACATCCCCACGCTTACATAGCCCTTTCACTTTCCAAGGGCTATGCCATGACCATGTTCGATCTCAAGCGCCGTCGCCTCGTCCAAGCCGTGGGGGCAGGCTTTCTGTTGCCTGGGCTGGCGCCGGCGGTGATCGCCTCGGTCAAGGACCGGCCACAACTGACTGACGGCGTGCAGTCCGGCGACCTGATGGGCGACAGGGCCATGGTCTGGAGCCGCTGCGACCGCCCGGCACGCATGGTGGTGGAATGGGATACGCGCAGCATGTTCACCAACCCTCGCCGTTCGGTATCGCCACTGGCCGACGCGGGCAGCGATTTCACCGCGCGGGTCGAACTCAGCGGCCTGCCGGTGGACCAGGCGATCTTCTATCGCGTGCAGTTCGAAGACGCGCAGACCGGCGTCAGCAGCGAGCCGTGGTTCGGCCATCTGCGCAGCGAGCCTTCGCAGCGTCGCGACATCCGCTTCGTGTGGAGCGGCGACACAGTGGGCCAGGGTTTCGGCATCAACCCCGACATCGGCGGCATGCGCATCTACGAAGCCATGCGTCTGCGCCTGCCGGATTTCTTCATCCACAGCGGCGATACCATCTACGCCGATGGGCCGGTGCCCGCCACGGTGACCACCGAGAATGGCCGCGTATGGCGCAACATCACCACCGAAGCCAAGAGCAAGGTGGCGGAAACTCTGGACGAGTACCGCGGCAACTACCGCTACAACCTGATGGATGAAAACGTGCGGCGCTTCAATGCCGAGGTGCCGCAGATCTGGCAATGGGACGACCACGAGGTGACCAATAACTGGTCGCCCAGCAAGCAACTCGACGCGCGCTACCAGAACCGCGACATCCGTCATCTGGTTGGCAACGCGCGTCAGGCATGGCTCGAGTACGCGCCCATGCGCCTGCAGCGCGCCGACAACGGCGGGCGTATCTACCGCAAGCTCAGCTATGGGCCGATGCTGGACATCTTCGTCCTGGACATGCGCAGCTACCGCAGTGGCAACGACGACAACCTGGCGGCCAAGCCCGAAGCCCGCACGGCGTTTCTTGGACAGGCGCAACTGGACTGGCTGAAGTCCGGGCTCAAAGGGTCGCAGGCCCAATGGAAAGTCATTGCCGCCGATATGCCCATCGGCTTGGGTGTCCCGGATGGAGAAATGAGCCCGGGGGTCGGGCGCTGGGAGGCGATCGCCAATGGCGATGATGGCGCCGCCAAGGGGCGCGAGCTGGAGATCGCCGAGCTGCTCGGCTTCGTGCGCCAGCAGAAAGTGGTCAATACGGTCTGGCTGACCGCCGACGTGCACTACTGCGCCGCGCATCACTACCATCCGGACCGCGCCGCCTTCCAGGATTTCGAACCGTTCTGGGAATTCGTCGCCGGGCCACTGAACGCCGGCAGCTTCGGCCCTAACCCGCTGGATGCCACCTTTGGTCCGCAGGTGGTGTTCCAGAAAGCGCCGCCGGCCCAGAACACCTCACCGTTCGCAGGTTTCCAGTTTTTCGGTGAAGTACAGATCGAGGGCCAGAGCGGAGAAATGACCGTGCAACTGCGTGATCTGGATGGCGTGGTGGTGTTCGAGAAGAAGCTGCAGCCGGTTTGACCCAGTGCACCGCACATACCAAAGCAAATTTCCGACGGACGCTGATCCGGTTTCACCCCACCCTGTACGAATTGAAGGTGCCTTCAACGACCTTGGGCTACGCTTTGTCTTATAACGCCCACCGCGGCTGGTTGGGCGTTGCGCTGTGCAATCAGCCTGGCGACAACAACCGCGCTAGCAAGCGTGCGAGGGCGAACATGAGCAATTTCGACGAAAACAGTAGCACCACAAACCCCAAGAGCTTGACCGAAAAACTTCTCAAACTCCTTCCATCGACGGCTGTAAAAGGCTATCTGCAGGGTGCCAGCTCATTCGACAAGGGGCGCCCGGACTACCCGAAGGAACTCGACAACTGGCTACGCGAGATCATGCAGATCAAGCCGCACAGCAAATGGGACCCACCCCATACAACTGTACTCGACCTGGGCTCGGGGACTGGCAAGTTCATTCCGCGGCTGATCGATATCGGCGCCGAGGTGTTCGCGGTGGAACCGGTTGCCGCCATGCGCGAAAAGCTGCAGCTCAACTGGGGCGACAAGCCCTATGTGAAGATACTCGAGGGCGCCGCGGAAGAGATCCCGTTGAAAAACGAATCGGTGGACGCGGTGATCTGCGCGCATTCCTTCCACTGGTTTGCCAAACCCGAGGCCATGAAGGAAATCCACAGGGTGCTCAAGCGCGGCGGACGCCTGGGAATGATCTGGAACCTGCGCGATACCCGCGAGGACTGGGTACGTCAGGTAGCGGACGTGGTCAGCGCGGTGGCCGGTGACAGCCCGCGGTTCTACACCCAACAGTGGCGTGAAATGTTCCCGCACAAGGGCTTCGCCCATCCGCTGGTGGAAAAGCACTTCACCCATTCGCACACCGGCACGCCGGAAGACGTGATTCTCAACCGGGTGCGCTCCATCAGCTTCATCTCCATCCTCCCCCCTGAACAGCAGGAGCCGATTTACCAGAGAGTCCGCGAGATCATTGCCACCCACCCCCAGCTCAAGGACAAGCAGGAAGTAACCGTACCCTATGACACCGTGGCCTTTCATACCGTGAAGATTCTCTAGACCACCGTTGGCGCCCGGCGTGATCAATGCACTGGCGTAAGCCCGCTTTCCTGAATGGCGAGACGGGCTGCCGGTGTGCTCAGGTACTGCAGCAATGCCGCGGCCTCTTCAGGGTGGGCGCTGGTACGCGTGACACCGCCCGAATACAAAGTCATCTTCTGCACCGCATCTGGAATCAGGCCGACGATATCGATGCCCGGTACCGCCTTGAGCTCGCTCAATTGCTGGAAACCCAGCTGCACATCGCCCCGAGCAACCACGGCACCCACGGGCTCGCTGTCTACCAGGCTGCTTTTGTCGCGAAGCTGTTCGGCCAGTTTCATGCGCGGAAACAGCAGGTGCGACAGGTACAGGCCGCTGGTGCTGTTGGAGTAGGCCAGCGAGCGGGCGTCTATCAGCGTCTTGCGAAAGGCGTCGACACTGCCGATGTCTGGCTTGGCCTCACCTTGGCGTACGGCCATGGCGATGAAGGACTTGCCGACATCCACGCGGGGTTCGCGCTGCACTTCACCCAATTGAATGAGTTTATTCAACGCGGCGTCCTCGGTGAGCACCAGATCGGCTCGCTCACCGCGCTCCAGTCGACTGGAGATGGCCATGGGGTTGTCGCCGATGGCAGGCGAAGGCAGCACGGTGACCTTGATGCCGGTGGCTTTTTCGTATTCGACGACGATGGTCTGCATGGCACTGACCACGCCGCCAGACCCGAGCAGGGATAGCTGCACCGGTGGTGGCGCCTTCTGCGCGTGGGCAGCGCTGGAGCCGAGCAATACACAAGCCAGCAGAGCGCTGGTGAGCCGTTTGGTCATGACGATATGATCCTGAAAGTGAAGATGAAGCCTGGCCGATGACTGGCCAGAGGCACAGCGGACGAGTGCGGTGATGGTCGACCGCCTCGCGAAGAAGGATAAGTTTACGCGCAATCGGCCAAAAGCCAGGATCAGGTTGCCATTTAAAAAGGTGATGTTCGGCAATTGCAACGTCGAGAAACAATTTCAGCCCTGGCCGCGCAAACGTTCGATGCAAGCAATCACGACACTTTGGCAGGATCTGTGGGGTAACTGACATTTACCCTTTTACCGTTCAGCTCGATGATGCGTGCTCCAGACTGGAGTGACCGTATGTCCAAGGCCTTGCCCCCCGAATTGCAGATTTTCGACCGCCCGTTGCAGGTTGTCATCCTGCTCTACCCCGGTATCGAGATTCTCGACTTCGCCGGGCCGTACGAAGTGTTCAGCGTTGCCACCCGCGTTGCGCTGCGCGACGGTTTGAGCATTCACGCGCCATTCGTGGTCAGCACGGTTGCGGCCAGTCGTGACCTGCTCACCGCCCGCTACGAGCTGCGGGTGCAGCCCGACGCCCAGTTCGATGAAGAGGTGCACAGCGATGTGCTGATCGTGCCGGGGGGCGTGATCGATCAACCTGTAAATGACCCGAATACCCTCGCGTGGGTGCGGCGGATGGCGGCGACGACCGGGTTGCTCACTTCGGTATGCAGTGGCGCGTTGATCCTGGCCAAGGCTGGCCTGCTGGAGGGGCAGAGCGTCACCACCCATTGGGCCGATATCCAGGAGCTGCGCGACAGCTACCCGGACCTCGATGTGCGGGAGAATGTGCCCTATGTCGATGCTGGCAGCCTGGTCACCAGCGCCGGGATTTCCGCCGGCATCGACATGAGCCTGCATCTGGTGGCACGCCTGCTCGGTGCCGATGCGGCGCGCCTGACCGCTCGCCAGATGCAGTACGAGTGGCACGATATGCCACGGTAGAGCGTCAGCTCTTGTCGTTGCGAAACATCTGGCGAATGCCACGCACGGCCTGCCGAATGCGATCCTGGTTTTCGATCAGCGCAAAACGTACGTGGTCGTCGCCATAGTCACCGAAGCCGATGCCGGGCGAGACGCAGACCTTGGCTTCGGCCAGCAGCTTCTTGGCAAACTCGAGCGAGCCCATGTGCGCGTAGGCCTCCGGAATCTTGGCCCAGACATACATCGACGCCTTGGGGTTCTCGACCATCCAGCCCAGTTCGTGCAAGCCTTTGACCAGCACGTTGCGGCGCTGGCGGTACTGCTCGGCGATGTCCTTCACACACTGTTGATCGCCTTCGAGCGCGGCGATGGCTGCGACCTGCAACGGCGTGAACGTGCCGTAATCGTGGTAGCTCTTGATGCGTGCCAACGCATTGACCAGCTCGGGATTGCCGACCATGAAGCCGATCCGCCAGCCAGCCATGTTGTAGCTCTTGGACAGGGTGAAGAATTCGACGGCGATGTCCTTGGCGCCCGGCACTTGCATGATCGACGGGGCTTTCCAGCCGTCGTAGACGATATCGGCATAGGCCAGGTCATGCACCACCAAGACGTCGTAGCGCTTGGCGAGGGCCACCACCCGCTCGAAGAAATCCAGTTCCACACACTGCGCGGTCGGGTTGGATGGAAAGCCCAGGATCATCATCTTCGGCTTGGGAATGGATTCGCGGATCGCCCTCTCCAGCTCGTTGAAGAAGTCCACGCCCGGCACCAGCGGCACCGAGCGCACCTGGGCGCCGGCGATCACCGCACCGTAGATATGAATCGGATAGCTGGGGTTGGGCACCAGCACGGTATCACCCTGGTCGAGCGTGGCCAGCATCAGGTGCGCCAGACCCTCTTTCGAGCCAATGGTGACGATGGCTTCGTCTTCAGGGTCGATATCGACCGCATAGCGGTCCTTGTACCAGCGCGAAATGGCCCGGCGCAGCCGCGGGATGCCGCGGGAAGTGGAGTAGCCGTGAGTATCTTCGCGCTGGGCAACGGTCACCAGCTTGTCGACGATATGGGGTGGCGTGGCGCCGTCGGGGTTGCCCATGCTCAGGTCGATGATGTCTTCGCCGCGCCGACGCGCAGCCATCTTCAACTCGGCGGTGATATTGAACACATAGGGGGGGAGACGATCGATGCGCGCAAAGCGGCGCGGGCGAACAGGTTCGGCCATGACTTCCTCGGATACGTAAGCGCCCGGAACCGTCCGAGCGACGTTGGCCACTGCGGTGGCCAGCCCGAAAGATAACGGGGCCGATGCGGGGATGTAAAGCGCAATATGCGGTGCGGACCCAACCTTTGCCCCAAAAAAAAGCCCCGGAACTGTTCGGTCCGGGGCGTTTTTATCGCTGCAGCAGGATCAATGCGCGTAGGTCAGCAACAGCTCGCCCGGCGCCTTGAAATCCAGGGACATCATTACGCTCAACGCGGTGATGGTGAAGATCGAGAACACGAACAGCTTGCGCGCCCAGACCTTGTCATCGACCGCCTTGTAACCTGTCCAGGCCATGTACAACCAGTACATGCCCATGGCTGCGGCAACTGCGAGGTAGCTCATGCCGGCATAGCCACCCAGGGTCAGCATCAGCGTCGCCAGGAGGAAAGCCAGGATGTAGATCAGGATATGCTTCTTCGCCACCACGATACCCCGCTTGACCGGGAGCACCGGAATCGAAGCCGCCAGGTAATCGTTGAAGCGGAAGATGGCGATCGCATACGAATGGGGCATCTGCCACAGGCTGAACATCACCAGCAACGTCAATGCCGCCAGATCGAAGCTGTTGCTCACTGCCACGTAACCGATCACCGGAGGCATGGCACCGGACAGGCTGCCCACCAGGGTGCCGTGCACCGACTTGCGCTTCAGATAAAGGCTGTAGAAGCCCACGTAGATGACGAAGCCGATCAAGCCGCACAGGGCCGCCAGCGGGTTGGCCAATGCGTACAGCATGACCATCCCGGCAACCCCCAGCAGCGTGGCGAAGATCAGTGCGACCTTCACCGAAATCTGCCCCTGGACCAACGCGCGATTCTTGGTGCGCTCCATCTTCACGTCGATGTCACGGTCGATGCAGTTGTTGAATGCACAGCCCGACGCCACTACCAGCGATGTACCGATCACCGTGGCCAGAAACAGCCCGATGTCGACATGCCCTTGAGAGGCCAGGAAGAACCCACCTGCCACGGAAAGCACGTTACCGAAAATGATCCCCGGTTTGGTGATTTGGATAAAGTGCTTTACGGACATGTCCGGGTTCCTTACTTCGCCATCATGAAGTGATGGATGCTGAACATGATCCACAGCGACAGGCCTACCAGGAACGCGATGATCAACGCAGAGAACACGAAGGCAATCACGTTCCAGCGCTGTTCGGACGTGCGGTCCAGGTGCAGGAAATAGACCAGGTGAACCAGCACCTGAATCACCGCGAAGATCATCACGATCCACAGGGTGGCTTCCTTGGACATGCTCGGAAACATCACCAGGCCGAACGGAATCGCGGTCAGGATGACCGACAGCACGAAACCGATCATGTACGACTTGTAGCTACCGTGGCTGCTACCGGCCGAAGTGGTATGAGGGTTTGCCATTTACAGAGCTCCCATCAGATAGACGACGGTGAACACGCAGATCCAGACCACGTCCAGGAAGTGCCAGAACAGGCTGAGGCAGCTCATGCGCGTGTTGTTGGTTGCGGTCAGGCCTTTGGATTTGACCTGGGCGATCAGCACCGCCATCCAGATCAAACCGCTGGTCACGTGCAGGCCGTGGGTACCGACCAGGGTGAAGAACCCGGTCAGGAAGCCGCTGCGTTGCGGGCCGAAGCCCTCTTCGATCAGCTTGTGGAACTCGTAGATTTCCATCGCGATGAAGCCTGCGCCCAGCAGGAAAGTGACGAACAGCCACTTCATCACACCGCTTTTGTCGTTGCTGTGCAGCGCCAGCATGGCGAAGCCATAGGTAATGGAGCTGAACAGCAGCAGTGCAGTTTCGGCTGCCACGAAGGGCAGCTCGAAGATGTCGTGGCCCGAGGGGCCACCGGCAACGTTGTTAACCAGTACTGCGTAGGCGGCGAAGATCGACGCGAACAGGATGCAGTCGGTCATCAGGTAGATCCAGAAACCGAAGACAGTCATGCCCCCGGAATCGTGATGATCGTGATCGTCATGACCGTGCTCGTGCTCGTGAGCCACTTCCGCGTTTAGGGTTGCGTTAGACATTGTTTAAGCCTTCTCCACCGTGGAGTTCAGACGAGAATCAACTCGTGCGGCGTTTGCCAGGCGAGCCATGCGTTCACCTTCGATACGAGCGACTTCTTCAGCCGGTACGTAGTAGTCGATGTCATCGTCATAGCTGCGCACGATCAAGGTGATGACCATGCCGGCCAGACCGATCGCAGCCGCCCACCAGATGTGCCAGATGGCAGCGAAACCCAGAATCAAACCGAAGAACGACATCAGCACGCCCATACCGGTGTTGCGCGGCATGTGAATCTGCTTGTAGTCCGCAGCGTTGGCAGTGGCTTCACCACGTTCCTTCATGCCCCAGTAAGCGTCCAGGTCGGAAACCACTGGTTGCTCGGCGAAGTTGTAGAACGGTGGTGGCGACGAAGTCGACCACTCCAGGGTACGGCCATCCCATGGGTCGCCCGAGACGTCCTGGTTCAGATGACGGTCGCGGATCGAGACATAGAGTTGCAGCAGCATGAAGCCGATACCGGCGGCCACGAACAGCGCGCCGACGAAAGCCACGTACAGCCACGGCGTCCAGTCTGGGTTGTCGGTGTGGTTCAGGCGACGGGTCATGCCCATGAAGCCCAGCACGTACAGCGGCATGAACGCCAGGTAGAAACCTACCAGCCAGCACCAGAAGGAGTACTTGCCCAGGCGCTCGTTGAGCTTGAAGCCGAAGGCTTTCGGGAACCAGAAAGTGAAGCCGGCCAGGTAACCGAATACCGCACCGCCGATGATCACGTTGTGGAAGTGAGCGATCAGGAACAGGCTGTTGTGCAACACGAAGTCAGCACCGGGCACTGCCAGCAGAACGCCGGTCATGCCGCCGATGCTGAAGGTCACGATGAAACCGATGGTCCACAGCATCGGAGTGGTGAACTCGATGCGGCCGCGGTACATGGTGAACAGCCAGGTGAAGATCTTCACACCCGTCGGGATCGCGATCACCATCGTCATGATGCCGAAGAAGGCGTTGACGTTGGCACCCGAACCCATAGTGAAGAAGTGGTGCAGCCAGACGATGAACGACAGCACTGTGATGGCGATGGTTGCCCATACCAGCGACACGTAACCGAACAGGCGCTTGCGACAGAACGTTGAAGTGACTTCCGAGAACACACCGAATGCCGGCAGGATAAGGATGTACACCTCGGGGTGACCCCAGGCCCAGAACAGGTTGACGTACATCATCGGGTTCCCACCAAGCTCGTTGGTGAAGAAGTGGAAGCCCAGATAACGGTCAAGCGTCAGCATGAACAGTACAGCGGTGAGGATCGGGAACGATGCAGCGATCAGTACAGCGGTGCACAGGCAGTTCCAGGTGAACACCGGCATTTTCATCAGGGTCATGCCGGGCGCACGCATCTTCAGGATGGTGACGATGAAGTTGACGCCCGTCAGCAATGTACCCAGACCGGATATCTGCAATGCCCAGATGTAGTAGTCGACACCGACTCCGGGACTGTATTGGATGCCCGCCAGCGGTGGATACGCCACCCAGCCCGTCTTGCCGAACTCGCCGACCCCCAGGGAGATGTTGACCAGCAGCGCGCCGACCACGAACAGCCAGAAGCTGACCGAGTTCAGGAACGGAAAGGCTACGTCGCGTGCGCCGATCTGCAGCGGCACGACGATGTTCATCAGACCGATCATGAATGGCATGGCCATGAAGATGATCATGATCACACCGTGAGCGGTGAAGATCTGGTCATAGTGCTCGGGCGGCAGGAAGCCGGTCGAGCCAGCAGTGGCCACAGCCTGTTGCGAGCGCATCATGATGGCGTCGGCAAAGCCCCGCAACAGCATGACCAGGGCAACGGCGATGTACATGACGCCGATTTTCTTGTGGTCGACCGACGTGAACCACTCGGTCCACAGGTACGTCCACTTCTTGTGATAGGTGATCAGACCGAACACCACCGCCCCGAGCAGCGCAACGACGGCAAGTGTCACCATCACTATCGGCTCGTGGAAGGGCACCGCTTCCAGACTAAGTTTACCGAACATCTTTTACTCCTCTGCCCCAGCAGCTGAATTCTTGCCCATGTCCATCCCTTCGTTCGAGGCCTGTTTCCCCTCGTGGCTGACGCCTTTGCCTGGGTTCATCCCTTCATACTTGTCGATGATGGTCTGGAACAGGTTCGGAACGTACGAGGAATACAGCTCGACCGGGTTTTTCTCGCTAGGTTTGGCCAGCGCTTCGTAGGTAGCTGCATCGAGCTGCTTAGGCGCGCTCTTCACTTCACTGACCCATGCATCGAAATCGGCCTGGGTCGTAGCGACTGCTTTGAACTTCATGCCGGTGAAGCCTGCACCACTGTAGTTCGCGGAAATGCCGTCGAACTCGCCATTTTCATTGGCGATCAGGTGCAGCTGCGTCTGCATGCCGGCCATCGCGTAGATCTGGCCGCCAAGCTGCGGAATGAAGAACGAGTTCATGACCGAGTCGGAAGTGATGCGGAAGTTGACCGGTACATTCGCCGGGAAGACGATCTTGTTGACCGTGGCGATGCCTTGTTCCGGATAGATGAACAGCCACTTCCAGTCCAGCGCCACGACCTGGATGGTCACCGGCTTGTGCTCGGATTCCAGCGGACGGTAGGGGTCCAGGTGATGAGTCGACACATAGGTCACGTAACCCAGCGCGATGATGATCAGCAGCGGGATGCCCCATACCACCAGTTCGATCTTGGTGGAGTGCGCCCATTCAGGCGTGTAGGTCGCTTCCTTGTTCGAGGCACGGTACTTCCAGGCGAACGCGAGCGCCATGACGATGACCGGGATCACCACCAGCAACATCAGCCCGGTGGCGATGTAGATCAGGTTGCGTTCGTCGATGCCCACCTGCCCTTTCGAGTCGATCAGGGTCCACTTGCACCCGCCGAGAAAAAGCATGCCTAAAAAGGGCAGTATGCCAAACAGTCTGGGGTAACGCTTTTTACTCATCTCACGACCTCTAGAGCAGCTTGCTTCAATGCAATTGTGTTTTGGTAGCCAACACTTCGACCTGCCAAGCGCCAGCATTTATATCGGGATTGAATACGGACATGCCAGGCTCGCAGTTGCTGCGGGATGACAAGACCGGTCTGGAGCGGTGCAGCTGTCATGACGTGCGCAGCCGAAGGGCTGCATACTCCTTCCCTTGAGTGCACGGACCACGCAAGGGTTCAGCCAGGCAGTGCCAACGGTACGAAAAGTGCCTGTCATTGGTGCATGCGACCACCTGACCTGCCCTTTTTGAGGCACTGACCCACTGAAATTTCCGCGATTGTAGTGAGCCTATTACCCATTGACTACGACTAATCCGGCAACAGGTATTTCCAAATTATGCAACAATCCGACGCACTTTCAAAGCCTTGCGACACGATGTCGCACCCCGGCCAACCCTTGCAAAGGCCCGTAATTACGAGGCTTTTGCAAACTCAAGGGCGACACGTTGCCACATTCGCGCCTTTACCCCATCAACGGGGAATCGGATTCCGGCACGAATAATGACCGGGCGTGCGTGCTGGAATACTCAGCGGCGAGTGCGATTGCGATAGATGCCCAGTGGTACAAGAATAGCCGTCATCACGAAAGCTACCAGCGCCCATTGCGCCAGCGACAGGCCCAGCACCGGTGGATAGGGCGTGGAGCAGAACCCCTGAACCTGGAACACGCTGGGCATCAGATTGGCCAGGGGCAGACCGTCGACGATGGGTTGCAACGTGTCGAGGCCGCAGCTGACCGCTGGATTGGCCAGCACCCACGCATGGCGCCCGGCGGCTGCGATACCACCCAGCGCACTGAGCACCACCAGCCCTTCGCACAGGGTCACGCCGGTACGGCCGCGCATGGCCGCGCCGATGAACGCGAACAGGGCAATGAACAACAGGGCGTAACGTTGCAGGATGCACAGCGGGCATGGCGCCTCGCCCAGCACGATCTGCATGTACAGCGCGCCGCCGATCAGGGCCAGGCAGATCACTCCCAGCAGCACCAGGAAACGGCGTTCGCGGTTCAGGCGCAAGTTGACTTCGTTCATTGCAGCTTTCCCTTCACAGGCCAAAACGGGCGGGTTTTCGATGGGCGCCAGTCTACACGCTGACTCGCGCGGACGACTGTAGGAAAAATCCGGAAATACGATGTAACCGGAGATTTCCGCCAACCTCGCTACAGTTATGCCTTGTCGATTAAACCGGCGTTAAGACCCTGCTCGCAGCCTGTCGACGATCGCGTTAAAGCCTGCGCACGCCGAGTCGATACATAGGCAACGCACTCGATGGGCCGACTGTTCACGGCCCTGCATCGGTTTCATCAAGAAGGTTCACATGGCATCCCAGAACGCCCGCGCAGACTCCCTTTCGCTGTTGCTGTTCACCTTGCGCAGCGGCAAGTTGATGGCCATCAACCTGCTCAAGGTCAGCGAGATCATCCCCTGCCCTGCCCTGACCCGGCTTCCCGAAGCGCACCCGCACGTCAAGGGCGTGGCAACCCTGCGTGGCCAGGCGCTGTCCGTCATCGACCTGAGCCGAGCGATCGGTGAACAGCCATTGCTCGACCCTTCCGGCGGTTGCCTGATCGTCACCGACGTCAGCCGCTCCAAGCAGGGCCTGCACGTACAGGCTGTCAGCCGCATCGTCCATTGCCTGAGCACCGATATTCGTCCGCCGCCCTACGGCTCGGGTACCAAGTCGTTCATCACCGGCGTTACCCAGGTGGACGGTGCCTTGGTGCAGGTGCTGGATATCGAGAAAGTCATCCACGGTATCGCCCCGGCGCGACTGCAGGGCGACCCTCAACGCTTGAGCGATGGCGACGCGCGCTGCCTTGCCAACGCCAGGATCCTGGTCGTGGACGACAGCCATGTGGCACTGCAGCAGTCGCTCATAACCCTGCGCACACTGGGCATCGAATGCCGCACTGCGCGCAGCGCCCGCGAGGCGATCGATTGCCTGCTGGAGCTGCAGGGTACCGATGCGCAGATCAATGTGTTGGTGTCGGATATCGAGATGTCGGAAATGGACGGCTATGCGCTGACCCGCACGCTGCGTGATACACCGGACTTCAAGGACCTCTACGTCCTGCTGCACACCTCGCTGGACAGCACGATGAACAGCGAGAAGGCGCGCCTGGCCGGTGCCAACGCGGTGCTGACCAAGTTTTCCTCTCCGGAACTCACCGGCTGCCTGATCACCGCGGCGCGTTTCGTCGCGGACCAGGCACACTGAAACAGCCGGGGCCTGGCGCAGGCGTCCAGGTACGCATATGAACATCAGTTGGGCATAATGGCTGCCTGTTCACAAGGCGCAGGAACCACGACCATGAAAACCTACCTGACCCTGTTGCTCGCACTCGGCGGCTTCACCACCCACGCGATGGCATCGACCGACCAGGCGTGGGCGGAACACGACAAGCGCGTCGCCAGCACCTGCCTGAAAGCCACCACGTTGAAACAGGCCCGAGTGGCCAGCGCTCCCGCCGAGTTCGAAGACCGCGTGGGCTATACCGCAGTGCTCATTCAAGGCCGCTACCCGCAGGCGCACATGAAGAACCAGCCTGGCGCAGAACTCTGCCTGTACCAAAAACAGAGCCGCAAGGCGTTCGTGACCCCGTGGGATTCGGTACAGGGCAAGTAGCGTCACAGCAAAATGAATGCGTAGAGAATACTGATGAACGGCACGTTGCCAGCTTTCTCGTCGAGGGCCTCCAGGGCCGCGAACTTGAGCATGAACGAGGCGACCACCAGCACCCTTACCCACGGCACGCGTGTCGACAGCAACAACAGCATGCCCAGGGCGAGGGCCAGTTGAAATGCACAGCATTTGATCGCCGCCGGCAGCGTGCTGACGTACAGCAACGCCAGCATCACGGGAATCAGACTCGCCAGCAGCAATCCTTTGCCATACTTCACACAGTCCATAACGATCACTGGCCTTCCTTCATTTATCGACTTGTTGTAAGGAAGAAAGTCTCTGGTGATCAACTGGGCGGCGCTATAGGTCTATTCAGCGCAACTCGTAGGAAAAGCCCGATAGATACTGTTGGTGTATTTCCAGCGAAGCGGAACGATTTTTTCCCTTCCGAATCAGGAGCCCGCGGCAGGCGTGGCCTGCGCACGACCAATCACGCCGGGGCTTGGGCTTGGCAAGGCAACGCGACTAAGGTCAAACTGCCAGCTCTTCCCCCTGCCGGTGTCCGATACGCATGCGCATAGCCATCCGACCGCTGTTACTGGCAGGCTTGCTGCTTGTCGTCGTGTCAGGCGCGGCCTGGCTGCTGCTCGATCGCACTGCAGCGAACAAGCCAGTGCCGGCAATGCCCATCCCGGTGCGTGTAGTCACCGTGGTGCAGGCCGATGTGCCGCGTTATCTCACCGGTATCGGCTCGGTGCTTTCGCTGCACAGCGTGACCGTGCGCGCGCAGGTCGATGGGGTTCTGGCGCAGGTCGCCGTGAAGGAAGGCCAATGGGTGAACAAGGGTGACGCGCTGGCCAGCATCGACGATCGTGCCATTCGCGCCAGCCTTGCTCAGGCGCGGGCGCAAGCCAGCCAGAGCCAGGCGCAGTTGCAGGTGGCAGGGGTCAATCTGCGCCGCTACAAGGATCTGAGTCGCGACAATGGTATTTCGCGCCAGTTGCTCGACGAACAACAGGCCCTGTTCGACCAGCTCACCGCGACCTTGCAAGGCAATCACGCCGCCATCGCTGCCGCTCAAGTGCAGTTGTCCTACACCCAGATTCACTCTCCGGTGACCGGTCGGGTCGGTATCCGCCGTGTGGATCCGGGCAACTTCCTGCGTGTCAGCGATGCCGAAGGCTTGTTCACAGTGACCCAGATCGACCCCATCGCAGTGGAATTCTCGCTCCCCCAGCAGGAGCTGGCGACGTTGCAGTCCTTGCTCGACCGGCCGCAGCCGGCAGTGGTGCGCGCCTACCTCGATGGCGATACCGAAACGGGCAAGCTGGTGGGTGAGGGTCACCTGACGCTGCTCGACAATCAGATTGCCGCAAGCACCGGAACCATCCGCGCCAAGGCCGAGTTTCACAACGGCCGACACACCTTGTGGCCAGGCCAACTGGTCAGTGTCGGCTTGCAGGTCGGCGTCGAACGCAACGCTCTGGTGGTGCCGTTGCCCGTAGTGCAGCGCGGTATCGAAGGCCATTATGTGTACCGCGTGACAGACGCCAAAGTCGAGCAGGTGCCGGTGCAGGTGCGCTACCAGACGTCGACCCAAAGCTTGATAGACGGCGTTGCTGCGGGCGATGTGCTGGTCAGTGACGGGCAATCGCGGTTGAGGCCGGGAGCCCGCGTACAGGTGCTCGAGCCAACGGTGGACAACGCAGCGACCTTGCGATGAGCACCGGGCGCTCGATCAGCGCCTGGTGCATCGACCATCCGGTGGCCACCGTGCTGTTGACCCTGGCGCTGGTGTTGCTCGGTGGCCTGGCTTTCACCCGGCTGGCGATCGCGCCACTGCCCGAAGCGGACTTTCCGACCATCCAGGTCAACGCGCAACTGCCCGGCGCCAGTCCACAGACCATGGCGTCTTCGGTGGCCACGCCGCTGGAGGTGCAGTTCAGCGCCATTCCCGGCATGACCCAGATGACCTCCAGCAGCGCCCTGGGCTCGACCAACCTGATCCTGCAGTTCAGCCTGAGCAAAAGCATCGACACCGCCGCCCAGGAGGTCCAGGCGGCGATCAACACGGCAGCCGGACGCTTGCCGCAGGACATGCCCAACCTGCCGACCTGGCGCAAGGTCAATCCGGGAGACAGCCCGGTGCTGATCCTCAGCGTGAGTTCGGCGCAGATGCCCACCCACGTGTTGAGCGACTACACCGAAACCCTGCTGGCCAGGCAACTGAGCCAGATCGAGGGCGTTGGCCAGGTCTACATCACCGGCCAGCAACGCCCGGCGATCCGTGTGCAGGCAGCCCCAGAGCGCCTCGCAGCGCTGGAGCTGACGCTTGCCGACCTGCGCGGTGCCATCCAGCAGACCAGCCTGAACCTGGCCAAGGGTGCTCTGTACGGTGACACCAGTGTGTCCACATTGGCCACCAACGACCAGCTCTTCGAGGCTCATGAGTACGCGCAGCTGGTGGTGGCCTACCGTAATGGCGCACCGGTACAACTCAAGGACGTCGCGACCGTGATCAAGGGTGCGGAGAACGCCTATGTGCAATCCTGGTCAGGTGATCAGCCAGGCTTGAACCTGACGATCTTCCGCCAGCCCGGTGCGAACATCGTCGACACGGTCGACCGCATACTGGCCGCCATGCCACGCCTGCAGGAGATGCTGCCGGCAAGCGTGGATGTCACCGTACTCAACGACCGCACCCAGACCATCCGTGCATCACTGCACGAAGTGGAGCTGACGCTGCTGATCGCCGTGCTGCTGGTGGTGGCCGTCATGGCCCTGTTCCTGCGCCAGTTGTCGGCCACGCTGATCGTTTCCAGTGTGCTGGGCGTTTCGCTGATCGCAACGTTCGCCGCCATGTACCTCATGGGTTTCAGCCTGAACAACCTGACCTTGGTGGCCATCGTCATCAGTGTCGGTTTCGTGGTCGACGATGCGATCGTGGTGGTGGAGAACATCCATCGCCATCTGGAGGCTGGCGATGGCATGCGTGAAGCGGCGATCAAGGGCGCCAGCGAGATCAGCTTCACGGTAGTGTCGATCAGCTTTTCGCTGATTGCTGCATTCATTCCACTGCTGTTCATGGGCGGCGTGGTCGGGCGCCTGTTCAAGGAATTCGCGCTGACGGCAACCTCTACCATCCTCATTTCGGTGGTGGTTTCCCTGACCCTGGCACCGACGCTATGCGCGCTGTTCATGCGCCGCCCCGCACACGCCACACGCGCGGGCTTCAGTGAGCGCCTGCTGGCCTGGTACGACAAAGGTCTGATCCGCGCACTGGCTCACCAGCGCGTCACCCTGGCCGTGTTCGGCTTGACCGTCGCCTTGTCGGTGGCGGGCTACGTGCTCATCCCCAAGGGGTTTTTCCCGGTGCAGGACACCGGCTTCGTTCTCGGCACGACCGAAGCAGCCGCAGACATTTCCTACAAAGACATGCAGGAAAAACACCTTGCCCTGGCCCGTATCGTCGGCGCAGATCCGGCGGTCAGGGCCTATTCCCACGCCGTGGGCGTAACCGGCAGCAACCAGACCATCGCCACCGGGCGATTCTGGATCGGCCTCAAGGAACAGAGCGAACGCGACGTCTCGGCCAGTGCGTTCATCGACCGCTTGCGGCCCCAGCTCGCCCAGGTGCCTGGCGTGGTGCTGTACCTGCGCGCCGGACAGGACATCAATTTGAGCGCCGGCCCCAGTCGCAGCCAATACCAGTACGTGCTCAAGAGCAACGACGGGCCGAGCCTGAACCTGTGGACCGAACGCCTGACCGAACGACTGCGTGCCAACCCGGCCTTTCGCGACCTGTCCAACGACCTGCAGCTGGGTGGCAGCGTGACCCACATCAGCATCGATCGGGTGGCAGCTTCGCGTTTCGGCCTGACCACCAGCGACATCGACCAGGCGCTGTACGATGCATTCGGTCAGCGCCAGATCAACGAATTCCAGACCGAAACCAACCAGTACAAGGTCATTCTGGAACTCAAGGCCGATCAGCGCGGCAAGGCGCAGAGTCTGCAGTACTTCTACCTGCGCTCGCCCCTGACCAACGAAATGGTGCCGCTGTCGGCCGTGGCCAAGGTCGAGGCACCCACTCAGGGCCCGCTGTCGATCAGCCACGATGGCCTGTTTCCGGCGGCCAACCTGTCGTTCAATCTGGCGCCCGGCGTGGCCTTGGGCGAGGCCGTCGGTTTGCTCGAACGCACGCAAGCCGAATTGGCCATGCCCGCCTCTATCGCCGGCAGCTTCCAGGGCGCTGCCCAGGCTTTCCAGAGTTCGCTGGCCAGCCAGCCCTGGCTGATTCTGGCCGCACTGGTGGCGGTCTACATCATTCTCGGCGTGCTGTACGAAAGCTTCGTTCACCCGCTGACCATCATCTCGACCCTGCCATCGGCTGGGCTGGGTGCCTTGTTGCTGCTATGGCTATGGGGACAGGATTTTTCCATCATGGGCTTGATCGGCCTGGTCTTGCTGATCGGGATCGTCAAGAAGAACGGCATTCTGATGATCGACTTCGCCCTGCATGCGCAGCGCAGCGAAGGGCTGGACGCCCGTGAAGCGATTCACAAAGCCTGCCTGACGCGCTTCCGCCCGATCATCATGACCACACTGGCCGCACTGCTGGGCGCACTACCCCTGATGTTCGGCTATGGCGCCGGTGCCGAACTGCGCCAGCCACTGGGCATCGCCGTGGTGGGGGGACTGCTGATCAGCCAAATGCTGACGCTGTTCACCACCCCTGTGATCTATCTGCAACTGGAGCGGCTGCTCCATCGCACCGACGGTTCCAGAACACCGGCATTGCCGGCCAGCCACTGAACATCGACCAACAAAAAACGCCCGATGCGGGCGTTTTCTTTACAGCGACAGCGTGACTGCTCAGCTGCTGGCGCGAGCGATGTTGCGCAGGGCTTTGACCTGATCATGGTTGCGCTGCACACCGGCAAGCTGACGCTCGACGATGGTGAAGATGTTGGCCGGGAGCGCCTCGGTCAAGGCTTCCTTGTAAGCTTTCAAAGCCACATCTTCGCCGCGCTCGGCTTCGTTCAGCACCGCTTCTTCATCCTTGCCGGTGAAGATCGATTTGACGTCGACCCAGCGACGATGCAGGTCACCGCTCACGCTGGTGGAGTCTTCCGGAGTGCCGCCCAGTGCAATGACCTCGGCTTGCAGTTCACCGGCCGCTTCGGCGCATTCCTGGGAATGCTTGGTGAACAACGCCTTGAGTTCCGGGTTCTTGATGTCTTCGGCACAGGTCTTGAAGCCTTCCTCGCCGTCCTTACAGGTCTCGATAAGCTTGTTCAGGATGGAAACAACCGTCTTGGCAGAATCATTCATCTTTTTGAATTCCTGTGGAAATCGGAAACCGCGTTGGGATGCTGTCCATACAGCAGCCTTCGTGCCAGCTTCTACAGCAAACAAAAACCATCTATATCAAAGAGTTAACGTAGCCTGCGACTTTTCGAAGCTGTCTTTATGCATGATCGGCGGCTTTGGCACCGTGCAGAATGCATGTAACCTTGCGCCAAGCCGTTCTCGCAGACCCACACCCTTGTGAATATTCAGTCATGAACCCCGAAAAACTCGAATCGCTAGTGACGTTTGCAATGCCCTTCGGCAAGTACAAGGGCCGGGTAATCGCCGACCTGCCGGGGCATTACCTCAACTGGTTCGCCCGCGAAGGCTTCCCCAAGGGGGAACTGGGCGGCCTGCTGGCGCTGATGCAGGAAATCGATCACAACGGCCTGTCCGACCTGCTCGATCCGCTGCGGGTCAAGCATGGCAAGCCGCGCATCGCCGATGGGCGCTGAACCGTCTGGCAACTTTCTTTCAGGCAAAAAAAAGTGCGCCGACCGAGCGCACTGAAAGACAACCGTGAAGCGCCTAACGAAGTCGAATCAGTCGAGCAGAGCCAGCGCCTGCGCGCTGCACTCCTGAATGCGTGCCCAATCGCGGTTTTCAATCCACTGGCTGTCGAGCATCCACGAGCCGCCCACGCACATCACATTGGATTGAGCCATGTAGCTGTTGATGTTGCCCGGGCCGACGCCGCCAGTCGGGCAGAAGCGCACTTCCGGGAAGGGCCCGCCGAGCGCCTTGATGGCAGCCACGCCACCGCTCACCTCGGCCGGGAACAGCTTGAAGCGGCGATAGCCCAGCGCGTAACCCATCATCAGTTCGGACGGGCTGCTGATGCCCGGCAGCAACGGCAACGAGCTTTCCACACCGGCCTCGAGCATGTCCTGGGTCACGCCGGGGGTGACGGTGAACTGCGAGCCGGCCTGCTCGGTTGCGGCGAGCATTTCGCGGGTCAGCACCGTGCCAGCGCCGACCAGCAGCTCCGGGCGTTGCTCGCGCAGCACCTGGATGGCCCTGAGCCCGAGTGCCGAGCGCAGGGTCACTTCCAGTACGGTCAGCCCCCCGGCCGCCAAGGCATCGGCCAGGGGCAGAATGTCTTCTTCACGGGCAATGGTGATGACCGGCAGAATTCGCGCACGCGCCGCCAGGGCGTCGATCCGGGCAACCTTGTCGACCATGCGTTGCTGCTGTTCGGTGGTGATCATAGCGGCGGTTCCTTGATTCATTGACACCAGTAGATATCCAGCGCGGAGTGCAGGAAGGCGCGGATAGGCATCTGCGCCACGTCGTCGCCGGCCAGTGCAGTGCGCAGCGTGGTCAACTTGCTTTCGCCCTGCACCGACAGCACTTTGAAGCGGGCCGAGGCCAGCAACGCACGGCTCATGCTCAGGCGTTGATGCGGTACGCTCGGCGCCAGCATGGGCCAGCAGCGGCGCTCGCTGTCCAGCGCCAGAGCCTGTTCAAGGTTGGGGCTATCGGGAAACAACGAAGCGGTGTGCCCGTCATCGCCCATGCCCAGTACCAGCACGTCGATCGGCGGCAATTGGCCGAGCAGGTCATCGGCGACTGCGGCGGCCTCCTCCTGGCTGGACGTGGTGTGGTACAGGCTGACGAAGCGTGCCTGCTCGACCGCGCCTACCAGCAGGTGGCGCTTGAGCAGGCCGGCATTGCTGTCGGCGTGCTCGATGGGCACCCAACGCTCGTCGGCCAGGGAGATCACTACCTGTGACCAGTCCAGGCTCTGACGCGCCAGGCACTCCAGGAAAGCCACCGGGCTGCGCCCGCCGGAAACCACCAGGGTTGCCACGTTCTGGCGCTCGATCGCTTGGCGCAGTTGCTCGGCGACCTTGCCGGCCAGGGCTTCGGCCAGCAACGGTGCGCTCACGCAATCGTGAACCTTGACCCCCTCGGGGAACTGCAAATCAGATATCGCCATACCAGGATCTCCCATCGCGTGTGATCAGGGCAATCGAGCTCATCGGCCCCCATGAACCTGCCGCGTACGGCTTGGGAGCATCGCCGGATTTCTTCCAGCCGGCGATGAGCTGATCACACCATGTCCACGCATATTCGATTTCATCTTTACGGACAAACAGGTTCTGATTGCCCTGCATCACCTCCAACAGCAATCGCTCGTACGCATCTGGAATGCGCGCACTGCGATAGGTGTCGGAGAAATTCAGTTGCAGCGGCCCGCTGCGCAGTTGCATGCCCTTGTCCAGGCCTTGCTCCTTGGTCATCACGCGCAGCGATATACCTTCGTCCGGTTGCAGGCGGATGATCAGCTTGTTGCTGATCTGCAGGCGCTGCTCGGGCGCGAAGATATAGTGCGGCGGTTCCTTGAAGTGGATGACGATCTGCGACAGCTTCTGTGGCATGCGCTTGCCGGTGCGCAGGTAGAACGGCACGCCGGCCCAGCGCCAGTTGCGGATATCGGCACGCAGCGCGACGAAGGTCTCGGTATCGCTCTGGGTGTTGGAGTTTTCTTCTTCCAGATAACCCGGCACCGGACGGCCTTCGCTGTAGCCCGCGATGTACTGGCCACGCACGACCTGCTGGGTCAAGCCGTCGGCGGTGAATGGCGCGAGCGCCTTGAGCACCTTGACCTTCTCATCGCGAATGCTGTCGGCGGACAGGTCGGCCGGTGGGTCCATGGCGATCAGGCAGAGCAGCTGCAGCAGGTGATTCTGGATCATGTCGCGCAGCTGGCCGGCCTGGTCGAAGTAGCCCCAGCGCCCTTCGATACCCACTTTTTCCGCGACGGTGATCTCAACGTGGGAAATGTAGTTCTGGTTCCACTGGGTTTCGAACAGGCTGTTGGCGAAGCGCAGGGCAATGAGGTTCTGCACCGTCTCCTTGCCCAGGTAGTGGTCGATTCGGTAGACCCGATTTTCCGGGAAGTACTGCGCGACGGCATCGTTGACCCGGCGCGAGGATTCCAGGTCGTGGCCGATAGGCTTTTCCAGCACGGCGCGGGTACGCGCGGTCAGGCCGACCTTGTGCAGGTTTTCGCAGATGGCGCCGTAGACCGCCGCCGGTGTGGCGAAGTAGGCGATCAATTGTTCGGCGTCACCGACTTTCTCGGCCAGTGCGACGTAGGTGTCGGCATCCAGAAAGTCCACGTGCACATAGCTCAGCCGCGCCAGAAAACGCTGCACCGCGTCGGGCTCGAGCTGGGCGTCGGAAACGAACTTGCGCAACCCTGCCTCGATGACACCCAGGTGATGGGCTTCGTCGCCGGGCTCGCGGGCCAGGGCGAGAATGCGTGTATCGGCGTGCAGCAACTGCGCGCGATCGAGTTGATATAGAGCCGGAAACAGCTTGCGCAATGCCAGGTCGCCCAGGGCGCCAAAAAGAGCAAAGGTGCATGATCCTGCGGTCATTGAGGGCATGATGTTTGTTCTTCTATCAAGTTGACGTAGAAATACCCTTTTTCAGGGGACGATTCAAGGCAGAATGTAGTAATAACCACAACATTTACCCATTCAGACAGATACGGGTGGTGGCGCACTGCGCCCCCCAGTAGGATAAGCCACCCGTGAAGACAGCCTGGCCAGACATGCTCGCTGGCGCTGCAGTAGACCCAAGGACATACCATGGACCGTGTGCGAAATCTTCTGGAACAGATCCAGAGCCGCCTCGATGAGCTGAACAAGGCCGAGCGCAAGGTGGCCGAGGTCATTCTGCTCAATCCGCAGCAGGCGACCCGCTTCAGTATTGCCGCTCTGGCGCAGGCCGCCAAGGTCAGCGAGCCGACGGTGAACCGCTTCTGTCGTTCCTTCGGCGTCAGCGGCTACCCCGAGCTCAAGCTGCAACTGGCGCAAAGCCTGGCCAGTGGCGCCGCCTACGTCAGTCGCGCGGTAGAAGCCGACGACGACCCGGCGGCCTATACCCAGAAGATTTTCGGCAGTGCCATCGCTTCGTTGGACAGCGCCTGCCAGCAACTCGATCCGGCGCTGGTCAGCCGCGCCGTGGACATGTTGATCCAGGCACGCCAGATCCACTTCTTCGGCCTCGGCGCGTCGGCGCCGGTGGCGCTCGATGCCCAACACAAGTTCTTTCGCTTCAACCTGGCGGTGTCGGCCCATGCCGATGTCCTCATGCAGCGAATGCTGGCGTCGGTTGCCCATACCGGCGAGCTGTTCGTGATCATCTCCTACACCGGGCGCACGCGCGAACTGGTGGAAGTCGCCCGCCTGGCACGGGAAAACGGTGCATCGGTGCTGGGGCTCACGGCAGCAGGCTCGCCCTTGGCCAAGGCCAGCAGCGTAAGCCTGAACATACCCCTGCCTGAAGACACGGATATCTACATGCCGATGACATCGCGCATCGTGCAATTGACTGTGCTCGATGTGTTGGCCACGGGCATGACGCTACGGCGCGGCGTGGATTTCCAGCCGCACCTGAGGAAGATCAAGGAAAGCCTGAACGTGAGTCGCTACCCGGCTGGGGATGGCCTGGACTGAATGCAGGCAAAGGACATGGATCTGCAGGCGCGGTCAGTGGCCGCAAAAAAACGCTGCGGTGGATCAGATTCACCGCAGCGAGCCTTTCGCGGCCGATGACCGCTCCTACGGTCAAACCGCAGGTAAATGGGATGAATAAGCCCCTGATCCCACGTAGGAGCGGTCAGCGGCCGCGAAAAGAACACCGCGGTGTGCCAGTTTCACCGCGGGGCAGCATTCGCGGCCGATGACCGCTCCTACGGTGAGCCCGTTACTGGCTCGAAAAAAAGGGCGACCTGAGTCGCCCGGAAAGCGCACACCACAAATCAGAACTTGGACTGGATCTTCAACCCGGCCACCAGTGCGTCATCCACCTGGTTCACGCCGCCAGGATGTTTGATGTACTGCACGTTGGGCCGCACCGTCAGCCAGTTGGTCACGTGGAAGCCGTAGTAGATCTCGGCGTTGTACTCGGTGTCCTGGATCGGCAGGTATGACGGATTGTCGTAGTCTTCGATGTTGTTCAGATCATTGACCAGGCGGCGATTCTTGCGCACGTCTTCGTTGACGTGGATGCGCGCGATGCCCACACCGATGTCGTCCTTGGGCCGGGCGTCGAAGGGCCCCATGTAGGTCAGGCCGATCTGCTGATAGTTGTCGACGAAGTTGGTGTCCTTGTCGTGCACGGTGGCGTTGGCGAAGATGCTCAGGCCACGCGCGGCGCTGCCGTTGTGACTGGTCAACTGTTGCTGGGCGACGATCCAGGCGCCGTGCTTGCTGCTGTGGGACTTGTAGCTGGCGCCGGAAACCGCAGCCGCCTGGCCATTGCCATCTTCATACACATCGTCGGCCTTGGCCGTGCTGTAGTAGTAGCCCAGGCGATACTCGCCCGGCAGGTCGTTGAGCTTGGGCGTCCATACCAGTTCAACCGGCAGGATCATGCCCTTGGTGCCGCTGCCGCTGAGCTTGAAGCCGTTACCGGTTTCCAGGTACGAGGGGTTCTGCTCGAACACGCCCACCTGCGCATACACTTCCGGGGTGATGTTGTACTTGATACGCAACGCCCACTGGCTGACCGGCCAGTTGTACCAGATGTTGCCCACCCAGTTGCCGACCTGCGAACCGCAGAACGCCAGGTTCTGGAAGTCGCACGGGAAGCTGTTGAAGTCTTCGCCAGGGCCGAAGCGGCCGATCTTGACGTTGAGCTTGTCGTCGAAATAACCCTGCTTGTACCACATCTGGGTAAGCCGCCAGGTCTGGCCCCTGCCCCAGACTTCCTGGGATGAACTCAGGGTGCCCGCACGCGGGTCGCCGATCCGGTCATTGGAGATGTTGCGGCCGCTACGCTCGGTGATGGCCAGCTTGAACTCCGCATCCTTCCACCCCAGAATCTTTTCCAGGTCCATCTTCACGCCCAAGGCGAACTGGTCGCTGTAGCGTGCGGTGGTGTCGTCGTTGTAGCCACCGTCGAGATTGCTGCCAACTTCCCCTACGTATTCCAGCGAAAAATCGTAGCCCTTTTCCAGCAACTCCGTACGGGCCCCACCCCAGTCACCGGTCATCCACGGCGACTCTTCGGTAAAAGCCCCAGCGGCATGCACGCTGCCGGCCAGACTCAAGGCGCCGAGCATCGACAACTGGCCGATCAGTCTGGGTTTAGTGATAAGTCTGCTGTTCATCCCTCTTCCTCTTTTATTGTTATTGACGTGTTGTACAGTCTTGCCAATGGCAGGCGACAGGCCGCCCGCCGATATCGCTATTCAGCGTCCTTTGAACTGGGTCACGTTGCCCAAGGGTGCAGCTTCCTGCGCGGTTCGCGTGGCGCCGAGGCGCGCACCGCTGGCCGCATCGAAAATCAGGACCTTGCTCGGGTCCAGCAGCAGGTTCAAGGTGGCGCCTATGGCCGGCGCAGCATCCGGCGCCATGCGGCAGCACACCTTGGTCTGGTTCACGGTGACGAACACCAGCGTGTCCGGCCCGGTCGGCTCGGTGATCTGCACTTCGGCACGCAGGGTGGGCAAACCCGTGACCTGCTCGCTGGCCAGGGCGATCTGCTCGGGGCGGATGCCGAGGATGATCTCGCGATCCTCCAGCCCCGCGTCGGCGATGCCCAGCGGCAGTTCGCAACGCGCCTGGCCGCTGTCGAGCAGCGCCATCAGGCGACCGTCCTGGCGGGTCAGGCGCAGCGGAATGAAGTTCATCGGCGGCGAGCCGATGAAGCTGGCCACGAACAGGTTGGCCGGATCGTTGTAGATCTGCTGCGGCGTGCCGAACTGCTGGATGATGCCGTCCTTCATCACCGCCACCTTGTCACCCAGGGTCATGGCCTCGATCTGGTCGTGGGTCACGTAGACCGTGGTGGTCTTCAGGCGCTGATGCATCAACTTGATCTCGGTGCGCATCTCCACCCGCAGCTTGGCGTCGAGGTTGGACAGCGGCTCGTCGAACAGGTAGATCTTGGGCCGCCGCGCCAGTGCGCGCCCCATCGCCACGCGCTGCTGCTGGCCACCGGAGAGCTGGCCGGGCTTGCGTTCGAGCAGATGCTCGATCTGCAGCAGCTTGGCCACCCGCGCTACTTCTTCGTCGATCGAAGCCTGGGGCATCTTGCGGATCTTCAGGCCGAAGCAGATGTTCTCGCGCACCGTCATGGTCGGATACAGCGCGTAGCTCTGGAACACCATGGCAATGTCCCGGTCCTTGGGGCTCATGCCGCTGATGTCTTCGCCGTCGACCAGGATCGCCCCGCCGGAGATGTTCTCCAGGCCTGCAATGCAGTTCATCAGGGTCGACTTGCCACAGCCCGACGGCCCCACCAGGATCAGGAATTCCCCTGAGTCGATCGAAAGCTCGATGTTCTTCAGCGTGTCCGGCAAGCCGCTGCCGTAGGTCTTGATTACGTTGCGCAGTTCCAGCGTTGCCATGTTGCTACCCCTTGACCGCGCCGGCCGTGAGCCCGCGCAGGAAATACTTGCCAGCGAAGATGTAGACCAACAGCGTCGGCAGGCCGGCGATCATTGCCGCTGCCATGTCCACGTTGTATTCCTTGACCCCGGTACTGGTGTTGACCAGGTTGTTCAATGCCACGGTGATCGGCTGTGCATCGCCGCTGGCGAACACCACGCCGAACAGGAAGTCGTTCCAGATCTGGGTGAACTGCCAGATCAGGCAGACCATGACGATCGGGATCGACATGGGCAGCAGGATCTTGCCGAAGATGGTGAAGAACCCGGCACCATCCAGGCGTGCGGCCTTGACCAGTGCGTCCGGCACGCTTACGTAATAGTTGCGGAAGAACAGCGTGGTGAATGCCAGCCCATACACCACGTGCACCAGCACCAGCCCGGTGGTGGTGTTGGCCAGGCCGAACTTGCCCAGGGTGAATGACGCCGGCAACAGCACGGTCTGGAACGGCAGGAAGCAGCCGAACAGCAGCAGGCCGAAGAACAGTTGCGAGCCGCGAAACTTCCACATCGACAGCACATAGCCGTTCATGGCACCGATGAAGGTGGAGATCAGCACGGCAGGAACGGTGATCATCACCGAGTTCCAGAAGTACCCACCCACCGAACCCCAGGCCTTGACCCAGCCGATGGCAGTGAACACTTCCGGCAGGCTCAGCAGGTTGCCGGTGCGGATGTCGTCGGGTGTCTTGAAGCTGGTCAGCAGCATCACCACCAGCGGCACCAGGTAGATGGCCGCGGCCAGCAGCAGCACGGCGTAGATCGCCACGCGACTGAAGGTCAGGGCCGGTTTGCCGGTCATAGGGTTCATTGACGTTTGCCCCGCAGTTCGGAGTACAGGTAGGGCACCAGGATGGCCAGGATCGCGCCGAGCATCAGCATGGCGCTGGCCGACCCCTGCCCCATCTGGCCCCGGCTGAAGGTGAAGGCGTACATGAACATCGCGGGAAGGTCCGACGAGTAGCCCGGCCCTCCCGCCGTCATCGCAGCTACCAGGTCGAAGCTCTTGATGG
This sequence comes from Pseudomonas sp. CFBP 8758, assembly GCF_014841725.1. Classification (NCBI taxonomy): domain Bacteria; kingdom Pseudomonadati; phylum Pseudomonadota; class Gammaproteobacteria; order Pseudomonadales; family Pseudomonadaceae; genus Pseudomonas; species Pseudomonas sp. CFBP 8758. The sequence goes on along the minus strand of NZ_JACYUK010000002.1, from coordinate 79,920 downwards.
CGATGTGCGCAAGAATCATGAAGGCGCTGAAAAACACCGGACGCAGGCTCGGCAGGACGATGCGCAGGTAGATGGTGGGCAGGCTGGCGCCGTCCACCTGGGCGGCGCGAATGATCGACTGGTCGACGCCACGCAGGCCGGCCAGGAACAGCGCCATGACGAAGCCCGAGGCCTGCCACACAGCCGCGATCACCAGGCAGTAGACCACCCGGTCCTGGTCAACCAGCCAGTCCAGGCGAAAGCCTTCCCAGCCCCAGTCGCGCAGCAGTTTGTCCAGGCCCATGCCCGGGTTGAGCAGCCACTTCCAGGCCGTACCGGTGACGATCATCGACAGCGCCATGGGATACAGGTAGATGGTGCGCAGGAAGCCTTCGCGGCGAATGCGCTGGTCCAGCAGCACTGCCAGGAATACCCCCAGCACCAGGCTGATGAAAATGAACAGGCCACCGAAGACCGCGAGGTTCTTGCTCGCGACCCACCAGCGATCGTTGTCCATCAGCCGCGCGTACTGCGCAAGGCCCGCCCACTTGTAGTTGGGCATGAAGCTTGAAGTGGTGAAGGACAGCACCAGGGTCCACAGGATGTAGCCGTAGAAGCCGACCAGCACGATCAGCATGCTCGGTGCCAGCACCAGCTTGGGCAGCCAGCGCTGCAGGGCGTCCAGGGGCGAAGCCCTGCGCATGACAGCAGTTGAGCTCATGTTGAGATGTCCGCTTCGTTGGATAGTGTGTAGCAGCGGCGCAAGCCGCGTCCGGCAGCGCCGCGAATGCATGATGCAACGGCGGCGATCGGGACCCGGCTTGCGCCGGTGCTACAGGGCTGGGTGTGTCAGCCTGATGTTCACTTGGCCGAACTGATGGCCTTGGCCAGCTGCGAGGCGGCCTTCTGCGGATCAGCCTGGGGATTGTTGATGTAGTTGGTCACCACATCGAAGATCGCGCCCTGCACCGCCAGGGTCGTGGCCATGTTGTGCGCCATGCTCGGCTGCAGGCCGCCGGTCTTGTCGTCGGCCAGGAAGTCCTTGGCCGCCGTCTGGGCGCAGGCGTCGAAGCCCAACTTGTCCATCTCGGCGAGCATGTCGGTACGTACCGGGATCGAACCCTTGTTCATGCTGAAGACTTTCTGGAAGTCGGTGCCCAGTGCAACCTTGGCCAGGTCTTGCTGCGCGGCCATGTCGTCCTTGTTCTTGAGTTCGAACACGGCCAGCGAGTCGATGTTGTAGGTGAAGGCTTTCTCGGTGCCGGGGAAGGCCACGCACTGGTAATCCTTGCCGGCCACCTTGCCTGCCGCGGTCCACTCGGACTTGGCCCAGTCGCCCATCATCTGCATGCCGGCCTTGCCATTGATGACGTCGGCAGCCGCGATGTTCCAGTCACGCCCGGCACGGTTGGGGTCCATGTAAGTTGCGACCTTCTTCAGCTCGGTGAACGCCTTGACCATCTGTTCACCCGTCAGGGTGCTCTCATCGAGGTCGACGAAGGCTTTCTTGTAGCCGTCTGCGCCCATGACCGACAACACCACGTCTTCGAACACGGTGCTGTCCTGCCATGGCTGACCACCATGGGCCAGCGCGATGAAGCCCTTGGCCTTGAGCTTGTCGCCGGCTGCATAGAATTCTTCGAGGGTAGTCGGCGCCTTTTCGATACCAGCTTTCTTGAACACCTCGGGGTTGATCCACAGCCAGTTCACCCGGTGGATGTTCACGGGAACGGCCACATACTCGCCGTCGTACTTGACGGTGTCAGACACCTTCTTGACCAACAGGCTGTCCCACTTCTCATCCACGGCAACCTGCTTCAGGGCTTCGGTGCTGAGCAGCCCGGTGCTGCCCCATTCCTGGATGTCGGGGCCTTTGATCTGGGCAACGCCAGGAGGATTGCCAGCCATGGCGCGGCTCTTGAGCACGGTCATTGCGGTGGAACCGCCGCCGCCGGCCACGGCGCCGTCTTTCCAGGTGAAACCGTCTTTCTCCACCTGCGCCTTGAGCACGTCGACTGCTGCTTTTTCACCGCCGGACGTCCACCAATGCACCACTTCGACCGAACCTTTGGAGTCGGCAGCCAGGGCACTGAGCGGGAACACGGAGGCAAGGGAAACGACGATGGCGAGGCGGGAGAGCGAGTTCATGGGACATCCTTTTTTGTTGTTATGCAGATGCAAGTCTGATGCTTGCGTTGCATGAGAGTGTAAACATCGCCACAGGGGCGCAGGTAACGAAGGGATGGGGAAATGTCACCGACTGGTGACATTCGATCGGCTGGCGTGAGCACGCATGAACGTCTCACACCGCCTTGCGTGGCAACACCAACGTCACGCGCAACCCGCCAGCCGGAAGATTCTGCAAGGTCACCTCGCCGCCATGGCTGTGGGCGATATTGCGCGCGATGCCCAGGCCCAGGCCATAGCCCTGCTGAGTGCCGGCCAGACGAAAGTGCGGCTCGAAGACTTTCTGCAGCCGTTGCTCCGGCACCCCAGGGCCTTCGTCGTCGACGTACAACACGAAGGCCTCGGCGTCGTCATGGATGGACAAGTGCGCGCGGTCGCCGTACTTGAGTGCGTTGTCGATCAGATTGCCGATGCAGCGCTTGATCGCCAGCGGCTTGCCGGTATAAGCCCGGCGCGCCTTGCCTTCCAGGGTCACTCGGCCGTTGCCGTGCGGCGCCAGATAGGGCTCTACCAGGCAGTCGAGTACCTGATCGAGATCGACCCGTTCGATGTTTTCGTGGATGTCGGTGTCTTTGACGCATTGCAGCGCGCCCTTGACCAGCAATTCCAGCTCGTCCAGGTCACGGCCGAACTTGGCTTCCAGGGCTGGATCGTCGAGCAGTTCGACGCGCAGCCGCAGGCGCGTGATGGGCGTGCGCAAGTCGTGGGAAATCGCACTGAACAGCTGGCTGCGCTCGGTCAGGTAGCGGCTGATGCGCTCGCGCATGGCATTCAGTGCACGGGCCACTTCCACCACCTCGCTCCCACCGCCGTCCATGGGCGGTTCGTTGCTCACCTCGCCCAGCGACAGCTCGCGTGCGGCGCGGGCCAGGCGTTTCAGGGGCCGGCTTTGCCAGTGCACGAGCACGCCAATGAACAGCAGCAGGAACCCGCTGGTCAGGGCGATGAACCAGATCTGCTGGGCAGGCAGGCCCTCTTCCTCGAGCGTGGTATAGGGTTCGGGCAACAGCGAAGCGATGTACAGCCATTCGGTGGGTCCCAGGCGAATCTGGGTGACCAGCACCGGCGGGTTGACCGGTTCCAGGGTCAAAGCGTAGTGCGCCCAGGAGCGCGGCAGCTCGTCGAGCTTCAGGCCGCTATTGAAGATGCGCAGGTCGTCGGGGCTGACGAAGGCCACCGAGATATCCACGTCGACGCCCAGCTGGGTGCGGAGCACTGCAGAAACCGCATCGATCACTGCAGTCTTGCGCGCGGTCGATTCGAGCAGCTGCATACCCAGTGGCTTGTCGTTGAGCGAAACGAAAAAGCGCGTACCGCCCATGCTGCGCAGCTGATCCAGGACCAGCGGCCGATAGGCCAGTGGCAACGAACGGAAATAGCTGACGCTGGCCGCCATCGAGTGGGCCAGGCTGCGGGCGCTGGTCACCAACCCTTCGAGCTGGGTGGCACGCAGCTGCGACAGCCAGATGACGCTGGACAAGCCCTGCGCCAGCAGCACCGCCAGCAGTGTCAGCAACAGCATGCGACCCAGCAGTGAGCGCGGCTTAAACAGGCGCAACGTGGGCCGCCAGCAAGTAGCCGCTACCACGTACCGTGCGGATCAGCCGCGAGGGCTTGTCATTGTCGCGCAGGCGTTGGCGCAGGCGGCTGACCGCCATGTCGACGATGCGATCCAGCGGCATCGGCTCGCGCCCGCGAGTGGCGTTGCCGATGGTATCGCGGTCAAGGATCTGCTGCGGATGGTCGAGGAACAGCTTGAGCAAGGCAAAGTCGGCACCGGATAGGAACACCTCTTCCCCGTCGGTGTGAAACAGGCGGTGGCTGACGGTATCCAGCCGCCAGTCGTCGAAACCGAGTACTTCGCCACTGCGCTCGCTGGCGAACTGGCTGCGTCGCAGCAACGCCTTGATGCGCGCCTGCAGCTCGCGCGGGCTGAACGGCTTGCCCAGATAGTCATCGGCTCCCAGCTCGAGGCCGATCACGCGGTCGGCTTCGTCGGAGCTGGCGGTCAGCATGATGATCGGCACCTGGGCCATGCGCGGATGCTGGCGGATCCAGCGGCACAGACTGAAGCCATCTTCGTCGGGCAGCATGACGTCGAGAATCACCAGGTCGGTGCCGACTTCGGCGCCAAGCGCTTCGCGAAAGCCCGCGCCATCGGCCGTGGTGCGCACGGCGAAACCGGCGCGGCTAAGGTAGGTGTCCAGCAGTTCGCGGATGTCCTGATCGTCATCGACCAGCAGGATCGATTTGCCGACAGTGCTCACGTGGGCGTCCTTGTTGTCATTGCCGGGTCGATACGCCCGGCTTTTTTCAAGGGCTGATTAAACGCTCAAGCCTGCGCCTGTTGCAAGGCCACGCCTGCGCCCAACAGCCCGGAGAACTCGGCCGTGACCACCCACACCGGGATGCCCTTGAAGTAATCGCTCATGCAGCCCTTGTCGGCGAAGCTCTCGGCGAAACCGCTTTGCATGAAGATGTCGAGAAAGCGCGGGATCACGCCACCGACGATGTACACGCCGCCCCGACCACCCACGGTCAGCACGTTGTTGCCCGCCACCCTGCCCAGGAAGCGGCAGAATTGCTCCAGGGTTTCCCGAGCGACGGGGTCGCCGGCAAGCCCGGCGTCGGTAACTTCCGCCGGCGAGGTGCAGGAAGGCGTGTGGCCGTCTACTTCGCACACAGTTTGATACAACCGTAACAACCCACCACCGCTGAGAATCGTCTCGGCGCTGACGTGACCGATCTGCGCTTCGATGTGCGCGCGCAGTTGGGCTTCGCGCGCGCTGCCGACGGGCAGGTCGACATGGCCGCCCTCACCCGGCAATGCCATCCAGCCGTTGCGCAGGGCGATCAACGTGCCCACGCCCAGCCCCGTGCCTGGGCCGATGACCACTGCCGGACGTGCGGGATCCGCTTCGCCCTCGCAGACCAGCTGGTATTCATCGGGCTGTAGACGGGTCATGCCCAACGCCATGGCGGTGAAGTCATTGATCAGCAGCAGGTGCCCGATCTGCAGGCTTGCGCAGAATGCCTTGCGGCTCAGGCGCCAATGGCTGTTGGTGAAGCGGAACTCGTCACCGTCCACCGGGCCCGCTACCGCCAGGCACGCGGCGCCGATGTCGCCCTTCTGCAGCTTGAGGTCGGCCATGTACACACCGATGGCGTGCTCGGGGCTGGTGTAGTCTGCCGTGGGGAAGACCCGAACCGAATGCAGTGCATCGTTTTCCCAGAGGGCGAAACGTGCGTTGGTACCGCCGATGTCGCCGATAAGGGCGAGTGTCATCGCAAAATCTCCAACCCCGAAGTGAAGGCACTGGCGCCTTGCTCGGCCGAGCTGAAGGCTTGGCGCATGAACCCGAACAGTTCACGCCCGCACCCTACGCCATTGGCCAAGGTGCCGACCGCCGGGGTGCGGCTGGCCAGCGTCTGGGCATCGACGCGTACCTGCAAGGTACCTTCGACACCGTCGACCCGGATGATATCGCCATCGCGCACCAAGGCCAACGGGCCACCGCTGGCCGCCTCGGGACTGACGTGAATCGCGGCGGGAATCTTGCCGGACGCGCCGGACATGCGCCCGTCGGTGACCAGCGCGACCTTGAAGCCGCGATCCTGCAGCACGCCGAGAAAAGGCGTCATCTTGTGCAGTTCCGGCATGCCGTTGGAGCGCGGCCCCTGGAAGCGCATGACCGCGACGAAATCCTTTTCCAGTTCGCCGGCCTTGAACGCATCGGCCAGCTCCTGCTGGTCCTGGAACACGCGGCACGGCGCCTCCACTACCTGGTTCGCCAACGCCACGGCAGACACTTTCATGACGCCCCGACCCAGATTGCCTTCCATCACGCGCAATCCGCCCTCGGCCGAGAAAGGCCGTGCCACGGGGCGCAGGATGGTTTCGTCGAGGCTCGCCTCGGGACCCTCGCGCCAGACCAGCCGACCCTCTTGCAGAAACGGTTCGCGGGTATAGCGGCTCAGGCCATGACCGGCCACCGTGTTCACGTCCTCGTGCAACAGGCCCGCTGCGAGCAACTCGCGAATCAGGAAAGCCATGCCGCCAGCTGCCTGGAAATGGTTAATGTCAGCCTTGCCGTTTGGATAGACATTGGACAGGGTGGGCACCACTTCGGACAAATCGGCCATGTCCTGCCAGGTCAGGATGATGCCCGCAGCCATGGCGATCGCCGGCATGTGCAGGGTGTGGTTGGTCGAACCGCCCGTCGCGTGCAGGGCGACGATCGAATTCACCAGCGACTTTTCATCGACGATGCGGCCGATGGGCGTGAACTCGCCGTTGGCCTTGGTCAGGCGTGTCACCTGATGGGCCGCCTCGTGAGTCAGCGCATCGCGCAGCGGTGTGTTGGGATTGACGAACGAGGCCCCCGGCAGGTGCAACCCCAGCACTTCCATGAGCAACTGGTTGGTGTTGGCCGTGCCGTAGAACGTGCAGGTGCCCGGACTGTGGTAGGACTTCATCTCCGATTCGAGCAATTCTTCACGGCTCGCCTTGCCCTCGGCATAACGCTGGCGAACATCGGCCTTCTCCTTGTTGGAGATGCCCGACGGCATCGGCCCGCCGGGGACGAAGACCATCGGCAGATGGCCAAAGCGCAGCGCGCCCATCATCAGGCCCGGAACGATCTTGTCGCAGATGCCGAGCATCAGGGCGCCATCGAACATGTTGTGGGACAAGGCCACGGCCGTGGACAGCGCGATGGTTTCACGACTGGCCAGGCTCAGTTCCATGCCAGCCTCGCCTTGGGTCACGCCATCGCACATGGCCGGCACGCCACCGGCGAACTGGCCGACCGAGCCGATCTCGCGCAACGCCTGCTTGAGCTGCTCCGGGTAGGTTTCGTAGGGCTGGTGCGCCGAGAGCATGTCGTTATATGACGAAACGATTGCGATGTTGGTCGCATTCATCATGCGCAGTTGGTGCTTGTCTTCGGTGCCGCACCCCGCTACTCCGTGGGCAAAGTTCGCACACTGCAGCTTGCCGCGCATGGGCCCGTCGCTGGCGGCGCTGTCGATCAGTTGCAGGTAGTGCTTGCGGGTAGCTTGGCTACGCGCAATCAGCCGTTGGGTGACCTCAAGGACGCGGGGATGCATGTGAAGAACTCCAGGCTTTGGGGGCGACCTCTGCAACACTCTGTCCGAACTACGACCCGTGTCAGGGCTCAAAGCCCTGCAGGCAAGAATCGCTGTAGAGGAAGGGTTGTACCGGTCACTCGTTGTAGATAGAACAAAATATTGCCACTAAAAAGGCTTGTTTTCTATTTCTATGCGAATAATCTTGTAATTCCAACAACAAAACAGATTACGTGACCTGCTTGCCCGGACCTGATCCAAGGGGAATCACCCAATCTGATCACAGGAATCACTCATGACCATTCGCATAGCAATCAACGGTTTTGGCCGCATCGGCCGCAATGTCCTGCGGGCACTCTATACCCAAGGCTACCGCCAGGACCTGCAGGTCGTCGCCATCAACGACCTGGGTGACAGCGCGATCAACGCCCACCTGCTCAAGTACGACACGGTGCATGGCACCTTCGACGGCACGGTCGAGCACGACAAGGAAGGCCTCACGGTGAATGGCGACCGCATCTCGGTCAGTGCCATCCGCAACCCGGCGGAACTGCCGTGGAAGGCCGAGAACATCGACGTGGTGTTCGAGTGCACCGGCCTGTTCACCGACCGTGAAAAGGCTGCCGCGCACCTGACGGCCGGCGCGCGCAAGGTGATCATCTCGGCACCGGCCAAGGGCGCCGATGCCACCGTGGTGTATGGCGTCAACCACGACGTGCTGCGTCAGTCCCACGAAGTGATCTCCAACGCTTCTTGCACCACCAACTGCCTGGCCCCGGTGGCCCAGGTGCTGCACCGCGAGCTGGGCATCGAGCAGGGCCTGATGACCACCATCCACGCCTACACCAACGACCAGAACCTGATCGACGTGTACCACAGCGACCCCTACCGCGCCCGCTCGGCGACCCAATCGATGATCCCCAGCAAGACCGGCGCTGCCGAAGCCGTTGGCCTGGTGCTGCCGGAGCTGGCCGGCAAGTTGACCGGCATGGCGGTGCGCGTGCCGGTGATCAACGTCTCGCTGGTCGACCTGACCTTGAACCTTTCGCGCGAAGCCAGCCGCGACGAGATCAATGCGCTGATGCATGCCGCGGCCGAGCAGTCCAAGGTGCTGGGCTACAACACCCTGCCGCTGGTTTCCACCGACTTCAACCACAATCCGCTGTCGTCGATCTTCGATGCCAACCACACCAAGGTCAACGGCAAGCTGGTCAAGGTCATGGCTTGGTACGACAACGAGTGGGGCTTCTCGAACCGCATGCTGGACAACTGCCTGGCGCTGATCAACGCCAAGTAAGGCCCCATAGCGGCTGGATACGGTGGATGCCGTTTCCAGCCGCGATACCTCTTGCAAAGATCGCGACTTGACCAGGCGCACAGATGAGAAGCATTATCATCTTCTGCTTTCCGTCCGGGCAATTCCGTGAGTCAATCACGCTTCAATTCCGTTTTCCTCTCCCAACGCTTGAGTCTGCTGCGCACCCTTCAGCGCATGGTACGCAACCCCAGCACCGCCGAAGACCTGCTTCAGGAAACCTACCTGAGGGTGAATCGTGCCCTGGGTGAGCGACGCATCGAGCACCTCGAACCCTTCGTCTTTCAGACAGCACGCAATCTGGCCCTGGATTATCTGCGCTCACGGCGGGTGCACGAGCGAACCATGGTCGAAGATGTGCCCCTCGACGTACTACAAAGCATTGCAGCAGTGGCCAGTAGTCCGGACGAGGTCGCCCATGCGGAGCGCCTTCTGGCCAGGCTGACCGTGAGCCTGGCTCGACTGACGCCGCGCCAGCAGCGGATTTTCATCCTGAGCCGAGTGCATGGCAGCAGCTATGTGGAAATTGCCCATGAGCTGCACGTCTCGGCAAGCACCGTGCAAAAGGAATTGAAATTGATCATGGCGATCTGCATCGGCGTCGCCCAGCGCCTGGAGGAGCATCCGTGAATCGGCAGCATCTACCTGAGCGGGCGCCGCCGAGGCCGGCCATGGAGCAAGCCATCGATTGGTTGATCGCCCAGCCTTGCACCGACCCCACCGAGCAAAGCGCATTCGAGGACTGGCTGCTGGCCGACCCCGAACATGCCGCGGCATTTGAGCAGGCCCGCGCGGTGTGGCACGGCGCGCCGGTTCACCGGGCCGCCGTCGCCCTGCAAACGCGGCGCCAACCGCCTGCCTGGCGTCGGCATTGGAAACCACTGGCTAGCGCCGCAATACTGGTGGTAGGCGTATTGAATTTCACCCACCTGCCGCTGCGCGTACAGGCCGCTCATCTGACCCAGGTCGGCGAACGGCAACACCTGCAGCTGGAAGACGGTTCCAAGGTACTGCTCAACACCGATTCGGCCTTCTCCAGCCGCATCGACACCCGGCAACGCAGCGCACGCCTGTACGAAGGCGAAGCTTTTTTCGAGGTGCCTCCCAGCCGCCGACAACCCCTGAAGGTGCAAGCAGGCCCGGTGCGTGCCGATGTGCTCGACAGTGCCTTCGCCGTGAGCTACCACGATGGCCAGGCGCAAGTGCGGGTGCAGCGCGGCAACGTCGACCTCAGCGCCAGCCACGACGAGACGGTGCGCCTGAACGCCGGCGACAGCATACGCATCGGCCCCAGGGGATTCGGCACGCGCGAGCGGCTCGATCCACAGAAGGATCTGGCCTGGGTCCAGGGCCGTTTGATCTTCGAGAATTGCCCAATGGGCGAGGTACTTGCCGAACTTCGGCGCTATTACCCGGGGTGGATCATCAACACCGACAAGAAGCTCGAGCAGGTGGCAGTGACCGGCAATTACCGCCTGGACAACCCGCTCGAAGTGGTTCGCTCGTTGGCTCAGGTGACGTCGGCACAGGTGCGGGAGTTTCCGGCGCTGGTCATCCTGAACTGACGGATACGTCATTGCCATGAACCGAGACACCGCATAATTATTTTTACGCTGTAGCGCTTCCCCATCCGTCTAGTCATAGCCAATGCAACTGATTCGCATTCGGATCGGTAACACTATAACGACACGCGACAGGGAGCGCTTTCGATGTCCAAAGGTTTCACTCGTCCTCAGTTTCACCACTCGGTGCTCACCGCTGCCCTGCTGCTGGCCGCCGTGCCGGCCGTGGGCAGCGCTGCGGAGCTGACACCGAACAGCGCCCGCATCAGCGTCAATCACGCCTTCAGCATCGCTCGGCAGCCTCTGGCGTCGGCCTTGAACGGCTTCAGCACCACGACGGGCTGGCAAGTCGGACTGCCCGCCGAGCTTGCCCAGGACGTCATTTCACCCGGTGCGCGCGGTAACCTGACGCCGGAACAGGCACTGGATCGGCTGCTCGCAGGGACACCCTTGCGCTACCGGAAAATCAGCGCCAACAATGTCGTGCTCGAGCGCAGCTCGCCGGGCGCCGTGATCGCCCTGCAACAGATGACCGTCAGCGCCACACGCCAGGAACAAAGCGCCGACAGCGTCCCGAGTACCGTCAGCGTCCAGGGCCGCACGCAGCTGGACCGTGACAACGTCAACACCCTTCAGGACCTGGTGCGTTACGAACCGGGCGTCTCCGCAGGCGGCACCGGTTTGCGCAGCGGCCTTACCGGCTACAACATTCGTGGTATCGACGGCGACCGTGTGCTCACCCAGGTCGATGGCGTCGAGGTGCCGTACAGCTTCTTCAACGGCCCCTATGCGCAAACCGAGCGCAATTACGTCGACCCGGAAATCGTCAAGCGGGTGGAAATCCTGCGCGGGCCGGCGTCGTCGCTCTACGGCAGCAGTGCCATCGGTGGGGTGGTCAGCTACTACACCCTGGACCCGGAAGACATCATCAAACCCGGCAAGGATGTCGGCGCACGCCTGAAGACCGGTTACAGTTCGGCAGACGAAAGCTGGCTGAACTCGGCTACCGTGGCCGGCCGTTCGGGTGACTTCGATGCCCTCCTGCACCTGAGCCAGCGCAATGGCCACGAGACCGAATCCTACGGCGACCATACCAGCACGGGGCTGAGCCGCACCGCAGCCGACCCCAAGGACGTGCGCTCGACCAATGTCCTGGCCAAGCTGGGCTGGAACTACGCCGACGATGCTCGATTCGGGCTCACCTACGAGAAATACAAGGACGACCGAGACGTTGACCTGAAAAGCGCCTATGGCGGCCCGTATGCAAATGGCAGGCCGCTGAATTTCTATCAATCGCGCGGTGGCAATGACACCATCACCCGCGAGCGGTTCGGCTTGAATCACGACTTCGAGCTGGACAGCGTCGTGGCCGATCACATCAAGTGGAGCTTGAACTACCAGATCGCCAAGACCGACCAGCACACCGAAGAGCACTATGTCGTCCCGCGCGCACGCGATGTGCTGCGAGCGCGTGACACTTTGTACAAAGAGCGCCAGTGGGTGTTCGACCTGCAACTCGACAAGGCCTTCGAGTTGGGACAAACCGATCACCTGCTGACCTACGGCACGAACATCCGCCAGCAGAAGGTTACCGGCTCACGCAGCGGCTACGGGACCTGCTTGACCGTGATGGGCAGTTGCCGAGCCATCGGCGCCGACAGCGCGGCCGATCGTCTGGTCAAATCCAGCGACTTCCCCGACCCGACCATCAACACCTACAGCCTGTTCGCTCAGGACGAGATTCGCTGGAACCAGTGGACCTTGCGACCCAGCGCCCGCTATGACTACACCCAGCTCAAGCCCCGCCTGACCGATGAGTTCCTGCGCACGGTCAACCCCACTGGCCAGTACACCGTGACCGACAGCGACCGGAACTGGCACCGGTTGTCACCCACGCTGGGCGTGACCTACGACTTCGATGACCACTACACCTGGTATGGGCAGTACGCCGAAGGCTTCCGCACACCTTCGGCCAAGGCGCTTTATGGCCGTTTCGAAAACCTTGGCGCAGGCTATACGGTCCAGCCCAATCCGGATCTGGAACCGGAAAAAAGCAGAAGTTATGAAACCGGCCTACGCGGCAAGTTCGAGGCAGGCACCTTCGATATCGCGGTGTTCTACAACCAGTACCGCGACTTCATCAACGAGGATGCGGTCAGCCCCGGGGCGACGTCCGCCGTGTTCCAAAGCAACAATATCAAGCATGCCACCATCAAGGGCGTCGAGCTCAAGGGCCGCTTGAACCTGGACAGCTTCGGTGCACCGCAAGGTCTCTACAGCCAGGGCTCCATCGCGTACGCCCATGGCAAGAACGAAGACAACGACCAACCGATCAACAGCGTCAATCCGCTCAAGGGCGTATTCGGACTGGGCTACGAGCAGCAGCAGTATGGCGGCCTGCTCAGTTGGACACTGGTCAAGCGTCAGAACCGAGTGGATAGCAGCGCGTTCAAGTCGCCGGACGGCAGCGGTGTGTTCAAAACGCCTGGCTTCGGCATCCTCGACCTGGCCGGTTACTACAAGGTCACCGACGACGTCACGGTCAACGCCGGCCTGTACAACCTCACCGACAAGAAATACTGGCTATGGGATGACGTGCGCAGTTATGACGGCGTGGGCGAAGCGGCGGTGACATCACCCGCCAACCTCGACCGCCTCACTGCTCCCGGTCGTAATTTCGCGATCAATCTGGTTTGGGACATCTGATAATGGCACTGTAGGGGCAGATAACCGCTGCCCCTGTGGTGGGATTTTTTTACGGTCCGCTGTGAGTTGATTCGTCTCGTCTAAACAGCACCGCATTTTTCAAGGAACTCGCAATGACCGTCACCGAGCACATTCAGGACCACGCCCCACTGCGCTCCGCTCGCTTGCGCGCGATCAGCCAGGCGTTGCACGACAGCCTGGAAAACACCGTGGCCCGCTACGCGCCATTCGATACGCCGCAAAGCTATGCGCGCTTTCTGCAGATGCAGTACCTGTTCCAATCCGAGTTGCAACACCTGTACAACGACCCGGCCCTGATCGCCTTGTTTCCCGATCTGCCCGAGCGCTGCCGCGCAGAGGCGGCCAAGGCCGATCTGATCGATCTGGGCGTGGCCATTCCGCAACCTGTTCCGGGCGCCCTCAGCGAGCCCAGTCAGGCCACGGCGCTCACCTGGATTCGCGTCTCCGAAGGGTCTAAACTCGGCGCCGCCATCCTGATCAAACGGGCTAACGCCTTGGGTTACACCGCCAGTTTCGGTGCTCGCCATTTGGCCGAACCCGAGGGCGGGCGCGGCAAGGGCTGGAAAGCCTTCAACGCGATCTTCGACGCCCTGCCGTTCAGCGCGGCTGAAGAAGCGCAAGCTGATCAGGCGGCCAACGATGCTTTTGCGCGCTTGCAGGTGCTGCTGCAACACACCTACGCCGACCACAAGGAAACGGCGCCGGCCTGACCCCCACTGTATGGAACTCATGGACAACCCTCGCCCGCTCCCCTCAAAGCTGGCCCGCGTGCTTTACGGCCTGCTGGCCTATACCAGCCTGATCATCGGGTTGATCGCCATCGTGGTGCCGGGGTTGCCCACCACCGAGTTCATCCTGCTGGCCGCGTGGGCGGCGACCAAAAGCTCACCGCGGCTGAGCGCCTGGCTGGAGAACCACAAGCTGTTCGGCCCGATGCTGCGGAACTGGCGCAATGGCAAGGTGATAACCCGTCGAACCAAGGTCAGCGCAACCGTCAGCATGGTCCTCTGTTCAGTGCTCATGTGGTTCACCCTCAAGCAGCACTGGCCGGTGTACGCGGCGATCTCCGGCATGGTGCTGGTCAACCTGTGGATCTGGTCGCGGCCCGAACGCATCAACCCCCAGCACTGAGCACGCCCGCGTAGGTGCTACAGCTTTGCGCGATGGCAAGGCATACTGCGTCCCTCCGCTGTCCGGAATGCTCGAGACCCCATGCGTATCCACGTCAGCTTCATCGACCGTGTCGGCATCACCCAGGAAGTGCTGGCCCTGTTGGGGGCGCGCAACCTCAACCTCGACGCAGTCGAGATGGTCCCACCCAACGTCTATATCGACGCACCGACCCTCAGCCCGCTGGTGCTGGAAGAACTGCACGATGCGCTGTTCCGGGTGCGGGGTGTGGAGGACGTGCGCGTGGTCGATATTCTTCCAGGACAACGCCGGCACCTGCAGCTTGAAGCCTTGCTGGCCGCCATGGGCGATCCAGTGCTGGCACTGGACAGTGCCGGCAATGTGCTGTTGGCCAACCCGGCTTTGGTCGAGCTGTACGGCCGCGAGCCCGCCGGACAGTCGGTGGCGGACCTGTTCGCCGATCCTGCCTTGCTCGGCGCCTTGCTCGAACAAGGGTTCCGTCTGCCACTGCGCGAGGTCAACCTGAATGGCCAGACGCTGTTGCTCGATGCCACACCCATCACCGACGCCGGTGCCCTGCTGACGCTATACCCGCCCAACCGCATGGGTGAGCGACTGGCCGCCCTGCACCACGACCACGCCGAAGGGTTCGATTCGCTGCTGGGCGACTCCGCACCGATCCGTGCGCTCAAGGCCCGGGCGCAACGTGTTGCGGCGCTGGATGCGCCGCTGTTGATCCAAGGCGAGACGGGCACGGGCAAGGAGCTGGTGGCGCGGGCCTGCCATGCCGTCAGCGCGCGCCACGGCGCGCCGTTCCTAGCGCTCAACTGCGCCGCCCTGCCGGAAAACCTCGCCGAGAGCGAGCTGTTCGGCTATGCCCCCGGTGCATTCACCGGCGCCCAGCGCGGCGGCAAGCCAGGGCTGATGGAACTGGCTCACCAAGGCACGGTGTTTCTCGACGAAATCGGCGAGATGTCGCCGTACCTGCAGGCCAAGCTGCTGCGGTTCCTCAACGATGGCAGCTTTCGCCGGGTAGGCGGCGACCGTGAGGTCAAGGTCAACGTGCGCATCCTCAGCGCCACCCACCGCAACCTGGAGCAGATGGTGGCCGAAGGCGCCTTCCGCGAAGATCTGTTCTACCGCCTGAACGTGCTCAACCTGAACGTGCCACCCCTGCGCGAGCGCGGCGAAGATATCCTGCTGTTGGCTCGTTATTTCATGCAGCAGGCCTGCACGCAGATTCAGCGACCGATGTGCCGACTGACGACGAGCACCTACCCTGCCCTGCTGGGCAACCGCTGGCCGGGCAACGTTCGGCAGTTGCAGAACGTGATCTTTCGCGCAGCCGCCGTCTGCGAAAGCAACACAGTCGACATCGGCGATCTGGACATCGCCGGCACCAGCGTGAGTCGACGCAACGACGGCGACGTCGTCAGCCTGGAGCAGGCCGTTGGCGCTTACGAAAAAGCACTTCTGGAAAAGCTGTACCCCAGTTATCCATCCAGCAGGCAGCTGGCCAGCCGTCTACTGACATCCCACACGGCCATCGCCAACCGGTTGCGCAAGTATGGAATCGGTGGCGCGAACTGATACCACAGCCGAACCGAACTGTATCGATTTAAATACAGCGTACGTAATTCGATACGACGTCTGTAGCAGCGGCGCAAGCCGCGTCCGGGCTCGTCTGGGTCCATGCAATAGACCGCGTCTACCGCCGACGCGGCTCGCGCCGCTGCTACAAGGGAGGCGGAGTATTTGCTGGTCTACGTGTTGCGTAGCGTTTTCGTTACAGCCGTTGCGATCCTTGATGGGGGTAATTTGCCTGGAGCCCTTGCAGCCTGTGACTTTGGGAAATCTGGCAACCATCTTGCTAAGTAACCCTCATTGCTGAACCCCAAATCACTGCGGAGTTTCCATGAGCGAGTTGCGTTTCACCGTCGAACACGAATGGCTGCGCCTCGAAGCCGACGGTAGCGTCACGGTCGGTATCACCCCATTTGCCCAGAATGCTTTGGGCGACGTGGTTTTCGTGCAGTTGCCCGAACTGGCCCGCCATGCGCGCGATGCCGAGGTTTCGGTGCTGGAATCGGTGAAGGCCGCCAGCAGCATCAACATGCCGCTGGATGGCGAGATCGTCGAAGTCAACGCGGCACTCGATGCGGCTCCGGAACTGGTCAACCAGGACCCACTGGCCCAGGGCTGGTTCTTCCGGTTCATTCCCGACGACCTCGAACAGGTTCGCGCCTTGCTCGACCAGACCGCCTACGACAACCTGATCGCCGCCCAAGGCTGAGGACCCACCATGACTCGCGCCATTGCATTGCACACCGACAACGAATTCATCGCCCGCCACATCGGCCCGGGCCCGGCCGACGAGCAGGCCATGCTCGACTTCCTGGGTTTCGACAGCCTCGATGCCCTGAGCGCCAGCGTCATCCCCGAAAGCATCAAGGGCACCAGCGTGCTCGGTCTCTCTGCCGGGCAGAGCGAAGCCGATGCCCTGGCCGCGATCAAGGCCATCGCCCAGCAGAACCAACTGTTCAAGAACTACATCGGCCAGGGCTACTACAACACCCACACGCCGGCGCCGATCCTGCGCAACCTGTTGGAGAACCCCGCCTGGTACACGGCCTACACGCCGTATCAGCCGGAGATTTCCCAAGGCCGTCTGGAGGCGCTGCTCAACTTCCAGACCCTGATCAGCGACCTGACCGGACTGCCCATCGCCAATGCCTCGTTGCTCGATGAAGCGACCGCCGCCGCCGAGGCCATGACCTTCTGCAAACGGCTGAGCAAGAACAAGAACAGCCAGCGCTTCTTCGCCTCCAGCCATTGCCATCCACAGACCTTGGCCGTGCTGATCACCCGCGCCGAGCCGCTGGGTATCGAAGTGGTCATCGGCGACGAGCATGAGCTCGCCGACACCGACGGTTTCTTCGGCGCTCTGCTGCAGTATCCCGCCAGCAACGGCGACATTTTCGACTACCGTGAACTGGTAGAGCGCTTTCATGCCGGCAATGCCCTGGTAGCCGTGGCGGCTGACCTGCTCGCCCTGACGCTGCTCAGCCCTCCGGGCGAATTCGGTGCCGACGTCGCCATCGGCAGCGCCCAGCGTTTCGGCGTGCCACTGGGGTTCGGTGGCCCACACGCGGCGTACTTTTCCACCCGTGACAGCTTCAAGCGCGACATGCCTGGACGTTTGGTCGGCGTGTCGGTGGATCGCCATGGCAAGAGCGCGCTGCGCCTGGCCATGCAGACCCGTGAACAGCACATCCGTCGCGAGAAGGCCACCAGCAACATCTGCACGGCGCAGGTGCTGCTGGCCAACATCGCCAGCATGTACGCGGTCTACCATGGCCCGGCCGGCCTGATCCAGATCGCACGACGCA
Organism: Pseudomonas sp. CFBP 8758; assembly: GCF_014841725.1. Lineage (NCBI taxonomy): Bacteria > Pseudomonadati > Pseudomonadota > Gammaproteobacteria > Pseudomonadales > Pseudomonadaceae > Pseudomonas > Pseudomonas sp. CFBP 8758. The sequence continues at coordinate 62,542 of NZ_JACYUK010000002.1, read as the reverse complement.
CCCACCAGCTCACCGCCATCCTGGCGCGTGGCCTGACCCAATTGGGCGTGCGCGTGGAGCAGCAACATTTCTTCGACACCCTGACCCTGGCCACCGGCAGCGCGACCGAGCGCCTGCACGAGCAGGCCCGGGCTGCAGGCATCAACCTGCGCGAAGTCGACGCGCAGCGCGTGGGCATCTCGCTGGACGAAACCACCCGCCAGGCCGACGTGGAAGCCTTGTGGCAGCTGTTCCACAACGCAAGCACGCAGGTAGTATTCCAGACCCTGGCCGATGAGGTCGGCGATCAACTGCCCGAGCCGCTGCTGCGCCAGTCGGCGATCCTGCAGCATCCGGTGTTCAATCGCTATCACTCGGAAACCGAGCTGATGCGCTACCTGCGCCGCCTGGCCGACAAGGACCTGGCCCTGGATCGCACCATGATCCCACTGGGCTCCTGCACCATGAAGCTCAATGCCGCCAGCGAAATGATCCCGGTGACCTGGGCCGAGTTCGGCCAGTTGCACCCTTTCGCACCGGCCGCGCAGAGCCGGGGCTATCAGTTACTGACCGACGAGCTGGAGAGCATGCTGTGCGCTGCCACCGGCTACGATTCCGTGTCACTGCAACCCAACGCCGGCTCCCAGGGTGAATACGCCGGCCTGCTGGCCATTCGTGCCTACCATCAGAGCCGTGGCGAAGCGCACCGCGACATCTGCCTGATTCCATCCTCGGCGCACGGCACCAATCCGGCGACCGCGCACATGGCCGGGATGCGCGTCGTGGTCACTGCCTGCGATGCACGCGGCAACGTCGACATCGAAGACCTGCGCGCCAAGGCCATCGAGCACGGTGACAAGCTCGCCGCACTGATGATCACCTACCCGTCCACCCATGGCGTGTTCGAGGAAGGCATCCGCGAGATCTGCGCGATCATTCATGACCACGGTGGCCAGGTGTACATCGATGGCGCCAACATGAACGCCATGGTCGGCCTGTGCGCACCGGGCAAGTTCGGCGGCGACGTGTCCCACCTGAACCTGCACAAGACCTTCTGCATTCCCCATGGCGGTGGCGGCCCAGGTGTCGGCCCGATTGGCGTGAAAGCGCACCTGGCGCCGTTTCTGCCCGGCCATGCCGCGCTGGAGCGCAAACAGGGCGCGGTCTGCGCGGCCCCGTTCGGCAGCGCCAGCATCCTGCCGATCACCTGGATGTACATTCGCATGATGGGCGGCGACGGTCTCAAGCGTGCGTCCCAAGTGGCCATCCTCAACGCCAACTACATTGCCCGGCGCCTGGAACAGCACTACCCGATCCTCTATGCCGGCAGCAACGGCCTGGTGGCTCACGAGTGCATCCTCGACGTACGCCCACTCAAGGACAGCAGCGGCATCAGCGTCGACGACGTCGCCAAGCGCCTGATCGACTTCGGCTTCCATGCTCCGACCATGTCGTTCCCGGTGGCAGGTACCTTGATGATCGAACCGACCGAAAGCGAGTCGCTGGAAGAACTCGATCGGTTCTGCAACGCCATGATCCAGATCCGCGAAGAGATTCGTGCGGTCGAGGAAGGCCGTCTGGATCGCGAAGACAATCCGTTGAAGAATGCGCCGCACACCGCCGCCGAACTGGTCGGTGAGTGGACCCACGCCTACAGCCGCGAACAGGCGGTCTACCCGCTGCCGACGCTGCAGGAAAACAAGTACTGGCCGCCTGTGGGTCGGGTCGACAACGTTTTTGGGGATCGCAACCTGGTGTGCGCCTGCCCTTCCATCGAAGCCTATCAGCAAGCGTGACAACTGCGGCGCGCAGCGTTGATCGCTGCGCGCCCTGCCTCGCAAGGAACGAACAATGTCCGATGCCACTTTGCAAAAAACACCCCTGCACGCGCTGCACCTGGAACTGGGCGCGCGCATGGTGCCGTTCGCTGGTTACGACATGCCGGTGCAGTATCCGCTGGGCGTGATGAAGGAGCACCGCCACACCCGCGCCCAGGCCGGGTTGTTCGACGTGTCGCACATGGGCCAGATTCGCCTGACCGGCGCCGATGCCGCCAAGGCACTGGAGACGCTGGTGCCGGTGGACATCATCGACCTGCCCGTGGGCATGCAGCGCTATGCCATGTTCACCAATGAACAAGGCGGCATTCTCGACGATCTGATGGTGGCGAACCTGGGCAACGACACGTTGATGCTGGTCGTCAACGCCGCCTGCAAGGATCAGGATCTGGCCCATCTGCACCACCACCTGAGCGGCCGCTGCACGATCGAAGCGCTGTTCGATTCCCGCGCACTGCTGGCCCTCCAGGGGCCGGCGGCCGTTGCAGTGCTTGCACGCCTGGCGCCGGAAGTCGCAGACATGACCTTCATGCAGTTCGCCAACGTGAAGCTGCTGGGCGTTGAGTGCTACGTGAGTCGCTCGGGCTACACCGGCGAAGACGGCTTCGAGATTTCCGTGCCCAGCGGCGAGGCAGAAGCGCTTGCGCGTGCCCTGCTGGCCGAGCCTGAAGTGGAACCGATCGGCCTGGGTGCACGCGATTCGCTGCGCCTGGAAGCGGGCCTGTGCCTGTATGGCCATGACATGGACAGCGAGACATCGCCGATTGCGGCCAGTTTGCTGTGGGCCATCTCCAAGGCGCGCCGTGCCGAGGGTGCGCGCGCCGGTGGCTTCCCAGGTGCTGACATCATCTTTGCCCAGCAACGCGAAGGCGTTGCACGCAAGCGCGTCGGCCTGCTGCCGCAGGATCGCACTCCAGTGCGCGAAGGTGCGTCGATCATCAACGCTCAAGGAGTGGAAGTCGGCCGCGTGTGCAGCGGCGGGTTCGGCCCGACACTGGACGCGCCGGTTGCCATGGGCTACGTCGACGCCAGCGCCGCTGCCGTGGATAACGAACTGCAGGCCATCGTGCGTGGCAAGCCTGTGCCCTTGAAAGTTGCCAAGATGCCCTTCGTTGCTCAACGCTATTATCGTGGGTGAATGAAAGACCGGATATCCCTGCGAGTGCGCAAACAGTCGCTGCTGGTAGATAAAAACTATGACGCGTCTATAAAGCGTCATGGTTCCACCGCACTTCGGCCCATGATTGCCACTGCTTGAATCCATTGGCGTCAAGGGAATAAGCGTCGTGCACGATCGTGGAGCAACGCGGCGGATACGGCCTGAAATGCGGCAAAAAAAGCTCGAAATGCGCAGGTTGCGAGGGCTTGTTTTTCTCGCTGAAGTTAGCGTAAAGTTTCTCCACTGTGTTTGCATGGGTCGCTTGGATCGTGACCTGGGCAGTAGCTCTGATCATTGCTACAACCCGTTCGACGTCTCTTACTTTCCTGCAAATCAGCCCAGTGATCTTTCATGTGAAAGACGCTGTTAATAATTCTAGGTTTCAAGGAAATTAAGCTATGTCGAATCGTCAAAGCGGTACCGTCAAGTGGTTCAACGACGAAAAAGGTTTTGGTTTCATCACCCCTGAGAGCGGCCCGGACCTGTTCGTACACTTCCGCGCCATTCAGGGCAACGGCTTCAAAAGCCTGAAGGAAGGCCAGAAGGTCACCTTCGTTGCCGTGCAGGGCCAGAAAGGCCTGCAGGCTGACGAGGTTCAAGCCGAGGCTTGATTCGAGCGTCGCCGAAAAGCCCCAGCGCTGATAGCCTGGGGCTTTTTTTGTGGCCGCTCGGCCGACGTGACCGGCCAATTCTGCCCAAGGATTTTCGATGGCGCCCATTGCAGCGCACAACCTGCAGCCGATACCGGCGAGCCTGGCTCGGCGCCTGGCCGCAGCGACCTACGACCTGATCCTGTGTCTGGCGCTGCTGATGGCTGCCGCCGCGCTGTACAAGCTGGCCCAGATGGGTTGGTACGGTGAGGCCCGTCTGCGCGTCCTTTCCGAGGCGGGTGCGCTGGATCGCGATCCATGGCTGTCGCTGCTGCTGACGAGCCTGTCGTTCGCCTTCTTCGCTCGTTTCTGGACCCATGGCGGACAGACCTTGGGTATGCAGGCCTGGGGCATTCGCGTGCAGAACGTCGACGGCAGCACCGTCAGCCTCGGCCAGGCGCTGCTGCGCTTCGTGCTGGCACTGCTGTCCTGGCTGTGCCTGGGGCTCGGTTGGTGGTGGATGCTGATGGAGCGCCGCCAGCGCACCTGGCACGACCTGGGTTCACGTAGCCAGGTCGTGCGGGTTACCAAAGAAAAAACCGGCCACTGAGGGCCGGTTCGAAGGTGATCGCCAGGCGCTAACCAGCGCGTCGCAGCAGCCAGAGTCCCGCCACCGCGCAGATCGCCGCAGGCAACACCACCGCCAGTAGTGGCGGAAAGCCAAACACCAGGCTCGAAGGCCCGAGCAGGTCCTGGGCAATGCGGAACACGAAGCCCACCAGCACACCGGTGAACACGCGCTGGCCCAGGGTGACCGAGCGCAACGGACCGAAGATGAAGGAGATGGCCATCAATACCAGCGCCGCCGTTACCAGCGGCTGGAGGACCTTGACCCAGAACGCGAGCCAGTACTGACCGTTGTTGAGGCCCTGGTCGGCCAGGTAGTGGATATAGCCCCACAACCCGGAGATGGACAATGCTTCGGGTGCCACGATCACCGTGCTGAGCAACTGGGGGGTCAGGGAGACTTCCCAGCGCTCTTCGGCGGCCTTGACCACTTCGCTGCGATCGGCGTGAAACAGCGTGGTGGTGACGTCGTTCAGCTGCCAGTGATCGCCGTCGTATTGCGCCTTGCGGGCGAAACTGGCGCTGAGCATGTGGCGCTGGTCGTCGAAGCGATAGCGTGTCACCCCATACAGCAGGCCTCGTGGCTGCACCGTGTTGATGTGGATGAACTCGTCACCCTGGCGGTGCCACATGCCGTGCTTGCCGCTTTGCGCATCGCCACTGCCCAAGGCCAGCGAGCGCTCGGCCTGAGCCTTGTTCTCTGCCGGCGGGGCGACGTATTCGCCCACCAGTACGCCGACCACCATCAGCACCAGCATCGGCTTCATCACGGCCCAGACGATGCGCCCCACCGAGACGCCCGCCGCACGCATGATGGTCAACTCGCTGCTGCTGGCCAGGCTGCCGAGGCCGATCAGGCAGCCGATCAAAGCCGCCATCGGCAGCATGTCGTAGACCCGCCGCGGCGCGGTCAGGGCAACGTACTTGCCGGCATCGAACAAGGTGTAGCTGTCGCTGATGTCGCCCATTTCGTCGATGAAGGCGAACAGCGAAGCCAGCCCGAGAATGATGCCCAGCACCGCGAGGATGGCGACCGCCACGCTCTTGCCGATATAGCGATCAAGCTTGACCATGGGTCACCCCCTTGGCGCGACGGCTGGCACGGGCCAGCTTCATCGGTTCCCAGTACATCAGCAGCAGGCCGATGGCCAGGAACAGCACGTGCACCCACCACATGCCCAGTGCTGCAGGCAGGCGGCCTTTTTCCATGGCGCTACGCGCGGCGATGAGCAGAGTCAGGTAGGCCATGTACAGGAGGATCGCCGGCAGCAGTTTGAGGAAGCGTCCCTGGCGCGGGTTGACCCGTGACAACGGGACCGCCATCAAGGTCACGATGAATACCAGCACCGGCAGTGACAGGCGCCACTGCAACTCGGCGCGCGGCCGTGGATCGGTGCTGCCCCACAGCTCGCCGGTGGGGATGGCTTCGCGGTCGGTGATGTCGCTGCTCACGTCGGGCTTGGGCAGAAGCACGCCATAGGTGTCGTACTGGATGGCGCGGTAGTTGGCCTCGCCCGGATTGCCGTCGTAGCGGAAGCCGTTTTCCAGGATCAGGTAGCGGTTGCCGTCGGCGCGCACTTCCTGGCGGCCCTTTTCAGCCACCAGCACGGAGATCCCGCGGTCCTTGGCCTTGTCCTGGGACATGCGCTTCTCGGAAATGAACACGCCGCTGAGATCGACGCGGTTTTCCGAGAGGCTCTGGGTGTAGGTGACCCGCGTGCCATCGCGCAACGCCTGGAAGCGACCGGGCACCAGGGTGTCGAATTCGGTCATGGCGTCCTGCTGGTTGATGATCGTGGCGACCTGGGCAACGCCCTGCGGAGCCAGGCTCAGGCTCAACCACGCCACCAGCAGGGCGACCAGCGTCGCCGGAGCCAGGGTGATGGCCAACAGGCGCTGCTGGCTCATGCCGGTGGCGGAAAGCACGGTCATCTCGCTTTCCAGGTACAGCCGCCCATACGCCAGCAGGATGCCCAGGAACAGGCCCAGCGGCAGGATCAGTTGCAGGAAGCCCGGCAGGCGGAAGCCCATGATCATGAACAGCACGCCGGGGTCCAGGATGCCGGACGCCGCCTGGGCCAGATACTTGATGAAGCGCCCGCTCATGATGATCACCAGGAGCACGGCACTCACGGCGCTCATTGTGATCATGACCTCACGGGACAGATAACGGAAAACGATCAAACCAGACACTCCAGGGTCGTCGCGCGCAGGCAGCCCGACAGGGGAACGTAGCAGCCAGGACAGGGGCCGGCCCGCGTGAGCGGGCCAGGTAAAAAGTCGCCGCATTATCCTGTGAAAGGCTGTGCCTGTCACTTAACAGCGGCATCGGGTGGACAATTACCGCCATGCAAAGGTTGCGAGCGGGCTGGGGCTGGGGTCAAACTGGCTGCTTTCGCGCGAACCGTCTTGCGCAAGCATCGACCTAGAATCAGGGGTTCTGGATATGGAATTGGTTGTAAAGAGCGTTGCTGCCGAATCAGTTAAAACCGCGACCCTGGTCGTCGCCATCGGCGAAGAACGCGCCCTGGGCGCCATTGCCAGCAAGATCGACGGCCTGAGCGGCGGCTTGATCAGCGCTGCACTCAAGCGCGGCGACATCGCCGGGCGTGCGGGCCAGACCCTGTTGCTGCCGGGCGTGCCGGCGCTCAAGGCCGAGCGCCTGCTGCTGGTGGGCAGCGGCAAGGACGACGAACTGGCCGACCGCCCGTGGCGCAAACTGGCCAGCGCTGCCTACGGCGTACTGAAGAACCTGGGCGGCAGCGATGCCGTGTTTGCCTTCGACGAACTGACCGTCAAGGGCCGCGATGCCTATGGCAGAACGCGCCTGTTGGCAGAAACCCTGCTCGATGGCGAGTACGTGTTCGATCGCTTCAAGAGCAAGAAGGCCGATCCACGTGCCTTGCAGAAGATCACCCTGCTGACCCAGAAATCCAGACAGGCCGACGTCGAACGCGCCGTTGCCCACGCCAAGGCGATTGCCAGTGGCATGAGCTTCACCAAGGATCTGGGCAACCTGCCACCCAACCTGTGCCACCCCAGCTTCCTGGCCGAAGCCGCGAAGAGCCTGAGCAAGGCGCACAAGAACCTCAAGGTCGAGATTCACGACGAGAAGAAGCTCAAGGAACTGGGCATGGGTGCGTTCCTGGCCGTAGCCCAGGGCAGTGCGCAGCCACCGCGGTTGATCGTGCTCAACTATCAAGGCGCGAAGAAATCCGAGCAGCCGTACGTGCTGGTCGGCAAGGGCATCACCTTCGACACCGGCGGCATCAGCATCAAGCCAGCCGCCGGCATGGACGAGATGAAGTACGACATGTGCGGTGCTGCCAGCGTGTTCGGCACCCTGCGCGCCGTGCTGGAGCTGGAGCTGCCGATCAACCTGGTGTGCCTGATGGCCTGCGCCGAGAACATGCCCAGTGATCGCGCGACGCGCCCTGGCGACATCGTCGAAACCATGAGCGGGCAGACCGTGGAAATTCTCAACACCGACGCCGAAGGCCGTCTGGTGCTGTGCGACGCGCTGACCTACGCAGAGCGCTTCAACCCGCGCGCGGTGATCGACATCGCGACCTTGACCGGTGCTTGCGTTGTGGCTCTGGGTGGCCATACCACGGGCCTGATGAGCAACAACGAGGCCTTGGTCGGCCAACTGCTGGAAGCCGGCAAGCAGGCCGACGACCGCTGCTGGCAGCTGCCGCTGTTCGAGGAGTACCAGGAGCAACTGGACAGCCCGTTCGCCGACATCGCCAACATCGGCGGGCCGAAGGGCGGCGCCATCACCGCGGGCTGCTTCTTGTCCCGGTTCACCAAGGCCTACGAGTGGGCGCACCTGGACATTGCCGGCACGGCATGGGTCAGTGGCGGCAAGGACAAGGGCGCCACCGGTCGTCCGGTGCCTCTGCTCACCCAGTACCTGCTGGACCGCGCCGGGGTGTAATGCCTCAAGTCCGCGTCGGTCTTTTCGCGGGCAGAGCCCCGCTCCCACACAAGCATGCTTCCTGTGGGAGGGGGCTCTGCCCGCGAAGAGGGCGACTCGGTCTCAAGCACCAGGAACACACCATGCCCCAAGTCGACTTCTATGTTCTGCCCACTCCCCTGCCCGCCGCACGCCTGGATTTCGCCTGCAAGTTGGCTGAAAAAGCCTGGCGGTTGGGCCACCGGGTGTACGTTCATTGCACCGACGCTGCCCAGCGCGAAGCACTGGACGCACGCCTGTGGAGTTTCAAGGGTGAAAGCTTCGTGCCCCACAGCCTTGAAGAGGATGGCCCTCACGCGCCCGTCACATTGGGCATCGCAGCCCAGGCGGCAGGCCATGACGATCTCCTGATCAATCTGGCCTTGAACGTTCCAGGCTTTGCCAGCCAGTTCGCGCGCGTTGCCGAAATTGTCGTCGAAGACCCTGCTATTCGTCAGGCCGCCCGGGAGAGTTTTCGTTTCTACCGTGAACAAGGCTATCCTCTGCAAGACCACCGCTTATCGCGACTTTGAGCCCAAGATGGACAACAACACCAAGCCTTTGCCCAAATCCGTACACCTGCTGGACGACCTCGAGTCGATCCGCAAGCTGCTCGGCGACGACACTCTGCAACCACCGTTGCTGACCGACGCCGTGGTTCGCAGCGAACCCGAGGTGCCGTTGCTGTTCGAACTGCACGACGAACCCGTGGCCAATGCACCGGCGGCCCTGCCGTTGGAACCGGCAGCGGCACCCAGCCCGGCGCAGAATCGCCAGGATACCTTGCTGCACCTGGACGCCGAACTGCGCGCCGCGGCCCAGTTGATCATGCAGGATGTGATCGACGACTTCGCGCCTCACATCGAAACCGAAATCAAGCGCCGCCTCGAAGCGCGCATGGAAAGGTTGCTCAACCAGGGCTGATACCCTCCCCCGCGCCTTCGTGGCCACGGACCGCTCGCCTACCACCGTAGGAGCGGTCATCGGCCGCGAAACAGGCGCTACGGTGTGTCAGCCATACCGAATCGCGCCCATCGCGGCCACGGACCGCTCCTACGCAGCCCGCCTCCCTCCCATAGCCGCCATATCCCCGCTATACTTCCCGGCTTTCTTTGAATAAATGCCTTATAGGGTCCCGCCGCGCATGGATAAGACCTACCAGCCGCACGCTATCGAAACTTCCTGGTACCAGACCTGGGAGGCCGAGAACTATTTCGCCCCGCAAGGTGCCGGCGACTCCTACACCATCATGATTCCGCCGCCGAACGTGACTGGCAGCCTGCACATGGGCCACGGTTTCAACAACGCCATCATGGACGCGCTGATCCGTTTTCGTCGCATGCAGGGCCGCAACACCCTGTGGCAGCCTGGCACCGACCACGCTGGCATCGCCACGCAGATGCTGGTCGAGCGTCAGATCGAAGCCCAGGGGCTGAATCGCCATGATCTGGGCCGGGAAAAATTCCTGGAAAAGATCTGGGAATGGAAAGACCAGTCCGGTGGCAACATCAGCCGCCAGATTCGCCGCCTCGGCTCATCGGTCGATTGGAGCCGCGAACGCTTCACCATGGATGACGGCCTGTCCGAAGCGGTCAAGGAAGCGTTCGTGCGCCTGCACGAAGACGGCCTGATCTACCGCGGCAAGCGCCTCGTCAACTGGGACACCAAGCTGCACACGGCGATCTCCGACCTGGAAGTGGAAAACCACGACGAAAAGGGTTTCCTCTGGAACCTCAAGTACCCGCTGGCAGACGGCGCCAGAACTGCCGAAGGCAATGACTTCCTGATCGTCGCCACCACGCGCCCGGAAACCATGCTCGGTGACGCCGCCGTCGCGGTGAACCCGAACGACGAGCGCTACCAGGCCTTGATCGGCAAGTTCGTCGAACTGCCATTGGTGGGCCGTCGCATTCCGATCATCGCGGATGACTATTGCGACCCTGAGTTCGGTACCGGTTGCGTGAAAATCACCCCGGCCCACGATTTCAACGACTACGAAGTCGGCAAGCGCCACAACCTGCCGCTGCTCAACATCTTCGACAAGAATGCCCAGGTGCTGGCCAGTGCCCAGGTGTTCAACCTCGACGGCACCCTGAACGACAGCGTGGACGGCACCTTGCCCGGCGAATACGCCGGCCTGGACCGCTTCGAGGCACGCAAGCAGATCGTCGCCGCGTTCGACGCCGCCGGCCTGCTGGTCAGCGTCGACGACCACGCCTTGAAAGTGCCGAAGGGTGATCGCTCCGGTACGGTCATCGAGCCTTGGCTGACGGACCAGTGGTACGTGTCCACCAAACCTTTGGCGGAGCCAGCCATCGCTGCCGTGGAAGACGGACGCATCCAGTTCGTACCCAAGCAGTACGAAAACATGTACTTCTCCTGGATGCGTGACATCCAAGACTGGTGCATCAGCCGCCAGCTCTGGTGGGGCCATCGCATTCCAGCCTGGTACGACGAGTCCGGCAAGGTCTATGTCGGCCGCAGCGAAGAGGAAGTGCGCAGCAAGCACGGCTTGGGCGCCGACGTGACGCTCAACCAGGACAACGACGTACTGGATACCTGGTTCAGCTCGGGCCTGTGGACCTTCTCCACCCTGGGCTGGCCGGAACAGACCGAATTCCTGAAGAAATTCCACAGCACCGACGTGCTGGTCACCGGTTTCGACATCATCTTCTTCTGGGTCGCCCGGATGATCATGTTGACCATGCACCTGGTCAAGGACGAGAACGGTACGCCGCAGGTGCCGTTCAAGACCGTCTACGTGCATGGCCTGGTGCGTGACGGCCAGGGCCAGAAGATGTCCAAGTCCAAGGGCAACGTGCTTGACCCGCTGGACATCATCGACGGTATCGAGCTCGAAGCCCTGGTGGAAAAACGCACCAGCGGCCTGATGCAGCCCAAACTGGCGAAGAAGATCGAAAAGCAGACCCGCGACGAGTTCGAAGGCGGCATTGCCAGCTACGGCACCGACGCCTTGCGCTTCACCTTCTGTTCGCTGGCGTCCACCGGTCGTGACATCAAGTTCGACATGGGCCGCGTCGAAGGCTATCGCAACTTCTGCAACAAGATCTGGAACGCGGCGCGCTACGTGCTCGACAAGGGCGAGGATTGCGGCCAGAACGGCGAAGCCTACGAGCTGTCGCTGGCCGATCGCTGGATCATCTCGCAACTGCAGCGCACCGAAGCCGAAGTGACCCGCCACCTCGACCAGTTCCGTTTCGACCTGGCTGCCCAGGCGCTCTACGAGTTCATCTGGAACCAGTATTGCGACTGGTACCTGGAGCTGTCCAAGCCTGTGCTGTGGGACGAAAACGCTCCGATCGAGCGTCAGCGCGGTACTCGCCGCACCTTGGTGCGCGTGCTTGAAGTAGCCCTGCGCCTGGCGCATCCGTTCATGCCGTTCATCACCGAAGAAATCTGGCAGCGCCTGGCGCCGCTCGCCGGTGTGCAGGGCAAGACGATCATGCTGCAGCCTTGGCCGGTGGCCAACGAAAGCCGCATCGATACGGCGGCCGAAGACGACATCGAGTGGCTCAAGGGCCTGATGCTGGGCGTGCGCAACATTCGTGGAGAGATGAACATCGGTCCAGGCAAGCCGCTGGCCCTGTTCCTCAAGAACACCGGCAGCCAGGACCAGCGTCGCCTGCAGGAGAACGATGCCTTGCTGCGCAAGCTTGCCAAGCTGGAATCCATCACCGTGCTTGCCGATGGCCAGGAGGCGCCTCTGAGTGCCACCGCACTGGTCGGCGAGATGGAAGTGCTGGTGCCCATGGCAGGCCTGATCGACAAGGACGCCGAACTGGCGCGTCTGGACAAGGAGATCCAGCGCCTGAATGGTGAAGTGGCACGCGTGGGCGGCAAGTTGTCCAATGCGGCCTTCGTCGACAAGGCGCCTCCCGCCGTCATCGACAAAGAGCGCGCCAAACTGGCCGAAGCCGAACAGGCATTGACCAAGCTGGCCGAACAGCACGCGCGGATCGCCAGCCTGTAATTCGTCTTGCGGGCCTCATCGCGGGCGCTGCTCGCCCCCACAGAGATCTATGCAACCCAGTAGATCCCTGTGGGAGCGGGCTCTGCCCGCGAAGAGGCCGGCAGCCTCACCGGTAACCTCCCCATGTCCACCCCGCAAAAACCCACCCTGCACCCGCGCAATCGCCACCAGGGCCGCTACGATTTCCCGCAACTGATCAAGGCCCACCCGGACCTCGCCCGGTTCGTCATTCTCAACCCGTATGGCAAGCAAAGCATCGACTTCGCCGACCCGGCAGCGGTGAAGGTATTCAATCGGGCCCTGCTCGGAGCGTTGTACGGCATTCGGCACTGGGATATTCCGGCGGGTTACCTCTGCCCGCCCATCCCCGGGCGCGCCGATTATCTGCATTGCCTGGCGGACCTGCTGGCCGAAAGCAACGGAGCAGAGATTCCCAGAGGCACTGCGGTCAAGGCACTGGATGTAGGTGTGGGCGCCAACTGCATCTATCCATTGCTGGGGCACAGTGACTATCGCTGGCAGTTCGTGGGGTCCGACATAGACCCGGTGGCGTTGGCTTCGGCCAATACCATCGTCCAGGCGAACAAGCTGGGCAAGGCCATCACTCTGCGCCTGCAGGGCCAGCCACGGCAGATTCTGCAGGGACTGATAGGCGCCGAGGAACGGTTCGCCGTGACCCTGTGCAACCCACCGTTCCATGCTTCGCTGGAGGATGCCACGCGTGGTAGCCAGCGCAAGTGGCGTGCACTGGGCAAGGCCGATCCCAAGCGCAAGCTGCCGGTGCTGAACTTCGGTGGGCAGAACAACGAGCTGTGGTGTGAAGGGGGCGAGATTCGCTTCGTGACCCAGTTGATCAACGAAAGCGTGGCGCTGGGCAAGCAGGTGTTGTGGTTTTCTACGCTGGTGTCCAAGGCTTCCAACCTTGCGGCCATCCAGGCGACCCTGAGCAAGGTCCAGGCGGCGCAGGTACGCGTGGTGGAAATGGGTCAAGGCCAGAAGCAAAGCCGCTTCGTCGCCTGGACCTTCCTGCCCGAACAGGGGCGTAACAGCTGGTTTACCTCACTACACACATCGTAGGAGCGTTCATCGGCCGCGAAACAGGCGCTGCGGTGTATCAGGCGTACCGCGGCGCGCCCTTCGCGGGCAGAGCCCGCTCCCACAGGGTTGGGTACATTTCGCGGGCACAAAAAAACCGCGCCCGGGTTGACCCGCGGCACGGTTCGTCGAGCCGTTACAATTACTTGTTGACGGAATCGGTCAGCACTTTGGCTGGGACGAACTTGACGACTTTCTTGGCAGCGATTTCGATGGCAGCGCCGGTCGAAGGGTTACGGCCGGTACGGGCAGGACGCTCGGTGATCTTCAGCTTGCCGATACCAGGCAAGGTGATCTCGTTGCCATTTTCCAATTGATCGGCAACGATCTGGCCCAGCTGCTCGATAGCGTTGCGCGCGGTGGTTTTCGGCGCGTCGATAGCTTCAGCGATATCGGCGATCAGTTGGTCTTTGGTTAATGCCATGGTGGTGTACCTTCCCTATCAAATTCAATTGGATTGCAAAGTGCAGCGTAAGTCGGAGCCGGGCGTGCGACGTCCGCCGGGGCTCACGTTTCGGTCATGCCAATCGCCATTGTAGATACCCAGAATGGCGTTTGGTTCGACTCGAAAGCCGCTCTCTGCGGGGCTTCACGGCCTTGTGGGCCGCAAGACCGGGCAAAACTAGCACAGAGCCAGACAAATATCCGCCACAAGCGGTCCTTTTATTCAGCTTTATCATGGGTTTGGCCGAAAAGTAGACGATTTCGTCGTTTCAGCGCACGCGCCCGTCACCAGCAAGCCGTAAAACCCCTATCTACGTTACACTTCGCCCCTTTGCCGCACGGCCCGCCACGTCCACCGTGCCCGTCAAACAGACCAGCCGAGAAGCCCATGCCGATCCGTCACTGCATCGTCCATTTGATCGACAAGAAACCCGACGGCACACCTGCCGTGCTTCACGCGCGCGACAGCGAGCTGGCCGAGTCCAGCGCCATCGAACATCTGCTTGCCGACCTCAATGAAAGCTACAACGCCAAGCAGGGCAAGGCCTGGGGCTTCTTCCATGCCGAGTCCGGCGCGCACCCTTTCAGCGGCTGGCTCAAGGACTACCTGGACGAGGGTCGCGACTTCACCCAGTTCAGCCGCACGGCCGTCGAGCACCTGCAGAAACTGATGGAAGAATCGAATCTATCCACAGGCGGGCATGTGCTGTTCGCGCACTACCAACAGGGCATGACCGATTACCTGGCCATTGCGCTGCTGCACCACAGCGAGGGCGTGGCGGTGACCTCCGAGCTCGACGTCACACCGTCGCGGCATCTGGACCTGGGGCAGTTGCATCTGGCGGCCCGCATCAACCTGTCGGAGTGGCAGAACAACAAGCAGTCGCGGCAGTACATCTCGTTCATCAAGGGCAAGAACGGCAAGAAGGTCTCGGAGTATTTCCGCGACTTCATCGGCTGCCAGGAGGGCGTCGACGGTCCGGGAGAAACGCGGACACTGCTCAAGGCCTTCAGCGACTTCGTCGAAAGCGAAGACCTGCCCGAAGAGTCCGCACGGGAGAAAACCCAGACCTTGGTGGACTACGCCACCAGTCAGAGCAAGATGGGCGAGCCGGTGACGTTGAAGGAGTTGTCGGGGCTGATAGATGAAGACCGCCCGCAGGCCTTCTATGACCATATCCGCAACAAGGATTACGGCTTGTCGCCCGAGATCCCGGCGGACAAGCGCACCCTCAACCAGTTTCGCCGCTTCACCGGGCGCGCCGAGGGGTTGTCGATCAGTTTCGAAGCCCATTTGCTGGGTTCCAAGATCGAATACGATGAAGAGGCCGGCACCTTGATCATCAAGGGCCTGCCGTCCCAACTGACCGACCAGCTCAAACGCCGCAAGGACTGACCTGACCCTACAGCGGTGCGCCTGCACCCCGTAGGAGCGGTCACCGGCCGCGAAGCAGGCGCCTCGGTGTAACGCGCTGAACGTAAGGCCGTTACTGCTTCGCGAGGGCAAAACCGACGCGTGGGAAATGCACATGCACCACGCCGGCGCGCTCGTCTTCGCGCCTGATGATCAATTCCTCGGCCCCGGCAAACAACAACTCTCCCCGCACGGGGTCGACGCCGTAGTCCACTGCCGCGACGCTTACCTGATCACCAACCTTGAACCCATTGGGGTCTTCGAACGTTTCCGTAGGCAAGGCTGCCGGAGTAGCCGCCTTGGCTATCGCCAGCGCCTCATCGGCACTCAGGTCACTGTAGGTGCCGTGGCCAAAGCCCAGCACGCGCCCCAGCCAGGCATGAATGGCGGGATAGATATCCACCAGCGGTGCAGTGACCGGCGTGCCCTTGAGAAACCACAACAGATGGGCCAGGGAGAAATCTGCCAAAGTAGGTTCGCCAAACAGGTAATCGCCTTCTGCGTCCTGCAGCTGCTGTTCCAGGCGCGTCATGAACGTCGGCCACTGATGCTTGGCCTGCTCGACCGACAAACGAGTGGCCGTACCACCCTGGAACAGCGCCATGCGATCGGCGATGAACGCCTTGGCGGCGTCTTCCGGCAGGCGCGCCAGACGGGCACTGATGGACTCGGGTTGAAATACCAGGCTGACGGCATGCTGGAACAGCACAGAATCGGCCCAGGCGGCGAAGGTGGCGACAGTCAGTTCCTGGCCTTGGGGCAACAGCGATGGGAAGGCTTTTTCCTGGTCCAGACGGCGAGCGATCAGGGCCGTGTCGCAATACACATCGGCGCCCACCTGCAACACCGGGGTCTTGCGGTAGCCACCGGTCAACGCCGTCAGATCGGGTTTGGGCATGATCGGCGAAATCAGTACCGAACGCCACGCGAGCCCTTTGAAGCCGAGCATCAGGCGGGCCTTTTCGGCGAACGGCGAGGTCGGATAGTGATGCAGGATCAAGTCGGACATATCGGCTCCAGCAGGGTGGGAAAGCTCACAGCTTACTCGCCCGCGCGCAGAGCACATACCCCTGTAGCAGCGGCGCAAGCCGCGTCGGCGGTGTATGCGCTGTGCCTGCATGAACGCGGTGCCACCGGACGCGGCTCGCGCCGCTGCTACACGGATTGCGTGCTCTGTAGCAGCGGCGCAAGTCGCGTCGGCGGTGTATGCGCTGTGCCTGCATGAACGCGCTGCCACCGGACGCGGCTCGCGCCGCTGCTACAGGGATTGCGTGCTCTGTAGCAGCGGCGCAAGCCGCGTCGGCGGTGTATGCGCTGTGCCTGAATGAACGCGGTGCCACCGGACGCGGCTCGCGCCGCTGCTACAGGGGGCGGAAAGACGCTACCAGATGCTCCTTGGCAACTTTGCGCAGGCGCTTGATCAGCCGCTCGTGGCGCAGCGCTTCACCTTTGCTGGGCCAGGTTTCGTAGTACACCAATGCCACTGCCGGGCTGGAGAGAAAAAAACGCGCGCCCTTGCCACTCTGGTGCTTGGCGAAACGGCGCTGCGGGTCGTCGCTGATGCCGCAGTAGAGCGAGCCATTCGCCGCGCGGACCAGGTAGACATACCAGGGCTTGGGTGGCGTGATGTCGGTCATTGATTCAGCAACGCCTGTAGGCAAACCCGCGGCATCATTCCACCTTCGTCGCCACCGCACGCACATGCAGCGTACGCCCGGCCCCCATACCCGCCGCCGTGGCGGCGATGCCAATCACGGCAAACACCCACCCGACTGCGCTCCAGCCGCCCGTCATGTCGTGCACCAACCCTACCGCGAAGGGCCCCATCGACGCGATGGTATAGCCCACACCTTGAGCCATGCTCGACAGGTTGGCTGCCACATGGGCGTCCCGCGAGCGCAGCACGATCAGGGTCAACGCCAGTGCGAACACTCCGCCCTGCCCCAGCCCGAGCACGATCGCCCAGCCCCATATCCCGCTCAATGGTGCGTAAAGCAGGCCGAACAAACCGGCCAGACTCATCGCCATCACCGCGACAATCGGCAAGCGCTGATCACGACCTCGGGTGGCCAGCCAAGGCACAGTGAGTGCGCTGGGCAACTGCACGATGATCGAGAACGACATGACCAGTCCTGCCTCGGCGGCAGACAAGCCCCGGCCGATCAGGATCGACGGCAGCCAGCCAAAGACGATGTAGGCCAGCGACGACTGCAAGCCCATGAACAGCGTGACCTGCCAGGCCAAGGGATCGCGGAACAAGCCACTGACACGATAGCGGGCACGCTGGACGCCGTGCTTTTGCCGCGTCTGGGGCAGCCAGAACACGGCCGCCAGCAATGCAGGCACCATCCAGAACGCCAGACCGATGCGCCAGCTGTCATCGAAATACTGGCTGAGGGGAACGCTGGAACCGGCGGCCAGCGCTGCCCCCAGGCACAGCGCCATGGTGTAGACGCCGGTCATCGTCCCGGCCTGTCGGGCGAAGTCGCGCTTGACTATGCCAGGCAGCAACACGCCGATGATCCCGATGCTGCCGCCGGCCACCAGGCTGCCGATGAACAATCCCCACACCCCTAATTGGCTGCGCAGGGCAATGCCGGCGGCCAGCACGAGCAACACACCCAAGACCACCCGTTCGCTGTCGAAACGCCGTGCCAGCAGAGGCGCCAAGGGTGCGAACAGACCCAGGCACAGAACCGGAAGCGTGGTCAGCAGGCCGGCCGTCGAGCCGCTCAGGCCGAGACTGGCCGAGACCTGCGCGAGCAAGGGCGCCATGCTCGACAAGGCCGGACGCAGGTTCAGCGCCACCAGCACCAGGCCAAGGATCAGCAACCAGGGTTTATGCAACGGCGTCACGACGTCGCTGCTCGAAGCGGTACAGTTGGCAGTAGGCATAAGGGTCCAGAAACGAAAGTGCGGACCATTGCCAGAACGCGAACGCCTGATGGTCTCTTGGATACGGCTTTGAGCGAGGAAGCGTAGAGCGTATTGCCAGCAATGGCAAATGCCCAGCCAGCAGGGTGCCATCGAAACCACAGCGCACCCTTCGCGGCCACGGACCGCTCCTACACCGTTCCCGCATTCCCCGTAGGAGCGGTCATCGGCCGCGAAGCAGGCGCCGCGGTGTATCCGGCGAACCGCAGCGCACCCTCCGCGGCCACGGACCGCTCCTACACCGTTCCCGCATTCCCCGTAGGAGCGGTCATCGGCCGCGAAGCAGGCCCCGCGGTGTATCCGGCGAACCGCAGCGCACCCTTCGCGGCCACGGACCGCTCCTACACCGTTCCCACATTCCCCGTAGGAGCGGTCATCGGCCGCGAAGCAGGCGCTGCGGTGCGGCAGACCTGATACGAAAAAACCCGGGCACAGGCCCGGGTTTTTCGTGTGCCGCAAACGGCAATCAGTGCAGGATCTGGCTCAGGAACATCCGGGTCCGGTCGCTCTGCGGGTTATCGAAGAAGTCGTTCGGCGCGGCCTGTTCGACGATCTCGCCCTTGTCCATGAAGATCACCCGGTTCGCCACGGTGCGCGCGAAGCCCATTTCGTGGGTCACGCAGAGCATGGTCATACCGTCTTCGGCCAGGCCGATCATGGTGTCGAGTACTTCCTTGACCATTTCCGGATCGAGCGCCGAAGTCGGTTCGTCGAACAGCATGATCTTGGGCTTCATGCACAACGCCCGCGCAATGGCCACGCGCTGTTGCTGGCCACCGGACAGCTGCCCGGGGAACTTGTGCGCCTGCTCCGGGATGCGCACGCGCTCCAGGTAATGCATGGCGATTTCCTCGGCCTGGCGCTTGGGCATCTTGCGCACCCACATCGGCGCCAGCGTGCAGTTCTGCAGGATAGTCAGATGAGGAAACAGGTTGAAGTGCTGGAACACCATGCCCACTTCGCGCCGTACCGTCTCGATCTGCTTGAGATCGTTGGTCAGCTCCACGCCGTCGACGATGATGGTGCCCTTCTGATGCTCTTCCAGGCGGTTCAGGCAACGGATGGTGGTCGACTTGCCCGAGCCCGAGGGCCCGCACAGGACGATGCGCTCGCCCTGGGCCACGTTCAGGTTGATGTCCTTGAGCACGTGGAACTGGCCGTACCACTTGTTCACGCCTTGCATCTGGATGATGCCCGGTGCGCCCGCCGGTTTCTTGATCGCTTCACTCATGATTAAGCTCCTAACGCTTGTGGCCAGTGTCCAGCTTGCGCTCCAGATGCATGGAGTAGCGGGACATACCGAAACAGAAGATCCAGAACACCAGGGCCGCGAACACGTAGCCCTCCGTTGCCATGCCCAGCCATGCCGGGTCGGCTGCCGCCTGCTTGACACTGTTGAGCAGGTCGAACAGGCCGATGATGATCACCAGGCTGGTGTCCTTGAACAATGCAATGAAGGTGTTGACGATGCCCGGGATGACCATCTTCAAGGCCTGCGGCAGGATCACCAGGCCCATGCTGCGCCAGTAGCCCAGCGCCATGGCCGAGGCCGCCTCGTACTGCCCCTTGGGAATCGCCTGCATGCCACCGCGCACCACTTCGGCTACATAGGCGGACTGGAACAGGATGACCCCGATGAGCGCCCGCAGCAACTTGTCGAAGTTCATGCCCTCGGGCAGGAACAGCGGCAGCATGACCGAAGACATGAACAGCACGGTGATCAACGGCACGCCGCGCCAGAACTCGATGAAGGTCACGCAGACCACCTTCACCGCCGGCATCTTCGAACGCCGGCCCAACGCCAGCAGGATCCCCAGCGGCAAGGCGCCAGCGATGCCCACGGTAGCGATCACCAGGGTCAGCATCAGGCCACCCCACTGGCTGGTTGCCACGGTCGGCATGCCGAACGCGCCGCCGTGCAGCAGGAAGTAGGCGATGACCGGGTACAGCACCAGGAAGCCGATGCCATAGACCGCTTTGCGCTTGAACCGCGACATGAACAGCGGCGCCACACCCAGCACTGCCAGCCACACGGTCAGATCGACGCGCCAGCGCAGTTCGGGCGGGTAATAGCCATACATGAACTGACCGAAACGCTGCTGGATGAACACCCAGCAGGCGCCTTCCTTGGTGCAGTCGGCACGGGTGGTGCCGACCCAGTTTGCGTCGAAGATCGACCAGCTCAACAGCGGCGGCACGATCAGCCAGATCAGGTACAGCGACAGCAGGGTCAGCAGCGTGTTGAGCCAGCTGGAAAACAGGTTCCGGCGCATCCACGCAACAGGTCCGAAGACTTTGCTCGGTGGTGGCTGGTCGGGTTTGAAAATATGGGTCGTCATGCGCTCATCCTCACCGTTCGATCAGCGCAATGCGCTTGTTGTACCAGTTCATCAGCAGGGAAATGCTGATACTGATCGCCAGGTACACGCTCATGGTGATGGCAATGACTTCGATCGCCTGACCGGTCTGGTTGAGCACGGTACCGGCGAACAGCGAAACCATTTCCGGGTAACCGATACCCGCTGCCAGGGAAGAGTTCTTCGCCAGGTTCAGGTATTGGCTGGTCAGTGGCGGAATGATCACACGCAGGGCCTGCGGGATGATCACCTTGCGCAGGGTCGGGCCGTTGCGCAGCCCCAGCGAGTGGGCCGCTTCGGTCTGGCCGTGGCTGACCGACTTGATGCCCGAGCGCACGATCTCGGCAATGAACGCCGCGGTGTACACGGTCAGGGCCAGGGTCAAGGCCAGCAGTTCCGGGATCAATACCCAGCCACCGACGAAGTTGAAGCCCTTGAGCTCGGGTTTCTCCCAATGCACCGGCGTGCCGAAGATCAGCGCGCACAGGACCGGCAATACGATGATGATCGCCAGGCCCACCCAGAACTTGTGGAACGGCTGGCCGGTGGCCTCGAAGCGCTTGGTGGCCCACTTGGACATCAGTACGACGCCCACGATGGCTACCACCACGCTGATAGCGAATGGCCAGAAGCCTGGCGCCGCCAGCGCGGCCGGCATGTTCAAGCCACGGCTGCTGACGTAGAAGCTGTCCATGAAACCATGTGCCGCGCGCGGACCCGGCAGGGTCAGGAACACCGCGAAATACCAGAACAGGATCTGCAGCAGCGGCGGGATGTTGCGGAACACCTCGATGTAGACGGTCGCCAGCTTGTTGATCATGAAGTTGGGCGACAGTCGCGCCACGCCGATCACGAAGCCCAGCACGGTCGCCAGGATGATGCCGATGATCGACACCAGCAAGGTATTGAGCAGGCCGATCAGGAACACGCGCGCGTAGCTGTCCGATTCGGTGTAGTCGATCAGATGTTGGGCAATGCCGAAGCCGGCACTGCGTTCAAGGAAGTCGAAGCCGGAAGTGATGCCCCGGTGTTGCAGGTTGGTCTGTGTGTTGTCGAACAGAAACCAGCCCATACCGACCACCGCCACAATGGTGATGATCTGGAAAAGCCACGCACGCACACGTGGATCAGTCAGGGATAACCCCTGCTTGGGTGCGCCGATTTGATTTTGCATGGAAAGCCCCAGGAGAGATGGAGAACAGCGCCCGACGGCAACGTGCCGTCAGGCGCCGGGCCGATCAGCGCACCGGAGGTGCGTACTGGATACCGCCAGCGTTCCAGAGAGCGTTCTGGCCACGATCGATCTTCAGCGGGGTGTTCGCGCCCAGGTTGCGCTCGAACATCTCGCCGTAGTTGCCGACCTGCTTGACGATCTGCACGACCCAATCCTTCGGCAGTTTCAGATCCTTGCCGTATTCGCCATCGGCGCCCAGCAAGCGTGCCACGTCAGGGTTCTTGGTGGCTTTGGCTTCGGCTTCGACGTTCTTCGAAGTCACGCCTGCCTCTTCAGCGTTGAGCTGGGCGAACAGGGTCCACTTGACGATCGCCAGCCAGTCTTCATCACCGCGGCGTACCACTGGGCCCAGCGGCTCCTTGGAGATGGTTTCCGGCAACACGACGTAATCGTTCGGCGCGGCCAGCTTGCTGCGCTGGGCGAACAGCTGCGACTTGTCGGAGGTCAATACGTCGCAACGGCCGCCTTCCAGGGACTTGGCGCTTTCGTCGGAGGTGTCGAAGGTAATCGGGGTGTACTTCAGGCCATTGCCACGGAAGTAGTCGGACACGTTCAGCTCGGTGGTGGTACCGGCCTGGATGCAGATGGTGGCGCCGTCCAGTTCCTTGGCACTTTTCACGCCCAGCTTGTTGTTCACCAGGAAGCCGATGCCGTCGTAGTAGGTGACGCCGGCGAAGACCATGCCCATGCCCGCATCGCGGGAGCTGGTCCAGGTGGTATTGCGCGACAGAATGTCGATTTCACCGGACTGCAGCGCAGTGAAGCGCTCCTTGGCATTCAGTTGGCTGAACTTGACCTTGGTAGCATCACCGAACACGGCAGCCGCGACAGCGCGGCAGACGTCGGCGTCGATACCGACGATCTTGCCCGAAGCATCAGGAACGGAGAAACCAGGCAGGCCGTCGGAGACGCCGCACTGTACGAAACCTTTCTTCTGGATGGCGTCCAGAGTGGCACCCGCCTGAGCGAAGCTGCTTACGCCCAGAACGGTCGCAGCGGTCAGTACAGCCAGGGTGGATTTCAACATCTTCATTCAAAACCTCCAGTTGCTCTTGTTGTGTCCGAGCTTGAATTGCGCTGCACCTAAATGAGGCGCTGTCGACCCGTGTCGGCTTGTTGTTGGGTCAAAGCTTCAATCGCAATACAAGTGATGAACCCGACCGACCGGATGGCCCGACCGGGATATGCAACGCTTGCCCCCGCTCCCCGCAAGGTTCGACGCAGTGGACTGCGGCGTCTCTGGTGATCATCGGCAAATTTTTCCGCATCGTCGTTGACTACTCTGCGTCAGTCCATAACGGTTCTATAGTGTTACCGCCGATGACGATGCTGGTATTACGCCAGTTACATAGCAAGCGTCGTACCATAGTGAATCGCATCAGCGTTTAAATGCACGTCAATAGAAAAACTTGTAGCCTTGCGACATCTTCTTCAGAGATCGCACCATCGCGCCTCGTTGCACTGCACTCAAACAGAGCGGGCGCCTCACAACGGAGCAACCATGACCGACCCCTTGATCATCGAACCCGACAACAGCGTCGACGCCTGTGTCATCTGGCTGCATGGCCTAGGCGCTGACCGATATGACTTCCTGCCCGTGGCGGAAGCCTTGCAGCAACGATTGCAGGGAACACGTTTCGTACTGCCGCAGGCACCCACTCGCGCAGTGACGATCAACGGCGGCTACGCCATGCCCAGCTGGTACAACATCATTGCCATGAGTCCTGCACGGGCCATCGACCAAAGCCAGCTGGAGGCGTCTGCGCAGATGCTTTGCGGGCTGATCGAGGAGCAGCAGGCCAGCGGCATCCCGCCCGAAAGGATCTTCATCGCAGGCTTTTCCCAGGGTGGCGCGGTGGCATTACATACGGCCTATATCACTTGGCAGGGTCCGCTTGGGGGAGTGCTGGCGCTGTCGACCTACGCTCCGACTTTCGACGAACAAATCGAACTGGCCGCCAGCCAGCAGCGCACGCCGGCGCTGTGCCTGCACGGGCAGAATGACGAAGTAGTGATCAACGCCATGGGCCGCAGCGCCTATGAATACCTCAAACGCTGGGGCGTGGACGCAGCGTGGCAGGAATACCCCATGGGTCACCAAGTGTTACCGCAAGAGATCGCCGACATCGGCGACTGGCTGGCCGAACGGTTGCACTGACACCTTGCACATCCGCAGGCGCGACCTGTGGCCGCGAAGCAGGCGCCGCGGTGTGTCCGGCGAACCGCAGCGCACCCTTCGCGGCCGCGGGCCGCTCCTACATAGGTTCGCGGTCGACTCGTAGGAGCGGTCATCGGCCGCGAAGCAGGCGCCGCGGTGTGTCAGGCGAACCGCAGCGCACCCTTCGCGGCCGCGGGCCGCTCCTACATAGGTTCGCGGTCGTCTCGTAGGAGCGGTCATCGGCCGCGAAGCAGGCGCCGCGCAGTACCGGCCACACAGCGGCCACCGTACGTCCCCACCACTCTTCTATCGTCGTGCTCGATTCTTGCATTACACTGCCTGACGTTCATTCCTCAACCAATCGATGAGAAGCCTGTGCTCAAAGCACTCAAGAAGATGTTCGGCAAAAGCGAGGCGCAACCCCTTGCAGCCGACACTGGCGCCACCCGCGCCCTACCCGTCGACACCCACGCATCGACCCAGCCGGCCGCCGTTGCGCCAGCCCCCAGCGTCAGCCCCGAACCCGAAGCACCCGCACCGACCGTGATCGCCGATGAAAAGCCTGTGCGGGTCCGTCAGCCCAAACCCGTCGCGCCTGCCTGGAGCCGTACCGATTTTCAGGTGGAAGCGCAGGAAGGCAAGACACGCTTCCACGACTTCGCGCTCACCGACGAGCTGATGCACGCCATCCACGACCTGGGTTTTCCGTACTGCACACCGATCCAGGCCCAGGTGCTGGGCTACACGCTCGAGGGCCGCGACGCCATCGGCCGCGCCCAGACCGGCACCGGCAAGACCGCTGCCTTCCTCGTGTCGATCATCTCCCAACTGCAGCAGACCCCTCCGCCCAAGGAGCGCTTCATGGGCGAGCCGCGCGCGCTGATCATCGCGCCGACCCGTGAGTTGGTGGTGCAGATTGCCAAGGACGCCGCGGACCTGACCAAGTACACCGGCCTGAACGTGATGACGTTCGTCGGCGGCATGGACTTCGACAAGCAACTCAAGCAGCTCGAAGCACGCCATTGCGACATCCTGGTTGCCACCCCCGGCCGCCTGCTGGACTTCAACCAGCGCGGCGAAGTGCACCTGGACATGGTCGAGGTGATGGTGCTCGATGAAGCCGACCGCATGCTCGACATGGGCTTCATACCCCAGGTGCGCCAGATCATCCGCCAGACGCCACCCAAACAGGAACGCCAGACCCTGCTGTTCTCCGCCACTTTCACCGCAGACGTGATGAACCTCGCCCAGCAGTGGACCACCGACCCGGCCATCGTCGAGATCGAGCCGGAAAACGTGGCCAGCGAAAGCGTCGAGCAGCATGTGTATGCAGTGGCTGGCAGCGACAAATACAAACTGCTCTACAACCTGGTCACCAGCAACGACTGGGAGCGCGTCATCGTGTTTGCCAACCGCAAGGACGAAGTCCGCCGCATCGAAGAGCGTCTGGTGCGCGATGGCGTGAATGCCGCGCAACTGTCCGGCGATGTGCCGCAGCACAAGCGTATCAAGACCCTGGAAGGGTTCCGCGAAGGCAAGATTCGCGTGCTGGTGGCCACCGATGTGGCGGGCCGCGGCATCCACATCGACGGCATCAGCCATGTGATCAATTTCACCTTGCCCGAAGTGCCGGATGACTACGTTCACCGCATCGGGCGTACTGGCCGGGCTGGCAGCAGCGGTGTTTCGATCAGCTTCGCCGGCGAAGACGATTCCTACCAGCTCCCATCGATCGAGGCGTTGCTGGGTCGCAAGATCAACTTCGAAATGCCGTCCGCCGAGCTGCTGAAACCCGTCGAAACCAAGCACCCTTGACCGCTGTAGGAGCGGTCCGCGGCCGCGAAAGCCGCACCGCGATTTAGCGGCCTAACCGCGCCGCCCTCTTTGCTGCCGATGGCCGCTCCTACGAATGTACTCAAGCCCCCTGCAGGAGCGGTCCGTGGCCGCGAAAGCCGCACCCCGTTCCAACCTGCCTCAGCGCATGGGCGGACAATCACTCCCAGCGCTGCGCTGCTGCCTCGTCGCTATCGCGTCCCTGCACCCAGCGCGGGCCATCTTCGGTGTTCTCCTTTTTCCAGAACGGCGCCCGGGTCTTGAGATAGTCCATGACGAAGTCGCACGCCTGGAACGCCGCCTGACGATGGGCGCTGGCCACGCCGACGAACACGATCGGCTCGCCCGGCGCCAGCGCGCCCACCCGGTGCAGTATCGCAAGCTTGAGCAACGGCCAGCGCTGCGCCGCCTCGAAGATGATCTTGTCCAAGGCTTTTTCGGTCATGCCCGGATAATGCTCCAGCAACATCCCGCGCACTTCCAGCCCGTCGTTGAAATCGCGCACGTAGCCGACAAAGCTCACCACGGCGCCCACGCCGGTGTTGGCCTGGTGCAGGGCATTGAGTTCAGCGCCGGGGTCGAACGGCTCATGTTGCACGCGAACACTCATCTCAACCTCCGGTCACGGTGGGAAAGAATGCCACTTCATCGCCATCGAACAAAGGTTCGGCCAGCCCGCACATCTCCTGGTTGCGAGCACACATGAGGCCTTTCTCCGCAAGTACCTCGCGGTCGCCGCGCAGGATGAGAAATTCGCGCAACGCGTCGACGCTGGCGAATTCACCCGTCACCACTTCCTCGCCCGTGCCCAGCAGCTCGCGATAGCGGGCGAAATACAACACGGTGTAGTTCATGAAACGTCCGCCTTGAAATGCCCACTCTTGCCGCCCTGTTTCTCCAGCAGGCGCACCTGTTCGATGACCATGCCGCGGTCGACCGCCTTGCACATGTCGTAAATGGTCAGGGCCGCCACGCTGGCCGCCGTCAGCGCTTCCATCTCGACCCCGGTCTGCCCGGCCAGCTTGCAGCGAGCGGTGATCAGCACGGCGTCCGCGCCGTCGGCGGCCAGTTCGACCTTGACGCTGGTGAGCATCAGCGGGTGACAGAGCGGAATCAGGTCGCTGGTTTTCTTCGCTGCCTGAATGCCGGCGATGCGCGCCACGGCGAAGACATCGCCCTTGGGATGCTCACCCTCGACGATCATCTGCAGGGTCTGCGGCAGCATGCGGATACGCGCCTGGGCCACCGCTTCGCGGGAAGTCATGGCCTTGTCGGTGACGTCGACCATGTTGGCGCGACCTTGGGAATCGAGATGAGTCAGCACTGCCTTGCTCCTGTTCCAGAAGCGACGATTGTAGCCCCGGAACAGCTGCGTTGCACAAAACCTCGAGCGTCGCGTTGTAGGACGGATCCCACAAAGTTTGGGAACCGTCCGACTTTTTGACCGCCCTGCGCCCGGCACAATTCTCCCTCGCGCTGCCAACCGACCGGAAGAACCTCAGCCTAAGGTCGGTTCGACCAGCAGCGCGCACCTGCTGCTCACATCGAAATCAAGGAGTCGTACCCAATGAAATCTTCAGTCCTCGCGCTGCCACTGGCCCTGCTGTTCACCGGCAGTGCCATGGCCGACCAGCGTATCGATCACACCGTGACCGTGACCGCTACCGTGCCCACCGACAAATTCATCGTAGAGCCACTGGGTGGCAACTGGATGAACGAGCCACAGAACATGAGCTTCAAGCCGGTGGACGGCAGCCTGGAGCCGATCCGCAAGCAACTGACCATGAAAAGCACCAGCGGGGCCATCAAAGCCAAACTGCTCAACAGCCCGACCATGACCAGCGGGTCCAACTCCATTGGTCTGAACGTCAAGGTGGGCAACCAGGCCTTGAGCACCAGCTCTGAAATCGTCGCCAACGTAGCCGATGCCGCTGCCGGCACCGTGGTCGACTTTCTGGTGACCGCCGGCGCCAAGCCATCTGCCGGTTACGTTCCGGGCACCTACCAGGGCACCGTCAACCTGGTCTTCGAAACGCCTGATCCGGTCTGACCTCGTTTCAAACCCCGTGTTCTGAACGTTGCCCCGCCGGGCACCCGTGTGCCCGGCAGGGCGACCTCTGCCTGTGTGACAACCATGACTAGAATCACCCCAACGGTGTTCACCGGCCCTTTGGCGCTGGGCCTGCTGTCCTTGGTGGCACTGTCCCCGACCACCGTGACAGGCAACACGAACATCGCCACTACGGCCCTGTCCAGCCAGGCCCAGGGGTTGCCACGAGAGTTCAACGAGCATTTCTACGACGTGCCGCTGGCCGTGCACGTCGATCTGGATGGACGCGGCCTGGGTGAAGCCCTGATCACCCTGGACCGCCAGGAGCGCGTGCAACTGATCGAGTTCACCGCGGACGAAGAAGGCCGTGCGCCCGATCCGCTGCGCCAGCGATGGGCCGATTACCTGGCCGACCCCGTGCCGCTGGGCAACTGCACGCAGAGCTGCCGCGACGACCTGGTGGCTTTGCACTACAGCCTGTACGACTCGCGCCTGTCCATTCTTACCCGTACGGTGGAACGCACTGCGCAAGACCAACGCTATCACGCCCTGCCCGAGCACGGCAGTCACGGCATGATTCTGCGCAATCAGCTGAACATTTCCGCCGGACGCTTCGAACAAGTCGGGCGCTACGCGCTGCAGGGCCAAGGCAGCCTCGGTGACTGGACCACCCTGGCCCAACTGCAGGCCGATCGCAGTGACGACGACCGCTACGGTACCCGCCATCGTGTCGACCAGCTCTACGCCGAGCGCATGGACCAGGGCCACTTCTATCGCCTCGGCTATTTCATGCCCGACGCCCAGGGCCTGACCCGCCAGCCGCGCCTGCTGGGCGACACGCCCCTGACCGCCCTGGGTGTCATGTACGGCAGCAGCGACAGCCTGGCCGTGGACAACGCCACCCCCAGCGCCACCCCCATCTATGTCACCCCGAACCGCCCCGGCGTGGTGGAGATCTACCGCAATGGCGTGCTGATCAACAGCCAGCCAGTGCAACCGGGCCTGCAAGCCATCGATACCAAAGTGCTGCCCGGCGGCATTTATGACGTCGAAGTGCGCCTGATCGAGGATGGGCAGACAACCGCCAGCAACGAAGCATTCATCTACAAGCCGTCGAACTGGAGCAACCCCGACCAGCCATGGCGCTACAACCTCTATCTGGGCCAGCGCCGCACCTTGCTCAGCAACTGGGAAGAAGACAGCGATGACAGCCTCAGCAGCGGTGTGCTGCTCAACTACCTGGCGCACTCGCGGGTGGTGCTCGGCAGCTCGTTGCAGCGCGTGGGCGACTACACCCAATACGGGCTTTCCGCCGACTGGGACGCCCTGCAAAGCACCAAGCTGTACGCCAATGTGTATCACACCGACCAACACGGCCAGGGTTACGACCTGCAGGCGCTGTGGAACTACCGTGCCGGCAACCTGGTGCTGAGCCGCAACCAGAGCTGGCAGCGCTACCCACGACTGCGCGGCGAACGCGAGCCGCGACCGGGCCAACAGGTCATCCAGACTTCACTGTCCTGGCAGCACCGAATGGATCGGCGCTTCAGCACCCATACCCGCATCGCCCGCGACGACGGTCTTTACGCCGGCACCTCCGTGGACCTGGGCCTGGTGTACCACGGCAAACTGATGGGCTCGGACGCCAACTGGCGTGCCTCGGTGTTCGACCGCCCCGGCACGCTCGCCACCGACGGCGCCCGCAATCGTGGGGTCAATTTCACCCTGAGCATGAGCCTGGGGCAGGAAGGGCGACGCCTGTCCGCCACCTTGGGTAGCCGCACGGCGCTGGACGGCACTCGCGATCGCAACGTCTCGGTGACCTACCAGCAAAGCCTGGAGCATCACACCCTGCGCAACGTCGCCGGCACCCTCACCGGCGATCGCTACGGGGCCGCCCTGGCGGCCAATGTGCAGTTCCAGAACAGCATGGTGTACGGCGATGCCTATGTGCAGAACTCGTCCTACGACCACGCCGTCAGTGGCGGCCTGAACCTGGAAAGCACCGTCGCCGTGGGGGCCGGTAAAGCCGCCATCAGTGGTGATTTCCAACCCTACGAAGCCGGCATGATCGTCGACGTCGAATCCGACCTGGACAACCTGCGCGTGCGCGCCGACAGCCTGCAGGGCCCCAGCGCCACACTGCGGCCAGGGCGCAATATCCTGCCGTTGCGCGCCTATCGACCGGGCCAGGTGCTGATGGACTTCGAAGGCCTGGAAGCCCATGCCGCGGTGATCCAGCCGTCGAGCTTCAGTTACCACCTCAACCGTGGCGCAGTGACCTACCAGAAAGTGCGCATCATGCGCACGGTCACCGTGCTGGGGCGTCTGCTCGATGCCGGTGGTGCGCCGATCAAGGGTGCCATGGTCATCAATCATGCCAGCCGCAGCCTGAGCGAGGCGGACGGTTTCTTCGCCGTGGAAATGAGCGAATCCACGCCCACCCTGGAGGTGCGCCGCAGTGGCGCACGCCTATGTTTCCTCAAGCTCGACGAGAAGAACGCCCAGCGTGAAAACGAAGTGCTGATGGTGGGCGATCAACAGTGCAGCCCAGACACCCTCGCGGCAACCGGCAACAATCATGAAGGAGATGCAGGATGAACACGCTTCGCGCCATGGCAGCCACCTTGCTGCTGGCCCTGCCCTTCACACCCCAGGCCACGGCCAACGAGATAGCCTTCACTGCGCGAATCGAGGGGACCCGGTTCGTCAACACGACGCCCAATGCCAGCTACTGCAATCACTTCGGAGGTGGCAGTTTCTGCGCCACTTCATGGTCGACGAACCTGCCTATTACCTATCGCAAACGCGTAGATGTGAATTCACCCGATGCGCGCGACAAGGTCTACGTCCGGTTGCCGGCACGGCGCGCTATCACCTTGCAGAACCGGCTCACCGGCGAAACCGCCACCATGTTCCTGGCGTTCTATCAATTCAGCCAGCGAGTCAGCTGGGAGCACGAGACGGTCGTCAACGGCTCGCCGAATGGCTGCGGCGTATTTGGCAGCCTGGGTGGCGGGCCGGGCTATTCCCGGTTTCTCTGGCACGCCTTGAACACTACCAACCCGGCTCCCTGTTTCTCGACCAAATCCGGCAATCCGAATGTGGAGGATTCGGAATTCACCAACACCGGCATCTCGGTAAGGCCCGATTTCCCACCGGTGGGCTCGCTGGCCCCCGGCGACTGGGAAGGCATTGCCGACTACCGTGTGGGGCTGGGCCAGGACTTCGACTTCGGCAATATCCTGGACCCCAGTACCGATCAGTTCCGCGTGCGCATCAGCTTCAAGGTGATGCATGAAATGCGCGTCGATTTCCCGGCCCACGGTACCGAAATCAGGCTTGCCCCCCAAGGCAGCTGGACCAGCGTGATGAACACCAGCAGGGCGCCTGTCCGTCTGTATCACGACACGCCGCTGCGCCTTTGGGCTGGCAGCCCCTTCAGCATCTACCTGGCCTGCGAATACCCAGAACGGCGTGACCAGTGCCTGCTCAAGAATCAGGCTGCCGAGCATTACGTACCACTCGATGTGGCGCTGACCCTGCCGGGTGCTTTCCAGAGCAATGGCATGCCGGTCGATCGGCTACCGGTGCTGGATGGCCGCAACTACGCCAAGACCATTGTCCCCACCGGCACTGCGAGCAATGCGCCGGGTACTTTGCACTTCGACGTCAGCGGCACCTCGGCCGAAGCCATGCTGCGCTACCCCGGCGCCCGATACAGCGGCTGGGTCACCATCATCTATGACGCCAACCCTTGAGGAGCCTTCCATGAAATACCTCGCGCTACTGCTCGGCCTGACGACGTTCGACGCCTGGGCCGCACCGCAGCTGAACATCGGCAGCCTCTACGAATACTTCGACGGCAACCGCAGTACCTCGCTCAAGCGCATCTACAACAGCGGTGACACGGCAGCGTTCGTCAAGGTCAGCGTGGCCGAGCTGGTCTACGCCGCCGACGGCACCGTGACCGAAGTGCCTCTGGATGGCCTGCCGGCCGAACAGCGCACCCTGATCGCCAGCCCAGCCCGGGTGATCGTGCCGCCCAATGGCATGCAGCAGGTGCGCCTGCTGTACCGGGGCGAACGCCAGGCCGAACGCTACTTTCGCCTGCGTTTCATTCCGGTCCTTCCGGAAACCGGCGACGGCTTCGGCCTCACCAGCGAGCAAGCCCAGCAGTACAATGAGGCGCTGTCGGCCGGGGTGAGCATCCTTGCCGGCTATGGCGCGGTGATGTTCGTCAAGCCGGCGCAGACCACCTACGCCACCGAAGTGCTGCACGAGGCCGAGCGCTTCACGATCCCGAACAAAGGCAACGCCACGGTGGTGCTGGATCATTTCAACGACTGCGATCGCAACGGACAGCACTGTGCCCCGCCCACCAAGCATCACATCCGGCCGGGCAAAACACTGTCTTTCGAAAAGAAAACCGGGCGTTCCTACCGGTTCGTTCTGCAGGAAGGCCCGCGGGAGATCCCTCATGAATTCGAAGGCTAGGCTCACTGTCGGTGCCCAGGCACCGATAGCGAGTCCGTTTGCGCAGGGTTGTTGACCTACAGGTGGCTTTCGGCGTACTCGGCCAGGATCGACCGCGGTACACCCTGCAGGGTGATGTGCACGCCTTGGGGGAAGTCCTTGAAACGCTCCGTCAGATAGGTCAACCCGGAACTGGGGGCCGACAGGTAGGGGGTGTCGATCTGCGCCAGGTTGCCCAGGCAGATCACTTTGGAACCGGCACCGGCACGGGTGATGATGGTTTTCATCTGGTGCGGTGTCAGGTTCTGGCACTCGTCGATCAGGATCAGGCTTTGCTGGAAACTGCGGCCTCGGATGTAGTTGAGGGATTTGAACTGCAACGGCACCTTGCTCAGGATGTAGTCGACGCTGCCGTGGGTATTTTCATCCTCCATGTGCAAGGCTTCGAGGTTGTCGGTGATGGCGCCCAGCCAAGGCTCCATCTTTTCCGCCTCGGTACCGGGCAGGAAACCGATTTCCTGGTCGAGCCCCTGCACGCTGCGGGTTGCAATGATGCGCCGGTAGCGCTTGGTCACCATGGTCTGCTCGATGGCCGCGGCAAGGGCCAGGATGGTCTTGCCCGACCCCGCTGCGCCCGAGAGGTTGACCAGATGGATGTCCGGGTCCAGCAGGGCGAACAGAGCCAGCCCCTGGTAGATGTCTCGCGGCTTGAGACCCCAGGCTTCCTGATGCAGCAAGGGCTCTTGGTGCAGGTCGAGGATCATCAGCTCGTCGTCCTTGATGCCCTTGATCCAGCCGACGAAGCCTTGCTCGTCGATGATGAACTCGTTCATGTGCACCGATGGCAGCACTTCGCTCAACTGCACCCGGTGCCAGGTGCGGCCATGGTCCTGGCGCGTCTCGACCTTGCTCACGCGGTCCCAGAACGAGCCGGTCACGTTGTGATAGCCACGCGAAAGCAGCGATACGTCGTCCACCAACTGATCGGTGCTGTAGTCCTCGGCGGCAATCCCGCAGGCGCGCGCCTTGAGGCGCATGTTGATGTCTTTGGTGACCAGAATCACGCTCAGGTCGGGGTGACGCGTGTGCAGGTCGATCAACTGGTTGATGATGATGTTGTCGTTGAGGTTCTGCGGCAGCAGGTTCGAGGGCTCGGGACGCTTGTCCATCAGAATGGACAGAAAGCCCTTGGTGTTGCCGCTGACGCGCATGATCGGCACGCCGGATTCGACCACGGCCGGCGATGCATCGCCCAGGGTCTTGTCGATCAGGCGGATGGCCTGCCGGCATTCGGCAGCGACGGTCTGCTTGCCATCCTTGAGTTTGTCCAGTTCCTCCAGCACGGTCATGGGAATGGCGACACGGTGTTCTTCGAAATTCAGCAGAGCGTTTGGATCGTGGATCAGTACGTTGGTATCGAGCACATAAAGGATTGGCTGATTGGAAGAGGTGCTGCGTCCTTGTTCATCCATACTCGGTCACCTTTTTGGGAGCCTGACAACGCAATACCTGGACGGTGCTGCGCCGCGAAAAGGCCGCCGGATTCCCACATCAAGGAGCAGGACCTGCGCACAGGTGGAGAGTCTGTCGAAGACGCCACCTGTGATGCAGGGTTCGGCGGTCTGTCTTCGTAATACCGCAAAACCCATTAAGGAAAAAAGCACTTTACGGTTTTTTGAAGTTTATTTTTCAGCGGTGCGAATAACGCTTGGCGGGTGGCGCGGACGCCGTTAGAGTCAGAAGTTGACCTGCCCCTCCTCGCCCGCGCAATTTTTCCCAAAAACCTGCCAACCCCCCGTAAATGCTGGCGTTCGCCGACTGAGCCTATTGCACATCTGCACAGGCCTGCCAGTTGATACCGGTCTGGGCGGTTTCCCGCATCAGCCAGGGCAGCGCGGTCTGCGCCTTGGCCAGGTTGTCGTGGAACACCACGATTCCGCGTCGCCACAGCAGCATCAGGCTCAGCGCCCGCTCGCCAGCCTGCAGGGCCGTCAGGCGGCTGTCATCGTCCATCGAATCGATGTTCCACAGCGCCACTTTCAGCCCCGCTCCGGCAAAGAATGCAGCGCTGTCGGCACGACGCTGGCCGTACGGCGGGCGAAACCAGGGCACGTAGCTGTCGGGCAGGTCGGTCTGCAGCAGGGCGACGCTGCGCAGTATCGAGTCCTGCCATTTGTCCCATTGGCCATGGGACACGTATTGCCAACCCAGGGTCGCCACGCACTGCCCGGCATACAGTGCCTGCAGCTGGGCCACCGAGGTCTTTTCGGCACGCGCCTGCAGGCTTTGTCCGGGCACGAAGAAGGTAGCGCTCCAATCCTGCGCTCGCAGGTACCCGGTCAACGCATCGGTAGAGCCATCGACCGGGCTCGGGCCGCCATCGAAGGTCAGCAGGAACGTCCGGTCGGCAAAGCCGTTGCCATCGAACTCCTGCTCCGACAACAGTTGCACCTCGCTGGTGGTCTGCGGTGAAACCGCGGCCAGACGCAACAGTTCGTTGAGATAGGCCTCGCTGAATACCTGGCCCGGCACGGCGAACCCGGAGTAGAAGGATTCGGGATCGATTCCCAGGTCGGCCGCCTGGGCGCGCAGGTCGCCTTCGCTGTCGATGGCATAGCAGAACGAGGCATCCTGTTCGCAGCTTTGCTGGGCGAGGTCGAAATTGGCCCAGAGCCGCTGCCAGAGCCGCTGGCGCAAGTCGTTGATCGCCAGCAGGTTGATCTGACGCAGGCCCAGGCGCGTGGTCAGCTGTGCTTCGTCCTGGCTTTCACTGGCCAGCAACGAGCGTGCAAACAGCAGGATGTGCGCGCGCGACGCCACGTCGAACAGCACTGGCGAATCGATGCGTTCCGGCCAGTGACTGCGGTCGAGAGTCGCCACCGGCGGCGCAGCGACGGCGGCCTGTACGGCGCATACAACGGTGGCCAGCATCCATGATACCCAACGCAACGGCGATCTCCTCGATGACAGGGTGCGCCGGGCACTATACCGCTGTCGCGGCGCAGCGCGCAGCTCTATGCAGCCACGGGCCTTCCCCCACTTCGTTTCTATGATTACAGTAGGCAATCAACGGCGGCTCAGGAATCACCACATGCTTCGCTTGGCCCTCGCCGCACTGACGCTTGTCACGCCCATGGCGTTCGCCGCCGGCACGCTCAGCATCTACAACTGGCCCGACTACATCGCCCCCGACACCCTGCCCAATTTCCAGCGCCAGACCGGCATCGAAACCCAATACAGCTCCTTCGACAGCAACGAAACCCTGGAAAAACGCCTGCGCGAAGCGCCCGGCAAGTACGACGTGATCTTCCCTTCCAACCACTTCATGAACCGCCACATCAGCGCCGGCAACCTCACGCCGCTGGACCGCACTCGCCTGCCGAACTGGAAGTACCTGAACCCCGCGCTGCTGCGCGCCCTGGAAATCAACGACCCCGGCAACCGCTACGGCTTTCCGTACCTGTGGGGCGTCAGCGGCATCGGCTACAACGTCGAGCAGGTCAAGGCGGCGCTCGGCGACGATGCCCCAGTGGATTCCTGGGATTTGGTGTTCAAACCGGAAAACATCGCTCGCCTGCAGAAATGCGGGGTCGCCATCCTCGATATCGGTCCCGAACTGCTGCCCATGGCCCTCAACTACCTGGGCCTGCCCTCACACAGCCAGAACCCTGCCGACTACGACAAGGCCCGCGCGCTGCTGCTGAGCATCAAGCCCTACGTACGCTACTTCGATTCGGTGGAGTACAGCCATCAACTGGCCGAAGGCAAGCTGTGCGCGGTAGTGGGTTTTTCCGGGGACGTACTGCAGGCGCAAACCCAGGCCAGACAGGCGGGCCAGGGCGTGGAGATCGAGTTCACGTTGCCGCGCGAGGGCTCGACCATGTGGTTCGACATGGTCGCCATCCCCGCCAATGCGCCGAACGAGGATGCTGCGTACACCTTTCTCAACTACCTGCTCGAACCCAAGGTCATGGCCGACATCACCAACAGCGTGCACTACGCCAATGGCAACGAAGGCGCCGATGAATGGGTCAACCCTGCGCTCAAGGGTGATCGGCGGATCTATCCCAGCGCCGAGGTCATGAGCAAGCTGTTCCTGCTGCAACCCATGCCCGCCGATATCGAGCAGCTACGTACCCGGACCTGGGACCAGATCCGTCACTGAGGCCCGGATCGGGTCGATCAATGGTGCTCGCGGGTGGCGCGGAATTTCACGTCTGGCCAGCGTTCTTCCATCAGCGCCAGGTTGACCCGGGTCGGGGCCAGATACGTCAGGTGCCCACCGCCATCGAGGGCCAGGTTTTCCGCAGCCTTGTTGCTGAATTCCTCAAGCTTCTTCTTGTCGGCGCACTCGATCCAGCGGGCGGACCATACGGTGATCGGCTCGTAGGCACATTCCACCTTGTATTCCTCTTTCAGCCGGCTGGCGACCACGTCGAACTGCAGCACGCCGACCGCACCCAGGATGATGTCGTTGCTGCGCTCGGGGAAGAACACCTGGGTGGCGCCCTCCTCGGCCAGCTGCTGCAAGCCCTGACGCAACTGCTTGGACTTGAGCGGATCCTTGAGCCGCACTCGACGGAACAGCTCCGGGGCGAAGTGCGGAATGCCGGTGAAACCCAGGCTTTCACCCTCGCTGAAGGTGTCGCCGATCTGGATGGTGCCGTGGTTGTGCAGGCCAATGATGTCGCCGGCGAAGGCTTCCTCCAGCTGCTCGCGCTCGGAGGAGAAGAACGTCAGGGCGTCGCCGATGCGCAGGTCCTTGCCCGTGCGCACGTGGCGCATCTTCATGCCTTTCTCGTAACGGCCCGAGCAGATGCGCATGAAGGCAATACGGTCACGGTGCTTGGGGTCCATGTTTGCCTGGATCTTGAACACGAAGCCGGTGAATTTCTCTTCCACCGGTTCCACGGTCCGCTCGTTCGCCACTCGCGGCAAGGGGCGTGGCGCCCAGTTCACGACGGCGTCGAGCACATGGTCGACACCGAAGTTGCCCAGCGCCGTACCGAAGAACACCGGCGTCAATTGACCGTTCAGAAACTCGTCCTGATCGAACTCATGGCAGGCCCCCTGCACCAGTTCCAGCTGTTCCACGAAGCGGTCGTATTCGTCGGCCAGGTGTGCGCGCGCCTCGTCGGAGTCCAGCTTCTCGATGATTTTCACATCGGTGCGCTCGTGGCCATGGCCTGGCGTGTAAACGATGATGTAGTCGTCCGCCAGGTGATAGACGCCCTTGAAGTCGCGATAGCAGCCGATCGGCCAGGTGATCGGCGCGGCCTTGATCTTGAGCACCGCCTCGATCTCGTCGAGCAACTCGATCGGGTCGCGAATGTCACGGTCCAGCTTGTTGATGAAACTGACGATCGGCGTGTCGCGCAGGCGGCAGACATCCATCAGGGCAATGGTCCGCGGTTCGACGCCTTTACCGCCGTCGAGCACCATCAGCGCCGAGTCCACTGCGGTCAGGGTGCGGTAGGTGTCTTCCGAGAAGTCTTCGTGGCCCGGGGTGTCGAGCAGGTTGACCATGTGCTCGCGATAGGGAAACTGCATCACGGAAGTCGTGATGGAGATCCCGCGCTGTTTCTCCATTTCCATCCAGTCGGAGGTCGCGTGACGGTCGGACTTGCGCGACTTCACCGTACCGGCCACGGCAATCGCCTTGCCCATCAGCAAGAGCTTCTCGGTGATGGTGGTCTTACCCGCATCCGGGTGGGAAATGATGGCGAAAGTGCGGCGCTTCGCGACTTCGGCGGCCTGTTGGGTCATGGATGATCGCCTGGCGAGGGAATGAAAAAGGGCGCGGATTATAGCCCAGTTCCAAGCGTTGAGGCCACTGTGCGCCACACCGGTTGCGGCCAGGTCTGGGCGCAGGGCTGTGCAATATCTACCACCGCGCAGCGCTGCAGCGCAGGCAACGTATCGCCTCCATCGCAGGGCTCGACACGTCGAAGCCCGCAGCGGTGCCTATTGCCCCTGGAGCTGCCAATGACGACCCCACCACTGCCCTGGTTTCACAGCCGCGCGCTGGCACAACGCTTCATGCGCCACCTTAGCGACTCATCCCACTCACTCCTGACGCCTGAAGGGACTCAATGGTTGCGCCAACTTGCCAAGCCCGAGCGCGATCACCAACCTCAGGCACAAGACGAAATGCGCGTGGACGGGTTGAGCATCATC
Organism: Pseudomonas sp. CFBP 8758; assembly: GCF_014841725.1. Lineage (NCBI taxonomy): Bacteria > Pseudomonadati > Pseudomonadota > Gammaproteobacteria > Pseudomonadales > Pseudomonadaceae > Pseudomonas > Pseudomonas sp. CFBP 8758. Next base: position 24,231 of record NZ_JACYUK010000002.1, on the reverse strand, counting down.
ACCGCGCAAGGAACTGCCGTCGAATTACCCTTGAGCCTGTTGATCAGTACGACGCAGCACGATTGGGTGGCCCACTACCACCCAATCTGCGGCTTGAAGTTGTTCGATGATCGGCGTCGTTTGAAGCGTTACCTGCTGGATCGGTTGGCCAGCCCTGATAACGATCCGGGGCTGAGCTACCTGCTTTCGCAGGCAGAACGTCGGCTGATGCGCCTTGGCGAACTCCACGAGATGCAGGTCACGCTCATGGAAGGGTCGGTGTTCGATACCTTGATGCTGGACATTCAGCATCGTCTGAGTGAGCAGCTACGCGAGTGGCGTCAGTTGTTACTGGATCAACCAAGCTCAGAGGAGCTGGTGAGCAGTGGATCAGAGGCCGCCATGGCCAGTCTGCTCGCCCACTACTGGCGTGAAGGAGCCCCCCGATCAGAGCTGCCCGCCGAACGGCTGACCCGCCACTTGCGCACGCAGCTGATCACTGATCTTGCCCGTACGCAATGGGACGGCACGCTGCCAGCCGTTGAGCATGATCAACTCTGGGCTTGGCTGAAGGGCCAAGTCCAGCCATCGCCTCTTACCGGCTTCATCCTCCATGGATCAAGTGCCGAGGGCCGCCAGCAGCCGTTGATCAATACCCTGGTACTGGCCAACGAGCGCGCGGCGGCTGCATGCTACCTGTTCAGCGCCACGAGCGGGCTGGTGCGTTACACCGACCGCTCGGCACTCCTGGCAGCACTGACCGATCTGGAGCAGCGTGCCCAATGGCTGCCCTGCGTACCCAACGCACAACAGCCGACGTTCAAGACACTGCCTATCATTGATATTGAGTTGGTAGCCGAGCCCCCCTCCTCTTTCGGTCTGGCGAGCTACACCCGACGTCTGCTGCAAGTACAGCACTCGATATTGTCCAACAGCCCACCTGCTGCATTAATGGGAGACCGCCACACGCTCTGCGAGCAAGCCCTGGGCCTGCATCAGCGCCTGGCGCCAAGCCTGCAGAGGCTCGCCGCGCCGTTCGCTGCCGACCCACGGGACAGCCCAGCCAGCTTGATGCGCCTCACCGGCGCAGCGCAAACCGACCTGCAAAAACCGCAGCGCGTGGTAAATCATCTGACCGAGCTGCAAATCCAGTACGCCGGCTATCTCAAGCGCGGCCCTGACTTGCGTGTGGCCGCACTTCAAGCCCTGGAGCTGCAATTGGCGTGCATTCTGCCAAATGGACCTCCTGCCCGTTCGCTTTACCTCATGGACTTGGAACGGCCCACTGCCGCAACGTCATGGGTCGCCAGTATCTGGGCAAACGAACCACTCGCCGCCGTTGCTGGCAGGCGTTGGCAGGTGTTCACGGTGGTTGCCGAAGGCACACGTCAGGTTCTGAATCAGCTGCCATGCCTGCTGATCGAGCACATCACCAGCCAAGCTCGGCGCAGCCTCTACCGCGAGCTGAAAACTGCACTGAGTCACCGTGAAGCCACCGGGCAGGCCTACCAACGCTCGTTGCGGCGCTGGTTGTTCAGTTTCGAATGGGCGCTACTCAAGCAGAGTCGATCAGCGACCTCGCCGCTGGTCGAAGCGTTTCTGCGCGGTGATTCCGTACAGGCTTGGCAGCACAGAAGCGGTCATCCTGCGCAAGCCAATGCCGATGCAATGATGTTGAGCCAGGCAGCCGATGCCAGCGGAACCATTGTGATCTGGGCTCATGAAACGGGCTTTCAACTCTTCGAGTCTCTGGATGCCGCGCATCGTGACGCCATGCAATGGTCTGAGCAGCCGACCGACCTCGGGCCTGGCCTGAGCAACTGGACAGCCTTTGCGGGCGATGCACTGAATACATTGAACAGCCTGGAAAGCCAGGCCCGACAACGAAGTAAGCTGCAAGCCTTCGACCAACTGCGCAACCAAGCATGGCCCTCCGACTCCTTGCCTGCTCTGCTTCGCGAGGCCATGGCGTTCGACAGCCTGCAACGGCAGATGCAGCGCATGGAAGATATGGCACGTGGCCTGGCCGCCAAAGCTGCCCTGCCTGCCTGGTTGCAGCGGGCGGCAGTCGACGACCAGCAGTACTACCTGCGCGTGCTGGGGTTGAATCTGCTGGCCAGCCCGGCCGAAGACGACTATCTGTTCGGCGTTCCTGATATCAGCAGTTATGCCCGCGGCGTGCTGCAGCACCATCTGGACAAAGACTTCACTGCAAAACGCTTCGACCCCGAAGCGATCTTCATCACCACGGCGCGATACGTGCCTGCCTTGGTACCCTCGGGTGAAATTCCTTCCAGCCTTCCCGCCGCCTCGGTCGTGCGGCGACAAAGCCTGATCGAATACGCCTTGAATCACTTCCGGGACTGGGACGACGCCATCGCCCGCATCGAACTGGGTGAGGGCCATGTGGCGCCCGCCGTGTTGAATGCCGACTACTGCCGCCGATTGGTACGGGAGGTGAATCTAGGCTCGCACTATCAGGCCCTGCTCAAACAGACCTTCGACCCCTCAGACCTCGATTACCCTCGCCGGCTAAATTTGTACGCCCGCCAGCTACCGGCGCAGTTGCTGGAGTGCGCCTGGCGAGCCCGGCTCAAGCACAACCTGCCCATGCAGGCGGTCGAACTGATCACTCGCGTGGTCTGCATGCCGGACCCCATCTTGCGACAGCCGCTGAACGGCCATGTCGTGTTGCTGACCCCGCTGCAATTGATCCCCAAGCCGGGAATGAAACCAGACACGTTGCCCGGCTGCTATCTGTTCAGGGCCGGTGAAGACGGCCCGCTGGTGCTGTACCTGCCCTATGAAGCCACCCATACCCTTCAAGCCTTCGACAGTGGTACGGCCCTGCTTGCCGCCCTTGCCAGCGACACTGCCCTGCAGGCGCGACTGCTCGCGCGCATGCCTGTCAGCCTGCGCCCGCGCTATGCCCATGGCGGCTTCAGCGAGCCGCACCTGGGCCGCGTTGGGGACACAGACTTCACCCTGACGCAGAGCACCTCGACAGGCCCGGAGCTGGCCTGCAACCCTATTGCCGGTAACGCACTGCGGTACCTATTCGTCGAGAACGGCCTTTATCTGCAGGCTCTCGCCGCCACTCAACTGGTTACCACGGAGCAAGTTCGCTGGCAGGCGCTGATCAATGTGATGAGCCTGGCGTGGGAGCAACTGAGCATGTTCCTGCCGGGCAAGGTCGGGCTTGCAGTGGCCGCCTGGCAAGCCGAACTGGCGGTGCTGAACATCGCCCAGAACGTGCAGCACAACAGCTGGGGGCAAACACTGGCGCAGTTGACCTGCGTGCTTGTACAGGGACTGGCGATCAGTCAGGGGATGACGCAGCGTGCACTTCAAGACAACGTACGCGAGCGCTTCTGGCAAACCGTGCGCAGCGCCCCGGAGTACGGCCTGTCACTCGCGCGCTACGAGGCCCCCATCGAAACGCTGCGCACGTTCGTTTTTCAGCCGTCCACGTGCACTTACCTGAACATCCGCGACCAGACGCACTACATCGGCCTCAACGGCAAGGCATATCGCGCTCGCCAGGAACAGGATCGTTGGTACCTGGTCGGGCAGCGCGACGATGAACTAGGCCCTAGGTTGCTGCTGGATACCGAGCAGGCTTGGGTAATCGATCCTGGGCAGAACCTTGCAATCAGTGCTGGCGGCGTACCGAGCAGGCTGGGCAGCCAACTGGTGCGTTGGACGCTGACCCGTGATGAAATCGTCATCCATGCCGTGGGCTGCCGGCAGATCCGCCAATTGCGCCCGCACCGCGCCATCGTCCTGCACCGGGCCCACCGCGATGCCTTGGGGTATCTGGGCAATGCGTTGGACAGCCTGCGAAGAGCACGGCTGGTCGGTAGCGTGGAAACCCATACCCTGGAAGTGCTCAAGCAGTTCTTCGGCGTCTCTCAGGTCACGGACTCATTGATCGCGCGGGTCCAAGGCGTACTGGAAAAAATGGCCCGGGTCATGGCATCGCACGCCTACTCGCCAGTAACCTCGAGACGCTACGTGATGGCAAGCCGCTTGAGCGCGCAGTCAGCCGTGGGCATTGCCTTCGTATCCGTACAGGATCCACAAGGTCAGATGTTTCTGACAGATGAATTCTTTGATTTTGAGACGGCACGTCTCCTGCCACTCGATCCGAAATACACCATCGCTGAAACGAACGCCCTGAGCAAGGCGATGGTCCTGCTGCATGAGTTCACCCATATTGCATGCAACACCCGGGACATCCACTATATCGAAGCGGCGATGCCCTATGCCGATCGGTTGCAGCCAGGCGTGAGGCGTGCGTGGCTGGAGCGTCAGCACGACGAATCGTTCTCGCACCTCACCCCCAAGCGTAAGTTGTTCATTGTCCGCGACGACACGACCGGGCAGGTGCGCGACATCCTCAACGAAGACCGCAAGGGGCGCGCTCTGATCCTGCGCCTGGCGGGCTCACCCAATCTGGACGACGCACGCCAGCGGTTTCTGATCGACGCTGACATTCGTTCAAAGATCCTGCTGAAGAATGCCGACTCGGTGACGCTGTTGATCTATCGTCTGGGAAATCGCAAAACCCCCTGACGCGGCTCGCGCCGCTGCTACAAACACCGCGAACCCCTGTAGCAGCGGCGCAAGCCGCGTCAAATGCCTTGGGTAACTCCCCCTTGAACGCCATCTCATGCAAGCTTTATGGTCATAAAAGGTGGCCAAATGCTGCCTCACTGTGGGAACCTCTCGCCGCACGGAGACGTCCATTCCCTGATTCGTTGAGTCGTCAGGGGCTGCAAAATCAGCAAGTTAGCCTGACGAGGCTGCGCTTATGGCTCGCACCGCGCGAGCTGCTATTCGCGTCCTACCTGGGCCGATCGCTCGCCCGAGCGCTCATCGCAGGCCCGGTAGGCGCCGACTGAAAAAAGGAGTCCGCCTGTGGCTAATCGCTATGGCAAAGGGCTGTTAGGGGGCGCGGTTATCGTTGCCGTCCTGGCCCTGCTGGTCCACTGGATCGGCATAAGTACCATCGAGCACTACCGCGAAGATCTGATTTTCTACCTGCAAGCGCACCTGATCCTGGTGCTGGTCTCGATGTTTGCCGCACTGCTGGTGGGTATTCCCGCCGGTATCGTGTTGAGCCGACCCAGCATGGTCAAGCGTGCCGAACGCTTCATGCAGATCTTCAACATTGGCAACACCATTCCACCCCTGGCAGTACTCGCCATCGCCCTCGGCATCCTCGGCATCGGCAGTGGTCCTGCGATCTTCGCGCTGTTCCTTGCCTCCCTGTTGCCCATCGTGCGCAACACCTATGAGGGCTTGAAAAACGTCCAGGGCTCGCTCAAGGAAGCCGCCACCGGCATCGGCATGACGCCGCGCCAGGTGCTGTTCAAGGTCGAGCTGCCCAACGCCGTGCCGATCATGGTCGGCGGGGTACGCGTGGCGCTGGCGATCAACGTCGGCACCGCGCCCCTGGCGTTCCTGATCGGCGCCAATAGCCTGGGCAGCCTGATCTTCCCCGGCATCGCCTTGAACAACCAGCCACAACTGTTGCTGGGCGCTGCCTGCACCGCGCTGCTGGCGTTGATCCTGGACGGCATCGTGACCCTGGTCAGCCGCCTGTGGTTCGAACGTGGGCTGACTCGCTGAGCGAAGGAATGAATTCAATGAAGAAGTTAAGCATCGTACTGGGCCTGGCCCTGTTGTGCGCCGGCGTCGTGAACGCCGCAGACAGACCGGTGATCCGCCTCGGCGCCCGGGTGTTCACAGAGCAGACCGTACTGGCGGCCATCACCGCGCAGTACCTGGGCAGCAAAGGCTATGACGTACGCGTCACCGGTGGCCTGGGCAGCAACCTGGCGCGCAGCGCCCAGGAAAGCGGTCAACTGGACATGCTCTGGGAATACACCGGGGTGTCTCTGGTGTCCTACAACCACATCGACGAAAAACTCGACAGCGCGGCCACCTACGCGCGGGTCAAGCAACTGGATGCCCAGAAAGGCCTGGTGTGGCTGACGCCCTCGCGGTTCAGCAACACCTATGCCCTGGCGCTGCCTGAAGAAGTGGCCAAGGCCTATCCTCAGGTCAACACCATCAGCCAGCTGAACCAGGTGCTGATCGACGAGCCGAAGAAAGGCCATATCCTGGCCCTGGACACCGAGTTCGCCAACCGGTCGGACGGCCTGGTGGGACTGACCCAAACCTACGACCTGAAATTCACCCGCCGTGACATTCGCCAGATGGATGCCGGCCTGGTCTACACCGCGCTGCGCAACGGGCAGGTGTTCACCGGTCTGGTCTACACCACCGACGGGCGTCTGAACGCCTTCAAGCTCAAGCTGCTTGAAGACGACCTCGAGTACTTCCCCGACTACACCGCCGCACCGGTGGTCCGTCAGCAGCTGCTCGATGCCCATCCGCAACTGGCTGCGCAGCTCAAGCCCCTGGCCGAAATGCTCGACGATGCCACCATGCGCGAACTCAATGCGCAGGTCGACGTCGAGCACCGCAGCCCGACGGTGGTAGCGGCGGAGTTTCTCAAGGCCCATCCGATCACCGACCAAGCCCAGGAGAAGCCATGAGTTTCCTTGACACCTTCTCCCACCTCGACTGGCCATTGGTGCTGCAACTGACCTGGCAGCACATCACTCTGGTCGGCATTGCAGTCAGCCTGGCCATCGTCTTCGGCGTGCCGATCGGCATCCTGATGACGCGCTTTCCGGCACTGGCGGGGCCTCTGCAGGCCTGCGCCACGGTGCTGCTGACCATTCCCTCGATCGCCCTGTTCGGGCTGCTGCTGCCGTTCTACTCCAAGTTCGGCCAAGGCCTGGGGCCGCTACCGGCCATCACTGCGGTGTTTCTCTATTCGCTGTTGCCGATCCTGCGCAACACCTACCTGGCACTGACCGGCGTCGAGCCCGGCATCCGTGAAGCCGCCAAAGGTATCGGCATGACCTTCGGCCAGCGCCTGCGCATGGTCGAGCTGCCCATCGCGGTACCGGTCATCCTCGCCGGCGTGCGCACCGCCGTGGTGATGAACATCGGCGTCATGACCATTGCTGCCACCATCGGCGCCGGCGGCCTGGGCGTTCTCATCCTCACCTCCATCAGCCGCAGCGATATGTCGATGCTCATCGTCGGCGCCGTGCTGGTCAGTGTCCTGGCGATCATCGCCGACCTGCTACTGCAATGGCTGCAACGCGCCCTGACCCCCAAAGGATTATTGAAATGATCGAACTTCAGAACCTGACCAAGACCTTCCACAGCAACGGCAAGGAAGTCAAAGCCGTCGACGCGGTAAGCCTGACCGTCAACGAAGGCGAGATCTGCGTATTCCTCGGGCCGTCGGGCTGTGGCAAGAGCACCACGCTGAAAATGATCAACCGATTGATCATGCCGACCTCCGGCAAAGTCCTGATCAACGGCGAAGACACCACCGGCCTGGACGAGGTCACCCTGCGTCGCAACATCGGCTATGTCATCCAGCAGATCGGTCTGTTCCCCAACATGACCATCGAGGAGAACATCACCGTGGTCCCGCGCCTGCTCGGCTGGGACAAGAAGCGCTGCGCCGAGCGTGCCCGCGAACTCATGAGCATGATCAAGCTGGAGCCCAAGCAATACCTGCACCGCTATCCGCGCGAACTCTCGGGAGGCCAGCAACAGCGCATCGGCGTGATCCGTGCCCTGGCCGCCGAAGCGCCGCTGCTGTTGATGGACGAGCCGTTCGGCGCGGTAGATCCGATCAACCGCGAAATGATCCAGAACGAGTTCTTCGAGATGCAGCGGGCCTTGAACAAGACCGTGATCATGGTCAGCCATGACATCGACGAGGCCATCAAACTGGGCGACAAGATCGCCATCTTCCGCGCCGGCAAGCTGCTGCAGATCGACCATCCCGACACGCTGCTGGCCCATCCGGTGGACGACTTCGTCAGCAACTTCGTCGGCCAGGACAGCACGCTCAAGCGCCTGCTGCTGGTCAAGGCCGAAGACGCCGCCGACAATGCGCCTTCGGTGAGCCCGGAAACGCCGGTGGCCGATGCGCTGGAATTGATGGACGAACACGACCGCCGCTACGTCGTGGTGACCGATGCGCAGAACAAGGCCATGGGTTATGTTCGCCGACGCGACCTGCATCGCCAGGCCGGCAGCTGCGTCGACTTCCTGCGCGAGTTCAACGCCACGGCTGCCTATGACGAGCACCTGCGCATCCTCTTGTCGCGCATGTACGAGTTCAACCGCTCATGGCTGCCGGTGCTGGACGCCGAGAACGTATTCCTCGGCGAGGTGACCCAGGAATCGATCGCCGCCTACCTCAGCTCAGGCCGTTCGCGTGGCATGAAAACCAGCATCGTCTCCCCGGCCGAAACCGCCCAGGCCTGACGCGCGCCCTCGCGTAGGAGCGGTCATTGGCCGCGAAAGCCGTCCCGCGGTCCATCAGACAGACCGCATCGACCGCTTCGCGGCCAATGACCGCTCCTACGAACTGCACACGCACTCACCCGCAGGAGCGGTCCCTTCGCCCTACCCCAGATTGAACCGCGCCGTATTCTCGCTCAGCACTCGGCTCCCCTGCCCCAGTCGATCCGCCGCCTGGTTCACCGCCCGCGCGCCATCGAGCAGACGCACCGCCGCCTGGTCCACCTGCTGAATGTTGCTGCTCACCTCATCTGCCGTGGCCGCCTGCTCTTCCACCGCCGTAGCGATCTGCGCCAAGGTATCGGTCACCCCTTGCACCGCCCCGGCAATCTCACCCAGGCGCTCACCCAGGCCCATGACCGACTGCGCATCGACCTGCGCCTGGCCACACGCGGCCTGCATCAGTTCCACGGCCTGCTTGACTGTCGAGCGCAGGCTTTCCACCGTACCGGCAATCTGCCCAGTCGAAGCCTGGGTGCGCTGTGACAGGCTGCGTACCTCGTCAGCCACCACTGCAAAACCGCGACCCTGCTCACCCGCCCGCGCCGCCTCGATGGCCGCATTGAGCGCCAGCAGATTGGTCTGTTCGGCAATGCCGCGAATCGCATCCACCACCGACTGAATCTGCTGGCCCTGCTCGCTGACACGGCCCAGGGCCTGCGCCGTGTCGTTCAAGCGCTGGTTGAGCTGCTGAATACTGGCCGTGGTGCGCTGGCTGTCACGGCTGCTGTCCTCGGCGATCTGCCGGGTCTGCTGGGCACTGCCCGAAGCCAGTTCGCAACTGCGCGCCACGCCCTGCGAGGTGGCCGCAAGCTCGGTGGCGGCCGCAGCGATCTGACTGATCTGCTGTTGCTGCGCCTCGACCTCGTCGAGCGTGCCGCTGGATTGGCTGTTGAGCGTCACCACCGCCTGGCTCAGTTGCACGGTTTCGTGGTTGACGCCCAGCAGGCTGCCACGCAACTGCACCACGGCAGCATTGAGCGCCGTACTGATCGCCGCCAGCTCATCGCGTCCCTGCACCGCCACCTGCACACTCAGGTCACCGTCGCGCAGCGATTGCGCCAGGGTGGTAATGCCACTGGCGCTGCGGCGGATCGATGCTTGCAGGCACACGAACAGGTACAGCGCCGCCAACAGCAGCAGGGCGAACACCGTCGCGCCCGGAATCAGCTGGCGAACGGCCTGGTCATGATAATGATCCAGGCGCACCTCCAACGACATCAGCGACTCGTGACGCAAGCCGTTCAGGGCGCCGAGCATGCTGTCCACACTGCTTTCGAACTGGGCCGCAGACAGCTTGATGTCGCCGCCGAACAGATTGTCATCCAGACGCTTCAACTCACCGTCCAATGTACCCAGTGCCTGCTGATACTGCTCGTCCCAGCCGCGCAGTTGCTGCGGCAGGCGTTGCTGCAGCGTGCCACCGGCTTTCACCAGTTGCTCGCGTGCATCATTGATACGGCTGCGCAGGTCACGCATCTGCAAACGACTCTGCAGGCTGAATTGCCCGGCGACCAGGGAGGACTGGCCAATGCTGCCAAGGCGCCCCACACGCTCGATCAGATCAGGGGCTTGCTGAGTGGCGATCTGCATCAACAGATAGCTTTCGCGCCACGGGTCGACGATCAACCCGCTGGCCATGGCGATCTGTTCGCGCAGCACCTGCACCGATGTCAGCGCCGCCGTGAAACGATCGTATCCATCGGGCCACCAGCCCACCTGGCGCAGGCTTGCCAGATCGAGGCCCTTGGTCGCGGTTTGCACCGTTTGCATTCGCTCCAGAGTGTCGGCAGGGGCCTTCTCGTGTGCCAGCTCAGCGGCCAGTTTATCGAGCGATGCCTGAATTCCCGGTGCGGCCGCCTCCAGGGCGGCGATCGCGGCCTGGGCCTCGGGTGTCGGCTGACGCTGGATATCCACCGCCTTCCAGCGCGCGGCACGATTGCGCTGCGCCGAGAGTTGCGCATCCAGGCTGTCGAGCGCCAGTAACTGATGCACGCCGCTGCGCTCGGCATCGATCACCGCCAGCCGGTCGCGAAAATCCTCGCCCAGCAACCACAGGCTGCCGACCAGCGGCAGCATGAACAAGAGAAACAGCAGCTGAAACTTGCGGGCGAAACCATAGCGACCCAGCAACCGGATACCCGGCGACAACAAAGCATGCATGTCCGACAACTCCACGGAGAATGCAGGTACCTACGGAAACGTGGCGCCAGCAAAATGCCACTGCAGCAAGATTCAGACCAACCGACTTTCTCAGCCTTTGCCCGCAGCGTCGAGCACGCCCCATCGGCTGCGGCTTCGCTTTGGTGCATCTGCCCACCTATGCACGCCTCCAATGAGTGCAGCGGCTGTGTCACCGGAAGTGGCAACCGCACCGCAACGCATTACCCAGGGCGCATGCGCAGCGGGGTTCGTCGACATGGCCCGGAACCTGCTACAGGCAAACCGCAAAAGCTGACCAAGCAGTTATGTTTCAGCACACGGCCAACGCTCGATCGGGCTTGCTCGCTACACACACCGTCGCCGCACGATCCACGGCGCCCATCGCCCCAGGGGAGCAACATGCTGGACTCATTTTTCAAGCTGAAAGCGCACAACACCACCGTGCGCACGGAAATCCTCGCCGGGGTCACCACGTTCCTGGCCATGGCCTACATCCTGTTCGTCAACCCCAGCATTCTTGGCGAAACCGGCATGGACAAGGGCGCGCTGTTCGTGGCCACCTGCCTGGCCGCCGCCATCGGCTCGGCGATCATGGGCCTGATCGCCAACTACCCGATTGCCCTGGCACCGGGCATGGGCCTCAATGCGTTCTTCACCTACACCGTGGTCCTGCACCTGGGCCATAGCTGGCAGGTTGCACTGGGTGCGGTCTTCATATCAGCGGTGTGTTTCTTCCTGCTGTCGATCTTCCGCATCCGTGAATGGATCATCAACAGCATTCCCCTGCCGCTGCGGTCGGCCATCGCTGCTGGCATCGGCCTGTTCCTCGCACTCATTGCGCTGCAAAACGCCAAGATCGTGGTTGCCAACCCGGCCACTCTGGTCGGCATGGGTGATCTGTCGAAACCCGAACCGGTACTGGCGATCCTCGGCTTCTTCATCATCGTCGCACTCGAGGCACTCAAGGTCCGTGGCTCGGTGCTGATCGGCATCCTGCTGATCACCGTGGTGTCGATCCTGCTTGGAGTAACCCCGTTCGGGGGTGTGGTATCAATGCCGCCGTCACTGGCGCCGACCTTCCTGCAACTCGATATCAAGGGCGCATTCGATGTGGGCTTGATCAGCGTGATCTTCGCCTTCCTGTTCGTCGATCTGTTCGACAACTCCGGCACCTTGATCGGCGTGGCCAAGCGCGCCGGCCTGATGGGCAAGGATGGCCACATGCCGAAAATGGGCCGCGCCCTGATCGCCGACAGCACCGCAGCGCTGGCTGGCTCGTTGCTCGGCACTTCGACCACCACCAGCTATATCGAATCGGCCGCCGGCGTCAGCGCTGGCGGCCGTACCGGCCTGACCGCCATCGTGGTCGCCTGTCTGTTCCTGCTGGCGCTGTTCTTCGCGCCCCTGGCCGGCAGCGTCCCGGCATTCGCCACCGCGCCCGCCCTGCTGTTCGTAGCAGTGTTGATGGCATCTGGGCTGGCAGAGGTCGACTGGGACGACATCACCGTCGCCGCCCCGGTCCTGGTGACCGCCCTGGCCATGCCGCTCACCTACTCGATCGCCAACGGCATCGCCTTCGGCTTCATTACCTGGACAGCGGTCAAACTGCTGAGTGGCCGGTGGCGCGAACTCAATTCGGCACTGGTCGTGTTGTCGATCATCTTCGTCATCAAGCTGGGCTGGTTCGGTGGCTGATCCCCGCACTGCGCACACCCTCGCACGCCACGCGCAGCCTAAGCGTTTGATCGCACGCATAAATATTTTGCAAAGGGGTGTTGACACAATTTCGTTTCAGGCGAATAATGCGCGCCACTTGGCTACATAGCTCAGTTGGTTAGAGCATAGCATTCATAATGCTGGGGTCCGGGGTTCAAGTCCCTGTGTAGCCACCAAGTACGATCCACAGATGTCTACAGCAGTCTGTGAGTCACCTCAAGAAGCCCGCCTCGTGCGGGCTTTCTTGTTTCTGGTTGTCTGGCAAGGCCAAGCGGATTACCAGCGATACGCCACGGTCCCCAGCACCGTGCGCTCATCACCCCAATAGCAGCGACCGGCATTGTTGCAGCCCGACACGTATTCCTTGTCGAACACGTTCTTCGCGTTCACGTCCACCGACCAATGCTTGTCGATGTCATACCCTATCAAGGCGTCAACCAGCGTCACATCGCCCGCCTTCAGCTTGCCGTACAGTGTCGGCGCGGTGTAGGCAAAGGTATTGTCGAAATAGCGCACGCCGCCGCCCAGGCGTAAACCGCTCAGCGCACCTTCCAGGAAGCGATACGTCATCCAGGTCGATGCCTGATTGCGCGGAATGCCCGTCAGTTGACGATCCTCGAACAATGACCCCGGCGCATCCTTGGTAACTCGCGCATCGGTGTAGGTATACGACGCGACCAAGCTCAGATTACGCGTTACATCACTATTGACCTCAAGCTCGACGCCTTTGGACTCGCTCTTGCCAACTTGCTGGCTGAAACCGTTGCTGCCTGCGACTACGTCGCGAGATTTGGTCAAATCGAAAACCGCAGCGCTGAAGGTGGTGTTCCAGCCCGCGGGCTCGAACTTCAGACCCACTTCATACTGTTCGCTGAGGATCGGATCGAGCAGATCGCCGTTGGGCTGCGACGATTGCTGTACAGGCGTGAATGCAGTGGAATAGCTGACGTAGGGAGAGATACCGTTTTCGAACTGGTACATCACGCCCGTCTGCCAGCTGAACCGATGATCCCAACCGTCAAGATCCGTGGCCGCTACCGCTGCGCTGCCTGGGCGAGCCGCGCTGGCACGGTTGCGGTATTGGCTCTGTACCCAGTCCTGACGCCCGCCCAGCAGGAAAATCCAATTATCGTACTTGCTTTGCAATTGCCCATACGCACCGTACATGTGCTGATCAAGCTGGGAATTCTGCACGTATTGCGAGGCATTGGGTTGCACCGGCGAAAACACCGGCCGGAATACATTGTAAGTACCGCCCAGGCCTGCGTTCCAATCCTGATTGAACGAGGTACGGTCGTAACTGGCGCCCAGCAATACCGTGTTATCCAGCGCCCCCGAAGTGAAGTGCCCTTCGAATTGGTTGTCCACCGAATAAGTGATCGACTTGTTGTCGCGATCATACGCAGTGCTGCTCAATGTACTTCCGAAGCCAGCCTGATTCAGATTGTTCGGCCAGGTTTCATGGCGGTTCAAACGTGATTCCATGTAGCGCGAGTTCTGCCGGAACTGCCAGACGTCGTTGATCTGATGGCTGAACTCGTAACCCAGGGTCCAGGTTTCGCGCTCGAAGTCGTCCCAGCTTGGGTTGCCGTTGAACTGGTCCTTGCCGATCTTGCCATTGACGTTGTTGAGCAGCGTTCCTGCAGCCGGATAGCCCAGCAGCAGTTTGGTGCGGTCGCGCTGGTAGCTGGACAGCAGGGTCAGTGCCGTGTCCTGGTTGAAATTGAAAGTCATCGACGGCGCGATATAGAGGCGGTCGTCCGGCACCGAGTCGACTTGCGCATCGGCATTGCGGCCCAGCATCACCATTCGCCCCAGGATACGGTTATCGTCCGTCAACGGGCCGGATACATCGATCCCAAGCTGGCGCCTGTTATTGCTGCCATAGGTGAATTTCGCTTCGCCTTGCGCAGTTTCGGTCGGCTTCTTGCTCACCAGATTGACCAATCCGCCGGGCGCATTCTCACCATAGAGAATCGAGCTGGGGCCTCGAAAGATTTCGGTACGTTCCAGGCCATAGGGCTCGGTGGTGGTGTCGTAGCGATTGCCTTGCAGGCGTAGACCATCCTTCAGCAACCCGTAGCCATAGTCCGTGGCGTTGTAACCTCGGATGGAAAACAGATCACCGGCCAGGCCGTCACCGACAGCGAAAGGTGGAGCGAAGATACCCGGTACGTAACCAAGAATGTCGGTAAGGGTCTGCGAGCCCTGGTCTTGAATGCGTTGGCGTGTCACCACCGAAACCGAACGCGGAGTCTCGGACAAAGGTGTGCTGGTTTTGGTACCCGCAGTGCTGTTGCGTACCTGGTAGCCCACTGTCTGCTGGCTTTCCGGTGCTTGTTCGGTAATGACCAGGTCTTGCAATTGCAGCGCTGTGCCCTTGCTCACAGGCCTGGCCGGTGCTTCCTCGGCAGAGACCATCGCCTGCCAACCGAATGTGGCAACAACCAAAGCCAAAGAATTCATGCCGAGATTCATCTTGTTATTGCAAGCCATCTACCTTCCCCTCCCCTGAAGATCCCGCGAAAGCCAGCCCATTTTGTAACGGTATATCTCGGGGCGGAAATTAACATAGAGTGATTTGCATTAACATTATTGTTATCGAATAAAAAGCGCCACAAACAACTTGAGGGGTAGGGGTGCGCTTTTTTTCGCGCACCCACTTTCGCCCATCTCTAAGTTGCTACCATGACCGTCATTTCCCACCCGGAGGTCTACATGCGCGCAACCGTGCTGGTGCTGGTCGAAACCATCAACGACTACGTGTCGATTCTCGAAGATCAAGGCTACGAGCTGATCATGGCGCCCTCACCGGCAGCCCGCGCAGAGGCCATCGAGCAACACGCAGATCGCATCGATGCGGTGCTCACACGCGGACCACTGGGTCTGACGGCAGATGAAATGGCAGCGCTGCCCAAACTGCGCATCATCTGTGTGCTCGGTGCGGGTTACGAGAACGTTGACCTGCCAGCCGCCAAGGCACACGGCCTGACCGTGACCAATGGGGCCGGAGTCAATGCATCGTCGGTGGCAGATCACACCCTGGCGCTGCTGCTGGCACTGATGCGCGACATCCCCGGCGCCGATGCGTCGGTGCGCCGAGGCGAATGGGCCAAGACCATGCGCCCGTCGGTGGCCGGCAAGCGTCTGGGCATCATCGGGCTGGGCGCAGTTGGCCTGGCAATCGCCAAGCGCGCCGCATTGGGTTTCGACATCAGCGTGCAGTACCACAATCGCAGCCCGCGCGATGATGTCGATTATGGCTATTGCGCAAACCCGACCGACCTCGCTGCGGTCAGTGACATCCTGATAATTGCCACGCCAGGCGGCGCGCAGACACGCGCCATCGTCGACGCCGGCGTACTGGAAGCACTCGGCCCTCAGGGTTATCTGGTCAATATCGCTCGTGGCAGCGTCGTGTCGACGGCCGACCTGGTGAGCGCCTTGCAGGCTCAGGCGATCGCAGGTGCTGCGCTGGACGTCTTCGACGACGAGCCCAACGTACCCGATGCGTTGAAAACGCTGCGCAACGTGATCCTGACGCCTCACGTGGCCGGCCTTTCGCCGGAAGCCACGCAAGACACCTTGAAGATGGTCGAACGCAACCTGACTGCGTTCTTCGCCGGCGAGCCTGTGTTGACGCCAGTCCAGCTCTGAAACGTGTGGGAGCGGAGCGGGCGGCGAGCCCGCCGCTCCCCAGCCTCATACAGTGATCAGATCACCCCACAGGCCATCCGCGCCGCACCACCGCCCAACGGCGCCGGTGAATCGGCGTGGTTGTCACCACCGGCGTGCACCATCAGTGCATGCCCTTCCACTTCGCTGAGCTTTTTCAAACGCGGGGCCAGCACGGGATACGTTGCGGTACCGTCGGCGTTCACGTAGATCGCCGGCAAGTCACCCAAGTGTCCCTTCGCATCGTAAGGTCCCAGGTGCTTGCCGGTCTTCTGTGGATCGAAGTGCCCGCCTGCCGCTTCCGCCGCCGACATCTTGCCGTCTTTCATCGCCGACGCGCAGCTGCCGTTGGCATGCACATGGAATCCATGCACGCCTGCGGGCAGCGACTTCAACTGCGGAGTGAACTGCAGGCCATAGGCCGTTTCCTCGATCATCACCGTGCCGATCGGCTGGGGTGCGCCCTCGGCGCTCACCAGGTTGATCTGGACTTCCTTGGATGCCGCATTGGCGCTACCGATCGACATCGCTGCCATCAGTGCCAGCCAGCCATAAGACTTCATGGTGCCTCCCTCGCTTCGCGTTTGATTACCGAAAAGGCCACGACCCAAGCCGTCGCCCATCCGAATCAGAACCCGAATGCGGCTCACTCGTTCCTGGCCATCAATCCAGCGCGCGCAAACGGTACTGTGGTGGCAACTGATCGAAGCCACTGATGGTCACATCCAGGCTCTTCCAGCGGCCGTCCTTGATGCCATAGATACAGCCATGCACCGACAGCTCCTGGCCACGGTGCCAGGCGTTCTGGACAATACTGGTGTGCCCCACGTTGGCCACCTGCTGAATCACGTTGAGTTCGCACAATCGGTCGACCTGCTCTTCTTCGGTAGGCAGGGTCGCCAGCGTTTTGCGGTGCTCGTAATACAGGTCGCGAATGGTCCGCAGCCAGCCATCGATCAGCCCCAGCTGACGATCCTGCATCGCCGCGCGAACACCGCCGCAGCCATAGTGACCGGTGACCAGAATGTGTTTGACCTTGAGCACGTCGACCGCGTACTGAATCACCGACATGCAGTTCAGATCGGTGTGCAGCACCACGTTGGCAACGTTGCGGTGGACGAACAGATCGCCCGGCAACATGCCGACGATCTCGTTGGCCGGCACGCGCGCGTCCGAGCACCCGATCCAGAGGAATTCAGGTGTCTGCTGGCGTGCCAGTTTGGCGAAGAACTCCGGATCCTCTTCCTTGATCGCCTCGGCCCACCGCGCGTTGTTGTCGATCAGTTCCTGTAGGTCATGCATGTTCAGCCCTCGAGAATCGTTTGGATTATGACTGGCCATGGCTGCACAAGGTCACGGTCGGCGCGGACAAATCATGCTGAATCTTTCCACTCGTACGGGGGTCAACCCTATCTAGACACACATCAGAGGATTGCCGTAATGACTGATTCCCATCGCCCCTACGATGCCCCACAACCTGCTGCAATCGACGACATGGAAGACCGCATGGGTCAGGTTCGAGAGCTGGATTTCGATGACACCGACGGTCCCACCGGCAGGATCGGCGACACCATCCCTGCCGATGAGCTGGAGCACCTGGTGCCTGACGAACGCGCCCGCGAAGCAGGACTGACCGGCGCTTCGATGGATGACCACAATCCGACCGACGACGACATGAGCCCCGAAACACTGATCCGTGAGGATGGCGCACGTTCGCCCGATGAGCCAGGCGACAGCGGACCCGCTGATCAGGAACTCAGCTTCGTCGATGAAGACGACATCGGTGGCGGCGATGGCCTGGATGAAGAAGAACTGGCGCTGATCGACCCACTCGATGGTAAACGCTGAGTCCAGCATGCCTAGCGATCACTGCCCGAGGCAATCTCGGGCAGTGACTCCGACTGCTACTCGAACAAGGTACAGGCCATCACCAGCGCGTCTTCGCGCCCCCCGGCCATTGGATAGTAGTCGCGCCGCTTGCCGATCTCATTGAAACCATAGCGTTCGTACAAGCGATACGCCGACTGGTTGCTGGCTCGCAGTTCCAGAAAGCATTCACGCCCGCCCAGCTCGTAGGCACGCGTCATCAGCCGCTCGAGCAACTGCAAGCCCAGTCCACGGCCCTGGTTTTCAGGCTTCACGGTGATGTTCAGCAAATGGGCTTCGTCGATGATGACGTTGAGCACGCCATGCCCCACCTGTTGCTGCCCGTCGAACATCAACCAGATCTCGTAGGACTTCAGGCCGTCCAGAAAGATACCCCGCGTCCACGGATGGGAGTAGGCAGCGAATTCGATCTTCAGTACGGCATCCAGATCCGCCTCGGTCATTCGCCGAAAGCTTACGGTATCACTCATCACGGTTTTTCCAACGCGGTATCAAACGGCGCATGGCTTGCCACACGGCCGCCTTGCGCTCGGGTTCATCCATCAACAACTCAAGGCCCGGCAACGCCCAGGCGGCGCCAAGCCCCTCCACCTCCAACTCTCGGTTGTAGTCTTCGGCATTGGCCCGCCCGGCAAAACGAATCGCCGGCAGCCCGACCAGCCACAGGCACGTGCACGGCGCCTGTTCTAGCTGAGCCATGACGAAGCCCTGAACGAAATCGCAGGCTGCATCCGGCCCCTGGTCCAATTGACCGCGCTGCAGCAGCGGCCAGCGGATCGGTTCGCCCAGAATCTGCGGCGCATCGGGCAAACCGGCAGCACGCAGCATGTCCTTGAGCAGGAGATAGGAAGGGTCGCGACTCTGGAACGCCTGCCCAGTGGCCAGTTCCACCAGCACCACGCAGGGCCCGGCGCGCAACACCTGAAGGGCGAAGCGCGGCGGAAGATTCGCTGGCTTGGCGACCGGCGCCCCCACGGCCACCTCGGCCACGGCTGCCACGGCCGGGCGTATGCTGCCCGGCCGTGGCACCTCGATCTTGGGCCGCTGCACCTTGGAAGGTTCGGGCCTGGCTGGCTCCACTGCTGATGGCACGATCGGCAGCGCTGCCGCCGCCCCTTGATCCACGGCCTGCACTGGCAGCGGCGACGCCTCGACATGCTCCAGCAGGCTGGCACGCGATGGCGCTGCGAACGGCAGTTCGGTGCGGGGCAGCCAGTGCACTACCTGCATGGCGTCAAGGTAGGCGCGGCGACGGGACTCGTTGAGCAAAAGGTCAGCCATCTATGGGTAAGTCGAGGCGGTGGATTCTACCGGTGTTCGACACAATGTGCCGCCAAGTTTTGCGCACGCCGTCGCCCGCAGCGCAAATACCCACCTCGTCATGCAGTACAATCGCGACCCTTTTACTGGCATGAGTCGACCAGCCGATGATCGAACCCAAGCGCGTGCTGCGCGCCCTCGCCGACCACTGGGCCCTCCTGGAGCCGCTGTGCGAGCACTTCGACCAAGGCACCCTGAGCCTCGTCGAACTGCGCCAGCAACTGGCTGCCCAGCGCCTGGAAAGCACTGCCCAAGAGATCACCAGCCTGCTCGACACGTGGATCCGGCTGGACATCCTCGTACCTGTCGCAAAAAGCCCCAACCGCTTCGAGCTCAATGCGCAGATCCACGACTTTCTTGCCTACCTGCGCCGCGAGCACCGGCTGGGTCTGTGCCTGGAGATCGAAGCCTACCTGCGCCACCTCGAACGCCTGGCCGGACACATTCAGGATGCATTCGACATCCGCGATGGCAACGACCTGGCGCGGCAACTGCGGCTGCTCGACATGCGCGTGCGTGATGTCCTGAAGAAACTGGCCAATGACGAACAGGCCCTGGTCGCCGTGGCCGAGAGGGCCAAGACCCGCGACCGCCAGGTAGCCCTGCGCCAGCGCTACGCCGAGGTACTGGCGACCTGGGACGAATACGTCGAACCGATGATCCAGCTGGTCAACGCCGATGGCGCATTCGAACAAGGCGTGCGCAAGGTCGAGAACGTCCTGCTGCGCCTGCTCGGTGAACAGCAACGCCTCGGCCATCTGGTCGACGACGACATGCTGCTGCGTACCCACGCGCGCATTCTCGAAATGCAGACCTGCGCTCAACTGACCTTGCGCCACGCCCGCGAGCTGCTGTTGCCACTGCGCGAGGAAGCACGTCGGCACAACGCCGTGACCCGCGGCGCGGCCCTCGCGCTTTCGGCCATTCGCCGCAAGGGCCTGGACGCCGTGCCACAAGCTGCCCTGCCTTTGTTCAGCCGTCCCCAGAGCACCTTTCTGGGCAGCGCCAGCCAGGTCGAGGCGTACGTCTATGCCCTGGCCCGCTTCGAAGCCAAACCGGCGCCCTTTCCCAAGGCGCACAAGAGCGACACGGCAGGCACCCAGCGCGCGCCGCGCACGGTCAAGGAGATGCTCGAGCGCTGCGAGAATGCGCTGCCGATGCCCGATTTGATGCGCTGGCTTCTCGACCAGGAACCCGATGGCGCCACCGACGACCTGCTGTACTGGTTCTCACGCCTCTCGCGTGACAAACGCTTCGCCCGACAGCGCCTCGAACGCCGCGACTACCACACCCGTGAGCATCAGCTGAGCCTGCGCTCCTTCGCCCTGCTTTCCAGCGCCGAGCCCGCCGTCGCGGTCGCCTCGGCACACTCCGCGAGCACCGATCATGCATCTTGACCTGAACGAACTGACTCACCTGGCGCCGATTTTCCGCGAACTGCTCAAAGGCTTTCACATCAGCCGCCGCGATCCCGAGTTGTACTCACAGCTGTCCAATCTCCAGGACCTGTACCGCGGCCTGTTCAAGGCCCTGGGCTACGAGCTGGTCTGCGACACCCGCGGCTTCTACTACTTCGTGCCCGAGCAGGCCGCCGCGCAAGTCAACAAGACCGCCCAGCGCCTTTCCCTGTTCACCTTCATCCTGGTCGAGCACCTGGCTGACCAGGGCCGCGATCCGATCGCCGTACTGGATGGCGGCAGCCTTGGCCGCGACGAGCTGCCGGCGCTTCTGGACAAGTACCGCGACCTGTTCCTGCAGGCTGAAGTACAGACCCAGGAAGAACTGGAAGAGAAGATCCTTCGACGCATGACCCAACTGGGCTTCACCGCCGAAGACAACGGCATCTACCGCTTCCTGGCGCCGATGCATCGGTTTCTCGACGTGTGCCTTTCAGTGCAGCAGGACCGCGACCTGGCCGCCAGCCTGCACAGCGCTCTGCCCCTGCCGGTGCCGATGCTTGTCGACGACGACGGCGACGACAGCACCGACGAACAGGCCCTGGCCCGTGCGATAGCCCAGGAACAAGAGGAGTTCGACACATGACTCAGGAACGCTACGGCATCCGCCGCTTCGCCCTGCTCAATACCGCAGGCTATAGCCTCGGGCTGTTTCCCCTGGAGCAGCCGTTATCGGTCTACGGCGCCAACAACCTGGGCAAGAGCGCCTCGATCAACGCCCTGCAGTTTCCGATCCTGGCGCGCATGTCCGACATGAGCTTCGGCAAGTACACGCTGGAACAATCGCGACGCTTCTATTTTGCGACCGATACCAGCTACATCCTTTGCGAAGTGGTCCTGGCTCACGGCCCCCACGTGATTGGCGTGGTCGGTCGCGGCCCCGGCGGTGGGTTCGGCCATCAGTTCTTCGCCTACGCGGGTGAACTGGACCTTGCCCACTATCAACAGGACGGCACCTGCCTGCGTCAGAAGGAGCTGTTCGGCAACCTGGAACGCCAAGGCCTGAAGGCCTACGAACTCAAGCCCGAGGAACTGCGGCGCTTGCTGGTGGGCGGTCATACCAGCGTGCCGCTCGACCTGACCCTGATCCCGTTGCGTTCGACCAGCGAGCAGAGCCTCAAGACCTTTCGCGCGCTGTTCATCAACCTGCTGCACATGCGCGAAATCACCGCGGCGAAACTCAAGCAATTGTTCCTCGATGCGTTCGAGCACAGCCTGCGTTCAGGTAGCGTCGACTACATAGCGGCCTGTGAAGAAGCCTTCCGCGATGTCCGACGCATGGAGCAGGACTACAACGCACTGGTCGCCGCCGGTCCTCTGGTCGAAGCACTGGCCAACGGCGTCGCCCAGCGTGACACTCTGCGCGGCAAGCTGCACCGCCTTTCACCCCTGCTCGACGCGCTGCTCGGCACCTGGCAGGACTACGCAGGGGCACGCAAGGAAGAGCTGGTCATCCAGTCCGAACACTACCGCAACGAACAGGACGTGCTGCAAGACAATCAACGCGGCAGCACCCAGGAACTGATGCGCCTGGAGCGTGAAATCTCGAGCATCCAGCGCTGGCTCGGTGAGCTGTCGGTACTCAAGAACCGCTTCGCCCTGGTCACCGACGTGCGCATGTTGGAGCAGCAGTTGCTGGCTGCCAAGGATGCCCACGACGAGCTGGCCGGCGCCCTGGCGCAGTCCCGGCAATTCAGCGCCCAGGATCTGCAGGAGCGCGTCGGCGACATCGAACGCCGCCTCAAGTCCATCCGCCAGCAGCTGGAACATGCCGACAACAACAGCTACGCCCGTCTGCGCGAGGAGTTCTCGCAACAGGATGTCGACCGGCTGATGCGCCTGTTC
This sequence comes from Pseudomonas sp. CFBP 8758, assembly GCF_014841725.1. Lineage (NCBI taxonomy): Bacteria > Pseudomonadati > Pseudomonadota > Gammaproteobacteria > Pseudomonadales > Pseudomonadaceae > Pseudomonas > Pseudomonas sp. CFBP 8758. The sequence continues at coordinate 1,783 of NZ_JACYUK010000002.1, read as the reverse complement.
AACGGCGCCCTGTTCAGCCTGCCCATGGGGCCACACGGTCTCGTTCTGCAGGACGGCAACGCATGGGTCGATGCAGTGCAGACCGTGCTCGACCGCTTCAAGGGCGAGCGCTTCGAACTGCCAGGCATGTCCATCGACCTTTCAACCATCGAGCCGCCTGTGCTGCAGGCGTTGGCCGATCGTGCCGCACTGCGTGAGCAGAGTGCACGTCTGGAAAAGGAGTTGCAGCAGCTCAAGACCCAGCAAGGCGTGGCGGCCGACTTGTCAGCCAGCAAATCTCGATCCGAGACGCTATATCAGCAGGTCTTGGATGCGCAGAAGGCTTTGGAAGACTACCGCCGTACCCAAACCCTAAGTGTCGAGGAACAGGACAAGCTCGAGCAGTTGGCCCAACTCGAGGCCGCTCAGGATGAACTGGCACGGGCAAGTGACGCTTTCACCGAAAGGGTCCGACAACTGTCGGCCAAGCTGCAACTGGTCGGCCGGCAAATCGCCGATCTGGAAAGCAAGCAGCGCACCTTGGACGACGCCCTGCGCCGCCGCCACCTGCTGCCCGCCGACCTGCCCTTCGGTACGCCCTTCATGGAGCAGGTCGACGACTCGATGGACAACCTGCTGCCCCTGCTCAATGACTATCAGGACAGCTGGCAAGGCCTGCAACGTGTCGATGGACAGATCGAAGCCCTGTACGCCCAGGTGCGCCTCAAGGGCGTGGCCAAGTTCGACAGCGAAGACAACGTCGAGCGACGCCTGCAGCTGCTGATCAACGCCTATGCCCATCGCACCGACGAGGCCCTGACCCTGGGCAAGGCGCGTCGTGCCGCGGTCACTGACATCGCCCGAACCCTGCGCAACATTCGCAGCGACTACGACAGCCTCGAACATCAACTGGGGCTGTTCAACCGCGAGATCAACAAGCGCCAGGTGTCCAACCTGCAAAGCTTCCGCATCGTGTTGGCACCCAACAAGGATGCCCTCAAGCACATCGACCAGATCATCCACAGCGCAGGCCAGTACGAAGAAGGCGAAACCCTGTCCGTGTTCGACCTCAACCAGAGTGTGGAGCAGGACAGCAAGAACGAGGAAGCGAAGGAGTATCTGGCCCGTATGGTCGCGGCCAACCACAATCAACTCGGCCTCAAGGACCTGTTCGAGCTGGCTTTCGAAATCACCAAGGTCAACGGTCAGCCGGTCATCCACACGGACATCGATGGCGCAGCGTCCAATGGCACCACCATGACTATCAAGGCGCTGACCAACATGTACCTGCTGCTGCACCTGATGGATCGCGATCAGGCCGGCCGCATCCGTCTGCCCTACTACCTGGACGAGGCCGCCGACATCGACGAGCGCAATCAGGCGGCCCTGCTCGAAACCAGCCAGCAGTTGGGTTTTACCCCGATTCTGGCCAGCGTAAAGCCGCAGGTATCCGCCCATGTCGCCATCGATCTTGAAGGCGGCAGCAGTAGTGACGGCATCTACATTGATGAAACCGACTGGAAATTCATCCGCCGCCACGACGAGTTGACCAAAGCGGTTGCGGCACTTGAAGCCGAGGTCAGTCAATAGATCAAAGGTTCAGACCAAGCCCCGCCGCTGCGGGGCTTTTTCATGGCCCGCTGTTGGCATTCGACGCTTCAGGGACGCGCGAAAAACAAAGGCCGGAAAAGACAAAACCCCTACCTGCTCGCGCAGATAGGGGTTTCGGGATTGAATCTTGACGATGACCTACTCTCACATGGGGAAACCCCACACTACCATCGGCGATGCATCGTTTCACTGC